>CANDBT010000030.1 GCA_947383005.1 uncultured bacterium | reverse complement strand
GCCCAGATTTGTGAGATGATTTTTTGTCAGAAGTGCACAAATTTATGAGGCGTACGTGGAACGTACGTTGATTAAATTTGGGTGCTTCTGGCGGAAAATCAGCCACAAAGATGGGTGCAAGGGAGTTTCCGGGACCGCTCCCCATTGTACTTTTGCGTATGTCCTGATTCCCGTACTGCCTTCGCTGCTGCCTATAGACGCCTGGCAGGCGCAGCCGCAAACGCCCCGCCCCGGCCATAGGCGCACGGCAGGTGCAGGCAGCAATCCGCAATTTCCCCTGGTAAAAAAGAAACCGTCAGAAAGGCTTCCTTCTGGTTTCGGGAAACAGCAGTACAGGTATCCGCTTTCGTATGTCGTCAGGTTCCGTGTGGTATGCAGAACCACCGTCCATTACTGTTTCCCCCTTTCCCGCTTAAATATCTGCCATTCACAGATAACAGCTCATACGGAGCATTTTCTTGTCCGCCTACGCCGGACAAAAGCTCGAATATTCAAAATCCATGTCAAATTCCCCGCCGTCTGAACTGCTACATTCACATTATAATTTCTGGCCGCTCTTTTGTCAAACAGATTGCGCTCTTTTGCCAAAACTTCCATAATCTTTATCTTTCTTAACCGTTTTTTTATGGGATAATAACTGGTATTCTTTGTGGTTTTATGTTAAAATACAGGAGATATGCGCGTTCAGAGCATATCTTTCTTTTCGTATCATAGGAAAATGCGTTCTATGATACAAAACGCTCCGCGTGGATGCGCACTTTTTTATTTCAGAAATTGTAACTGTCCGGTAGTGAACAATTACAAAAAGTTTTCACAAAGATAAAGGAGGCAAGGATAATCCCGCTTATATGAGTTTATCAAACCAATGTTATACTTTGGGAATCGATATCGGTTCCACTACAGTGAAAATCGCAGTCCTAGATTACCATAACCATATAATATTCACCGATTACGAGCGTCACTATGCCAATATACAAGAGACGCTCGCCGTTTTATTATCGCGGGCAAAAGAACAGACCGGGGAAATCCATGTTTGCCCCGGCATCACCGGTTCCGGCGGCCTGGCTTTATCCCGCCATCTGGAAATTCCTTTTATCCAGGAGGTTGTGGCCGTAGCCACGGCCCTGCAAAAGGAAGCGCCCCAAACCGATGTGGCTATCGAGCTTGGTGGTGAAGACGCCAAGATCATCTATTTTACCGGCGGTATTGACCAGCGGATGAACGGCATCTGTGCCGGTGGCACGGGTTCCTTTATTGACCAGATGGCGGCTCTTTTGCAGACAGACGCCGCCGGGCTCAACGAATACGCCAGGGATTACCAGATGATCTATCCCATCGCGGCGCGCTGCGGCGTGTTTGCCAAATCCGACATCCAGCCGCTGATTAATGAAGGCGCCACCAGGGAAGACCTGGCGGCGTCCATTTTTCAGGCAGTCGTCAATCAGACCATCAGCGGGCTGGCCTGCGGCAAGCCCATACGGGGCACCGTCGCGTTTTTGGGCGGCCCTCTGCATTTTTTGCCCGAACTGCGCCGGGCTTTTATCCGCACGTTAAATCTGGACAGCCAGCATATTGTGGCGCCGGGCCACTCGCATTTGTTCGCCGCCACGGGCGCCGCCCTGAGCGCCCGTGAAGCCGCCGGGGAAACCTCTTTCCCGACATCTCTTACCGATTTTATCTCCCTTCTCCAATCCGGTGTACGAATGGAGACGGAGATCAAACGCATGGAGCCGCTTTTTGCCTCCCAGGAGGAATACGATGTTTTCCGGCGCCGCCATGACAGCCATCGGGTAAAAACCGCCGACCTGCGTTCTTACCAGGGCAACTGCTATCTGGGTATCGATGCCGGCTCCACCACGACCAAGCTGGCCATGGTCGGAGAGGACGGCAGCCTTTTATACCATTTTTACTCCAACAATAACGGAAGCCCTCTGGCCACAGCCATCAGGGCTATACGTGAAATCAAGGCTTTGCTTCCGCCGGAGGCTTGCATCGCCTGGTCTTGCTCCACCGGTTATGGGGAAGCCCTTTTAAAGGCGGCCCTGATGTTGGACGAGGGGGAAGTGGAGACGATTTCCCACTACTATGCCGCCGCGTTTTTTGAGCCGGAAGTCGACTGTATACTGGATATCGGCGGACAAGACATGAAATGCATTAAAATTAAGGATAAAACCGTGGACAGCGTTCAGCTCAACGAAGCCTGCTCCTCCGGCTGCGGCTCCTTTATCGAAACCTTCGCCAAATCTCTGAATTACGAAGTGGAAAGTTTCGCAAAAGAGGCTCTTTTTGCCCAAAATCCCACCGATCTCGGCACCCGCTGCACGGTATTTATGAATTCCAACGTCAAACAAGCCCAAAAGGAAGGCGCATCCGTGGCTGATATTTCTGCCGGGCTGGCTTATTCGGTTATAAAAAACGCCCTGTTTAAAGTAATCAAAATCACCAACGCCGCTGACCTTGGCAAACATATCGTCGTTCAAGGCGGCACTTTTTACAATGATGCCGTACTGCGCAGTTTTGAAAAAATTTCCGGCTGTCAGGCTGTCCGTCCGGACATTGCCGGCATCATGGGCGCCTTCGGTGCGGCGCTGATAGCCAGGGAACGCTATCACCACCGGGTTTCTTCCTCCCCGGAAAAAAAGACTTCCATGCTTCCGCTGGACAAAATCATTACCCTTCAGTATGATACGTCCATGACCCGCTGCAAAGGCTGCACCAACCACTGCGTGCTGACTGTCAACCGGTTTGGCAGCGGCCGGCAATTTATCAGCGGCAACCGCTGTGAACGGGGCCTGGGAAAAGAACGGACCAAAAAAGAAATCCCCAACTTGTTTGACTTTAAGTACCACCGGGTATTTGATTATGAGCCCCTGACTCCCGATTTGGCCCCCCGGGGAACCATCGGTATCCCCCGGGTATTAAATATGTATGAGAATTTTCCTTTTTGGGCGGTGTTTTTTCGGGAACTGGGCTTTAGCCTGGCTCTGTCGCCCCAATCCACAAAGAAGCTTTACGAGCTGGGTATTGAGTCTATCCCCAGCGAGTCGGAATGTTATCCCGCCAAACTGGTCCATGGCCATATCATGTGGCTAATCAAGCAAGGCATACGAGATATCTTTTACCCTTGTATCCCTTATGAGCGCAATGAAACCCCTCAGGCCGGCAATCATTTCAACTGTCCCATGGTCACTTCCTATGCGGAAAATATCAAAAACAATATGGAAGAGCTGACTGAATTCAACGTCCGTTTCATGAATCCTTTTATCGCTTTTACGGACGAAGAAGTACTAACCAAGCAGCTCATCGTGGAAATCGGCAAAGAATACCAGATTTCCTCCATAGAAATCCAAAAAGCCGCCCATGCCGGCTGGAAAGAATTGGCCCGCTGCCGGAGAGATATTGAAAAAAAGGGAGAAGAAACCATCGCCTGGCTGAAAGAACATGACCGCCACGGTATCGTACTGGCTGGCCGGCCATACCACATTGACCCGGAAATCCACCACGGTATCCCGGAGCTGATTACCTCTTACGGGCTGGCTGTGCTGACGGAAGACTCCGTCTCCCATTTGGCCGACACCGAACGGCCTTTAGTCGTCACCGACCAATGGATGTACCATTCCCGGCTGTACCGGGCCGCCTCTTATATCCGTAATACCGACTGCCTGGATTTAATCCAACTCAACTCCTTTGGCTGCGGGCTTGACGCGGTGACTACCGACCAGGTCCATGATATTCTGACCAAAGCCGGGAAAATTTATACGGTATTAAAAATTGACGAGGTAAGCAATCTGGGAGCTGCCCGTATCCGGATACGCTCTTTAATCGCCGCGCTGCGGGTCCGCCATCAAAAACATTATGAGCGGCGGGTAGTTTCCAGCGCCTATAACCGGATCGTCTTCACCAAGGAGATGAAAAAGGAATACACTCTGCTGTGCCCCCAGATGTCGCCGATTCATTTTGAATTGCTTGAACCGGCAATCTGCAGCTTCGGCTATCATATGGAAGTATTGCAAAACCACAACCGTTCGGCTATTGACACAGGGCTTCAATACGTAAATAATGACGCCTGCTATCCCTCCCTGATCGTCATCGGACAGATTATGGATGCCCTGCTGTCCGGCAAATACGACCTGGACCACACCGCTGTCATGATCACCCAGACCGGAGGCGGCTGCCGGGCTTCCAATTACATAGGTTTTATCCGCCGGGCATTGGAAAAAGCCGGCATGAAGCAGATACCAGTAATTTCCGTCAATGCCAACGGCATGGAGACAAACCCCGGCTTTACCATGACGCCGGCACTGGTAGCCAAAGCTATGCAGTCCATCGTATACGGGGATGTCTTTATGCGGGTTTTATACGCTACCCGCCCCTATGAAAAGATCCCCGGTTCCGCCAATGCCCTGCATGAAAAATGGAAAAAACGCTGTATCAAAAACCTGTCTGTCAAATCCGTCAATATGATGGAATTCGGCCGGACAGTCCGGGGCATTGTCCAGGATTTTGACCGTCTTCCCCGGATAGACGGAAAAAAACCGAAGGTAGGCATTGTAGGGGAAATCCTTGTGAAATTTTCCCCTCTGGCCAACAATCACATTGTCGAACTGCTGGAATCGGAAGGCGCCGAAGCAGTTATGCCGGATTTAATGGATTTCCTGCTTTACTGTTTTTACAACAGCAATTTCAAGGCGGAACATCTGGGAGGAAAGCAATCTACGGCCTGGCTATGCAATATGGGAATCTCCCTGCTGGAATACTTAAGAAAGACCGCCCGCAAGGAATTGGCCAAAAGCATCCACTTTACCCCGCCCTCGCGAATCGGCGAACTTGCGAACATGGCAAAAGAATTCGTCTCTTTGGGCAACCAGACCGGGGAAGGATGGTTTTTAACCGGGGAAATGCTGGAATTACTTCATAGCGGCGTGGAAAATATCGTCTGTGCCCAGCCTTTCGGATGCCTGCCCAACCACATCGTGGGAAAAGGAGTGATCAAGGAATTGCGGCGGAAACACCCGGGAGCAAATATCATCGCCGTGGATTATGACCCGGGAGCCAGCGAAGTCAATCAATTAAACCGGATTAAACTGATGCTGGCTACGGCACAGAAAAATTTGAAAGAAAAAGAATTAAAGTGAGCTAATGCCTGCGACGGAAAGGAATCCTGTCGCTGAAACGACCCGCCGATAACAAAGAATCCTGCTTCGCAGGATTCTTTGTTATCGGCGGGCAATAAACTCAAGAAAATTCCCCTAATAATTTTATCCGCCTACGCCGGACAAGAGGATGTCCCATCCGCATCGTTGCCATTTTTCTCCGGGTATTCGATATAATAATAATCATAGGCATTGACTACCGTCGTATCCCCAAAACGATCCACGCGTTTAAAGCCGCTGCCGTAATTGGCGTGGACATGGCCATGGACAAATAATTTGGGCTTATAAATTTCCAAAAGCTGGCGAAAACAGGCAAAACCTCGATGGGGAAGGTCTTCCAGATCATTGAGGCCGGCTGCAGGCGCGTGAGTAACCAAAATATCAAACCCTTTTTTTCGCCATAGCTTCCACCAGAGTTTTTTTATTCTGCGTTTCATTTCTCTTTCCGTGTATTGGTTGCAGGCTTCGGGACGATAACGCATGGAGCCTCCCAGGCCAAGTATCCGCACCCCTTTATAGACATAAATATCGTTTTCAATGCAGATACAGCCGCTGCAAGCCTTCGAATCATAAGAAGGGTCGTGGTTCCCCATGACAAACAATACCGGCGCGCTGCACATGCTGGCATAAAAGTCAAGATAATTCCATTTCAGATCCCCGCAGGCAAGAATTAAATCCACTCCCGCCAGTTTCTCCGGAGTAAAGTATTCATACAGTGATTTCGATTCACAATCGGCTAGTACCAGGATCTTCAACCTATTTATCCTCCGTAGATATTTCTGTGTCTTTTACTCCGCTTCTCCGTATCATAGCCTGGGATTCCGGCTTAAACAATTCAATGGGCGGAATCTCCCCAATCACATTATCACACAGCCATCCCATACGAATAATCTCTTCCGGCGCCAGGCCACGCCCTTCTTCTCCCACGATCCGGCCTTTCTGGGCATAGATTTTTCCGTCAAAGGGATGGAAAGAACCGCATCGGATAGACCATTTCAAAAACTCAATCAGCCGGTTCGTACTGGAGGGAAGGTTTTTTGAACAGATAACATCGATCACATCAGCCGACATCCCCCACCAGTAATTAATCGCTTTCTTTCCCTTCAGGCTTTTATCCTCCTGGTCTCTCCGGCAAATCTGATTCACTAACTGCTCATAGAATTTCCCCCAATTGCACAGAGACGTTGCCAGGTTTTCCACCGTGCCATCCAGGCATTTGCAATACAAACCATACTCCCGGGAAGCTTTCACCGGTGCAATAATATCTTCACCGGAAATATGGGTGATTCCTTCCTCTTCCAGTTCCTGGCGGCAATGATGTTCCTTGAGGCCGGACCATTTCAGATAAACTTTTGCCCGGGGATTAATCATCTTTGCCCCCATGGCAAAAGCATTGATATTGGAAACCATACCATAAATCGGATAATCGGCAATATAACCCAGCTTTTCCCCCACACTCATCGCTGCCGCCAGAGCGCCCATCAGGAATTTTGATTCGTACATCCGCGCATAATAAGTGCGGATAGAAGAATAGGACATATTGACTGAACAGTTGAATACCCGGAGTTTAGGATATTTCAGCACGGCCTTCACACTGGTAGCCGCCATCTGCGGAGCCACAGTAAAGATTACGTTGCAGCCATCTGCTACCGCCTGTTCAATAGCTTTCATAGCCTGCTCCTCCGTCTTGGCATCCTCAAAAACCTGCGTCCGAAGCTTTCCCCCAAAGCATTGGCCCAAATACAACCTTCCCAGTTCATGAGCATACACCCAACTGGAATCATCTTTGTTGCTGGGGTAAATAAAAGCCAGCTTCAGCATTTCCGGCTCAATGGCATCATCGGAAATCAGCCAGTTCAACAGCTTTGGCGACGAACTCTCTTTGACCTCCGGTTTTTCCACCAAAGCTATCTCGCTTCCCCGGGAAACCAATAAAAGTTCGTCTTTGATACGGGCTAAATCCTTTTTAATCTGTTCCGTCGTCCGATCTTTTATCTCATCATAACCGAAAAATTCCACATATTTCAGGAAAGCATCGGAGGCCGTCAATTCCAACTCCGCCGTCCTGGCACTCTGGAAAACCTTACAGAACCGGTCATGAATAGCTTTAAAATACTGCTGTTCCTCTTCATCCCAAACCTCGCCCGGCTCCTTCCCCATCGCCTCCAATAACCGGTTATAGCTTCCCTCCTGGCTGAACCATACATCACAATTAAACGATACCTGGTAAAAATCCAGGAATTCATAATACAGTTTATTTTCGTGATTATCGTTCCTGCGGGGAATCAGACGAATTACCGACGCGGTAATACTGTAAGCATGAAGGTATTTCAGTACGCTGACCCGCTTATTCCCCTCTTGTACATAATACCGGTTCATCAGCTCATAAGCAATAATCGGGTCATGAATCCCTTCATCAACCTGATGATCATACAAATATGCCCATTTAGCTCCAAACTCCGACTTTTCTCCCAAAAGAGGCATAAAATTACTGGCAAATGCCTGTGTGCGTCCTTGTGTCTTTGTCCCCACAATCCGATCCAAAGGCACATCGAGCAAACCCAAATTCACTTCGGAAACGATATCTGTGTTGGCTAAAATATCATCCAGCACCGGCAAATAGGGATACTCGCCTTTTGATACCGCCTCCTGATATCGTTTTTTTCCTTGGCGCAGAGCATTATTGTAATCATATAATGCCATTCCACAATCCTCCCTTTCGCACTCACATACTCTTCATTCGTAACAGTTCAGACGGGTATCTTCTTGCCCGTCTACGCCGGACATAAGCTGGAATATCCATCCGATGTGGAGTTTAACATGAATTTTGGCTTACAAGCAAGCTTGACGCCCAAAATCCATGTTAAATTCCCCGCCCTTTGAACTGTTACCTTCATTCACTATGATCAGCACACTACATCTGTTCCGGCGCGTCAAACCCCAGCAGATGAATGCAGACAGACAACACATCTTTGGCCAATATAATCAGATGAATCCAACCGGCCTGCCTGGTCTTATCCTGCTGGGCCAGAATCTTATTATCACGGTAAAATCCGTTAAACGCGTTAGCCAGGTCATAAATATACTGGCATAACTTGTGAGGAGCCGTCTCCGCAAAAGCATTCTCCAGCACTTCATTGTAATTTGCTAGCTCCAGCATCAGCATCTTCTCCGTATCTCCCGCCGCCTCCAGAATCTCCCCGGAAACAGCCTGGCCACCAGATGCCTCCTGATATTTTTTCAAAATTGATTTTATTCTTACAATAGTATACAAAATATAAGGACCCGTATTCCCCTCAAAAGAGGAAAAACGTTCCAGGTCAAATATATAATCTTTTGCTGCCTGATTTGACAAATCTCCATATTTAAGCGCTGCCAAGCCTACGATTTTCGCCGTCTTTTCCGCCTCTTCATCCGTCATGGTGCGATTCTCCCGAATACGGTTATACACCGCCTCGTCAATATCGGCAATCAAATGCTCCAGACGCATAATCCCGCCGTCCCGGGTCTTGAAGGGTTTGCCGTCTTTGCCGTTCATGGTGCCAAAACCAATATGAACCATCGGCGTCTCTTCTTTGATATATCCGGCCATCTTAGCCACCCGGAACACCTGGATGAAATGCAGCTCCTGCCGTTTATCCGTAATATAAATATACTTCCGGGGAGAGTACAACTTCTCCCTCTCCAAGATCGTCCCCAAGTCAGAAGTTGCATAAAGGGCCGCGCCGTCCGATTTGCGGATAATGCAGGGCGGAAGCTCTTTCGAATCAGATTCCTGGGTAATATCCACCACCAAGGCCCCCTGGCTCTCGTAAGCCAGCCCTTTCTTCTGCAAATCCTCAATCAGCCAGGGAATATATGCTTCCGCGTCGCTTTCTCCTTTCCACAACTCAAAATGCACGTCCAAACGATCATAATTTTTCTTTAAATCGGCCAGGGACACTGCCATAATGTGCTCCCAAATAGCATGAAAAGGTTTGTAGCCATTCTGCAGCTTGAATGTGGCTGTCTGCGCACGTTCTTTAAAGTTCCCATCCTCCTTGGATTTCTTGCTGGCCGCCGGATAAATCTCCTCCAGCTCTCCGATGGTAAAGGGCGGTTCCTGCGGATATTCACCGGTGTAACTTTCATCAAAGTAAACCAGATCCGGCTTCCTGTCGCGAAGCTCCTCAATAATCAGGCCCATCTGCAGGCCCCAGTCCCCCAAATGCACATCGCCGATCATATGATAGCCCAGGAAACTGCCCATCCGCTTGACGCTTTCTCCGATAACCGCCGACCGCAAATGGCCCACGTGCAGAGGTTTCGCCACGTTGGCGCCGCCATAATCCACAATAATCGTCTCCCCACGGCCCGGTTCCTCAAGTCCCAGCTTTTCCTCCCGGCTCATGCCATTTAAATATCCCGCTAAAAACTCCCCGTTAAGGCGAAGGTTAATAAACCCCGGCATGGCCGCCTCAATCAGGGAAAACAAAGGACTCTGCTCCCGAGAGCCCTGCAGTTTTGTCACTACCTCGCTGGCAATATCAAAGGGCCTCTTTTTGTATGCCTTGGCCGCCGCCATAGCTCCGTTACATTGGTATTCGCACAGATCCGGACGGTTTGACAGCACCACCCGTGCATAGGATTCATCATACCCGCATGCGGCGAATGCCTTACTCATCTCCGCAGTGATCAAATCAAGAATTTTTTCCATGCTTCCAGCCTCCTTTTACGCCTTCCATCACTTCTGCCACCGGCATTTCCTGGCCGGTATACAGACGGAAAGCTTCCGCCCCCTGCCAAACCAGCATATCAAGCCCCGTCACTATCCGGCACCCCGCTGCCCTGGCATCTGCCAGCAGCTTCGTCATCTGAGGATTATAAACCACATCGGAAACTGCCAGTCCTTTCCTGAATACATGCAGATCCCCGATCAGGCTCTCCCCGTCCAACGGCTTCATTCCCACGCGGGTAGCATTGGTAAACAATTCGCTGTCCCCTATCTCCTCGTAAAACTTTGCCTTATCCGACAAGTCATATAAATTGACCCGGCAGCCGGGAACATGGCTTCGGATTTTTTCTACCGTAGCCTCCGCATTGCTATAAAAAGAATCCTTCATAGCAAAAACCGACATCTCCCGTATCCCTTCCAGGGCGCTGGTTATGGTTATTGCCGTAGCGGCTCCGCCTGATCCGGCAATCGTCATTTTCTTCCCTTTTATCTCAATGCCGTTAGCGCGGCAGCCTTGTACCCAGCCCAAACCATCGGTATTATGTCCCACCAGCCGTCCCTGATCATTGACCACCGTATTGACCGCCCCAATTAATTCCGCTGCCTGGGACAGCTCGTCGCAACAGTCTTTTGCTGCCGTCTTACACGGCATAGTCACGTTAAATCCCTTGACGTGCAAAAGCTTTAACGCACGAATCGCCTCGGCTGTCTCTTCCTTTTTTATGTCAAAAGCCAGATAAGCATAATCCATTCCCTGCTTCTCGAAACAATAATTATACATCGCCGGCGAACCGGAATGTCCTACCGGACTGCCAATCAGGCAAAGCAACTGTGTATATCCGCTGATATCCATTATCGTTTCCTCCTTTTTGTCCATGCTTTTTGGACATCATGGTACACCCGAAGGGTGTTTCCTCCTTGTTATTATCTAAGACTGAGCTTATGAATAAGCTCTTCCCCTATTTCCTCCACCGTCTTTCCGTCTGTGGAAATCACCAAATCAGCGGCTGCCTCATAAGCTTCCCGCCGTTTTTCCATAAGCTGGGCAATATATTCCGTATTCATATGTCCATTAAGCACCGGCCGTTCCGAAGAATCTTTTACCCGCTCCAATATCGTCTCCGGCGAAGCCGTCAGCAATACAATCCGGCTGTTCTTTTTTAAATTCGTCACGTTTTCCTGACGGAGCACAAGTCCGCCGCCGCAGGAAATCACCACACGGCTGCGATGTTGCAGCGCCTTGACCGCCCTGCTTTCACAGTCCCGAAAGTACGGCTCTTTATACCGATCAAAAATTTCGGTAATCGCCATACCCTCCGCCTCGACAATCATTTCGTCCGTTTCCACTTCATCCATACCCAGCTTGTCTCTTAAATAATGGGATACGGTGCTTTTCCCCGCCCCCATAAAGCCAATCAAGGCAATATTTCCGTTTGCTTCCATAATTTGTCCTCTTTTATTTTCTCCTCTTTATGGCAAAAGGGCTGTAGCAAAAAGAAATATAATTTCTATTTTGCGACAGCCCCCTATTCCTTTATCTTGTCCGATTCTCACGCTCTGGACAGATACTCGCCTGTACGGGTGTCAATCTTAATCTTGTCCCCATTATCCACAAACAACGGCACATACACCGTCGCTCCTGTCTCTACAGTAGCCGGCTTAGTCGCGCCCTGGGCAGTATCTCCTTTAAATCCCGGCTCGGTATTGGTAATCTCTAACTCTACGAACAGAGGCGGCTCTACGGAAAACACCTTACCATTGTAAGAACATACCTTCACGCTCTCATTTTCCTTAACGAACTTGAGCGCGTCCCCGATAACATCCTGAGCCAATGCGATCTGCTCATAATTCTCCATATTCATAAAATTGAACAAATCACCGTCTGCGTACAAATACTGCATATCTACACGGTCAATCCTGGCTGCCGGGAATTTCTCGGTAGGACGGAATGTCCGCTCCACAACTGACCCAGTCATGACATTTTTAATTTTTGTTCTTACAAAAGCTGCACCTTTCCCCGGTTTTACATGCTGAAACTCAATAATCTGATATACTGCGCCTTCAATCTCCAGGGTAATGCCGTTTCTAAAATCACCTGCTGAAATCATGTGATATTCCTCCTTGAATTTGCATACTCGCCCTTAATCTATCTTATTCTATAATAAATACTCTTTTTTTTCAACCTCTTTTTTTGATGGCGATAAAAATGTTGCTCTTCGCGGGGCATCTTCTTGCCCGGCTTTGCCGGACAAGAAGCATCGGGCGTTCGCCCGATGGGGAAAAACGGATAAAGACAGTCTTACAAGCAAGCTTGACGCCTGTCTTTATCCGTTTTTCCCCGCCCCGCGAACGGTAACATAAAAATGTAGCACCACGGCTTCCAGATACCGCTTCAGCACAATTTGAATCTCCTCCTTGGGGTGGATCGGTTTTACCAATATTGCGTATATCCCTGCCCGATTGGCTCCATAAACATCCGTAAACAACTGATCCCCGACAAACAGCGTCGTATCCGGAACGGTATGCATCTGCTCCATGGCCTTTCGATAGTTCCTGGTTTTCGGTTTTCCTGCTTTTTCAATATAAAGAGAGTCCACCTCTTTGGCAAAAGGCTCCACCCGCTCCCGCTTATTGTTAGACAATAGACAAGTTGCCATGCCCAGCCGGTGCAACCGCGCAAACAGCTCCTTAGCCCGCTTATCCGCCGGCGCCCCATGAGGGACCAGGGTGTTGTCTACATCAAAAATCGCTCCCCGAATTCCTTTGTCATACCAGCTTTCCCAGTCAATTTCATAGGTACTGTCTATCCATTCCTTCGGATAAAAACGTTCAATAATCATTTTTTCAACAGCTTGCCCAGCTCCTCCATAAAGGTATTTACATCCTTAAATTCACGATAGACAGATGCAAAGCGAACATAAGCCACTTCGTCCAGCTCCTTCAGCTTCTCCATAACCAACTCTCCGATTACGGAAGTCTCCACCTCCCGCGCTTCCATATTGAAAATCAGATTCTCAATTTCATCTAACATCCGGTCAATCTGCTCCGTCGATACCGGACGCTTATGGCACGAACGCAGCACCCCGTCCTCAATCTTGGACCGGTCATAAACCTCCCGGGAACAATCCTTTTTAATGACCATCAAAGGCATAGTTTCCAGCTTCTCGTATGTGGTAAAGCGCTTTCCGCATTTTCCGCACTGACGCCGGCGGCGAATAGAACTGTTTTCATCTGCAGGCCGGGAATCAATCACTTTCGTATCTTCTTCGTTGCAATATGGACACTTCACTGTCTCTCCCCCCCATTTTCCAAGGACTCTCCTGTACTGCCTTCCCTGGCCAGGCACGTCCTTAACGTTGCCGTTCGTTAAGTTACAATATAGGAAAATTATACCTTACCACATGTATTTTTGCAACTTATTTTTGCCGGTCTGTCCGGAAAACAAACATATTTCGTAACAATTCAGCCTACCTTACAAGCTTTTTCCGCGTCCTTCAATTTTTTTACCTCCACCAGGATAATATCCTCGCCGATTTGCTTCACATCACAAAAAGGGATCACGAACTCTTTTTCCCTGCCGAATATTCCGCAAAAACAACAGCCCGGACCTGGGATAATCAAATGCGTAATGCAGCCGGTCTTTTCGTCAAATTCCACGTCTCCCACAAATCCCAGTCTTTTACAATCGCAAATGTTGATCACTTCTTTTTTTTTAAATCAAAAATGCGCATAAGATATCCCCCTCCTTTGCGTATGGTATATCTTATGCGCATTCCTCGGCAACTGTTCAATCGAGTAGGAAAGATTTTCCTCCTACCCGCCGCGCCGGACACCCGTCATCTTTAGCTGACAAAACGAATTTTCAGACACACTCCCACTCACAGTCAGAACAGCGGCACCACGGCTCCGTCATAGGTGCTCTCAATATAAGCTTTCACTTCATCGCTGGTCAATGCTTCAACCAACGCCTGAATAGCCTCGTCATTCTCGTGGCCTTCCCGGACTGCCAGGACATTGCCATAAGTAGTTGCCGCAATCGACTCGGAATCTTCCGCTGCCAAAGCTTCCGATACTTTAAATCCTGCTTCAATAGCATAATTCCCGTTGATTACCGCGATATCCACATCTTCAACTACCCGCGGAATCTGCGCAGCCTCTACTTCATATAAATCCAGGTTCTTGGGATTTTCCACGATATCATTTTTGGTTACGGTTAAATCTGCCCCCTCTTTCAGCTTGATCAGCCCCTGGGCCTCCAGAAGCAGCAAAGCCCTGGCTTCATTGGTGGTATCATTGGGGACGGCTACTCTGGCGCCGTCCGCCAACTTGTCCAGAGAAGCGGTTTTGCCGGCATAAATACCGAATGGCTCATAATGGATAGCCGCCGCAGAGACCAGTTTAGTATTGTTTTCCTCATTGAAAGACTCCAGATACGGCAAATGCTGGAAATAGTTGGCATCCAAATCCCCTGATTCCAAAGCCAGATTCGGCTGAATGTAATCCACATATTCTTTAATATCCAGCTCGTACCCTTTCTCGGCCAGGACATCCGCAGCCGCCCTTAAAATCTCTGCATGAGGCGCCGGGCTGGCTCCCACCACAATCTTTTTCAGCTCTGCCGGCGCTTCCGGCTTCTCTGCCTCTTTTTCTTCCTTCGTCTCACCGTCATCCGCCTTTTCCGCGGATGATGCCGCTTCCGTAGACGCAACCGTAGTTTCGCTGCTGCCTCCCCCGCAGGCCGTCAACGATAAGGCGGCCAAAGCTGCCACCGTAATAAGAATTGATTTTTTCATAGTTCATTTCCTCCTCAAAATAAATTTGATTTATCTGGCTTTTCGCCAACAGCCTCCCGGCTGATAAATCCATATTCCGCCCATAGCTAACCAGCGAAGTGATTAGCCATAGTGTGAACCCATGCTTTTCGTAACTATGACTATAATTACCGTATCCGTTTATCCCCTTTTTTGGACATCCAGTTTCCGGCCTCCTGGATAATCTGCACCATCACCACCAACAAAACCACGGCAATCCACATAAGGCCCGGTTCATACCGATAATAGCCATAATTAATCGCCACCGCTCCCAGTCCGCCGCCACCGGTAAAACCAGCCATAGCCGAATAGCTGAGTATCGTCGTCACCGCCAGCGCACCGCCCAGCAAAAGCGACGGCTTCGACTCCGGCAAAAGGACTTTCCAGATAATCTGCCAGACCGACGCCCCCATAGACTGAGCCGCCTCAATGACTCCCGGATCAATCTCCCGAAAAGAAGATTCCACCACCCGGGCGATATAAGGCGCCGCCGCAATCGTCAGGGGAATCACGATCGCCGGGGAACCGATACGTGTGCCGATAACGATTTTGGAAAGAGGCAGCACGATAAACAACAAAATCAAAAAGGGAACAGAACGGAGCAGGTTGATCACCAACCCCAAAGCCTTTTGCAGCCAGGGAATCGGATAAATCCCGCCGTTATCGGTCACCACCAGGATAATTCCCAAGGGAAGCCCAATCACATAAGCCAGAAAAGAAGACAACGCCACCATATAAAACGTCTCCCATACTGCCGTCTTTAAAAGCTCTGCCGTTACCGCATCAAATTGCATCTTTATCCACCTCCTCAAAAGGTATCTTTACCGTTTTCAGATAATTAAGTACCCGCTGCCCGTCCGCCTCATCCTCTGGTAGCTGAATAATCATCTGGCCCATGGCCTTTCCCTTGATATCCCTGGTAGCCGCATACATAATGTTTACTGGGACTTTACAGGCCAGGACCAGATTGGAAATCACCGGTTCCGTGGACTCCCGTCCGTCAAAAATAATCCTGATCTGCCGGGAATCACTGAAGCTCACCTGGTTGACGGCATCTCCTAAGATTAGCTGCCGCCCGATTTTCGACTTCGGCTCGGAGAAAATCTCCGCCACCGTGCCGATCTCCGCAATATGGCTCTGGTCAATAATCGCCACCCGGTCGCAAATCGCCTCAATCACCGACATTTCATGAGTAATCACAATCACGGTAACTCCCAGATTTTTATTAATCTCTTTCAAGAGAGCCAAAATTGATTTCGTGGTGTTGGGATCCAAGGCGCTGGTAGCCTCATCACACAAAATCACTTTGGGGTTAGTCGCCAAGGCCCTGGCAATCGCTACCCGCTGCTTCTGCCCGCCGGAAAGCTGAGCCGGATAAGCCCCTGACCGGTCGGCCAATCCCACCAGCTCCAAAAGCTCCATCGCCCGTTTTTTCCCTTCCTGACGGGACACCCCCGCAATTTCCAGCGGGAAACAGACATTCCTCAGCACATTGCGCTGGGCAAGCAGATTGAACTGCTGGAAAATCATTCCCATAGAACGCCTGGCCATCCTCTTTTGCCGGTTATTCTGTACAGCCAAATCCTCTCCTTCAAAAATCACCTCCCCAGCTGTAGGTGTCTCCAGCATATTGATGCACCGCACCAAGGTACTCTTGCCCGCTCCCGACAGGCCGATAATCCCGAATATCTCTCCCTTTTGGATATCCAGATTGATGTCCTCCAAAGCCACCACCGTGCCATTGGCCGTCGCAAACTTCTTTCCTACATTCCGCAAACGGATGATTGGTTCCTCTGACGCCATTGCTCATCCCTCCTTTTTGGTGTTATGCTTAAAAATACAATACAAAGAACAAAATGCGCATCCTCGCAGAGCGTTTTTGCTTTATAGGACGCACTTTCCTATAAAAAAATCGCAAACCATACAGGTTTGCGATTAGCTATACTATCTCTAGCGAACGATTCACACAACTCTCTACCCAGCTTCAAGCTTATCTTCGGCTTTTCACAATCCCTGCAGTTATATTCGGTTTTTTAAGCATACGAACATGCGGCACATGCACATCATCATGCCGCTCATCATAGCCATATCCATCTGCAGGTTATTCTGGTAGCTCATTATCGTTCTCCATTTCTTCAGCCGCTTAAAGCACAGCAGCCAAAACAATATTCATCAAAATATAATTTTCAACTCTATGGGCGTATTTTACGCCAAACTGTTCCGTTTGTCAAGTTTTTCTTTAACGGATTCCCCATTCCCCTATTGCCAAAGGCAATTTGTTACTGTTCCGTTGTAACAGTTCAAATGATCCTTGAACTATTCCATCTTCATCAATTCCAACCAGGCAGCCTGATCACGTGCCACACAAATCACCGCAATAAGGCTTCCCTGTTTGCCGGAGTATTTTCTACATTTTCCGTATCACGGTCATCATGTTCTATATCCTCCCAATCCCCATATTTCTCTATAAAAGCATTCCATTCCTCCCATGAATCTTTATAGGATTGGTATTCGCTTTCTTTATCCGTAATATCCTTATACACTGATGCTCTTTCTATTCTCATCTCTTGATAAAAAGCATCATAGGAAAGCAGATGCCTGCTGAAATCCCCCCAGTGGTCATTGTACCAATTTGCAGAATCTTCTATCCATTGTGTTCCGTCATAAAAATAGGCAATACGATTTTCTATACCATAATGGGCATAGTTAATGATCAGTCGTTTATTCTTTTTATCATATATACGGCCTTCATCCCTTGTCGTTCCAATTTCCATTACCTGTCCATTCTGGTACGCGTAAATAACAGTCTGCCAACTCGATGATATCATTTCCTCTACCCCGTCCTGATTAATATCTAAAAGACAAAAATACCCATTTATATTTTCACCTTCCAATACTTTCTTATAAGCCTCTTTCGCCCTCTTATTCTCCTGCGTTTTATCAACCGTCCCGGCCTCTGTCTTCTTCTGCACCACGCCGTTTGCCACCCAGGCTCCGTCGCTGTTGACCTGATAACCGTCTATCTCCGTATTGGCTGCCATGTAGCCGTCCGGCCCGAAATAGTAGCACTCCGCCACCCCGTCACGGTTGCCGTCCAGCCATTGCCAGGACGACGCCGGATAACTGCCGTCATCATTCCGCCACCAGTAACCGACGCTGTCCTGCCGCCATTCCCCGGCAAAGCTCGTCATCGCCAGCCCTGCTGCCATCACCCCTGCCAATCCGATTGTCCATAAACTTCTTTTCATCACGTTCCCCTTTCTTTTCTCCCATGAGTATTTATAGCAGCCCACCCGATTTTTGATGCCATATGGTTCAACAAAAGCTAAACCAACCCGCTGCGAAACAGCAAGGTATATCAATCGGCTTATACTACCCTACATAATTGCGTACAATATCTCTCGCCTGATTAATGTGGCTGCCGCCCAATTCAACCTCCAGGCATCCATACCACCCACCAGATCCATACCATTCATACCTCATTTCTGCCATTTCCACAAATTCCAGCAGGGAACCAGGGCCATAGCAATATCCATTTTCGCCACAAGCGGGCACAAATTCTGTATTTCCGTCAGCAGTTAGCAACACATTTTCTTTTATCGGGCGATATACCGGCACTTCCATGCTTCCGGATTCATAGCCGACGATATATTGGGAATGCAGGGCATAACCACACTCATAATCTTCCGGCCAATCCGCTTGCCTGTTTTCTATGCTGACCGTATTTCCTCCATCCGCCTCCGGGTCATAATCATCAAAAACAGCTTTCATCTCCGGCGTCTTGATTCTTACCACCGTTCCCCATCCCTCTCCGTCCGGCTCCAAAACTTTATCTCCGACTTTCAGGGAATCAATGTATTCCTGCGGCGCATACCCCGTGTCACAAATTACGCCTGTCATCACAATCTTATCGCCTTCTATCTGGTGGCTCTGCGGACAGAACACACAAATTCCGTAAATTCTTCTGTCCTCGCTGGCCAAACCGTCCTCATCCAGCCAATAACCGTCCGCTGTAAGCGTATTCGCCAGCATAACCCCATCCTGGCCGACATAATAATTCCCCACCCAGGTATCTGCCAGCATATTTCCCTGCTCATCATAATAATACCATTTGCCTCCGGCCATCTGCCATCCGGTTATTGTCTCCGGCGCTTCTTCACTTTCTTCGGGAACAGCCGCCGTTTCACGGTTATTATCTTCTGGCCCTTCTTCCGGCTGGCCATCCGTTTCCCTGCCCGTTCCCCCGCTTTCTCCTTTGTCTTTGGAAGCGGATTTTTTTGTTTCCTCCTCCACGATATCCGCAGAAGATGGATCGTCCTGCCGCAAGTGGCGCGAAACCCAGAACATGGTTCCGCACACAAGCAGGATCAAAACCACTCCACCGGCTGTTACCGCGGCAATTTGGGCAAATAAACGGTTAGTCTTTGCATTCTTTTTCAACGGCGTACCGCAGCCAGGGCAAAATTTCGCGCCGTCCTTTACCTGTCTTTTGCATTTCGGGCAATACATAAAAGCCTCCCATACTATAATCTTTTCCACCAGCATACGCGGCAATGCCGGGAAATTATCTACCTGGGCCGCACAACAAGTTCTCCTACGAAATCATGATAATAAAGCCTGTCTGTTCTCCGGAGTATTCTTCACACTTTCTGTATCCCGGGCATCATACTCTACGCCCCCTAAACCGCCATATTTTTGAAGGAAAACACTCATTTCTTTCCATGAATTTTTATATGAACGGTACTCTCCTTCCTTATCCGTAATCTTTTCATACACCCATGGCCGTTCTGACTGCATCTTGCTGTAAAAAGCGTCATAAGAAAGCGGTTCCTTTGGAAGATCCCCCCAATGGTCATGATACCAGCTTGCATGATCATTTACCCATTTCGTCCCGTCATGGAAATGGACGCTGCGGTTCTCTACTCCATTATTGAGATAACCAGCAATAATCCATTTTTTCTTTCTGTCATAATAACGGGCGTCATTCGTTACATGCTCGACTACATTCGCCTGCCCATCCTGATAAGCGTAAATCGTAGTCCTGGCTGGCAGCCAATCCATCGTAAACAACATCTCATCTATCCCGTCTTTATTAATATCCAGGAGGCAAAAAGACCCTCCATCCATGCCTTCGCCTTCCAGCACTTTCTTGTACGCCTCTTTCGCTTTCTTATTCTCCTGTGCTGCCTCAACAGCTATCGCTTTCTGCTGTACCACGCCGTCTACCACCCATGCCCCGCTGGCGTTGACTTGATAGCCGTCTATCTCTGTATTGGCTGCCACATAGCCGTCCGGCCTGGTATAATAGCACTCCGCCACCCCGTCCCGGTTGTCGTCCAGCCATTGCCAGGACTCTGACGGAAGATAAGTCCCGTCATCGTTCTGCCACCAGCGGCCAACGCTGTTCTGCCGCCATTCCCCGGCAAAACTCGTCATCGCCAGCCCTGCCGCCATCGTTCCCGCCAATCCGATTATCCATAAGCTTCTCCCTATCCTCGTTTTCATTTTTCTTTGCAACATCTTCTCTCCCAACCTTTCTCCATTAAAATTATTCCTATACAAAAATCGTGCGCATCACCCGGAGGGCTTATAGTAAACGGCAAATTTATTTGTCGTTTACTATAGCTCCGCAAAAATTCCCGCTTTGCTCCGTCATTTTACAGTATACCATAATTACCGCCTTTTGTCTCTGTTTTTGACAAATAACCTGTTTTATGCCATGAACTGCATATCCGGCAAAACAAATTTTCAATTATCTTCCATAGCCTGATACATACTAACTCCCTTCATATCTAACTTTTCGGACAAATCACTCCAACAATGTTTTTCAGCGCCACATCGCAGCAACTCACCTTCGGTTTCATCCTTTGTGGCAAAGTATGGCTGTTCAGATTTTGGGGCTGACAAAGCCACCAGATATGATAATTTGACCAACAAAGACACCCTGTTCGCCAAAACAGGATACGGTCCGCACCGTACCCTGTTATTACGAAGTATCCAGCAAAACACGCCAGTAACGCGTTTGGTCGGATTTTCCTATTTCTCTTACTATTAATAAAACAATCCCCCCAAATTAAACACTCCCAACGCTGACAGCAGCACATTCAGGCATACATTCCCGACAGACAAGAGAAACAGCGTCCGGAACATCTTATTTAACTCTTCTGTCGAAGTTTCTCTAGCGGCAGAATATGAAGACATGATAATCGCGCCTCCCGTAGAAAGCGGGCTGATCGCGGCGGCGAAGGATGTAGCCGTTATCGCAGAAATCAGCTCAACATAGCGGACTCCTTCCCCAAATGTTTCACAAACGCTTGCCGCAATCGGATAGAGCGCCGGCATAACTACTCCCGTTGTCGAACTGACCCAGGAAAGGATGCCGGATGTTGCCGCAAGAATCGGGGTCGCCGTACGGGCGCTCATCATACCGGTCAGCAGGTCTGAAACCAAGGTAATTCCCCCAAGATTGTCGATTACATTGACCAAAGCCCCAACCCCGCAGATAAAGACAAGCGTTCCCCAGGGAATTCCCTTGATGGCTTTCTTCTCGTCCACAACGCCCAGCAGAATCAGTACTCCGGCCGCTGCAAAGGCAAACAATCCTGTATCCAGCTTAAAGCCGATACAACAAACCACCATCACAATAATTGCACCAATCGTAAAAAGCTGGTCGCGGTTAAATTTGGGGATATCCGAAAATTTCAGCCGGTTGTCCGCTTTAACCCGATAACCTTTATAAAGGACATATACAACAAGTGTAAACAAAAATCCGGACACTAAAGTAGATAAGAACAGGTGCAGCCCGAAACCGCTGTAGCCAAGTGGTTCCGACAAGTTTCTCGCCAAAATCCCCGTCAGGGAAAGCACCGAAGCACAGCCTGCATTGGCCCCGAGTTTCGCATAAAGTGCCGTTGCCATGGGGTTAATGTCCATTTCAAAGGCAAGATACATGGCAAAAGTCGTCATCAAAATCCCTGCTGCAATATGACCTGGGCCGATAGCAGAAATAAATGCAGAAAGAAAGAACATCAAAATCGGTATCAAAATCGTATGTTTGCCGACCAGCGCTACAATTTTTTTGGAAAAGAGATCCAATGTCCCGTTGTTGGACGCCATGCCAAACAGAAAAGTTACGCCAACCAAAGTAACAAACATGGAGCTGCTGAATCCGGCAGTAATCTCTTTTGCCGTCATGCCTCCTGCCGTTCCCAAAAGAAAAGCTACGCCAAGGGAAAGGAAACCAAGGTTTACTTTTTTGATAAAACCGATAGCGACCACAATAGCCAGCACAATCAACGATAGTATAGCAAGGTTCATAACCTTATCCTCCTGTATATAAAATAAATGTTGTCCCGCAACCCTAAAAACATCCAAAATCATTTCCACCGGATTTTTGCGTTTCCTTCCAGCAAAAGGTTTGCCGTACGGAAACCAAAAGTATCTTCGATAAGCGGCATTCCGCCATTTTCCTGGTAATCAACGCCACACTCAAGCACTCCGCCGGGATGGCCGATATGGATGAAGCCCGTATCTACATCTTCTGCCAGAACCTGGTTGACAATGCTTCCCGGAACCACCGCCGCCGCTGCCGTACACATAGCCCCTGTCATCGCATAACTGGGATGCGCTTTCTGCATGGACATCATCCTCGACAGCAAATCTATGCTCTCTTTTTTGAGTTCCCGTCCGTCAGAGGTCATATAATCTTCCGCCTCCGAGACAAAAGTCATTTTGGGGATTCCCGGCGTTTCCCATGCGGAGCGGGTATAATCCTCAATCAATCCGAGTTTCACCGCCGCCATACCTCTTACTGCTTCCAAGAGGGACAATTTTTCCTGATTTGCATTCAAATCATCCGGCAGTTCTAAGCCGGTCAGCCCTAAGTCTTTTGCCCTTACAAAGACCAGGGGGTTGGCCGCATCGATAATCGACGCCTGAACCGGGCCAAAACCGGGGATCTCCAAAATATCGACGGCATTTCCGGTCGGCAGGAGGCCCTTTCCCAAAGTCCCTGCCGGATCTACAAATTTCAGGCGTATCGGCGATGCCGTCCCCGGCACCCCGGCAATACAAAAATCCCCATCATATACTACTTCCCCATCTGCGGTATTTACTTCTGCAGCGATTATTTTATCTGTATTGGTATTGTAAATCCTGACCGTAGTCTTTCCTTCCTTTGCTTCTACCAGCCCTTTTTCTATGGCAAAAGGCCCGACTCCCGAGGAAATATTCCCGCAATTCCCTTTATAGCTGACTAATGGTTTATCTACCGACACCTGGGCAAATGTATAATCCACATCCGCATCCGGGCGGGACGAACGGCTGACGATGGCAACCTTGCTGGTCACGGACTGTGAACCGCCAAGCCCGTCAATCTGTTTCTTGTCCGGGCTCCCCATCATTCTTAACAGCAGAGATTCCCATTTCCCCTGGTCTTCAGGGAGATCCTCTTTTAACATATATACACCCTTGCTGGTTCCGCCACGCATAATCGTAACCGGGAGCTTATAAAAATTCTGGTTTTTGCTTTCCATGAAATATTCCTCCTCATATCGCTGATGAAAACGTTGATTAAAATTTGGGGAATAGCAGTTGGCCAAACCGCTGATTTCCTGCTCCAATACCGGCATTGGGTTTCTTTTTTTGATGGTTTTATCATAACACAGACAATGGCAGAAATGAAATTCATTATTTTTATTTAAACTATAGATTTTTTTTATTTTTTATTGTACACTTAAGGAATCTTACTATATGAGGTGACTGCCATGGATTTTAAAGACTTATCCTATGTGCTGGCAATAGCCAAATATCAGAATATCACAAAGGCTGCGGATTCCTTATACCTCACGCAGCCAACTTTAACGAAATTTCTTCAAAATCTGGAAAAAACATTGGGGCAGAAATTATTTCGGAAATTGGGACACCGCTTTATCCTGACTTATGCCGGGGAACGGTATGTGGCGAAAGCCACAGAAATTTTAAATTTGAAAAAAGAATTGGATCAAGAAATGAACGATATCATACGGAACAATCATGGTTCCCTAAAAATCGCCTTCCCTACTATGCGCGGAACCTATATGCTTCCCTGTACGCTTCCTGTTTTCCACCAAAGATATCCAAATGTAAATCTTGATATCCTTGAGGAACATTCCAGCCTGCTGGAAGGCATGATTTTAAATGGGGAGGCTGACCTGGCATTTTTTAACCTTCCAGTCAAAAGCCCAGATATCGACTATGAAATTATCAGCCATGAAGAAGTGCTCCTGGTCATGCCCGGCCGTCATCCGCTTGCCGGGCTCGGCGTGCCCCGGGAGGAATGTAAATACCCCTGGATGGATCTGCAGCTCCTCGCCGATGAAGCATTCCTCATGCAGATTCCCGGGCAGCGGACCCGCCAGACGGTAGACCAGCTTTTTAAAGAATACGGTTTTGCCCCTCAAATCAAACTTCAAAGCAGCAATATCCCCGCAGCCGTTATGCTGGCTGCAAGCGGATATGGCTGTTGTTTTGTGACAGAAACCCATTTAAAACATATCCGTATGGTCAAAAATGACATCGCCTGTTTTTCTGTCGGCCATCCTTGCACCACTGTGGATTTTGTAGCTGCCTTCCGCCGCGGCAGCTATCTTCCCTATCATGCCAGGGAATATATTACCATTGTAAAAAACTTCACCTGAACAAAACGCTATTTTTTACGGCTCAGGCGCCGGTTTCTCATTTTTTCCCAGATCCGGCGCAGCATTCCCGCTTCCTCCCGGCTTAGCCCCAGACCCTCCAGCAGCAAAACGGAATCGGTATAATCAAGAATCTCCTCATACTTTCCCTGCCGCTGAAGCCCGTCGATTTTCTCCGGCTCAAGCCGGGAGGCGCCGGCCATGGGTATACGCATCCTGCGCATCTCCCCCGGCTCGAAAGTCAATACCCCACCGCCATAACTGCGCCCCAAGGTTTCACTCAGCGCCAGGGTATAACTGTTTAAAAAAGCGCTTGCCACCGCTTTTCCGTCCACTCCTTCCCGAAAACGGACTTTATGCAGCGTGTCAGTCACCAATGCTCCCGCACAATTGACAATCATCTTGGGATACAAGTTCGCCTGCCGGATTAAAAAAGCGTCGGCCTGCCAGGACTGAGGGACATGGTACCACCGTTTCCGCACCCGGCATTTATAATTTTTGTCAAATCCCTGCCCTTCCCCCCACTCGATATATCTCCTGGCGCTCTCGCTGAGCTGCTCAAGCGGTTCATTACCGGGAGTAAAAATATAAACCCGCTTTCCCATATTGGCCAGATTCACATAGTCCTCCTCCATAAGGAGGATGCCCCGGACCTGCTCCGCACGGCTGATTACCGGCGTGGTATCCGCTTCCAGGCCATAACGGCATACGGTATCCTTATTCGTCAGGAAAAAATCATTCTCCCCGCTGACCAGGCCCACATTCACCTCGTAAAGCTCTTCCACGCCGGTAATCCGTTCGTCATGATTCAGCCTGTTCAGCAGCTTAAGCTCTTCATTGGTCAGATAATACTTCACCCACTTTTCCCGGCTATGATCCAACACCTTCACTTCCGCATCCATAAGGCAGGAAAGGCCCCGGTTTGCCAGCTCTTCCAAACTTTCCAGTTCAACCACCCGGATACCCTTCCGTCCGTAAGATTTTTCCCCTAACAAAAGCACCACTTCCTGCTGAATATCCTCAAAAATCAACCGCTTAAACGTAATCAGGGTCAGGCTCTCAAAATATTCGCTTAAGAACAGACGGGCCTCCGCCGCATAATCCACCTGAAACAATTCCGCCGGGATGACCATGCCGATCCTGCCGTTTTCCTTTAGCGCCTTGGCGGAAAGGACAAGAAAAGGCAGCCAGATATTCGTCAATCTGTTGGGATGGAAACCATGCTCTTTCAAAAGGGCAAACGCGATTGTCCGGTATTCTTCATTAAAATTCTGATAACGGATAAAAGGAGGATTACCGACAATGACATCAAATTTTTTCTTTCCCTCAATGTCGGATTTATAGTAAGTAAAAAAGTCTTCATTGACCACGGTAGTTTCCCAGGCGGCTGCTTTAGCGGCCTCATCTTTATCCAGCTCTATCCCCATCACCTGGCTGCGGATTTGTTCCGCCTTTCTGCCGGCCGCCTGCAGTTTTCCCCTGATTGCCCCAAGGAAACTTCCGTCCCCGCAGCTTGGCTCTAAAATTTGTTCCTCACCGGACCGAACGGCCCAATCGACAATAAACCGCGCAATATCCACGGGAGTATAATAGCCGCCCCTCAATTTATTATAACCATCCGCTGCTTTCATATTTTTCCTCTGTCCTTCCGAGCTTTTTTGCGTTTCCCTGATTATCCTTTGCTTTTACCGCTGCCCTTCCCTTATATCTTGTACTCCATAAAGCCGGTCAATAACCGCATTCAGTTCCTGTTCAACCGCCTGAACTGAACGGGCGAACAAACCAGCCTGGGCATGATTTCCTGCCATCCGCCTCTGAAGAGACAAATTTTCCAGGATATGAACCTTTTCCACAATCTCGTCATGCAGCCTGACCTGCTCCCGATTGGAAAAATCAATACGATAGATGGGCAATTTGGCAATAAATTGCTTGCCATGAGAATAATAACCTCCTCTGAAAGTGCTTGCCCTGCTTTTCACCAACGTCTCCAAAAGCCAGTGATTCAAAACAGCCTGCACGTAAAAAATCGACTCCCTGACATCTTTTTTCAGCTCCAGTCCATAAAACGGGCCATTTCCCCCGCCGGTAAATACCACCATTTCCCGATCATAAACATAATTCGCCGCCAATGACAACACCGGCCAAATCAAATGCTCCCCCTTCATGAAACGTTTTATGCTCTGGCTCCGTCCATAAGCATACCAGTTTTCTTCATTCCGCCCCGGCATATTCCGCCTTTCCAGCTCGGCCTTATAGCTACACAGATATTCCCACGCAAAAGGATACTTCTCCTCCATTTCCGACAATGGGTAAAGTACCGGCTTCCCCTTTATCTCCCGATACGGATAAATAATATAACTGTTGGCCTCTATCGGCTCATACCTGGTCAGCCTGGCATCATAAACGCTCTTTCGCAGTATGCCCTTTTCAATTTTCCGGGCATTATTATCCTTGTCCGTAAAATAAATATACTGCTCATCTTCCTGGTTTTCCTGGATAATATATAGCTTATCGGCGCTGGTCTGTACTCCCACAAATATATCCGCCAACTGCTCCAATTCCGAGCAGGAATCCTCCAAATCCACCAGCTTTTTATCTATGGACTGAGGCAGGAAAATCCATGGCGGCGCACCGATAAAATCCGCCGGATATGTGCTGCATTCCAGATCATGCTCAAACAAAAACCTGTTCCAGTCCTGGACAAATCCGATGGAAAAACTATCCGTCGGCGCTTTTCCCAAAATTAGGATACAGGTATAGGTACTTCTGGCTTTGAATACCTGAATCGTACCGAAATGGATAATTTTCCTGACGCTCTTCTTGTCAGACAAGAGTCTTCTCAGACCTTCACCCGAGCGGATAGTCATAAATTTGTGAGGCACAATATATCCCAAAAAGCCTTTGGGATTGAGCAGAGAAAGTCCCTTTTCCATAAACAGATAATATTTATCCAGCAAATCGGAAGATGCCGTCTGATATTCGGCGTACTCACTTTTATAAAAAGAATACTCTTCCGGAGAATAATGGACCATATTTTGCACACGTATATACGGCGGATTCCCGATAACCGCATCGAATCCATGACCGCCGAATTCGTACTTCCAATCGAACATCCGGATACGGCCGAGTTTCTCTAAGTTCCGATAAACCCCCTGGTCAAAATGGGCATATGATGTGTCTACCAGGCTGTTGCCATTCTTAATATTCCGTTCAAGATCAGGCAGCACTTTGGCGGTATTGCTGCCGGAAAATGTATCAAGCTCCCCGGCGGTTGCCCCTTCCAAAGCCTTTAAAAACAAACTGAATTTTGTCACTTCGACCGCCAGCGGATCAATATCCGTCCCCCAGATATTGTTGGTCAAAATCTCTCTGCGCACAGCATAGGAAAGACCATATTGGCTGCCGCCGGGAATCTGGTAAATCTTCCCCTGCTCCAGAGCCTCTTCCTTCTCATCTGTGATAAATTTTTCCAGATAAAAATTCATGATATATTCATATGCCGATAAAAGAAAATTTCCGGAACCACAGCAAATATCCGCAATGCGATAATCTTTTACCTCCTCGATCGTCTTCCCTCTATACAGCAAAACCAGTGTCTGTTCTACAATAATATCCGTCACGTTTTTAGGCGTATTCACGACTCCCTGAGAATCCACGACTTCCTGTTTTCTTTCGCAGGCAATCTTTCCTCCCGGTTCGATAACCAGCTTTTCTTCGAGAAACAACTCATAAATCTGTCCGATAATATAAGGATCAACCACACTGAATTCATAAGAATTACTGGGATAATAAAGGCTTCGGAAAATCTCAATCAGCACATGATCAGACAAACTCAGGGAATCCTCTTCCAAGAGCCCGAACAAACCCGAATCATACTTTTTATCCGCTATGGCAAATAAAGCTTTCAGCTCCTCATAACTGTCAATTTCCTTCAATGTTTCGTAATGTTCAAAACTCCTGTCCTCGCAAATACGCAAAAAAATAATCCGGTTGATAATCCTCTGCACACATATATTCAGCGTTGCCTCGTCAATCCGGGGATTTGCCGCCGCAATATCCTCCCCCAGCAAAATCCTCCATTCCTGAATCTGCCTGAGGAAATATTCGTCAAAAGGCTCCCTTTTAAACGCGCCCTGCACATGCAAAAACCGCTGTTCAAACTCCCCGGACAGCACGGCTTCCTTCGATAGCAGAGAATAAATCTCGTCAAATTTTTCTCCGTATTCTTCATAAGTATAATGTGCGATCAACGCCGTTCCTACGTCGTCATACTCCATCGGACGAACCGTACAATCATACAGATAAAGATCATGATAATTTGTCAATACCGATATTTTCAAATTGCCGCTCCACCCATAACGGCGAAGCTGAAAAGCCGGGGCCGGATCGGAGGTAATATCCACATACGGTTTTTTTGCTTCCAAATAGAACAACGTCTCCGTACCGACTCTAAACGAATAATCCGGCTTTTTGGTCCTTCTCCTGCCGTTTTCCTCCACCGACACCACCGCTTCATGAGTTACCTCGCGAAAATGCTGCGGCAATCCGGCAGAATTATCCACATCCCAGCCGAGCGCCCGGAAAAAAGGGTTGATAAAATCCACCCGCACCTGAGTCTCATTATAAAGAGGGCTTCTGTACTGCTTTAAGCCCTCTCTGTAGCGCTGTATCCGCCAGAGGATATCAGCCCTGGCCTCTTCTTTGCTTCCAAAAGCACCTCTGCATAAACTGCCGGTCATAGTCTGCCTCCTGGCTGTCCGTTATCATCGTTTATCATAGTATACTATAAATTTTCCGGCTTTTCAATCCAAGTCCGGGAATCTTGTTGCTGTTCGCATGCGTTCGTTACGTTTCACTGGTACCCAGCGAACAGCAACTCAAACCGCCATTTAAAATCGCTTGCGGGTTCTAAGCGTCAGTGGCGCTTGTTTAGCACCGACCGGGCAACTCACCTCATACGCAAAAAACCTTCCCCATAAGTTTCCTTTGTCTCCGCCACCACCACAAAAGCTTCCGGGTCATGATTATTGATAATTTCCTTTACCAGATAAAATTGCTTCCGGTCTACAATACAGATTAGTGTTTCACTGTCCTTTTTGCTGAACCCACCGATACTTTTAAAAAAAGTAGTTCCTCTGCCCAACTGCTCCATAATGTCGTCGGCAATCATACGGTTTTTGGCCGAATGGATCATCACCATGGTTCCTTTATTCATTCCGTATAAAATCGCGTCAATCGTCTGCGTACATGCCACCATGGAAATCAAACCATAAAGGGCCGACTCCAAATCTTTAAAAACCAGGATGGACGTCCCGATTACCACCATATCCGTAAGCATCAGCGCATACCCGGTGTGCATATAAGGGAATTTTTTCTGTAAAAGCTTGGCCATAATATCTCCGCCTCCGGTTGTGGAATCCCTCATAAAAATCAATGCCATGCCCACACCTGCCAAAATCCCGCCAAATGCCGAAGAAATAAGCCTGTCGCCTATATATTGGGGGAAGAAAGGGGTCACCAGCCCATCCAGCACCAGCGACATAATCAGCACGGTCTGGATTGTTTTAAATGTCATTTTTCGATCCAGCATAAGGTAGGAACTGATTAAAAGAGGAATATTCAAAGCCAGGGTCATTATACCTACAGGCACATTAACCAGATGGTTTATCAGCAGCGCCATACCGGAAACACCTCCCGGAGCAATCCGGCACGGCTCAATAAAACACCATATCCCCAATGCCTGCAAAAATGCCCCGGCAAAATCATAGGACAGATCTTTTGCCCGTTCTATCACCATGAATCTTTTATCCATCTTCTTTCTTCTCCTTCCAAAAATAATATCCGTTATCATATGCACTCCTGCCCGGAGGGCTTTTTATTCCATAGGACAGATTTCCTAATGGAAAAAAATCGATCAGGGAAGAGCCATCTTCCCCTTCTCGCCGCACGGCCCGTATGCTGCACCAGCAGCAAACTTCCTTATGCGGGCCTGTGCACAGAAAAAGCAGGAACCATGCCCCTGCCTTTTCCTTTTACGTATGTTCCCTCAGTTCTTCACGCGTGCTTTTTCTTATTCTCGGCAAATTCTTCCTTTACCTGCTCCATCAGGCCATCCTGGACAATCAGATCCCAGGATGCGCCCGCAATCGCTTTGGCGCCGTAAATCACACAATCATGCGCCGCCTGGGTTTTCCCCGCCTCCACAAACTCTGCCGAATGAGAAGACGTGCCCTCCGGCACAAACGCCACACGGATACAGGAGCCGGGAATGTGATACATGACGTTCCCAAAATCGGTAGAACCAGTCTTTTCCCTTGGAGGCGCCAACTGCGGCGCTCCCGCCAAACGGGCGTTATCCATGAGAAGCTGATTCAATAAAAGCACCGGGATTTTATTAAATAACTGCTTTTCCTTCTGAATTTCATAAGAGACATCGCCAATCAGGGCAGCTCCCTTGACAATATTTTCAAACCATCCGCTCAAATCATCCAGTGTCTTTTTGGAAAAAGAACGAAGGTAAAAGGTCCCGCAGGCTTTTGACGGAACTATGTTGGCCGGGCCGGGAAGCTGAGAAATGGTATAGTGCATCCTCACGTCATCCGGCACATGCTCCCTCATAAATTCCACCCCCTGAAAAGCGACCAAAAGGCCGTCCAGGGCGCTTCTCCCTTTATCCGGAGCAAGCGCCGCATGCGCCCGTTTCCCGTGAAAAATCACATGATAAACATCCGAAGCCATACATTTTACATCCGTACAGGTATTCGGCCCTCCGTGCATCATAAAGGCGACATCCAGCTCTTTAAAACATCCCTGTTCTACCATAGCACATTTCGCGCTCAGAGTTTCTTCTGCGGGAGTCCCGTATACCACCAGAGTAAAGGGCTTGTCCGTCTCCATCCGGGACAGTGCCACAGCCGCCCCCAGGCAGGACGGCCCCTGCATATGATGGCCGCAGCCATGGCCTAATCCTTCCAACGCGTCGTATTCGCAGAGAATTCCGATAACCGGCCCCCCTTCTCCGTGCCTGTATACGCCTCGGAAAGCTGTCTCAAACCCGGCCAGCCCCTGCTCTACCTGAAAACCGTTTTCTTCCAGATATCCGGTCAGCAGTCCTACCGCCTGATATTCCTTTCCTTTATACTCAGGATGATCAAAAATGAAATCAGCCATTTCCCATAAACGCTCTTTTTTCTCATCAATCAAAGCAAAAAGCCGCTCTTTCATCTCTTCCCCTCCTTTACATCGGACCGTAATTCATCATCTGCGCGATAAATACCATTACACAAGAAACCGCTCCCCAAATCAGGAACAATTTCCACATAAATTTCATCCAACGGTCATAAGGAATGTTGACCGCGCTGATAATCCCCATAAGCGCCGTGGAGTGAGGCAGGATATAATTGCAGAAGCCGTCGCCGAAGTTATATGCCAGCACGCCCGTCTGTCTGGTGACTCCCAGCAAATCCGACAACGGAACCATAATCGGCATAACCGCCGCTGCCTGTCCGCTGCCTGATACCAGTACAAGGTTGATCAGCGTATTGGCCACATACATGGCAGGCGCCAAAAGGAACTTAGGCGTATGGTTAAGCACCTGAGCCAGACCGTAAACCACGGTATCCACGATTTTTCCTGCCGACATAACATTGGCAATAGCCGTCGCCAAGCCGATAATCAACGCTGCCGTTATCATTTTCTTACAGCCATCCACAAAAATCACAGACATCTGGGAAGGCGTCTTGCCATCGATAATACCCACCACTACAGCCAGGCCGATGAACACGGCCGCCATCTCTTCCATATCCCAATCCAATTTCACACAACCGAATACCATAGCCCCCATAGCCACGATCAAAGCCGCCACAATCAAAACCTTCCGCCCGGTCAGACTGCCAAAAGAATCAATATCCAGCTTTTTCTGCTCATTTTGGGCATCCAGTTCATACATCGGGCTGGCCTCCGGATCTTTTTTAATCTTCATGGCATAGCGTACCAAATAGATATTGGTCACAATCAAAAATACGACAAAGCAAACGGCACGATACTGAATGCCGGAATAGATAGGCAGCTCCGCTATCTCCTGGGCTACTACGGTTGTACTGGGATTTAACGTACCCGTAGCAAATCCCACGGCGCCGCCCAACAAGATAATCGCCGCCCCCGTAAGGGAATCCAGGCCCATAGCCAGAGTAATCATCACCGTAACTGGCGCAAAGGCGATAAATTGGTTCACCCCTTGTGTTGTACAGATCAGGGCAAAAACCGTAGTCATAATAGGGATGAAGATATACAGCCTGTCCTGAAATACCTTAGCCACTTTGGCTACCGCAGCCTGCAAAGAACCCGATTTTGTAATCATGTCAAAAGCGCCGCCGGAAAATAAAATAACCAGCATAAGGGCAATCCGGCTGCAGATAGCGTTGACAATGTACAGGGGAATCTTAAACGGGTTTACCGGAGTCCGCTCAATAAAATTAAATTGAGCGGGATCAATAACCTTAATTCCCTGGGCATTTTCAATCCGCTCATACTGACCCGCCGGGATAATCCATGTCATCAAAGTCGCCAGCAAAACAATGCTGATTATGATAACAAAGGTGTGGGGCATCTTAAATGCCTTTTTGGGTTTTTCGCTCACAATAATATCCTCCTTAAAATTTTATAAACAAATTATAAAATATTGGGAGTTATTTGTCTATTTTAAAAAAGCTAAGGCATGTTAATCATTTTTTATAGAACGCCAGTATTCCGTAGGCAAAAAGTATCAAAAAAACAGCCGTTTTCCACAAAAAAATATGCAGATTTATGAACTCTTTTTGACTCAAGCATCTTTACATATAGAAATATTGCCATATTACAGGAACCGCTTCGCGAACCCTGTAATCGGATTTACGGCACGAATAGCTGTGCCTTTTATCAAAATTTGCTTCGCAAATTCTGATAAGTTATATTGCAGGAACCAAAAATATCCGTTCGAATTATCATCATATGTCAGACAAGATACATGATACATCCATCTTCTTCAATAATATGGTGACTAAGGCAGCGAATCTTCCGGCATTTGCTTCCTGGCCTGAAAAGCTATCAGCTCTTCAAACCGCTTCACATGATCCGGATACTCTTCTTTCCGATGGGCAACGACAATCCTGGATGTATACGAATGGTTTCCTATCCGGTAATAACACAGATTTTGGGTCTTAATCATCGAATCCAGATAACTCTCCCGATTGAACCCAATCCCTACCCCTTGTTCGATTAGAGCCATTATCGTTTCAAAATAAGACAATTCCATGATTTTTCCGGGAACAACCTGCTGCTGTTCCATAATCCGGTCAATGGACATTCTCAGGCTTTGCTCTTTTGTGGGAAGAATAAAGTTTTCCTGATTGAGATGGCACAGATCCAAATGCCTGATTTGACTCTTCCCGCCTTCTATGGAATAGCAAAATTTGTTGGCCGGGTGATTTGACGGCAATACGATCAGTACATGATCGTTGGCAATCGTCGTATACCGGGCATTGGACAGCTCATCTTTAAAAACGCCCACAAACAAATCGATCTCATGTTTTTCATACATTTCCACCAATTCGGCATGAATTCCTTCGCGGATAATCAGCTCCACCTGAGGATATTCGTTCATAAAAACAGGCACGATGGGAGGTATCAGCCCTACGGCCCTCCGATGCTGGATCCCTACTCGCAATTGGTGAGTATAGCTGCAATTAAGCTCTTTGATGATCTGATCGAATTCGTCTTTCATCTCCAGCATTTTTAAAGCCCGCTTAACATACTCCTCACCCGCACGGGTCAGCACAAATTCCTTGCCTGTCCGCACGAAAAGTTTCACCTTCAAGTATTTTTCCAGACTGCTGATATAGACGCTAAGAGCCGGCTGGCTGATAAAAAGCTCTTCGGATGCCTTGGTTATTGTCTTGCATCTGGCCAAGGTACAGACATACAACTGTTCTTTTAGCGTCATCTTTCCTCCCCTTCCTATCTAGTATGACCCGGAATAATGTGTTCATTGTCCGAAATCCGTTCAGCCGCATAAATCCGCAATTACCTGGGCAAAAATCTTCGCGCTGGTCAGCAGCTCGTCAATAACCGCAAATTCATCTGCACCGTGCATCTTATTATCTGTCTCCGGCATCGCCGCTCCAAAAGCCACGCCGTTTTCCAGATTATGAACATAAGTCGCGCCCCCCATAGACAGGCATTTTCCCTCTCTTCCGGTATAGGTTTCGTAAGCTTTCAGCAGCGTGCGGACAAAATCGGAATCCGCCGGCACATGGTGCGGCGGGCGCATGGAATCGTTGAGCAGCGCAAATCCACAACCGGCCATTTTTTCCTTGGCCACCGCCAGCACATTATCTTTATTTCCGCATACCGGCACACGGCTGTCAAACTGCCCGTCCATCCCGCGTTCATCCACCTTCAGCATGGAAAAAGCTACGGTTATGCGCCCGGACACCTCATCTTCCATATCGACCCCCAACGCAGTGCCATTAACGTCGCCATGAGGGAATAAAGCAACGGCCCCCTTAAGCCTTTCGATCTGTTCACAGGGAGCAAACGGCAGACGGACCAGCAAAGACAGGAGGCCCGTTATGGCATTGTTGCCATCCTCCGGCTTGGAAGCATGGGCGCTGGTTCCCACAGCCGTAACGCTGCAAAACTCCCCTTTCTGTTCCAGCAAAAACCGGATACCTGTTTCTTGTTCTGCTTCTTTAGCCTTTTGCCCCAGCAAAGACTGCTCCATCCCCTCCACAACCGCTTCCGCTTTGCCGGGAACAACATTAATCTTTGTCCCTGCCTGCAGGCTTACCAACCGCGGCAGCTTGCCGGAAGGGATGAACTCGGCCGTAAAATGACCGTTAAGGCCGCCTTTTTCTACATTTACCACCGGGTACGACGCATCGGGAGAAAAGGTCATCGGCGCCGGCTGTTCTTTGCCGTAATAATAGTCAATGTCAGAACTGCCGCATTCCTCATCTGTCCCTAAAATCAGCCGTACGTTTTTCTGCAGGGGAATCCCCAGTTCCTTGACCGCCCTCATCGCATACAAAGCCGCTATGGCCGGCCCTTTGTCATCGGCAGTCCCTCTTCCATAAAGCCGGCCGTCCTTTACCCGTGGGGCAAACGGCTCCGTCACCTTCCATCCTTCCCCCGCAGGCACTACATCCAAATGGGCCAGGATATCGAGATTTTGCGGCAGGCTGCCATCCATATCCGCACATCCTGCATAATAATCATAATTCTTTACAGCAAATCCATACCCCTTGGCTATATCCAAAGCAGTCTCCAGGCACCTGGCCGCCCCCTCTCCAAATGGCGCACCCTCTTTCCTGTCCGTCCGCTCACTGTTAATGCGGCAAAGCCTGCAGATATCCTCGATCATCTCTTCTCTGTGGCTATCAATATATGCGCTGATCTGCTGTTTCCTCTCAATCGTTCCCGTCCTATTCCCTTCGTTTCCCATATGTGTCTTCTCCTTTCCCTTTGTGCTTATCAGCCCTTTCCGAAATCGCTCAGCACAAGCCCCGGATTCCTCTCCTGCACCATACCGATACTCCAACTGTTGACGAACAGCAAAAGCGGATTATCCTTCAAATCCTTAATCCGTTTCATATCCGATGTTCCCTGGATTTTAGCCGGGTCAATCTCCTCTTTATTCTCTATCCAGCGGATATATTCATAGGGCAGCCGCTCCAGCTTTACCTCCACGTTATATTCATTTTTCAGCCGGTAAGTCAGGACTTCGAACTGCAGCTCGCCCACCACACCTACAATTATCTCTTCCATGCCGGTATTATATTCCTGAAAAATTTGAATAGCGCCTTCCTGAGCGATCTGGCTGACTCCTTTTAAAAATTGTTTCCGCTTCATGGTATCCAACTGCCTCACCCGGGCAAAATGTTCCGGCGCAAAGGTGGGTATCCCCTCAAAAGCAAACTTTTCATTGGACAGGCACAACGTATCTCCGATAGAAAAAATCCCCGGATCAAACACCCCGATAATATCGCCGGCAAAAGCTTCCTCTACGATTTTCCGGTCCTGGGCCATCATCTGCTGCGGCTGGGACAGACGCAGCTTCTTTCCGCCCTGTACATGATTGACCTCCATACCTGCCTCAAATTTACCCGATACGATACGCATAAAAGCAATCCTGTCCCGATGGGCCTTATTCATATTCGCCTGGATTTTAAACACAAACGCGGAAAAATCTTCCGTAAACGGATCTATCTCCCCGGTAAGGGTCTTCCTGGGCAAGGGCGAGGTTGTCATCTCAAGAAAATGCTGCAAAAACGTCTCCACGCCGAAATTCGTCAGTGCTGAACCAAAAAATACCGGCGATAAATTGCCACGGCTGACCCTTTCCTGGTCAAACTCGTCACTGGCCCCATCCAGCAGCTCAATCTCCTCCAAAAGCTGTTGGTAATTCGATACCCCCACGGCTTCTTTGGCATTTTCCTCCCCCAAGCCAAACGTTTTCGAATCCACTTCCTTCTGACCGCCCATAGCTGCCGCAAAGGTAGTAATCTTCCTCGTATTCCGGTCGTATACGCCTTTAAAGTTCTTTCCGCAGCCAATCGGCCAATTGACCGGACAAGTGCGGATACCAAGCACCTGTTCAATCTCGTCCATCAATTCGAAAGGATCTCTGGCCTCCCGGTCCATCTTGTTAATAAAAGTAAAAATCGGGATCCCCCGCATCACGCATACTTTAAACAGTTTGATCGTCTGCGCCTCCACACCTTTTGAGCCGTCGATGACCATAACCGCGCTGTCCGCCGCCATCAATGTCCGGTAAGTATCCTCCGAAAAATCCTGATGCCCCGGAGTATCCAAAATATTGATACAGAATCCGCCATACTCAAACTGCATTACCGAAGAGGTGACGGAAATCCCCCTCTCTTTCTCGATTTCCATCCAATCCGATACGGCATATTTCGCTGCTTTGCGGCCTTTTACCGTTCCGGCCAGATTGATAGCGCCTCCATACAACAGAAATTTCTCCGTCAGCGTCGTCTTCCCGGCATCCGGATGGGAAATTATGGCAAAAGTCCTCCGCTTTTTAATTTCTTCGTTCTTGTCAATCAAAGGTTTATCCTCCTTCATTTCCAGCTTCGGTTCTCAATCCAAGATTGTACCAGAGAAATCCAGCTTTGACAACAGGGTTCAATCAGATACTCCTTTTCCCCGCCCGTCTCCTCCGAAGCCAAAGACAAGCCATGGCCGCCGGAAGGATAGATATGAAGTTCAAAATTAACCTGGCTCTTTCTCAGGGCTTCTGCCAGCAAAAGGCTGTTTTCCACAGGTACGCTGTTGTCCGTCACGGTATGCCATAAAAATACCGGCGGTGCCTGGGGAGTCACCTGCCGTTCCAGGGAAACGGTTTCCAGCAGCTCTTTTTGCGCTTCTTTCCCTAAAAGCGCTTCAAAAGAACCCCGATGGCCATACTGGCCCGAAGTAACCACCGGATAACAGAGAATCAATCCGTCCGGGCGTACATCCGCGGCCTTCCTGCCAATAGACTCATAAGCCACCGAACGATGCCAAAAAACTCCTGCGCTCAGCGCCAGATGCGCGCCCGCCGAAAAGCCGCACAGCAAAAGGGAATTGCTGTCCACATGCCACGCTTTTGCATTCTCCCGGATAATCGCTATGGCCAGAGACAATTCCCTGAGAGCCACCGGAAAACGATTGGGCGCCACACTGTAATCCAACACGCAGGCATGGCATCCCATAGCCAGAAACCGCATTGCCACCGGCTCCTCTTCCCTGTCCGAACAAAATTCATAGCCCCCTCCCGGCACCACAATCACCATGGGACGCTCTTTCTGGGGCGCTGCGCTGACTGGATCAAGCAAATATAGCCGAAGCTTTGCTGCCCCCTCTTTTTGCCCCTCCACTGACAATTCAATCAGCCTGTTTTCCATCGCTTTTTTCCTCCTTTTCGTCCACGCTTTTTGGACATTATGGTACACCCGAAGGGTGTTTCCTCCTGCTTTAAAAATCTGCTTCAGTAATCGGCGGGCTGTCTAATGTACCGTCATTTTTTTCCTGTTTTTAAAAATCCGCCCCCATATCCGGCGGGCTGTCCGGGATTCCGCCATTTTTCCCACTGTCTTTAAAAACCCTGTCCAACAGCCGGTGGGCTACCTGGAATTTCGTCATTTTTTCCCATTGCTCTGCGCCATCTTGGGTAATCAATGTTACCACATTCGTATCCGTTCCGAATCCGGCTCCTTCCTCTCTCAGGCTGTTGGCCACGATCATGTCCACATGCTTTTTCAGCAGCTTTTCCCTGGAATTTTCCAGCACATTCTGCGTTTCCATGGAAAAACCGCACAAAAACTGCCCCGGCTGCCTGTGTTCCCCCAGCCACGCCAAAATATCGTCCGTACGTTCCAATTCGAGGCTCACTTGCCCGCCGCTCTTTTTCGTCTTCTCATCCCTTACATACGCCGGGCGGTAATCTGCCACCGCGGCGGCTTTGATAATCGCATCCTGCTCTCCGGCAGCTTTGGTTACTTCCTCAAACATCTCCCTGGCGCTGACTACCTCCACCAATTTTACTCCTAAAGGAGCGGCAAGGGCTGTCGGCCCGCTGACCAAAGTCACCTGAGCGCCCCGAAAAGCCGCTGCCTGAGCTATCGCATATCCCATTTTCCCCGTAGAATGGTTGGTGATATAACGAACCGGATCGATAGCTTCGCAAGTAGGCCCGGCTGTCACCAAAACCTTTTTTCCGGCCAAATCCTTTTCACAAGCCAGCTCCAGCAAAATATGTTCCGCCAATATATCCGGCTCCGGCATCTTTCCCGCCCCCGTATCCCCGCAAGCCAGATATCCTCTGGCCGGCTCAATAACCTTCATCCCGTAACGGCGGCATATATCCAGATTATCCTGCGTGACGGGATTTTCATACATCCTGGTATTCATGGCGGGCACCACAAACTTCGGCGCCTGACAAGCCAAAAAAACTGTAGTCAGCATGTCATCGGCCAAGCCATGCGCAATTTTGGCTATGACATTGGCTGTAGCCGGAGCAATCATAAACAAGTCCGCCCGTTTGGCTAATTCCACATGCTCTACTTGAAAACGGAAATTCCGGTCAAAGGTATTGATCAGGCACCTGTTCCCCGTTAATGCTTCAAAAGTAATCGGTGTAATGAAATTGCCTGCGTTCTCAGTCAGAATGACTTCCACATCCGCTCCCAGCTTTTTCAGCCTGCTGGCCAAATTGGGGATTTTGTAAGCGGCAATCCCGCCCGAAACCCCCAACACAACCGTCTTTCCCTGTAACATAAGCTCCTCCTTTTCCCAATCCATTGTCTTTTCCCTGAAAATATGCTATAGTAAACGGCAAATAATATCTGCCCCTTGATCCGGGTTGCTTTTCACGCCCCAATTAGCCACTACACTGACCAACCGGAAGGATGCTCGTAATGGCCGGAATCTGAGCGACCCTGCTTTCGCACAGTATAACATACCTTTTCCCCATTTGAAAGGAGTTCTTATGATTTTAGCTATTGATATGGGCAACACCAATATTGTCATTGGCGCTATCGATTCCCAACAGACCTACTTCCTCGAGCGCATTACCACCAACCATATTAAAACAGGCCTGGAATACGCCATAAATATAAAAAATATCCTGGAAATCCACAATATCCGGAAAGAACAAATCAACGGCGCTATCATGTCCTCCGTCGTTCCCCCCCTGAATGCCGCTATTTCTTCCGCGGTTAAAAAAATCTTTGGTTTCCGACCCAAGCTGGTCGGCCCGGGGATCAAAACCGGATTGAATATCCTTATGGATAACCCCAAAACCGTGGGCAGCGATATGATTGTCGACGCCGTAGCCGCGGTAAACGAATATCCTCTCCCCGCTGTTATTATTGATATGGGCACCGCCACCACCATGTCCGTAGTCGACCCCAAAGGGAACTATATCGGCGGCGTAATCCTTCCGGGGCTGAGAGTCTCCCTTGATTCCCTCAGCAGCAAAACGGCCCAGCTCCCCTCCATCAGCCTGGACATCCCCCGGAAAGTCATCGGCAAAAATACCATCGACTGCATGCGCAGCGGTATCATGTACGGCAATGCCGGGATGATTGACGGTATCTTAGACCGGATGGAAGCCGAGCTCGAACAGCCCGCCACCGTAATCGCCACCGGGGGCCTGTCGCGCTTCGTCGTGCCTTTATGCCGGCATAAAATCATTTATGACGAAACCTTGCTGATGCGGGGGCTAAGAATCCTTTATGACAAGAATCTTTAAACGTTACAGTTCACGAGGCGGTAACAGGCTTTCCATTCTCTTCTGGCTGAATGATTCCGCCATTGCTGCCGGACTGAATTTTCACAAGTCCTCCAGGACGCCTTGAAGCAGCAGTTGACCCTTACCTAACCGCAAAAATGCTGGCCGGCGCCTGCATGGCGGCATAAAATCATCTATGACGGAACCTTGCTGACGCGGAGGCTGAGAATCCCGTTCAGCGCGGCAATGCGCCCGCTTTCCGGATAAACGGATCATGGTAAAGCGAAAACAAAAGCTGTGCAGTCATAACGCACCATATCACCGGCTCGCAGAAAATGACCGCCATATATTGAAACAAAGGAATAAAAATTATGACAAACAAAATCTTCCCCACCAGTTCAATCAAACTTGAAATCAATGGCAGCACCTTTTCCCCTATTCCCTGCAGGGCGCATCTGCTCTGCATCAGCACGCCCAAAACCGCATAAAACGGACCGACAATCATCAAATACAAACTTCCGTTGCGAAGTATCTCCGGTTCGCTGGACCGCGAAATCAATTTTACCAGCGTCGGCGCGGCAAACAATAAAAATACGGTGATCGCACCTGCCGCCACCACATCGAAAATAAAACTGCATTTCAGCGCCCGGCGGACCCTGTCGCCCCGGCCCGCCCCTTTATTCTGGGAAACAAAAGTAGAGATCGCCATGGCCATGGCCATAAAGGGCATATTAAAAAACATATACAGCCTTCTCGCCACCGCATGCCCCGCAATGATGAAAACTCCCAGCCCATTGATGCCATACTGCAAAATCACCGAGCCGATGGAAACAATACTGTTCATAAATCCCATAGACAGCCCCTGTCCCAGCATTTCCTTATACAGGGCGACGTCAAACCGAAAATGTTCCCTTCCCGGCACAAGCAACGGCACTCTTATCTTTATGTAAAGCAGGCAAAGGACAACGGATATTGCCTGGGACAAAACCGTCGCTACCGCCGCCCCCTGCACTCCCATCCCAAACCGGGTAATCAGAAGAATATCGAGCCAAATGTTTACCAAAGAAGAAAACACCAGAAAGAAAAGCGGGATAATGCTGTTTCCGATTGCCCGCATCAACCCGGCACATAGATTATAAGCAAACATAACAAAAATACAGCCGCAGCCGCAAATCACCGCAATATAACGATAAGCTTCCTGGATAATTTCCTTCGGCGTGTTCAACACCATGAGAAGTGGCCGTAAAACCAAAAGTCCCGCCATGGTAATCACAAGGGAAGAAACAACGCCTATTACTACGGAACACGCCACGGATTTTTTCAAAAGCTCCTCGTCTCCTGAGCCGAAACACCTGGCCGATACAATAGAAAGCCCGTTTCCGATTCCCAGCGCAAATCCCACCATCAAATCAAATATCGCCGTACATGCCCCGACCGCGGCCAGGGACATGGCTCCCAGATATTTGCCCACAATCATGGTATCGACCGTGTTGTAAAGCTGCTGGAAAATATTGGAAACAAACAGCGGCAAAGCAAAAATAACCAGGGCACGAAATATAGGGCCGTCTAACAAATTCACTTCAAGCCGAAAAAAAGATTTACTATTTTGCATTTTTCCCTCCTTATTATTCACCGAACCGAGCAGGGGGAGTTTCCTCCCCTGGTAGCGCGGCGGATATTTTCTTGTCTGTTTGCGATGGGCATCTTCTTGCCCATATGCGGTGGGCTCTTCTTGCCTATATACGGTGGGCATCTTCTTGCCCATATACGGTGGGCATCTTCTTGCCCATATGCGGTGGGCATCTTCTTGCCCATATACGGTGGGCATCTTCTTGCCCATATGCGGTGGGCATCTTCTTGCCCGTATGCGGTGGGCATCTTCTTGCCCATATGCAGTGGGCATCTTCTTGCCCATATGCGGTGGGCATCTTCTTGCCCATATGCAGTGGGCATCTTCTTGCCCATATGCGGTGGGCATCTTCTTGCCCGCCTATGGCGGGCAAGAAGCATCGGATGTTCATCCGATGGGAAATTTGATATAAATTGGGGCTTACAAGCAAGCTTGACGCCTCAATTTATATCAAATTTCCCGCCGTCTAAACGGTTACAATCATATTCTAAATTGACAGACACATCTTGTCAAATCCCTTTTATACAATAAGGTTCTCTTAGATATCCATAGTAAGCTTCTCCCAGTTCAATTGCCAAGGGCATGATTCCATAAAAATAGGTGTCTCTGTTCCAACACTCATTCCGATAGGGGTTGACAATGCTTTTGCCCATTGGCGCCACAGTTACAAAAATTTGGAAGTATAAACCTTTGGCTTTTCGTGAATCATTTTCATGGGATATCAAAATTTTCCGAAATGAATCTCGAACATGGAGGTATATACTATGGCTGGATACAAAGTGGAAATCTGTGGCGTCAACACGGCCAAGCTTCCCTTGCTGACCAACGAGGAAAAGGATGAGCTGTTCAAGCGAATTTTAGAGGGCGACATGGAAGCCCGGGAACAATATATCAAAGGTAATCTTCGCCTGGTTTTAAGCGTCATTCAGCGCTTTTCGTCCAGCACGGAAAATGTGGACGACTTGTTTCAAATTGGCTGTATCGGCCTGATCAAAGCTATCGACAACTTTGACATCACGCAAAACGTCCGCTTTTCCACCTATGCCGTCCCCATGATTATGGGTGAAGTGCGGCGCTATCTGCGTGATAACAATTCTATCCGTGTCAGCCGTTCCCTGCGCGATACTGCTTATAAAGCCATTTATGCAAAAGAGGGGCTTATGCGGAAAAATGCCAAGGAACCTACACTAATGGAAATCGCTGATGAAATCGGCATCAGCAAAGAAGAAATTACTTATGCGCTGGATGCGATTCAAAGTCCGGTAAGCCTTTACGAACCGGTTTATACCGACGGCGGGGACCCGCTCTATGTTATGGATCAAATAAGCGATAAAAAGAATCTTGAAGAGAATTGGGTGGAAGAAATTTCTCTGAAAGAGGCCATGGACCGACTGCCTCAGCGGGAAAGGCATATTATTGACCTGCGCTTTTTTGAGGGAAAGACCCAGACAGAAGTAGCGGAAGAAATCCATATCAGCCAAGCCCAGGTATCCCGCCTGGAGAAGAATGCGCTGAAAAGTATGAGAAATTATTTGAATTGACACAGTCTGCCATAACCCTCCTGTATACCGGCGGTTATGGCAGATATTTTGATTCATAGAAAATGGGAAATGGCTGTTGCCGCAACCGCGGTTTGCGCCTGTCACACGGTCAGGTTTTCGCCCTTCAGCCCAAGGAAGCTGCCCTCTGGCAGACCGCCCTCCGCATGGCCGATCAGCCACTTATTTACCGCCGTTAGCAACTTTTCCTCTCCGCAATGCACTTCCGGCTTTCTCTTCAGCTCCTCATTAGTTCCCCGCGGCAGCACGATCACACAGCGGAAACCCCTTTCGTCCGTCTGGCACGGTGCATAATGGAGAGTCGTCCCATATAGCTCCACCATCGTTCCTGCCGGAACATAAAATGCCTTTATCGTGGCCGTGTCCAGAGTATGATCCGGCTCCACATCCGGCAGCCAGCCCAGCAGTAAAACCATATCCGTCACCGCTACATCAATCTCCGAATCGCGATGATATTCCAAAGCGTTCAGCTTCCGGTTGTGGCCGTTGCAGTAGCCAATCTGTATCGGCATCTGGCCATAAATTCCCTCCGCAAGTTCTTCCGCCTCCGGCAATGTCTCCAGCTCCGGCACCGACCCCACATAGGCAACATCCTCTGGCAGGGGAGTCTTCTCCATTTCCGCCAGCAGCCCGCTCAAATCATATCCGTTTATCACCCGTCCGTATTTTACAAATTCCGGATCAGTCACCTGGTATTGTTTCATGTCCATTTCCATCCCTTCTTCCATTTGACCCTAGTACGACCCACACTAATTAACCATATGTTTCACTTGTCTAAATTTCCATCTGCCGCGTTGGTCTCCGCTCCGCTTCGGTCCGTGCTAAACGTGTGCCACTGGCACACAGCACCATCGGTCAACGATGCCACCGCAGAGTCTGCCCCAGCGAAGCGAGGGTATCGCCTCCCTCTTCCGCCTTGCAGGCTGAAAATTTATCCTGCGCGAAACATAGTGGCAATTAGTGTGGGTTATACTAGTATCTTCATATACCCAGAGGGCACACCGCAATACATGCCCTTTCAGGGCGGGGAAACAGCAAAGCTGTTTCATAAGGTATGCCCTGTTGCCGCAGACAATTATTAATGGGCAATACGGCTGACATTCTCAGACTGCCTGAGAATATTAACCTTCTTTTTCACAGAGCAGCCAATTCCTTATAATTTTCTTTCAGGCTTGCATACAGCTTCTGATACAGTGCATGGTAACATCTGTACACTTTTGCATGCTCCTGATTCGGCTCTGTGCTGTCTTTCTCCTGGATCATCCGGCCGCAGGCTTCTTCCACACCGGGATACAGGCCGCAGCCCACCCCGGCAAGAATCGCCACGCCCAGCGCCGGCCCTTCCTGCTGCTTTACTGTCTTGACGGTACACTGATACAAATCCGCCAGCATCTGACGCCAAATCGGGCTCTTACCGCCGCCTCCGCATGCCATCATCTGCCTGACTTCCAGCCCCAACTCCTGAAGGATCTCATTGCAGTCGCACAGTGAGTAGGAGACACCCTCCATCACGGCCCGAATCAGATGCTTCTTCGTGTGAATGGCCGACAGGCCAAAAAATACGCCGCGGCAATCCGGATCCAGATGAGGAGTACGCTCGCCCATCAGATACGGAAGGTAGATCAGCTTGTCGCTGCCCACAGGAATCTTCTCGATATCCTGGTTGATCAGATCATAGACATCACAACCTTGTGCCTCTGCGGCAGCCACATACTCTTGACAAAATTCATCTTTAAACCATTTCAGTGACAACCCCGCTCCCTGAGTCACCCCCATGAGATGCCACGATCCCGGCACCGCACAACAGCAAGTATGAACCCGTCCCTTGGGATCAATCAAAACCTTGCTGCTGTGGGCGAATACCACACCAGAGGTTCCGATAGTGGTAAACGCAGTTCCATCCCGCACAATCCCGGTGCCCACGGCGGCAGCCGCATTGTCACCGGCGCCGCCGACTACCTTCGTCTCCACCGACAAACCCAGCGTTTCCGCCACGGAAGGAAGCAAGGTTCCGGTCACCTGGCAGGACTCATACACCTGCCCAAGCAAAGCCCTGTCAATACTCAGCTTTTCCAGCACCTCTTCCGACCAGCAGCGGTTCGGCACATCCAAAAGCTGCATCCCGCTGGCATCCGACACCTCTGTCGCGAACTCCCCGGTCAGCACATAACGGATATAATCCTTGGGCAGCAGGATATGGCGGCATTTTCCATACACCTCCGGCTCATTTTTCCTTACCCACAAAATCTTCGCCGCTGTCCAGCCGGTCAGCGGCGGATTTGCCGTAATCTCGATCCAACGCTCCCGCGGCATGATGCGGAGCATATCCTCCACCTCCGCCCCTGTACGCTGATCACACCAGATAATAGACGGACGGAGCACTTTCCCGTCCCCATCCAGCATTACAAGCCCATGCATCTGCCCGGAAATCCCAATTCCTTTCACATCCGCCGCTGCCACACCCGATTCCTGCACGACCTTCCTCACCGTGTCCAGCACGGCATGCGCCCAATCCTCCGCCTTCTGTTCCGCCCAGCCGTTCCTCGGCTGATAGAGCGGGTACTCCTGTGATGCCGATGTCACAACATTGCCCAGCTCGTCAAACAGCACCGTCTTTGTCGCTGATGTCCCCACATCAATCCCAATCAAATAATTCATAACCTGTCCCCTTTCCGGATTTTATACCTGTGCGCCAAATGATTTGCCAATGTAACTCCCCTATTTCCGTAGGACCACCCAATCATTTGGCAAATCAGTATGCCCGTGGGTATAAAAACCTGCACGCCGTCTTCCTGTCCTTATTCTATTTTGAGTATAACTTGTTCTGCCGTCCGTTTCCAGATAAAAACTTGTGCATTTTATGGCACTTTCTTGCCCTTTTTATCGCTCAGGCGCCTCCCGCACCCGCAAAAATCCATGAAAGCTGACATATTATCCTGCCGATTGTCCGCTTTTCCCCGCTTTGACGTCCCTCATCTGATTCCGGTATTCGCTCGGCAGCGCTCCATATCGTTTCAAAAATGCCTTTGCAAATGCACGGCTGTTGGGGAAACCATTGTTCATTGCCACATCACTGAGACTATGATCGGTATTCATCATCTCCCTCAGTCCGTATTCTGTCCGCAAATTTAACAAATAAGTCTTGTAGCTGATATCCGCATATCGCTTAAACATCCGCGACAGATAAGTCGGCGAAAATCCAAACTCTTCCGCCACGCTTTCGAGTGTAATATCCTGGTCATAATTATTTTTCATATAGGAAGTGATTTTCGACAATTTGTCCAAATGACGTTTCTGGCGGAGGCTGACCTGGTTTTCCTCCTTCGTCATGAATTCCGTAACCAACAAATACAACATCTGGTAGAACAATCCCCTCACCTTCAGCTCATATGCTGTTTTTTTCTCCTCATAAACCTGATACATCTGCGCAATCAGCCGAATCAGCTCCATGTTAAGCAGCTCGGATTGTTTGGAAAACACCGCATATTCCTGTTCATCGAGATACCCGCTCAAGCATCCGGCCGGAATCTGCACGACGATCGTCCTGTTTTGTTCCGGCGCATCAATCGAATGGATCTCATTAGAATTCACAATTCTGAAATCGGGCGCTTCCAGGGGATACGCCCGATTATCGATATAAAACTCCAAACGCCCCTCTAAAACCAAAAAAATCTCCACTGACCGGTGCCAGTGTTTCGCCCGCCGGTAATTTCCGTTCTTCCCCTCAAACTCAAACATTTTAAACGGCAAATCCTCATTGGGAATAATCAATTCATGTTTAAAATCTGTTCTCATCTTCACCTTTGTTCCCGCTTGTCCATCTTTCCCTTTTTCCTTGGCATCGTCATCTGATAACTCAAATCAATAAGATTTTCCAACTGCTCTTCCGGCACACAGCCATCTAACCGTATGCTGATCCACTGATCCTTATTCATGTGATAAGCCGGATGAAAGCCTTGCTGTGTACGCAAAGAACCGATCAGGACCGGCTCGCATTTTACATTAATCACATCCATCATACCTTTCTCTGAAAGTCCCAGTTTTTCCCGGCCCACTTTCAAAATCACGGCAAACCACTTTTTGTTCTCCGGATGGCGCAAAACCGCGTTCTCATCTTTCCAGGGATAATCCGGGTCAATGCCATATTTTTTCTTTACCAGGATGAATATTTTTTCTCTGTCCATTACACGATCCTCTCCCTCTTGTAGCTGTTCACGACTAATCAGCGGAGTAATTAACCATAACATGAGTGAACAGCAACATTCCCTTGTCCTAATCAGAAATCTCTGCTATTATAATACATAATGATGTTGCGGTCAAAAGGTGTTTTGACCCCTATAATACTACGGATTGCTCCGTATTTCATGCTTTTGCAAGCGAGCCTGCATCAGATTTTCAGCCTTAAAGCCCTGGTACAACCCGATTTAAATAACCTCACGTTTCGCTGGTCTGCTTTCCCGATAGCACACAGGAAAAATGCTCAGCGTAGCGCCACTACGTCTTCGCTTTTTCCTGTGCACTCTCGAAAAAGCATCCTCAGCGAAACAGCAAGGTATTTAAATTGGGTTATACTGGTATCGCAAATTTGGGAAAGAGAGGAGAATATTTTGATTATCCGTCACAACTTGCCCGGTATCAACGCACAACGAAACGCGGACAAAAACAAAAACAAAATCAATAAAAACCTGGAAAAACTGTCTTCCGGCTATCGGATTAACCGCGCGGGGGATGATGCTGCAGGACTTGCCATATCCGAGGGACTGCGCAGGATCATCACTGGAATGGAGCAGGCAGAACAAAACATCCAGGATGGAATCGGCCTGATCCAGACTGCCGACGGGGCTATGGAAGAAATCAGCGCCATGCTCCAGAGAGGGAATCAGCTCTGCGTACAATCGGCCAACGGCACGTATGACGATATCAGCCGCTCGGCAATGCAGCAGGAAATCGAACAGCTCCGCGAGGAGATTCAAAGAATCACGGATTCTACGGATTTTAACGGGGTTCCCCTGCTGAAAAGCGACGTAGGGAGGCCAAGCGGCAGCGCTATCATCGCCCCCAAATCGGATCTGCCCGCCTGGGTGCAGTTGGGGCAATCCATGGCTAAAGGGCAACAAGTAGAGCGCTATACGACAACGGAGAACTATACCATAACCGATACCCAGTCAAGCGCTACCAGGACCGGACAGCTTACCGTCAGCCACGCCGCCGCTTCCCTCGATTTCAGCAGGCTCACCCCGGACAATAAAAAAGATTTGCTGGGACAGGGAACCGGCTTCTACAACACCTGTTTCACCTGTGATAACCATTACAGCATCAAATTCGTGTCAGGGACAGGTTCTCACCATATCAGCAGTGGGAATCACCATGTCTACGAAATTGGCATTGACAATGTGAACAACGGGGAGGATCTGGTAAAAGCTATCGTCAACGGGCTGGGCGGCAATGCTAGCCAGAACATACCGGGGAATCCGTTAAGCCATTATACAAAATTCATTCCGGACGCGACAGATAAAAACGTATTGTGGCTCTATGACAACCGTTCAGCCGATCCGTGCCCGCCCGAATTGCAGCCGCCCGCTTTAGCGGCTACGGAAACCGTCACCTGGCCATCCTGGAATTCGATTGGCTACGGTCAATGGGGCATAAGCGACAAAACCTCTTCCCGAGGGAAATGCGGCTCTGGTGTGGCGCTGGCGCCCGGCGACATCGTCCCCATCAAAGGCGACCTCACACTGCAGATCGGGCCGTCCGCTGAAGAGACGATGGAAATCCTGCTGCCCGGCACCCATGAAAAGCTTCTGGGTATCGAGGATGCCGCCGTCGACCCCCAGGAGGAGGCCAACCGCTCCATCGCCAAATTCAAACATGCGCTCAATTACCTCAGTGAAGAACGCGGCCGTATGGGCGCCTACCAACAGCGGCTGGATCACGCATTCCGTTCCATCACGGTCAATCACGAAAACATATCCGTAGCCGAAAGCCGTATCCGTGATACCGATATGGCGGAAGAAGTAACCGAATATACCAAAAATGAAATCATCCTGCAGGCTGCCCAATCCATGCTTTCCCAGGCGAATACCCTTCCGCAGCAGGTATTGGCACTGCTGCCGTAAAGAGTTCCCCCTGGCCGCTGTTATTGCCCCTCCATGCGGCTCGCATGACAAACACATAAAATACGACCTCTTTGCTCCCGGCAAAGAGGTCGTATTTTCTTGTCACAATGCGGTCAAACCCGCCTCACAACAAGACTCGGGTGCCTATGTAACAGTTCAGACAGGTATCTTCTTGCCCATCCAATATGGAATTTAACAAGAATTTTAGTTTATAAGCAAGCTTGACGCCTAAAATTCTTGTCAAATTCCCCGCCGCCTGAACGGTTACGTATTTATTTGCATACGATATTGATAATTCTCCCCGGTACGTAGATTTCCTTTATAATTGTACCGGTAAGTTTTCCGGCTACGGCAGCCCTACCTGCAGCAATAGCCTCCTCTTTGGACGCATTAACTGGCAGGGACACTACCCCGCGGGCCTTTCCGTTAATCTGCACGCCAATCTCGATTTCGTCGTCCTTCATCGCTTCCTCATCGCACTCCGGCCACTGGGCATGGAATACGCTGTCCGTGCCGCCAAGCAACTGCCACACTTCCTCGCTGATATGAGGGGCAAAAGGCGCCAAAAGTATGGTGAACGTCTTTAATGTTTCCTTATCAATGCCATCCGTTTTCTTGGCAAGCTCAAGCAGCTTATTGTTGTATTCCATAAAACCGGATATCACGGTATTGAGACTAAACTGGTTGAACCTCTGCTCAATATCATAGACCAGTTTGTGACGCAGACGGAGCATATCCCTGGTCGGCTCCACTTCCTTGTCTTTGCTGGACTGGACTAAATTCCAGAAACGGTTCAGGAAACGGGAAACGCCTTCGATTCCCCGCTCATCCCACTCGGCATCAAGCTCCGGCGGACCCACAAACAGCTCGTACATCCGCAGGGAGTCACAACCGTAATCCCTGACCAAATCATCCGGCGAAACGACATTCCCCTGGGATTTACTCATCTTCGTGCCGTTTTTCCCGGTAATCATCCCCTGGTTGAACAGCTTAATAAACGGCTCATCAAAATCCACCACGCCGATATCATGAAGAAATTTGGTGTAAAAACGGGAGTACAGCAAATGAAGCACCGCATGCTCAACACCACCGATATACATATCCACCGGCAGATACTTTTTGGCTTTTTCTTTGGATACCAGCTGCTCTTTATTATGGCTGTCCACATATCGAAGGAAATACCAGGAAGAACCGGCCCACTGAGGCATGGTATTGGTTTCCCGCTTGGCCGGGCTGCCGCATTGGGGACAAGTACAATTGACCCACTCTTCAATAGCCGCCAAAGGAGACTCGCCGGTACCTGTTGGCTGATAGCTTTCCACTTCCGGCAGGGTAAGTGGCAGTTGTTCCTCCGGAACCGCCACATTGCCGCACTGAGGACAATGGATAATGGGAATCGGCTCGCCCCAATAACGCTGACGGGAAAATACCCAATCCCTCAACTTATAATTAACCGTTTTTTTACCTAAACCACGCTTTTCAATCATAACCGGCGCTTCTTTTTTCAATACCGCAGACTCCATACCATTCCACTCGCCGGAATTAATCATCGTGCCGCTGGCTTCCGTATAAGCCTCGGTCATGTTTTCGATTTCTTTCCCATCCTTGGCAATTACCTGGATAATAGGAATATTAAACTTTTTCGCGAACTCAAAATCGCGGTCATCATGGGCAGGCACGCACATAATCGCGCCTGTTCCGTAATCCGCCAGCACATAGTCCGACAACCAAATAGGAACCTTCGCGCCATTAAGCGGATTAATCGCATAACTGCCGGTAAATACGCCGGTCTTTTCCTTATCCTGCATCCGGTCCACGTTGGATTTCATCGACGAATCATAGATGTATTTCTCAACCGCATCCTTCGTCTCCTCCGTAGCCAACCCTGCTGCCAAAGCATGCTCCGGCGCCAGTACCATGAAAGTAGCTCCATACAAAGTATCCGGCCTGGTTGTATAAACGGTAATCTTTTCGTCTCTTCCGTCCACCTGGAAATCCACTTCCGCACCGTAGGATTTGCCAATCCATTCAGTCTGCATCTTTTTCACTTTTTCCGGCCAGTCCAGTTTGTCCAAATCATTCAGCAAACGCTCCCCATAAGCCGTGATTTTCAGCATCCACTGACGCAGGTTCTTCTTGGTAACTGCCGCGCCGCAGCGCTCACATACGCCGCCGACTACTTCCTCGTTGGCCAAACCGGTCTTGCAGGACGGGCACCAGTTAATCGGAAATTCCTTCTCATAAGCCAGCCCGGCTTTAAACATCTTTACAAAAATCCATTGTGTCCACTTATAAAATTCCGGATCGGTGGTGTTGACCTCCATATCCCAATCATAAACAGCCGCAATTTGGTTAATTTGCCTTTTTATATTTTTGATATTTTCCGCGGTTGAAATAGACGGATGAATCCCCATCTTAATTGCATAATTTTCGGCTGGCAGGCCAAAGGCGTCCCATCCCATAGGGTGAATGACATAATGCCCTTTAAGGATCTGATAACGGCTCCATACGTCCGAAATCACATATCCCCTCCAATGGCCTACATGAAGACCGCTTCCGGAAGGATACGGGAACATATCCAGACAATAATATTTAGGTTTTTTGCCGTCATTTACATTGATCGGATTTTTCTCCCAATTTTCCCGCCATTTTTTCTCAATGGCGCTGAAATTATAATTTGCCATGACAAATGCCTCCTTGCATATTTGAAAAATTAGGCAGGGGGAAATCCCCCTTGCCCGAAAGGCTTTTATTCCATAGAACGAATTTCCCTATGGATAAAAGAGAATCCTGCTTCGCAGGATTCTCCGCCTGCGGCGGGTCGCGTTAGCGACATAATCCCTCTCCGCCGCAGTACGATCTTGCCCGGAGGGCTTTTATTCCATAGGACGAATTTTCCCGATGGAATAAAAATAACCCGCGCCTCCGGAAATTCCAGAGACGCGGGGCTAACCTCGCGCGGTACCACTCTGATTCATGCTTTCACATGCTCTCTGCGCCACCTCCAAATACCCGGACTCAACGCTCGGTCCTTCTGTATTGTGGCTGGCTTTGTTCCCCATAACGGTGGAATGCCGTCCGGATTTACTAAAAAGGATTCTTTCGTTCAACCGGCTGCTCCGAGACCAGTTCTGCCGTCCTCCCATCTGCCTCACACCTCCCGGCAGCTCTCTGTATGTTCCCCCGGCATACTCTTTCTCTTCCTTGCATTTACATGTTTATATACCCATGAGTATAAATGTATCATAAGTAAAAAAGGCTGTCAAGCTAAAAACTTTTAATCCAGGTAATCAAAGAATCATGATATATGTTCTCCCTGACGTCCTTTCTCATCTGATCTGTAACCGGACCTTTTTTCTCCATAATCGCCAGAATCGCTTCCTGAAGGCCAAATATCCTGCCTTTTTCAAAAGCTTCCGATTCCATTTGCGTCTCTATTGCTTCTTTTATCGTCTCTACCGGCTTTTCCGTCTGCGTCTTTTCTGCTTTTTTTCCCGTCTCTGCCGGTTTCTCCGTCTGCGTCTTCTTTGCTTGCATCTCCGGCTCATCCACTATCCTAGTTTTTGTCTCTTCTGTCTGTGCTATCTCTGTCTGCATCCCGGTCTTTGTTCTTTTGTCCGGCTCTTCTTTTATTTTTTTCTTTTCTTTTGCCTTTATCCCGGCCCCCTTGTTCTCTCCCGTTTCTACGGGCCTTTGACCGTCTTCCACAGGAAGCCATATTTCCCCGGAATTTGCCTTTACATTGACGACAAATCTGCCGTCATCGGCCGATACTGTTTCACCGGACAGCGCGCCTTTATAGTGAACGCCGTTCCCGGCTGACAGAGTCATAACATAATCGCTGTCATCATTATTTACCGTCACGATAACCGATTGTCCCTGGGCATTTCTGGAAAAAGCATACTGGCGATTCGTCAAAAACATCTCCTGATAGTCCCCATAAGAAAGCGCAGGCGTATTCTGGCGAATTTTCCCCAGGGCAGCGATTAACCGGGTACAGGGATTCTCTTCGCAAGCATTCTCATAATCGGCCAGAGACAAGGCCGGGCGCAAAGAATCATCGGAATACTTTTCCTTTTTCCCTTCAATGCCAAATTCCGAACCATAATAGACAGAAGGAATCCCCGGCAAAGTGTACAGCAGCACATGAACCGGAGTAAAATGGGCCTTATTATTCAGTTTTGAGTAAATCCGTGCCACATCATGATTATCCACGAAATTATAAAGCTTTAATCCATCCGGCCGATTGCCTCCCATGGCATATAGACGTTTTACCGTATGGGCAATCTCAAAATAATTATGGTCATTATGGCCGGAATACAATGCTTTATGCAAATGATAATTGGTAACAGAATGCAAAGTGCCTTCATTGACCCAACGCGTATAATCGCCGTGGATCACCTCACCCATCAGCCAAAAATCCGGTTTTACCTCATTCGCCACATGACGGAGGGCCTTCATAAATTCAAAATCCAGCACATCTGCAGCATCCAGGCGAATGCCGTCAATATCAAACTCGCTGACCCAAAAACGGACCACATCTCCGATATAATCCCTCACTGCCGGATTCTTTTGATTTAGTTTCGCCAAAAGATTATAGCCGCCCCAATTTTCATAAGTAAAACCGTCATTGTATTCATTATTTCCCCAAAAATTCACATTGCAATACCAATCTTTATAAGGGGAATTTTCCCGATTCCTTTTGATGTCCTGAAAAGCAAAAAAATCACGGCCTGTATGATTAAATACGCCATCCAAAATAACACGGATACCTTCTTTGTGGCACCCGGTCACAAAATCAGCCAAATCTTCATTGGTACCCAGACGGCTGTCCAGCTTTTTATAGTCCGTAGTCTCATATCCATGACCCACCGATTCAAAAAGCGGGCCGATATAAATTCCGTTGCAGCCAATTTTTTTAATATGAGAAATCCAAGGTATCAGCTTTCTCAGCCGATGTACCGGTTCTTCATAAGCATTCTGTTTGGGCGCACCGGTAAGCCCTAACGGATAGATGTGATAAAAGACTGCTTCATCATACCATGGCATAATGTTGCGTACCTCCTCTAATTGTGTTTTGCTTAATGGACTGCCTGCCAAAACGCTGGCTAGTACTGCATTGCATTAATCAATCGATACTATCTCATACTCACGGTTTCCCAGCCCCAACTGACAGGCTGCTTCCACTGTATGAATCCCATGTTTGGAATCCATGCGCTCGATTAAAGACTTTTTCCCGGGATCATCGGCATTTACCACGGCATCATAGCAAGCCTGGTCTAGTGCCACCGGATCGGCCGAGGCAAAAATACCCAGGTCAGCCATTTCCGGATCAAGAGGATGGGCAACGCAGTCACAATCAACAGACAAGCGGTTCGCCACATTGATATATAATATATTCTCTGCCCCTACATAATCAATCACCCCTTTGCAGGCATCCGCCATGGATTCAAGGAAGTGATCCTGAGGCGGGAGGTGATCAAACATCTTTGTATAATCCGTAGTTACCTGGGCCGTATGAATGTTGGTCTTTCCCCTGGTTGAGGCAATTCCGATACTCATATTTTTCAATGCGCCGCCAAAACCGCCCATAATATGGCCCTTGAAATGGGAAAGGATTAATAAAGAATCATAATCTTTCAAATGCTCCCCGACAATATTTTTCGTTAAATGGAAGCCATTCTTAACCGGGATCTCCATTTCCCCGAATTCATCTAAAATATCGCAAGGCGCAATAGCTTTAAAACCATGATCTTCGATGGTTTTCCAATGAGCAGCGGGTTCCAAACGTTTTCCTTCGTATGCCGTGCAGCATTCCGTAATCGTCCCCTGCAGCATCTGAACCAGCCTGCCAATCAGTTCGGGCTGAAGAAAATTGTGTCCGCCCGGCTCTCCCGTAGATATTTTAACGGCGACCTTTCCTTTCAGCTTCTTTTCCAGCGCCTGATAAATACGAACCAAGCTCTCCGGTGTGATTTCCTTCGTAAAATAAACTTTTGATTTATTCATTTTCTGCCTCCTTGTTATACTATAGGAAGCAAAAACGGCTTCCTATAGTCGGATTTACGGCGCTAAGGACGCGCCTTTTATCAGAATTTGCTTCGCAATTTCCGATAAGTTATACTATAGGAAGCAAAAACGGCTTCCTATAGTCGGATTTACG
>CANDBT010000029.1 GCA_947383005.1 uncultured bacterium | reverse complement strand
GTCCTCCCTCTGGTCGGACGCGAACTGGCGCTGGTATAATCTCTGTCGAGATTATCAATATATCCTTCGGATATCTTCCCCTCTGGGGGATGCGCACAGTTCGCTTAGGCGTTTGTCCTCCCTCTGGTCGGACGCGAACTGGCGCTGGTATAATCTCTGTCGAGATTATACCATAACCGCCCGAATACCCGTACTGCCCGCGGGCATTTCTCTTATTCTGCCGGGATATACTTCAGGATAATTTCCTCAAGTTCACCGGATTCCTCAAGCTTGGCAATCGCCGCATTGATACTGTCAAGCAACTCAGTATTGCCTTTCTTCACGCAGATGGCATATTCTTCGCTTGTCAGGGCCTCTTCCAGAATTTTAATGCCCTCATTTTGAGAAACAAACACTTTGGCCGGCTCGCCATCAATAACCACGGCATCAACCTTATTCTGGCTCAGCGCCTGGATGGCCTCAAAACCTTTATTGTAACGCTCTACTGTGGCATCGGCAACATTTTCCTCATCAGATACAAAAAGGTCACCGGTAGTACCTAACTGTACGCCGATAGTCTTTCCTGCCAAATCAGACGGTCCGGCAATATCACTGTCGTCTTTCACGATAATCACCTGAGCCGCCGTAGCATAAGTGTCAGAAAAATCCACATTCTGTTGACGCTCCGGAGTAACGGTCATGCCTGCGGCGCCAAAATCTGCCTTTCCAGAAGTAACCGCCGGAATTACGGAATCAAAGGCAATATCTTCAATTTCCAGCTCCATCCCCATCTCGGCTGCAATCGCCTGGGCGATTTCCACATCAATACCTACAATCTGGTCGCCTTCATGATACTCATATGGTGGGAACTCCGCATTCGTCGCCATAACCAAAGTACCGCCTGCTTCCTTATTCCCGTCTGCCTCTTTTTCAGTTTCTGTCTCTGCCTTACTGTCGCTGCCGCCGTCAGCCGCCGTCTCTGCTCCCGACGTAGTTGTCTCCCCGCTGGCAGCCGTAGTTTCTGCAGCTTTGCCGCCGCAAGCAGCCATAGACGCTGCCATACATACTGCCATCATCAACGCAAAAATTTTCTTCTTCATAATATTCTCCTCCTCTATACACAAATATTTTGCCGGTTGCCGTTCACCGATATTTTGTGAATGCAACTACATACGCGAATTGTGTTGACCTAATTCATTATACATATTTTTTCTAATTAATCAAGTAAAAATGTATAAAAATACAAATTGCCAGCAACTATTCACCCCCGCGGTTACATAACATGCCATATGAGAAACAAAATTTTCATGCCCGTTGTTGACTTCAATTGTTGACTTTAACCACATTCTATACTATACTAATAAATTGACACGTTATTGTTCATAGATACCCTGTGAACGTAACAGCATATGCCCATTTGAAATCGCCTACGGCGGTTCTAAGCGCCAGTGGCGCTTATTCAGAACCGACTGAAACGGAATGCAGACCGGGGCATATGCTTTTGCCCCTTAACTATATTGGCTCATGACTAATCAGCGAAGTGATTAGTCATGGTGTGAACAGTAACATTGACACATCCGTTTTTATACCCGTGAGCCAGATGGATATGCAAGCATGTCCGCTTGGCTCATTGCCCGCGGAAATAAACAACACACGAGATTTAATTATTTTTCCAGGAAGTGCGTGTAGACGTGCTTGAATCCGGAAAGGAGATTTATTATGTATTGTAGAAATTGCGGTTCCCCGATTTTGCTGAATGCTCCGGATGTTTGTGCAAATTGCGGTGCGAACAAAGGAGACGGAAGCAAGTTCTGCCCCAACTGCGGCGCGCCGACCACACCGGAAGACACCCGTTGCAACAACTGCGGCACTCCTTTGCTGGCGGAGGAAGTCACCCCGCCGAAATCCAAGCTGGTTGCCGGCCTCTTGGCTCTCTTCCTTGGCACCTTTGGCATACATAATTTTTATCTTGGCTATACTACCAAAGCTATTATCCAGCTCTCTGTAAGCGTCGTTTTCCTTGTGCTGGGTTGCTGCACAGTAGGAATATCCTGTATCGTAACAGCAGGTATCGGAATTTGGGCATTCGTAGAAGGTATTCTGATCCTGACTGGTAAAATCGACAAAGACGGCCAGGGACGGCCTTTGGGCGACTGATGTTTGAAACTTTTCCTAATGAAACGCAAAAGGCAATCTATATCGCTGCATTAATTACCGCTGGCATAGGATTATCCGTCCTTTTATTTATCCATTTCAGCGGTATTAAACCATGGGAGAACCTTCCCGGCTGTACCTTCTACCATAACACCGGCTATTATTGCCCAGGATGCGGAGGCACCCGGGCAGTTCTGGCTTTGCTCCACGGCCATCCATTCATCAGCTTTTGCTATCATCCTTTTGTCGTTTACGCCGCCATTATGATGTTCCTTTTTTTATCAACCTGCACAGCAGTCTACTTGTTTCATTGTCCGCCTTCGTTTATGCTGTGGCTCAGGCCGATATATTTTTACCTGGCAATTCTCTTAATTTTCGGGAATTGGGGAGTGAAAAACGTATTGATTTACCTGGGATATTTATCCTGACATCAGATTTGTGAACCGTCCGGGCAGACTGCCCGGATCGCAGCCGTCCGGACACTCCCTGAACGGTTGCCTCGGAATCGCCTTGTACCGTTTTGTACCCTCAAAATAACCGTTCAGCCTGCCTGAGCGATTATTCTGAGGGTATATTTATCGTTAAAATCCCAGTTCTTCCCCTACCAGAACCACTTTTATTTTCCCGGCGGGCCGGCAAATTCTTGTGCAAAGCATAGAGGCGCAAATACTGGATTGGCTCAGGCAATCTGCACAAGAGCCATTGATGCTGCAGGGCGTATCAAGCTGAAACCGTTGGGCATTGAGCGGGGCTGCCAGATGACGGGCCCGATCCCGGGCTTCCTCGGCTGTTTTTGTGACTTTATTCATACCAGCCACTACAATCACGCTTTTAGGACCGTATACCAAAGCTGCCACCCGGTTTCCGTTGCCATCGATATTAAATAACTGGCCATCCTCACTGATCGCATTACTGCTCATAAGAAAAGTGTCGGCAAGAAGAGCCTGCCGCATTTTTTGCACCCTTTCCTCCGGCGTGGAAGCCTCTTCGCGGTCAATTACCGTATACGCTTTTTTGACCTTATCGATAATCCCCAAGACAGACAAGGTTTCCGAACCTCCCCAGGCTACCACATCCCCTTCAGGAATCAGGGACAATACCTTTTGGGCAGCTTCTTCTCCTGTGGGACAATAATAAGCGTCAAAATGACGGCGTTTTAACGCTTCTGCCACTTTCGGCCCCAACTTATCATAACGCTTTTCCTTCGGCTTTATTCTCTCGCTCATAACCTTACCTCCCGTTTTCCCTATAATTTTCTCTCAATAAAGCAATCTCCGCTTTATATCCATCCAGTTCATTAGGCGTTTCCAGATAGAATGGCAGGTCTTTCAACATCGGATGATTAATGACCCGAATCAGTGCCTCTTTACCAATATAGCCCTGCCCAATCTTTTCGTGGCGGTCTTTATGGGCGCCTAATGGATTTTTGCTGTCATTAAGGTGAATCGCTTTCAGCCGCCCCAAGCCAATCACCTGATCGAACTCCTTAACTACATCATCCAAATGATTCACGATATCATAACCGCCATCCCAAACATGGCAGGTATCGAGGCATACTCCCATATGATCGGACAACGTAACTCGGTCTAATATCTCCCTCAATTCCTCAAATGTGCGTCCCACCTCACTTCCTTTTCCTGCCATCGTCTCCAGCAATACCGTAGTATGCTGTTCCGGTTTCAAAATCTCGTTCAGCGCATCAGCTATCAGGCTGATTCCTGCCTCCGCTCCTTGCTTGACATGGCTCCCCGGATGGAAATTATAACAGCTTCCCGGGATATGTTCCAGCCTCAGCAAATCATCCGCCATCGTATTTTTCGCAAAAGCCCGCAGCCCTTCATCCGCCGAGCAGGCATTGAGGGTATATGGGGCATGTGCAAGGATTTGCCGAATTCCCTGTTCCCGGGCATACGACAAGTACTCTTCCACATCCTTCAAATCGAGAGCTTTAACACTCCCTCCTCTCGGATTTCTGGTAAAAAACTGAAACGTATTGGCATTGATTTTCCGCGCTTCCTTCCCCATGGCAAGATAACCTTTGGAAGAAGAAAGATGACATCCTATAGTCAGCATAATTTTTTCCTTTCCTGCATTTCCTTGTTCATTTTTTATTTGCACGGCGCCGAACTGACGCTGGTATAATGCCTGACGGCATTATACCATATATTTTCAGTATTTTAAACTACCAAGTGAGGAACTATATGGATTCATGTGGCTGCGGATATCCCACGGTTGCTGTTTACAGGGTACCTGTGAACAGCAGCACCCCACGAAGGAGCAAATACACTATACAAATGTTATTATTCACAGGGCGCATCTTCTTATCCGGCTGCACCGAACAAGAAGCATCGGGCGTTCGCTCGATGGAGAAAACCGGATGAAAACAGTTATACAAGCAAGCTTGACGCCTGTTTTCATCCGGTTTTCCCCGCCCTGTGAACGGTAACACACAAATTATTTCCTTGCTTTCCGCAGAATACTGGAGTAAAATATTACTGTTCGCAATATAGCCATTCCCCTGCTGATTCGCTATGGGTGGATACGGTTACAAAATCAAAGCAGATCTCGGCAAAAATGGAGGGAATTATGATTCGATGTTGTATCTTTGATTTAGATGGAACCTTACTAAATACACTAAACGCTTTAACTTACACCACTAATCTGGTTCTCGCCCAATCCGGCTGCCGCCAGATAGATGAAACCCATATGAAGCAATTCGTAGGGGACGGATATAAAAAGCAGATTGAGCGGGCGCTGCGCTTTAGTGGTGACGCGGCAATGGTCCACTATGATAAAAGCCTGGCTCTTTATCAGGAATTATTTGCCAAACACTGTATGTACCAGGTAGTTCCCTATGAGGGAATCCCCAAAATACTGGACTATCTAAAGTCCCAGAAAATCAAAATCGCCGTTTTATCCAACAAACCCCATGCCCGCACCCTGGAAAACATTGAAACCATTTTCGGGAAAGGATACTTCGACTATATTGCCGGAGAACGGCCAGGGATTCCCAAAAAACCCGATCCGACCGGGGTCTTCATGATCTTAAAGGCATTGGATGTCAAAGCGGAAGAATGCTTGTATTTTGGGGATACCAATACCGACATGAAAACCGGCCTGGGAGCGGGCCTGGTCACGGTAGGCGTAACCTGGGGATTTCGGGAAAGAGAAGAACTGGAATCTTTTCATCCCCAGTACATAATCGACCATCCCGATGAAATCCGCACAAAAATTCTTTAACATTCTTTTAAATTCCTCAAAAAAAGGCTGTTACCGTACATATCTCCTTATGCCGCAACAGCCTCTTTCTTGTTCCCATTATTCAAAAAGTATATTTGTGCCTGCCTTTTTCATCGGATTCATAGCCGGCCCCTTGCTCTCCTGCTCCCGGCGCAGCTCAATCACCCGTTCATCCGCCTGGCGTGACCACTCGCCCATGGCCAAGGAGACTAAATCTTCTTCTCCGTCCTGCACCTGATCCCCGTCAAAAGCAATAAACGTTGTGGCATGCCTCATATAATTGGCATCGGCCGTCGTTGCTTTGTTAATTTCATCCGTAACTTTGACAATCCGCGTCTGTACACAATCTGGCTGCGTCAGCAAAGCCCCTACCAAGGACCATCGATAATGGACAATCGGGTAAACCACTTTGCTGATCAATGTCTGATTACGGCCTAAATATTCTTTCGAATAACCGGGACCATCGAAATTATATGCCTGAACCAACTTCCCCCGCATCTCATCCGGCGCGGCTATTGCCGCATGTTCTGCCAGATTGCCGCCGAGAGAATGTCCTGCCACGGCATACCAGGCATAGGAAAACTTTTGATTGATTTCTTCCATAAATTGTGCCGCTATCTTTTGCTGCATTGTATCCTCATCCATCAAAAGACCGAAATCCGCATTAATCCAATCTTTAATAATTTGATTTTCGTCGGTGGATTCCGAACCGCGAAATGCAGCAATCGCGTGCTCAGGATCGGTTTCCAACAAAACGCCATAAAAACCATGCTCTTCGTTCTCGTTTTTTATGGCTACTACTTTCCAGCCGCCATAGACAGAATCTGCCTTTGATATCTCCTCGTACAGCTCCAGATTTCTCTGGGCTATCCGCTTCTCCAAATCAGACTCGGCGCTGTACCAGCCGCTTTCCAGCTTCTGATACACTTGGCTTTCGCTAAGCAGCTCCCGCACCGTAGCAGCTCCGCCGTGTTTATCCAACTGCTCCTGGTTAAAATCATAATAAGCAATCTGAGTTGCCACCATTAGCTGCCGATCAGTATAGCAAAAATCATCATCCGCAAATATTGTCATGCTGCCGAACAAGAACGTCATCAAAGCCGTAAAAATCGCCAAACTGAATATTCTCCGAAAATTCATTCTATCCTCTCTCCAATATCCAATCATTAACCGGACACCGATACTGTAACCGTCCAGACGGGGCATCTTCTTGCCCGCCTATGCCGGACAAGAAGCATCGACTAGATTTATGTCAGTTTTTGTTCATATCACACTCAACCACCATAAGCTCCACCGTGCCCAACTTCAATATATCCCCCTGCTGCAGTGGTGTGGGGGAACTGATCATCACATCATTTACATAAGTGTGGTTAAAGGAATTCAAATCCTCCACATAGCACACATTATTGCTTTTAAATAACCGACAGTGCTTCCGGGATATCGATTTATCACTGCTGATAATCACATTGCACCCTTCAGGATCCCTTCCTATAATTACTGTGCCTTCTAAGCTGCAGCCGTAAAGTTGGGAAGAATCCCTTTTGTCCTGGAAAATAACCAAACCGGCAGGAGCTGTAGCTTCGCCGCCAAGCGGCATTATCCCATTCTCTCCCAGTCTCCTGGTTTCATCATCGTCATCATTAAAAGAAGGATAAGTGGCATCCGTAGGATTAATCGGTTCCAAAGGCTGCTGCATAGCCGATGCCGTAGGCATATACTCGGGCTGTGTATGCGGATATCCTGCCTCCGGGCCAGCCGCACCGAATTCCGGCCCCCCTGCCCCTGATGGCATCGGCTCTACCGGCACCGAAGAATGATAACCGGCGTTCCGAATCTTTTTCCCCAGCCCTCTCTTCGCACAAATGAGTAAAATCAACATGGCTACAGCCAGAACCAGCATAACCCATGGCCAAAAAGCAGGCTTCAGCTCCAAAAAATCGCTTGCTTTTACAAAATTTTTAAAAGAAATACCAAAAGTTTCTTTTGCCGCCTGGTCTACGGCATAATCAATATATGCCCTTGTGGCAAAAACCATGATCAAAAAAACTACATCGGATAAAAACAAACATAACGACGAGCCGACAAGCCACAGCCATGCTTTTCTTGCTGTCTTCGTGATCAGCCAGAATATCCCTCCGGCCAGCCAGAGCAAAGCCCCAATCCCCAGCAGCACAAGAGGAATAGAGACAATGATCACCAGCAGGATCATCCCGTCTTCGCCGCTGGCAGACTGTAGTTCCAACATCAAAGTTATCAAATCCCACAAACGGCATTCTGCCGAAATCACATTTCCCCAAATCTCGGCACTTTCTACGGCAATCCAAGGGAAAAATATCGTCCCTATAGCCAGGAAACCAGATACCATCGCAGAGATAAGCAGAATCAGCCCGGCTTTTGTCGGCTTTTCCTCCGATTGCATGACAGACGGGCTTCCTGCCCCATAACTATTCGCATTCATATTTGCCGCCGGAGCCGCTGCCCCCGCTACGCCTGGAACAGAACCGCCGTCAGCATCCTCTTGAGTCGCCCCGCAATAAATGCAGAATTTCGATCCCTCATCCAATTGCTTTCCGCAATTTATACAAAACATACAGCTACCTTCCTTATCCTTCTGAATATTTTTATCGCAGGTTACATCCTCGCAATTGTGCCATAACCATCATACCACAAACTCCTGCCGAATTGTCCTTTCTTCACAAAACTTTCATTTTTACGGATCCAGGGGATTGCCAAAACCATCAAACCTATATTTGCCCACGCCGCATAAAATCATTATCCCCTCTGCTGTCCCCCAACCAAAAGCAAAAAGATTGAATAGACAAGACAGCATTCCCGTAAAGCAGCAAAGGATATATCCAAGTAAACTAAGGGAAAGCAACATAGCGCCTATGCCATAATAGCCTAAATAGAAATCATGTATCCCAAACTGCCCAAAAAATACCCCCAAAAGACCCGCAACCAATTTGGATTTCCTCGGCTGGCCTGGCTGCTGTATCGGCCCCGAATACTGGTTATAACCATTATTATTATTATAATTCATCGGTGGCCGGACAGGCGGCGGGTAATTCCCAGGAGGCGGATAATTCCCTGGCGGCGGGTAACTCCCCTGTGGCGGATAATTTCCCGGCGGCGGGTAACTCCCCGGCGCAGCCGGATAATTCCCCCCGGAACCACCACTCATCATATTGGCGCCGCAAACCACGCAATATCCCGAACCTGACGACATCCGCGAACCGCAGGTAGAACAAAAATTTATCCCTGTCCCTTTCCTAGTTCCGCATCTCTGGCATACCATCATCCCATCGGGAACCTGATATCCGCAATTTCTGCAATAATACATAATATGTACTCCCTTCCTGCCTCTTTTCGTATCTAACCATTCCCTCTATAAGTGCTTATTCTCTTATAGGCAACCGTTTCATCAATACTGTTATCTGTACAGCTACCTTATTGTAACTCTTTTAAAGCAGTTCAGTCAACTAAAATTCTTCTATATTTGATAGTCCTTTTTCACTTTCCCGCCAAAGGCAAAAAATCTCAAACTCAATGTTTTTGGAAGGACATATTTTTCCCGTTAATAAACAAATACTTCCTTTTCTTCCCTACTCGCCGCGCGGCCCGCATGCTGCACCAGCCGAAAGCTTTCATATTCGGGCCTGTGTATAAACCAAGACCGGCAGAGGCATCTGCCCTGCCGGTCCTTGCCACCATCTTGAACCTACAATTGTGACCGTTTAAATCGTTTGTTTTTCCTTAAAATACTTAAAAGCGGTAATTTAATCTGCGCTTCCTTAGATTACATCGCCAGACAGACGGCTGCTGGTAGCCTTGTTGGCATCTTCTGCTGCCTGGTATACTCTGGCCATCTCATTCAAATCATCTACATGCTCACGGATCATTCTATGGATTTTATCAATATCGTCGCGGAGCTGGTTAAACTTATTCCTGTAAGAGCTGGAAGCCTCGCCTTCCCAATATCTGCTGCTCCGGCTTACCAAATCAAGCATCTGGTTGGTTGCTCTCTGCACACTGGTCATATTGCTCTGAAATGCGTTTGCTGTACTTCTCAGTTGTTCCGGAGTTACTAATAATGTTCCCTGCATTGCCATGATATTTTCTCCTTTTCTATTAAACGAATTTATCGAATTTATATTTTCCCATCATTCCATCCGGCCGTCCCATGCTGTCCCCTAAGTTGTCTCCCTGATGTCTTGTCCCAATTTCCATTCCTGCACCGGATTCCCGGCGACAACTACTTCTATGCCGTCAAATACCTGACTTAATCCGGCTGACTAACGAACTTTTCTCTGGGTAGCTGTCTGCACGTTCCTTCTCTCAGCATCTTCATACTGTCTGGCAATCTCATCCAGCGCCCGGCAGTACTGCTCAATCAACTGATAGAACTTCTGCATATAGTTCTTGTCGTGCATAAACGCATTGTGGAATGCATCATGGGCTTGGCCTTCCCACATCCCATGAAGCCGGCGCTCGGAATTCTCCAAGCTCATCACCTGACTGTTAAAACTCCTGTTCTGGCTTCTCAAATTCTGTGCAGCATTCCTTACCTCACGTGCAGTTACTCTGAATCTTGACATAATAATTTCCTCCTTGGATAATTGTATATAATTAATTTTTAAGTGCTATCTTATTTTCGGTTATTGGCGATTTCCCACGCTTCCATTTCCGCGTCATAAATCCTTTTGGCGATTTCCCGGATGGCCGCTGCCACTTCCCGTAAAGAATCAGCCGTGGAATCAATATTGCCCTGTAGCTGTTTCCCTTTTTTGATATATTTCAGCGAATTGTCTCCCGTCCAGCTCCTCCCCAGCCGATTCATGGTGTTTTCCATCTGGGTTCCCGCAAGCCTATCCATCCTGGCCGCAACTTCATCCAATTCTCTGGCCTGTTTTTTAGCTAAACTGAAATCCATCTGTATGCGGTGTAAGCTTCTTGCCATTACTTTTTACTCCCCTCTCCCTCGACTAACCAAAAGTTCATATGATTCCGATAAGTTATATCACATTTCCGGGAAGAGAGCGGACAGTAACCTCTTCTATTTTCAGCTCTGTGGCTGTATAGGTCTGGGCAATTTGCCTCAGATCTCCCGGATGCTCTCCCAACCGCCTGAGTACCTGTTCAATATTTTCCTGCTGCTCATTGTAGTTTTGACGATGCATGTTACCCGCTTCTCCTACCCAATAGCTTTTGCTCTTCTGTACCAGAACTTTCATAGCCGCAAAACGCTGACGCATATTGGCTACATTTCGCTCAACTTCTGAGGCTTTCCGGTTAAGCACCTCCGGAGTTACCAGCAATTCTACCGATCCGCTGATTGCCATTCCTTACACCACCTTTCTATAATAACAGTTCAGACAGCCCTTGAACCGTTACGCATCTGGCCATAAGAATCCTGCCTAACGGCTGCTTCCTATATCCGTATTGTATCAATTTCTGCCGATACGGCCGCTTCACACCTGCGGTACTCGCTTCTGGCATTTTCCATATAACCAATCAGACTGTCAATAATCTTACACATTTCTTCCATTGCTTCCCGGTCGGCCTGAAAAGACTGACGGAAAGCATCATTCGCCTGCCCTTTCCACATGGCATTTAATTCGGTAATGGAATTGAAAGCACTGGCCATCTCCTTGCGGAGCCTGCTGACTTCCATCTGCATATCCTTAATGTCATTTCCCAAAGTCCTGATATTAACTTCGATGATATCTGCCATCGCCTTCCCCTCCTATCTGATCCGGTATCCTTGGATATTATTCCGTATACCATCCAGGTTTACTACATCCATCCCCCGGTAATAATTATCCTTGCGGATCTGATCACCATACTCCGTAATCCTGCGTTCCGTCTGCAGATACATTTTCTGTATCTGGTTCAAAGCGGCCATCATCTCCATCAGCCGGCGTTTTTCATTATTCATTTTCTGCACTTGTGCCCGCAACGTGTGGATTACATCATCATAAGCGGATAACCGTCGGATCGAAGAGACAATGCCTTCCACTTCCTGAATCTGCTGATTCAATTTTCGGACCATTTGCTGCAGTTCCTGCGAGGAATCTGCCAATGCTCGTATCGCTACCGTAAACATTATCTTCTCCTTTCTTCTGATGATTGAAGTTTACTACAAAATTCCCTGTTTGGGGGCAATTTCTGATGAATGACCCGTTTGGAATGACCAATGACCTGCCTGTTCTTCCCAATGACATATTTTCTGTTTCCCATGGGGCTATACCAGCATCAGCCGGTCCCCCTGAGTAATATTGTAATGGGATAAGGTAAGTCCGGAATTCAGGATCAGCTTCCGGTTCTGGCTGACCAGAAGCAGCTCTTTAACGCTTCCATTCAGAGTAGACTGCTCTTTCTGGCAGATCATACCACTGATCTCCTCCAAAAGAAGCTCAATTTTCGTGTTCTCATCCAGGCTGAAATCATATGTCTGATTGGCGCCCGGCACATAGATATCTACTAGTATCATCCTTCATCCCTCCACCATGCTTCTAAAACCGACTCTGCCCTTTCCCGCGAATACCTTTCCATAGTCAGAGAATCTCCTTCCTGCAGAACCAAACAAAACTCCAGGCCGGGATCCAAAAGGAACATCCTCTTTAAAAGCTTACCCTGTTCTTTCTCCCGCAGGGCAAACACGCTGTGTACCTGCGGAAATTCCAAATATTCCTCTGTCTCCGCTTCCAGACCGGATGAAAGCAGCTTTTTCAGCTCTTCCGGCATATGGCCTTCCCAGTATCCTTCAAAATCATAATCGCCCATATCCTCAGTCAGATAAGGCTGCGGCATTTGGTCCAAATCCCGAAGCTGAAGATTGAATTCCTCCTGCTCCAAGCCACAGATGCTAATTTTGGAAATATCCGTATTGCAGTTTTCCAGACACACATAAATTCCCCCGTGGCAATAAATACACTGGCGAGGCAGCATATATTGCCCCCGGTCAATAACCAGCACATAGGGAGAGGCGGCAATCACATCCATCAAGCCGGAAACCGGCGGCTGAATCACCAGATCTTCTCCCTCCTGCTTCAAAATCCCAGATCTGGCCATCTGATATATGGTATAATATATATCTTCCTTGGCCGCCTCCTGGTCGGCAAAAAAGCCATAATAATCTTCCATCCCACGGGCCGCCGCCAAAACCTGAAATTCCAGTAAATCAAAAATATCGATCATCCCAGCTCCTTAAACGCCGATTTATAGCTGCGGGAAAGGGGAATCTGCATCCCCTGTTCCAGCTCAATCAGGTTTTTTGATAACATTACCTTCCGCACCCGCTGTTTACTGACAATAAAACTACGGTGGCAGCGTACGAACTGTTCCGGAAGGCGTTCCGACAGATGTTCCAAAGTCTCATAGAATGTCAGCTCCCGCTTTTTCAAACGGACATAGACCTTTTTCTCTCTTGCTTCAAAATAATAGATCTGAGCCAATGGCACATAAGTTTTTCCTTCCCGGGTTTCAATAACCAGGCTCTCCTCCTGATTATCGGAAAACCGGGCCTGAAACCGCTCTACCAGCTCCGTAATCTGATCTTGCGCGCGCTCAGGAGAAATAGGGCGGATCAGCAAAGCGGAAGCCAATATAGTCGGCCGGATATAATCCATCGGAGACATGGAGGGATCGGCAATCAGCAAAAGCAGCATATTCTGATAATACCCTCGTATTCGCTCCAAATCGTCTATGCTCCCTTTGGGGGACACATCATAACAAGCCATATCCACAAGCGGTCTGTCTTTTAAATAAGCCGCCACCTGTTCCCGTCTGGCAAAAAATTCCATCTGCCACTTTTCCTCCGTCAACGCTGCTGCAGTCCGACGAATCAATGTTTTCATCAGTTCAAGTTCCTCTGCATGAGGATCATATACCAACATGGAAACCATCTGTCTAATTCCTTATCCCTTTACTAAAGGCACCACAACCTTAGCCACATCTTCTTCATTATGCGCAGGCAGCATACCTATGCCAGCCTTCATCGTCTTTGTCTGATCCCCATAGGCCAGATACTCAAAGTCCATATATTTCAGACTCGCCACATTGCCGCCAAAGTGCATTCCGGTCTGATAACCGCTCATATTCTCATATACCTGCAGCCCAAGAATTTCGGATACCGTATCCGGGTTGATACCATAGAAGAAGAAAATATTCAAATCTCTGCCTTTTTCCGTAATATTTTCCAGGAATGCGTCAATAATCGTCACACCCTCTTCCGGTTTATACAGGCTGTTGACAAAAGATACAATATCGGCTATGAAAATAAATATTTTTTCTTCATCCTTCAATGCATCGTATATCTCTTCTTCCCTTCCTTCCTCGGCAAGGGCTTTCTTCATCCTGTTGCGTTCTTTAACCGGCTCTAAAAGGTTGGAGAAGAACTCTGCCTGATCCGTCTGATTATCAATATACTCCGCGCCGGTCTTACCAGCCACGGCCTTCAAGTCATCGGAACCATATTCGATCACCACAACCCTTCCGCCTTTTCTCTGGGCGGAACGGACCAGCGCCTTTAATGTATTGGTCTTTCCTGTCCTGGCCCGTCCGGAAACCGCATAACAATAAGTCCGGCTCAAATCGATACCATATACGGAAGCGCTTTCCATATCATAACCGATAGGCAGCAGCCTGTCGTCCTCGAACATAGCCTCCGCATCCGGCAATTCCTCGAATTCTGCCCAAACCGGCTTTTCCGGAATAATCGGCACCGGCTTGGCCCGTCTTCCATGCCATGCTTCCTGCAGTTTTTTGCTTTCTTCTTCCAGTTTCTCAATTCTCTGATAATCATCTTCGGCTTCCAAAGACAAAGCCGTCTGGAATTCCAGCACCCGTTCGCCTACCATAGCCAAACCGCGGCCCTTGATATTGGTCTCCGGCATGGTATCCACATGATTAACCCGCATGGCATCCGCATATTGATATTTGTCGTTCATCTGCAGACAAATAACGGTCTTGATATTTTCGCCGATCTTTGTCTGTATCTCATTGGAACCAAATCCACCGGCAGTAATCGCCAGGAAAATACCATAGCCAACGCCGTCATGCGCCAGGTGCATCAGCACTTCCTCATAACAGTCATCCGTCTTCTCTCGCAAGCTGGCATAATTATCGATAGCCACGATCACCGCCGGCACAGTCACGCCGTTAGCGCGTACATACTGGCTGTAATTACCGCCCTTGAACAGCTTTTTCCGGCTCTCCATCATCTCTTCCATCATATGGAAGAATTTCGCCAGCTTCTCCTGGTCGTCCTCATAGATAATATCTCCCACATGAGGCGCATGTTCAAACGGCGAAAGCATATGGCTGCTGAAGTCGATCGCGTACAGATTTACATAATCCGGCGTATATTTCTGTGTCAGCGCATAGAACAAAGTCTGCAACAGCGTACTCTTTCCGCTGACAATCATACCGCAGAAGGCATGATGCCCATTTTCGGAAAAGTCCACGGTAAGCGGCATCTGTGCCTGGCTGACAGGATCGTCGCAAAGTCCCAGCAGCACATCCAAAGACCACTCTTCCGGCGCCTCCGGCCACTGTCCGTCGGCAAATACGTGCTCTTTGTAGCCGGCCAGCTTATCCAATGGGAAGGAAGTTGGCAGCAGAGGCATCCACAATTGGAAATGATGGTTGTATCCATAATCCCGGGCTGTCTTGGCCAAATATTCCACCATCGCATCCAATTGCGTCTTCATCTTCTGTTCAGGCAGCTTTACGTTATTTTCATCTACATACTTAAGCAATTCCCGCACTTCGTCTTCCAGCTCGTGGGAACCGCTTTGCCCCATCAAACCGGAGATAGCCAGATATGCCTGCAAAAGCTCCTCCAGCCGCCGGCTGTTATAATCATTTTCCGGATAATCCACTTCAAAATATTGAAGCTTCTGGTAAATTGCCCCCATCGGGTCGGGACCGTCCGCCAGCTCTGCCAGAGTCATATTCCGGTCTGCCGCCGCTTGCTGCATAATCTGGATCAGATTGAGAATCCAGGTGAAGCGCAGCTCGGACTGCTGCCGTCTCTTCAAATTGCTGCCGATCAGCGCCTCCTTGCCCGTCATGGAGATCATGGAAGCGATTCCTGACTGGAAGGAACCGGAATTTTCATCATAAACCGCGCCGCTGTAGCCGGATTGGAACAACTCATAAAGCTCATCGTTGCCTACCTGCAGATAACAGCGCCCGGCCTGGGTGATATAAGCCGCATCAGGCTTATGAAGCATATCGTTGCTGTCCTGGCGGTCCTGCACACGCAGGCACAGACGGAATTTGGAGTTACTCCAAATATTGTCATCCACCGTACCGCTGGGTTTCTGCGTAGCCAGAATCAAATGTACGCCAAGGCTTCGTCCTACCTGCGCCACACTGATCAGCTCCTGCATAAACTCGGATTCTTCCCGTTTCAGCTCGGCAAACTCATCAATGATAATAAACAGGTGCGGAACCGGCATCGTTGCCTCGCCGTTCTTATACAGCTTTGTATAGAGGTTAATGTTGTTGACGTTATGTTCGTTAAATACGCGCTGGCGCCGTTTGTTTTCACTCTTGATGGAAACCATCGCCCGGTTCACCTGGTTGCCGGACAGGTTGGAAATTTGTCCGATCAGGTGGGGAAGGCCGTCAAAAAGGTTCGCCATGCCGCCGCCTTTGTAGTCGATAATGAAAAAGCTGATATCATCCGGGCTGAAATTCAGCGCCAGCGACAGCATATATGTCTGCAAAGTCTCCGATTTACCTGATCCGGTAGTACCGGCTACCAGACCGTGAGGCCCATGATATTTCTCGTGGACATCCAGATAACACAGCTCGCCGCCGGCTTTCACACCTACCTCGGCCCGCATGTTTTCGTAGTTCCTGTTCTTCCTCCAGCGTTCCTCAGCCATCAGTTCCTCCGGCCGATTCACCTGAAACATGTCAAAGAAAGTCAAAGAAGCCGGGATATCTCCGCCTTTTTCTACTTCCTTTACTTCAATTCCGCACAGGCTTCTGGCCATATACTCCAGCTCAATAGGGCTTACCTGGTCAAACTGCACCGGACAGCGCTCAGCGTCAGACAACTGATAGCAGCCCTGGAAATGCTCGTCCTTTTGAATTACATACCGGCAGAGGTTGGGAAGCTGCTCATAGCTTTCAGTCATGATAAAGGTGGTCAGACCTACCGCCTGCTGCCCCTCATAAATATATTTGGTAATCAGCTCTCCTTCCAGTACGGAAGCATCCGAAACAAACATGATATAATAAGGTTTGGGAATTTCCTTCTTTTTATTATTCTGTTCGGCTTCCGAACGCATACGGAAAATTTTGACCAGCTCGTAAAACACATCACTGGCCTCTTCCTTATCCGAAGCCACATAGCGGGCCTTTTTATCCTCTGCCCATACATGAGGCAGCCATTTGGCAAACTCCCACTCCTCGCCGCGGTTTTTCCCGTCATAAATATAAATCAGCTTGACATCCGTATAGGAATTATTGGCGGCAATCTGAGCAGACAAAATGTGCATAATGTCAATAGCTCCCTGCTTGCCTGTACCGCCGATAAGGCCGATCATCGGATTATCCGTCAGATTCACCCGCACCGGGACATCGTAAAGTGTCTCGTACTCCTTTTTGATCATCCCTGGCTTCTGCATCAGATTGTCGTCCGACATGGTGAATTTTTCTTTCGGCACGTCGATCTTGATTTGGAAAGGCTGGTTGCCCACACCAAGACGATGAGACAAAAAGTCGTCATGGCTGCGGTTCCTGCTCCACAAGGCCGGATTAAGACGGTCGTATTTCAGGCATGCCTGGGCCGGGGGATACAACGCCAGCAGCACCTGGCGGGTTTTCTCGTACTTTTCCTTAATCATCTCCACCCGCCGGATTAAATAGGCGCTGTAAGCCTCAAAACGCTTTTTCTCCTCTTCTGCGGAAATTTTTTTATCGTACCTTACATTGATAATCGCCCAGAATACCCCCAGGACTGCCGCGCCTACAGCCGTAATCAATCCGGTCAGCATATAAACGCCTCCGCCGCCGGAAGAACCGTACACGGTCAGCAAAGTTCCCAAAACCATGGGGATAGCCATGGTAAAGGCCGGGCCGGCCACCATAAACAAAGGCTTTTCCCTCTGCTTCTGCGGGGAGGGAGGCGCCTCAATCTCGATAGGATCTGTCTCCAAAGGTGCTACGTTTCTCGGCGCCCGATGAAAATACTGTTTCTCCCGAATCTGTTTTGCCGTTTCCTTTTTCTCTTCCGCGGCATCCCTCACATAATGAAGCGGAAGGATTTTATTGCTGATATTCAACTGTCGGTTTACTGAAGTGATAGCCAGCTTCCCGTCCAAATAAATAATTTTCAATCCATAAATACTGATACAGTCTCCCAACTGGAGAACCACCCGGCTTGCCATCTTCTTTTCGTTCAGGAAGATACCGTTGGAACTGACATCTTCAAGAGTCCACTGATTGCCGTTTTTCGTCAGCACTGCATGTTTTCTGGAAATCAAATTCAAAAAATGATAGCAGATATCACTCTCCGGCGCCGATCCGATGGTAATTTGATTCAATTTGGAAATATCATACTTATTCAGCACCTCAAAGGTATTTTCCCTTTGTGTCACCACCAGGGTCATCCGCTCGCCAAGCCAGGTGGAAATTTGAATAATATCATTCGACTGCAGATACCCGTAAGGATCCCCGCCCTCTTTGCCCAGTTCATAAACCTTGCTGTGCCGCAAACGCCAGCTTCCATTGACTGACTCCAGACGGAGCGTCAAATCTTCTTTTAAAGAAAAGAACTGGCTGGAGATACCAATATTGTAATCGGCATTAGCCAGCGCAGGAAGCTGGAATTCTTTATACGCATTATTGGTATAAACCGATAGTACCGTGCTCATATCCCACTCCTTTTCACACTATGTTTCCTTCGTAATCCATCAGAGTAACCTGAATACGGTATGGCCCTATCAGCATCAAGTCCCCTGTCAAAATTCGGATTCCCTTATCCCCGACCGGCGTCTGCTGTTTTTTGCGCCTCAGAGCCATCGGAAAGGTCGGATTCAGATTTCTTACATATACTTGTTCATGGTGTAAAAACACATCGCATTGCTGCTGCGCCACGTTTTCATTGGGCAGCACAATCTTATTCATGCCGGGAGTACGCCCCAAAAGCACATGCTCTTCCGGCTTAACTACATACAGGTCGGTCTTTTCTCCTGTAACCGCCAACTGCACGACAATCCGGCCGCCCCTGGCGCCATCCGGCCTTCCCGGAATGGTTCCCAAATCCAGAGGTGCAGCCTGATCGTTCCCGGCAAATACGTTTTTGTTCGTACGGCTGTTTTTCAAGGCTTCGCTGAGTACCTGTTCTTTCAGCCGCTGCTGATACTGTTCCTTCTTTTTCTTCTGGCTTTTTAATATGTTTTGGACAATCATAAACACCACCAGCAGGATAATTGCTGCTACAATAAAATACCATCTGTCTTTCAGAAATTGTATCATCTGTCCTCCCCCGGCAGGCTACATGGATACCAGCGAAATCTGGACCTGGTACTCGGCTGACCCCATTTTCACCGTACTGCCCGACTCCAGTTCCGCTTCGGTTATCCGGTTGGGGTTCCCGTTTAAAAATGTGCCGTTTGTCGAACCGGTATCTTGTATGTACAATTTACCATTGCGAAGCACAATTTCACAGTGGTGGCCCGACATTGTCGGGTTAAGTATGCTGATCATACAGTCATGGCTCCGGCCAATGGTAATCCGATCCGTCACGTTGACCCGGTATACCTGTCCCGGCATATTCAAGTCATACATCTCCAACTGATAGCTTTTCAGCCCCATATCGGGATACTGGGGCGGAAACAACTTACGCGTAAGGTTCTCCTCCCCGAACATCGGCTCAATAGGCGCTGTCTTTATGGGTTGTACCGGGACGGAACGCATACCGGGATCTATGGTCACTTCATCTAATGTTTCAAAAGACATATTCGAATTGTTTTTCCCTCCACTCTTTTTCATCAACAGCAAAAGGGCCACAATAATGATAATAACCATCAGCAGAATACCAGCTATCACCAAAATAATCCAGGGATACTCGCTTATAAAATCCTTTAATTCATCCAACATAATTGCTCCACCATTCGTTCAATGTAGTAAGGGGCTGCCGTCCTCCTGACAGACAGCAGCCATAGGCAAGTTTCAATACCGGTCAGGCTTAATCCCACTCTTCATCGTCATCTTCATAGTCGCCGGTCCAGTCGCCATTCATCTTGCGCTCCATGTAGTCTACCCACTCGTCGCCATTCTCAAATTTGCCGCTCTGGACATCCTGGTAATACTTCTCAATCCATTCCTGCTCCACTTTAAGCTGGCTCAACTTCCTGGCTACGGATGCTTTCCATTTTTCCAGCCTCTCCTGGCGCACCTTATAGGAAGCGCCCTTTACCCGGCGGATATAACGGTCGTTATACAGCTCGGTGTTTTCGATAATTCCGTTGCGGATATCCTCCTCATTCTGGCCATACTGGATATTTTTATAATGATCGCAAAGTACATACTGGTAATAAGTGCTTCCGGTGGCAATCCCTGCTCCGATAGTAACCGAATCCTTCAGTTTCAGCTTGCCATCGTTGCAGTAGATAATCATCTCGTCCGGATCTTTGGGATTCGCGCTCTCTCCTTTTGTAATCAGCGCACCTTCACCGTCCACCTGATAGAGGAATCCATCGCCATAAGCCGGTTCGTTGCAGGTGCAGAACACTTCATTTTTCTTCATCTTGCCTGTGTTAAGGTCACAGAAATACCGCTTATTGTTCAGATCCAGCCAGCCCGTGTGCATCGCGCCGTTGTTTTCCGGCTCCAGATAATACCAGGCCCCGTCGACCTCCTGCCATCCGGTCAGCCTTTCCCCGCTCTCCGGGTCGCTGTAATACCACCGGGATTCGCCGCCGTCCCAATCCCAGCCCGCCCATGCGGCAGAGGCAAATATCACAGACATGGCCATAGTCGCCAACACTCCAACTACTGTTTTCTTCATTTTTTCTTCCTCGCTTTCCTGATTATCTTTCATGATTTATATTGCATTTTAATTATATAACCATAATTATGCCAGAAGTGCCAAAAGGTCTTTTGCTGCTGCCAGGCGGGCGCCGCCTGCAGCCGTCAACCCAAAATCCCAAACAGCTCTTAGTGGCGGGCGGAACTATCCCTTTCCAGCTTCCTGGCTTCTTCCTCCAGATGCTGCTTGAGCCTGGGATTGTGTTCCGGGTTGTCGCACCTGAGCAGTTCATAATAATCCTTTTCTTTATTATAAGCCGTTATCCGGCCCTCCATATCATAGCGCACGATTTCGTAAGGATTATTGGGATTACGGTCATCCTCATTGCATTTGAGCGTTCCGTCCGCATTCGCCTGGTAAAAACTTCGGTTGTCACCGGGAGGCTCGGGATTGGTATCACAGGCACAAAAAATCTCCCCCTGCCTCATCTGCCCGTTGTCCCAACGGAAATAATATAATTTCTTGTCAATCCTTTTGGGACCGCCGGTAAACATAAAGCCGTCCCGCTCATCCAGGTAATACCATTTATCGTCATCCTGCAGCCACCCGTAAGCCATTTTCCCGGATTCAGGGGAAAAGTAATACCACTGTGAGGAAAATTTGTACCATCCGGATACCCGGTAGCCTTCCGAGTCAAAAGCATATCTTACCCCGTCAATTTCCCGGATTTCCTGGCGTATCCGGCTTCCGTCATCTTTTTCATACCAATACTTCCCACTGTCTTCTTTCCATTCGCCTGCCCATACGGCAGAGGCAAACAACGCTGACATCATCATCGCGATAAAAACACCGGCCACCTTCCTGCTCATCTTTTTCTCCTTCCTCCGGATTATCTTCCCGCCGAACCTGCCAACAAAATCAGCTTTGGCTTTCCGGTTGCCCGGCTTCTTCCTCCGGCTTCTGTATTCCCTTCAAATCATGCTCCGGTTTATGACAAATCAATTGCTCATAATGATTCGTCACCCTGTTGTATGCGGTTATCCTGCCTTTATCGTCATATCGGACAAGCTCACTCGGATTCTGCGGATTCCGGTCTTCGTCATTGCATCTGAGCGTCCCGTCCGGATTTGCCTGGTAAAAGCAACGCCCTTCCTCCGGCCGGGGATTGCCGTCACAGGCGCAAAAAATCTCATTCGCCCTCATCTGCCCCGTATCCCAGTGGAAAAAGTATAATTTCCCATCAATGTTCTTTGGCCCGCCGGTATACATATGGCCGTCCAATTCATCCAAATAATACCACTTTCCGTCTTGCTGCAGCCATCCGCGAACCATCTTTCCGGAGTCCGGAGAAAAGTAATACCATTTTTCCCGGGAAAAGTTCTGCCATCCGGTCAGCATATATCCGTCATCGTCAAACCCGTATCTTTCGCCTTCATATTCCCAAATATTCTGCCATATCCGGCTTCCGTCGTCATTCTCATACCAGTATTTTCCGTTATCCTCTTTCCACTGGCCTGCCCATACGGCAGAGGCAAAAAATAGCGACATCGCAATTATGGCCATAATGCCCGCTGCCTTCTGCTTCATCCTCTCCTCCTTTCCCGGATCATGTGCTCCCGGAAGGCCGGGAGTACATGATTATTGGTTTCCGTCATGCCAATCCCAGAAGGGATTCCCGCTCGCCTCTGTAGTAGTCGGCGGTGGCGCTGCTGTAGTCGTCGGTTCTGGTGGCGCTGCTGTAGTCGTCGGCTGCGGCCCCGGATTTGCCGGCTGCTGTCCTCCGCCTCCGCCCGCGCTTGTCGTCTGTCTGGCCGTCGTCCTTGCTGCCGTCGTCTGTGCCGGTTCCGGCCCCCGGCTGATCACCAGGCTGACCGTCGTGCCTTCATCTACCGGCCCGGGCGCTACGCTCTGGGAAATAACCCTGCCTGCCTCTACCGTGGCGCTATATTCCTGTGATGAGGTATCCACAACCAAGCCGATATCTTCCAAAGCCTGCCTTGCCTCAGCCTCCTGCATATTCTGCACGTCAACCATCTGCACTTTCCTGGCTCCGGAACTGACCGTCACTTTTATAACATCACCCTTCGCGGCCTGTGTCCCGGCCGCGGGCGTCTGGCTGATAATCTGCCCGCGGGGAACCGACGGGTTGTATTCCACCTCTTCTTTTTCCAGGAACAGCCCTTCATTCTGAAGGGTACTATATGCCTCATCTTCGGAGACGCCGGAAAGATCCGGCACCTGGGCGCTCCCGCTGCCCGCGTCTGCGTTCCCGGCGGAAACCAGCAAGGTAAACACGGCGCCTTCTTCCACTTCCACGTCTTCCGTCCCGTTGACCGCCAGGTTTTCTCCGTTGGCCTCAAAACCGGTCACTACGCCTTTCGGCGCCCAGCTCTGGCTGTCCTCCCTGGTATTCACCGCCGGCAGCCCAAGCTCTTCCAGCCTCTGGGATACTTTATCTCCCTGCATCCACAAAAGGTCCGGGATGCTTACCCTTCCGGTACCGGAACTAATCACCACGCGGATAACAGAACCTTTTTCCAACTCATCGCCCGGCAAAATCCGTTCGTCCTTATCGTTAGTCTGGCCAAGGACATAGCCCTTTAAAATCGTATCGGATGTCTGGGTGCCTCCTACCTCAAATACCAACTCCCTGCCCTCTACCAACTCCCTGGCCGTATCCCTGGACATATTGACCAGGTTGGGGGCATATACGGCATTTGCTGCCAGTGTCACCCCTTCCCCCATGTTGCCAAGCTGGGGAATCAAAACTCCCGTGACCAACACGCCGAAGGCAGCAACCACTGCTACTATCCCGACTATGCATACGGCTTTCAGCCACGTGGGCCATTTCCCCGGGTCCGGCGGATCCGGCGTAGGTGTCCACCGCTCCACATCCGACGACTTAAGCTGCGCTCCGAATTCCTCCGCCGACTGGGTACGGTCTTCAATGCGCACGTTCAGCGCATTCATCAGTGCATTTTCCAGGTTTTTGTCAATCTGCACGCCCAGCTTGGAAGGCTCTTTCAAAGTATCATCAAGCCTTCTCTCCTGGGATTCCGGCGGTTTCTTACCGGTAATCATCCGGTAAAACGTTGCCGCCAGCGCATATACGTCCGTCCACGGTCCCTGGTTGCCGCCGCTCTGGTACTGCTCAATAGGCGCATATCCCAGCTTCAGGATAACCGTCAGCGATTTGCTGTGCGTGGTCGTCACCTGGCGGGAAGCGCCGAAGTCCAACAGCTTTACCGTCCCGTCCTTCAAAAGATAGATATTGTCTGGTGCGATATCCCTGTGGATAATGCTTTTGGCATGTACTTGCTTTAACGCCTCGATCACCGCCAAAATAATCGGCAACGCCTCCTGCACGGACATCTTGTTTTGCCGTTTCAGCCGCTCTTTCAGGGTTTCCCCTTCCAGAAGCTCCATAACGATATAGGCCGTGTTGTTCTCCTCAAAAAAATCAAAGATCTGAGTGATCCCCTCCGTCTGGCGGAATTCTGCCAAACGCTTGGCCTCGTCCAGGGATTTCTTCATCCCGGCCGTGAACTGCTCGTATTTCTCCCCCGCATAGACGGTTACATTCGTCTGATTCGGCATCCGGGTGGCAAATTCAATCGGCAGATATTCTTTTATCGCAACTTTCTTGGCCAGAGTCAGGTCATAACCGATATAGGTAATGCCAAAACCTCCGGAGCCCAAAACCCGTCCTACCAGATAGCGGCCATGTATGGTAGTCCCGGGAGCAATATGATAAACCTCTTTGGCAGGGGTATTCTGCAGATACCCGCAATAAGGACAGACCTCATATTCCGTATCATAGGGCTGCATACATCCCAAACATAGCTGTTTCATTTTATGCTCCTCTGTTTGCTAACAAGTCATCCCAGGAAAAATCAGGGCCGCAGAAAGGAACAAACATCAGTTTGGTATTACCCACATTCAACACATCACGGTCATGAAGCTCCACATTCATCAGAACTACCTGGCCATTTACATAAAACAGTTCTCTGGACTCTCCCGGCTGAGCAAAGAATATCCTTCCTTTCGGTTCATAAGTGACGATCGCATGGCGTTCCCGGGAGACATTGGCATCACCCTGCAGCACGATATCCATATTGTGCGAACGTCCGATAAAGTTTTTGCCGTTTTTCAGCTCGAAAGCCTTACCCAGCATCTCGCCCTCCACACACACCAGCCATCCTACCACCGGCTCGCTTCCCAAGGAACCGCCGTAATAGCTGATGGTCTTATCACTGTCGTCCACGCGGCCGGGAGCGATGGGGGATGCGCTGCTGGCTACATTGACTGCCTGGGCCAGGCTGACGGTCTTATCGGTTTCGTTGGGGAATCCCCCGCCCATCATCGCCGGGCCTCCCATGCCCTGCATGCCGGCTCCTCCTGCCATTCCCTGCATAGACGGGCCGCCTCCCATGCCCATCATTCCCGGGCCGCCTCCCATAGCGGGGCCGCCCCCCATGGCAGGCTGAGGTGTCGGCTGCATCGACGGATTGCCCATGCTCATCGTTGAATCATCGTTACCGCCGCCTTTGCCGCAATGGGGGCAAGAAGCATATTTATCCGCATCGTAATAATGTCCGCTTTTACATTTTGTTAAATTCATCCTTGAACTACCTCCTCATATTGATTAAACTTCTGTTCTTTTTCCCTTTTCCGCTTTTTAACGAATCTTTTTCCGGCTCGTCTGGCATAGACAAAATCTCTATTGTAGCCTCGTCGGCAAACAAATCGATGAACCGCCGGATCGATATCCGTCCTCCGGAAGGCTTCTCCTGCAGGGCGCTGCCAAGAGCATCAACGATATACTCCGGCACCTCTTCCGCCAGGGTTTCCAGATTTTGCTCTATCGAATGGCTTTCCCAGCTTTCCGTGCCGAGCAAAGCGCATCCGGCAATCCACGCCAACTGATACACATCCCTGTCAGCCGCTTTGGTATCCTTCGCTCCGCCTTTCAGTTCCGGGATATCACCAGTCACATAAGCCGCCTCATCGAAGCACCCCACTTTATACTGTCCGGGCGCCACCTGATAGCAGCAGCCCAGTGACAAATTCCCATGGGCAAAATGCAGATGGTGGGCCGCCGACAAGGCGGCGGCTATGCTCCGGATCAGCTCCTCTACCTCTTCCAAGGGCAAGAAACCTCTCTCCTTAAGCACTTTCCCAAGCGTCAGCTCTCCCGGGTATTCCATCGTCATATAAGCATATCCGCCCTCCCGGAATACGCTGTACACATTTAAAAGCCCCTTCGTATCGTCAAGGCTGATCAATCCCTCGCCATTGGCGAGAAAAACACGCATCCCTTTATCCCATAGTTTCCGCTTCTCCGGAGAAACGGAAAAACTTCTGTCATCATAGTCGGCGTAACACGGCAGCTCATCCTCCACTATGCAGGAACCAGGAAAATGCTGCATAATCAGCACCTTCCGGTTAAATAAGGCATCCCAGCCGATATAAAGCACATAAGCTTCTTCCTGCCTCCTGATCGTACCTACAATATACCTTCCCTGCAGGATCTCCCCCGCCTCCAGCGTAGGTTCCCCGATCAGGCGCAAATCCCAACGATGGCCGCAAAAAGGACAAGTGGAGGAGGCGCTTTCCTCAAATTCCTCCATACAGCCCATACAACGTATCATCGGCCATTGCCTCCTTTCCTGTTTTCTGCTCCCTGCCGCCTTGACGGCGGGAAACTGCGCACGGACAGCCGGGACGCACATCTATGCAAACCGCCCCCCTATCCGGCAGCCATCAGCGCGTATCTTTGGGCAATTGGGTAAGGCTGATCACGCTGACAATCAAAAACAGCAGCGTCATCCCCCCCATAATGCCCCAGCATCTGAGGAGATGCTCCGTCGTCGCCTCAAAAAACTCTTCCGCCTCATGCGTTATCATTGGATAATCCGCCTGCATCTTAAGAGGCAGGTCATTTAAGTTGACTATGCTCCCCAGGCCTTCCACTGTCCAGCGGCTGGCCGTAGCGTAGGAAATCCACTCACCAAAACCTTCCAGCTTAAACAAAATCCCAGAGAACAAAAGCTGCACAATCAGCAAAAACGGCGCTACCACCATAGCTTTGTCACCGGATTTGGCATTAGCTGAAATCACCAGGCCGGTCGCCTCCGAAGTGATGATTACCACCCATATGGTAAAAATTACTTCCGGTACAAAAGTATCCAAAAACAGCCCCGGCACATCCTTGCCCACAGCCAGGATAAATACCCCTGCCAACAGTCCGGCCTGGACAGCCCCGATAATGGCCTGGACAAAAATCTTACTGAATATGTAAACCGGCAGTTTCAGGTTCGTCATGTATTCTCTCCGCAGGATATTGCGTTCTTTACATACTTCCTGGATGGAATTGAACAAACCTATCCATATGCCCGAACAACATAAGGCAAACATCATCGTTTTGGTATTCTCGTATACGTCAAATACACTGTCATCCGCCACCACATAGAGCAGCAAACCGATGATAATCGGCTGCAGCAGCAATATCCCCAAACGCGCAGGGTCATTTTTCAGCAGCTCCATATAACGCTGGGTCAAAATAAATCCCTGGCGGATCGTCTTGGGCTTGCGCGCCCGGGTCTTCATACCGCTCTGGTTCTGCCCCGATGGCATCTGCATCTCATAATCCCTTTTTTGGAATTTCCCGAATTCCCGCTCCCAGGTGACGGAATCCGCAGATACCGTATTATAAGCGTCAGCCAGGTTCCTCGTGTCAAAGAACATCCGCGCTTCTTCCGTAGTCCCACAAAAACAACAGCGTCCGCCGGTACCCATCAAAATAATTTTATCACACAAATCCAGATTTTGAATAGTATGAGTCACCATGATAATCGTCTTTTTCTGCGTTTTCGCCATACGGCTTAATGTCCGCATCAAATTTTGTTCCGTACCAGGATCGAGGCCCGAAGACGGCTCATCAAGGAAAAACAGCCGCGGATCGGCCAAAAGCTCAACGGCTATACTGGCCCGCTTTTTCTGCCCGCCGGACAACTTGCGGATAAACGTGTTCTGCTGGGGCTTCAGCTCCACCATGTCCAACACTTTGTCAATCTGGCGGTTTCGCTCCTGCTTGGTCACATCATCCGGCATTTTCAGTTTCGCCGTGTACTCCAGCATCCTGCGCAAGGTCAGGTTTTGATAAATAATATCTTCCTGCGGAACGTAACCGATAATCGCTTTTAAGTTCTTGAAGTTTCGGAACAAATCCACACCGTTACAGAAAACCTTACCGGTAATTTTACGGTCAAAACCGCTGATAGCATTCAAAAGCGTAGTCTTTCCTGCGCCGGAACCGCCGATAATTGCGACAAACTCATTGCTTTCAATCTGAATATTCACATCATGCAGCAGCTCTTTCCTTTTCCCGCCGCTGCCTACCACTTTTCCCAAATGCTCAACGGTCAGGCTGATTCCTTCCGAAGTGGTCTTATAAAAAATGCAGTCCTGAATAAAAATTAACTGATATGCCACCACCTGAATAATGTCGCACTCTTTCAACCGCACTTTCTGAACCACCGGCTGGCCATTCACCATGGTACTGTGGCGCCCGCTCACATCGGACAGCTCATAACCGTCCTCTATGGGATCAATCACCGCCTGATTCCGGGAAATCGCCGGATGGGCCAGCACAATATCATTGCCCGCGGCGCGGCCGATAGCCAGACGGCGGCGGCCAATGCCGATTTTCTGCCAGCCCTCCGTAGCCAGGCAAAGGGAATACAGCAGATACACGGCATTTTCTTTGCCCATGCCGCCGATATTCAACACCATACCATCCCTCAGCTCCATCTGAGAAGAAGATTTTTTCAAATATCTCTTATTGCCCAGGACATCAAAATACGTGCCGTTGCTGCTGCCCATGTCCTGATAATATACCTTTCCGTTGGCCAGGCTAAGCTGGCCATGATGATGGGAAACCATGCTGCTGTCCAGCACAATATCATTATCCTGGCTCCTTCCGATAAGGAGCACGCCTTTTCCCATCTGATTCAGGCGAAATTCCCTCACACTGCCATCTGGAGTTATCGCCAGCAAAATATCTTCCATATGGCTGCCATTTCCTTGTCCTATCATCTGTCTTCCCACTTTTTCCTATATTCTTGAGCTTCTTCTATCCACTGGCTCCCTCCTGCAGGAGCTACATTAGGGATATGACTTTGGATTTGAAGCAAATCTCCGTTATAAACATCAAAAAACACCGTATCCCTGATTACAGCGCTTAGCGGCAATCCTTCCAGGCTCTTTACTCCCAAAGCATTCTGCGCTCTGTCTGTCAACATATAATGAATCAGCCACTGAGCCGCTTTCTTCTTTGATTTGCCGGAAGACTTGCTGACGCTCCAGAGATGGTCAAAACGCACCTGGTATTGGTCAAAACCCATAGGCGCCACTTGGAACTGGCCAGGCAGCTTCTCATACATCAACTGATAATCCCCTGTATCCGAAAGATAATACTGTACCTGCCCATCCGTAAACAACTCGAGGGCATCCCCCATTTTCCAGCCGTTATCCTGAGCCAGTTGGCTATACTGTTCCACACAGCCGTCCCCCAGCAAGTGATCATACAGCAGATAATCCTCTGCCCTTACCGAATAAGAGTAATTATTGTCGGAATCTTTCAGCTCCTCAATCGTGTGCAGAGGGCCGGAAAATTCATTTTCCTGGGCGCCCTCCCCTCCAGCAGCGGCTGCCTGCCGGATATAAACCAAAGGCATCTGGAAACATAAAGGCATCTGCTTTTTCTCGGGAAACTCGTTATCGTAAGCATCCATAAACAACCAGTCTGCCGTGTCATTCTCCTCCATAAGCCTGCGGGTTTCCTCCAAAGGTTCCAGACGATCCATATATTGGGAAGCTAAATAAGTACTGTCAAACACATCGGGAAGTTCCCCCTTTTCGGCCGCCTCATTCAGCTTATCCCCATATTCGTCATAGGGAAATACCGTTACATTACAGTCGATTTTATATTGCTCCTGAAAATTTTCGGTCATATTGGCAAATCGCTGATCCGCCGTCACGGCGTCGGAGCTGCCTCCGGCGGAAATATCGTTTTCATCAGCCATCACCCAGACCTCCAGGCTGGTTGGCCTCAGCGTGTTCTCGTCACGCTGCCGCATCATGCTGAATGCACATATGGCACCGGCGCCGACAAGCACGGTAAAGGTTGCCGCCACCTGGAGAATCCGTCGTCTTTTCCGTCTTCGTATCTCTGCCTCCACATCCAAGGCATTGCCCTTAGTCAGGGCTTCGGCAAACTGGTCCGCCGTCTGGAAACGTATATCTTCCTTTAGCGCCATCGCCCGCATCACCGCATTGCTGATGCCTTTCGCCACCTGCGGGTTCGCTTCATGCAGCGGACGGAGATGATCCTCCTGCATACGATCGGTAGCCTCATCCGGCTTCACGCCGGTCAATGCATAATACATCATGGCGCCCACCGAATAGATATCGGTATAGGGGCCTCTCTTTCCCTTTGTATTGTACAGCTCCGGCGGTGCGTAACAAGGGGTAAGCGTATCGTTCTTCCGCTCGAATCCTGCCAGATAAGCCGCGCCAAAGTCGAACAACTTTACTTTAATTGTGCCGCCGCTGTCATCAACAAAAATATTGTTGGGCTTAATATCGCAATGGATAACCCTTGCCTTGTGAACTTCCTTTAACGCCTCCAATACACCGAAAGTAACTGCCATGGCAGTCTTTACATCCAGCTTTCCTCCGTGCTGCCGGATATACTGGCTGTAAGGAATCCCGCCCATAAATTCCATAACCATATATGCCGTGTTATTGGCTTCAAAATAGTCATATACATCAACCACATTCGGCTTGGTATCAAAACGGGCCACCGTCCGTGCTTCTACCAGGAAATCTTCCTTTCCGTGCGCGTAGTTTTCAGCATCTTTTTCCGAATAGACGACCACCTGGCAAGTGCCGGGAATCCTGGTAACTTTTCCGCCGGGATAGTATTCCTTAACCGCAATCATCTTGTCAAAAACCGTATCCCAGGCCCGATAAACGATACCGAACCCTCCGGTATTTACCACTACCCCGATCTGATAGCGCCCATTGGCAAGCATAGTCCCCTGCGGGAGATAATACTGATTCTGGGCATCCCCCACCTGGTTATACCCGCAATAAGGGCAAATCTCATATCCGTCAGGATATTCTTTCATACACTTAAAGCAACGGGCCATCTCAAGCTTCCTCCTGTAACGTGTGATATCGGATAACAATTACCGTCGTATTGTCCTGCCCCCTGGCCGCAAGGGCCATGGCCATTTCCACCAGCCGTTTGGCGGCAACCCGGGTATTGACCAGATTATCTACCAAAAGCGCCCGGATCTGATGTTCGTCAAGCCTCTTATACAAACCGTCGCTGCACAGGAGAATACAATCTCCATCTTCCAAAGCAAGAGGCTGGCTATTGCGCTCAAACCGACGGATTCCGCCCATGCCCAAAAAGTTTGTCAGGGCTTCGGCCCGTTTGGTTGCTGCTTCCTTGGTATAATATTCTCTCGATATTTCTCCGCGCGCCAGGGCTTCATCCAGCTCCCTGCGGTAATTATGGTCTTTGGTTGCCTGGACCATGGTGCCGTCCCTCAATACATAGATACGGCTGTCTCCCACAGACATCCAATGGAGGTTCCCCTCCTGGATAATCACGGAAACAACTGTGCTTCCCGCCTTGAGAAGCTGCCCGTTTTCATCCTTCAGATCAAAAACCAACTGATCCATACGGACTGCTTCCCGACAAAGGAAATCGGTAAAATGATCCTGGGGCGGATTTTCGTCATAATCGGCCAGCAGCAGCCTTACCGCTTCCCGGCTGGCCACCTCGCCGCCGTTCAGCCCTCCCATACCGTCACATACAACAGCCAGAAGGCGATCCGTTTCCAAAATCAGCCCCGCATAATCCTGCTGGTATTCCCGGCTGCCGATAATACTGTATGCGGAAGCCCGTATCTGGCCGTTCTTTACTCGGGTCTTCCTCTGCTCGATATTATTATTCATACGATACCCCCGCCTTAATGATACATTGATTGTTCGCCAGAGAAAACTGGACTTCCGTCTTGTACCGATAAGTCTTCTGGGGTTCTAGCCGTTGGTTATCCACATAAACTCCGTTGGTAGAGGATAAATCCGTCAGCAAAAACTCTCCGCTTTTGCCGTCATAAAGCAGATTGCAATGGCCTTTGCTGATATTGCGGTTCCCTCCGATAACGATATTGCTCTGCTTGGCAGAACGTCCGATCACGACCAGCATATCTTTGGGAAGGTTCCAGCGGACCCCCGCCGCGCTGCCTGTAAGCACCTCCAAGTAAGGAGTTACTTTCTTTTCCTGCTGATAATTATGGGAATCAACCGGTTCCGGCTCTTTTCCCTGACTGATGCCCTGGATGAACTCCGCCATACTCTGTGTACGCTTACGGTAATCCACCTCCAAAGCCCGGTCGACGGCCGCCGACACCTCCTGAGTAATATCCGGCCTCATCTGGTAGAGCGGCGTGTAGGTGCGGCCATCCAGCCGTGACATGGCATCAGGGATCATCACTCCCGTAAGGGAATAATAATATGTACTCGCCAATGCGTAAACATCCGTATAATGTCCCTGCTTGCCGTTGCGGGAATACTGTTCAAAAGGGGCAAACCCTTTCTTAAATTCCACCGTAAATTCCTGCCGCTCATCCATGGTCTTCTGTCTGGCGCTCCCGAAATCAAGCAGCTTCACTCCGCCGTTTTTCAGAATATAAATATTGTCCGGGCTGATATCCCGATGAAGAATATTGGTCGTCCGATGGATAATATCCATAGCACTGCCAATTTTTACAATAATGTTGGTAATGTCTTTACTGTTGACGGTAGCTCCCATCGCCTTAATCACATGCTTAAGATCCGTCCCGTCCAAAAACTCCATAGCGAAATAGGCCGTATTGTTCTCCTGGAAGCACTCCCACACCTGTACTACTGCCGGCACATTCTCCAGAGTTTTCAGCTTCTGAGCTTCTTCAATAAAGCGCTGCATACCGTGCTGATAATAGGAAGCCGCATTGGAATTGTTGTGGATTTCCATGGTAAGCCCGCCCCATTTGCGGTAAGCCAGGCCGGAAGGCGCAAACTCTTTTATGGCGCAAATCCGCTGATACAACGTATCAAAAGCCTTGTAGGTAATACCAAAACCGCCAATTCCCAATATTCTGCCTACCATATACCGATTGCCCAGCAAAGTCCCTGGCGGAAGTGTCTGAGCGTTGGCGCTGTCGGCCATACCCGAATATCCGCAGTCCGGACATCGTCCGTCTACGTAATGAAAAGCGAAGCAATTTGGACACATTCCTGCTGCTTCTGTTATCATCTCCATCACCACCTGATCGTCATTTCTACGGAACCGGCAGAAATCTTATCCCCCTGCTGCAGCATCCGTTTCGTATTAATCTTCACATTATTCACTTTCGTGCCATTGGTCGTATTCAAATCACTGATAAACATATTCATACCGTCCCATTCCAGGGCAAAATGCTGGCGTGACATGCGGTTGTCGTCAAAATACAAGTTACATATCTTGTTCCGCCCCACGATAAAGCTCTTGGACAGCCGTAAATTCATATCCTGAGGCTTTCCGCCCTTTACGCTGACTCTCAACTGGAACGTCTTCCCGCTTGGGTCATAGCTCTGTTCCTGGGCTTTTTGAATCGCCACATGCTTGTGGATCTCTACCTGGGCAGCCATCACCGGCTTGCCGTCCACGTAAATGACTCCTCTGCCCTTTTTCACTTTCCGGTACACCAGGAAAATCACCAAAATAACCAGCAGCGCGAGAAGAACCAGCAATACCCAATACCACTGTTGCACCAGCATCAGTATCCGCTTGCTCAAAGGATACTGTTCCACTTCAAAAGTTACCGTATTGGAAACCGCATTGCTTTCCATGGATATATCGTAAATATTGGTGCAGGATATCGTATATTCTCCCGGCTTCAATTCATTGGTAAAGGTAAGCACCACCACATTCGGATTCTCCATGTTCACGCTGACACCGGCTACGGCGGCTATATTCTTATCATTCTTTTCCTCGTCTTCGCCGTCCTCTTCTGTCTCTTCCTCAGTTTCCTCTTCCGTCTCTTCTTCCGTTTCCTCCTCGGTTTCTTCCTCAGTCTCCTCTTCTGTTTCCCCGTCCTCATCGGAGTCTTTATCTTTTTTCTTATCCTTCTTCTTATCTTTTTTCTTTTTCTCTTCTTCTTTCCTTGTTACGGTATAGGAAGCGGCTACATCCGCCCCTTTTACCGGCTCGGAAAACTCAATCTCCACCTGGTCATCCGCGATTTTGTCTGCCCGCAAAAGAGTAGGCGCGATTTCATCCGGGATATGGCGGGATACCAGGACATCCTTAGTGATCGTTTGGTTGGCTCCTGTCTTTATAGAAAAAGTTTCCATACTGTTGGTGGCAAAATTGTCCTCGGCTTCAAATTCCAGCACCTCGAAAGCCCCCAGTTGTGCTGACAAGCCATCCAGTACATTTGCCGCCTCCTGAGCGTCAAATATCGTCAACTGGCCGCCTGAAGTTCTGGCAAACTCCCCGAAATTATTGATATTCACCCGAGCCGTATCTTTAATGGCATAAGCATAAGCCGGAATCCCTTTGCGTTTTAAATTCTCCTGAGCCTCCGCGGCGCCGGTCCCACCGATGGTAAAATCCTCCCCGTCGGAAATCACGATCAGGATTTTCCTCCTGCAAACTTCCGGCTGTATCTGCTCTGCCCGATCAGCCGCCATGCTGATAGCCTCAAACAGCAGCGTCCGGTTGTCGGTATTGGTGATTGTCTCCATCACCTGCTGGGTGTCGGCAGGGCTGTGTTCCTCAGGAAGTTTCAGCTCGACCTGCTCGCCGAAAGTATAAAACGCCATGCGGTCGTTCGGATTCAGTGTCGACTCAAAATTGACAATCGCCTGCTTTATGGAGTTAAAATAAGTGGCAGGCATGGAATTGGATACGTCCAACAGCACATAATAATAAATGGGCTGTCCTGTCTGGGAAAAAGGAGTGGTTCCCAGGTAATTCAGTTTTTCTTTTCCCAAATTGGCTTCCGTCACATTCCCGGATATACCCTGCCCATAGGCCATCACTTCCGGCATATTCACAAAAACCTGCTCCAGAGAAGGATTTTCGTCCGCCGCGCTTACCATGCAGCCGGCAAATATTCCCAGGCAAATCAACATACCGGCTAAAAAACGTTTTATCTTCATTCCCATATCCTTCCCTCTCTGCAAAATGCGATAAATTCAAATTCACTCTGACCGGCTTTAATGATATCCCCGCTGGAAAGCTCGACTGCCCCGGCCAACAGCTCTCCATTCAAATAAGCGGTGGACGATTGCTGCTGAACGGCATAAAATTTATTGCTTCTGTCATCATATACCACAGCGCAAGCGGCTTCCCGGCTCAGGCTCTGATCTTCCATCACTGCAATATCCATCCCGTAATCCCGGCCGATGCGATTGAATCCTTGATACAAACGATAATCCCGGCCACGCTCCGGCCCGGTTATACATACCAGCCATCCCACCATGAAGCGGGCGCCCTTTTCCATCTCATAAGAGCCGATAGTCTTGTCTCCGATATCCGGGTCCGACATGTAGCTGCCATTCACACCCATCGGTGAATTGCCGTAATCCTTCACTACCCGGGGAGCCATCTGTTCCAAAAATACGGTCTTGTCATCGTCGGAATCCGAGAAAGGCATATCCCTTACTGCCATAGTCCGCTCATCATCATCCATATCAATAATCCCGCAATGAGGACATTGGGAATACTTATCTGAATCATAAAAATGTCCGTTGTTGCATTTGACAATAGCCATACTCTCCTCCTGTATATCCTTTTCTCTCTGCTCGCAACCACCTGAATAGCGCTGTGGTTATCTTGACTGCCGTAACCGTCCGGACAGGCATCTTCCTGCCCGCCTGTGCTGGGTAAGAAATATCGCGCGGGCGTCTTCTTGCCCGTCTTCGCCGGGCAAGAAGCATCGGATGTCCATCCGATGGGCAATTTACTATCGATTAGGGCTTACAAGCAAGCTTGACGCCCTAATCGATAGTAAATTGCCCGCCGTCTAAACTGTTACGTTTAATGATTATCCGCCCATACAGCGATGGCAGAATAATTATCCATATTTGTATTCTTGCCGTTCTTTTGCACAATCTTTTCCATTTCCTGCAGCCATTCTTCCGGCGTGGAAGCTTTTTTGAGAGTCGCTTCCATCTTTTTCTCTTCGATCAGCTCCCAAAAACCGTCCGTGCACAGAAGGAATGCCTGTCTGTTCTCACGGCCAATGGGCTCGGACGTCTGATGCTTCATCTCATCCATCTCCACACCCAATACCCGAAGCAACCGGTTCCTGTCAGGATGATGGCGAATATCCTTTTCTTTTATCTCGCCTACAGCCACCAGCATCTGCGGAACACTGTGATCTAAAGTGCGCACCCGCAGCTTTCCGTTCTGAAAATAATAAAGACGGGAATCACCGATATGCCCCCATCGGATTTGTGCGTTTTCCACCATCAAAACCACCAATGTGGTTTTCATATCCATGCAGGCCCGTTCCTCCTCCTGCCGGGCAACTATGCTGTTCTGGGCATTTTCAAAAGCCTGATCAAGAAAATCTTCTCCCCGTTCTCCCTGGGTAAATTGTTCAATCACAGCATTTACAGCCAGTTGGGATGCCACCTCTCCCTTGCCATGGCCTCCCAAACCGTCGGCCAGGATAAAACAGTAATCCTCTCCGTCCTGGTACATCCCGATATTGTCTTCATTATTATCTCTGGAACCCATATTGCTTAACATCGAAAATTTAACCATAAAATCCCCCACTTATTGATTTAGTAAATATTAATTTATATTACAGGAACCGCTCTGCAAATCCTGTAATCGGATTTACGGCGCATAATACGCGCCTTTTATCATAATTTGCTTCGCAAATTATGATAAGCTATATTCCTGCAACCATCTTAACACAAATTCTGTTTTATTTTACTAACCCCACCGTCAACCATCAATATGTACCACCAACTGTACCACTTATTTTTCCTTGTATACACATTTCATTCATTGACAAATGTTCTTCCGTCCCGTTATAATCCAAGCAGATATCCCATAATCGAGTAAGAAAACCTTTCCCCTGCTCGCCGCGTGGTCCGCACGCTGCGCCGACAACACACTTCCTTATGCGGCCCTGTGCATAGAAAACGGAGGACAACATGAAAACATTTGGTGAGACTTTGAGAAAATACATCGAAGAAAGCGGCTTTAATATTTATCAATTTGCCCGCATATCCGGCATCAACCGAATCAGCATCCAGCGATATGCAACCGACCAGCGTTTTCCTGCCCCGGATACCTTTGAAACTATTTTAAACCATCTGCAGCTCAAACCATACGAGCGCCAGGAACTGGAAACTTCCTATGAAATTGCCAAAGCAGGAAAACTTTTATATTTTCAGCGTCTTTCCGTAAAAGAGCTGCTGGAATCCATTGCAACAATCTACATCAGCGAAGAACAACTGCGTCCTTACTCCCTGGATTGTTTTCCTGGCAATACCTTGGAGCTTCTTTCATGCCTGCCAGAAAAAGTCTGTTCTTTTTCCGGTTTTATCAATATCCAGCATATTTTTCAGACGGAACTGATTCGGATATCCTATGTCTGGGAAAAGCCGTGCGTGTCTCTGTTCCTGCCCACGGATCCGGGCCACGCCCTTCTCAATACCAGCCTGACATCCCTCGCTTTTTCCCCGGAACATACTCTGCTGCTCACTCAGATGTTTTATTTAACCAAAATGAATGCCAATTCTGACCATGCCGGAAGCCATAACCTGAATATTCTTTCTGCCATACTTCCGCTCAGTTTTTCTACCCGGTTTGACTATCAGGCATATTATTACTACGATGATTATATGAGCAATCAGAATTTTGGCATTTTATTCCCTTATTACGCTATCTTTAACGATTGTCTGATGTTGTTTTCTCAAGACATGGAAAACGCTTTTCTCAGTTTTGACAAAATCCTGGTAAAACTGTACCAGGAACGCTTTACCCACCACCTGAAATACTGCCAAAAAATGCTTCAGACTGCAGACGGCTATATGGAACATCTCAAACGTTTCCCCTTATCCGACACTCCGTTTTGCTCCTATACGGAATACATGTTGAATTATCAGCCCTGCCTGGGCAGCATCGGAGATCTTGAGCTGGCCGATGCCTTGCTTCACGACAATTTGGAAAACCGGGAACTGATCTTAAAAACCATGGCCACCCGGCTCCAAATGCTTCAAAACCCTGATGTTCCTCATCATCACTACTTTACCGAACAAGGTTTGATTGATTTTATCGAAAGCGGCGCCTGCATGGAATTCCCTCCCACCTTAATAAAGGAATGCCCCCTGTCTCTCCGGCTTATGCTGCTGTGCCGTCTGCGGGAAGTATGTGAAACGGGACGCCAGCTTCTGCGTATTACCGACCCCGCCGTTTTTCACATTCCCTCATATTTGTTCTTAACCGTGACCGAAGCCAAAGTTTCTTTATTCAATTATCAGCAGGAAGCTTCCTGGAGCGCGATCTCCATTGAGGAAACCGGCATTCTGAGCGCTCTCATTGACTTTTTGTCCTATTTGCCAGACAGCCCATATGTATATTCCAAGGAAAAAACCCTGGCAATCCTGGACCGCCATATTGCCAGCCTACGGCAAAAGCTGGAAAAAGAATCCTTTTAAGTTTTCCTCAAAGGCAGGCAGCAATTATTTCCACGCAACGTTCCACTCCCAGCTTGCCGCTGTTCAGACATAAATGGTAATTTTTGGGGTTTCCCCACTCGTTGCCGCTGTAATACTGATAATAATCCCGGCGTTTCCGGTCAATCCCCCGAATGCGCGTTTCCATCCGCTTGGCACTCTCCTCCGGATTTAACCCCTGCATACGCTCCACCCGTTTTTTCAAACTGGCACAGATAAATACATGAAAGCCTCCTTCCACAATAATATCCGAACAGCGGCCGATAATCACACAAGGCCCTTCCTGCCCCAACCGGCGGATAATTTGGGATTGAATCATAAAAAGCTGATCCGATACCGGGATTTCATACAATGAGGAAAAAGGATTGACTGATACATAATTATGATCATCCGCCTTTCTTTTATAATCAATCATCTCTTCATGAGCGTGGAACACGTCTTCTGCAATATTGCTGTCTTCCGCCGCTAAAGAAATGATCTCCTTATCATAAAAGGGAATCCCCAGCTTTTCCGCCAGGCGATATCCGATTTCACGCCCGCCGCTGCCAAATTCCCGACTGATGGTAATTACTCTGCTCATAATCATGCCTCCTCTTTTTCATGAGGTCCAGCCTCATCCTCAGTGTTAATACCGATTAATACCTGGTTTATTATCCACAAGTATTTGATGGTAATAGTTCAGACGGCAGGGAATTTCCATCCGATGCTTCTTGTCCGGCGTAAACGGGCAAGAAGATGCTCCGTCTGAACGGTAACATTTGATGCGCCTTTTCATGGCTATGTTTAGTATAGCATACTTTTCCCAAAGATACAAACTCTACTTCTCCTGCCAGATTATTACTATTTTCTTATGATAATACTTCTTCCTTTACTATCCTACCATAAATTTCCTTATTTTAAACAAAGAATGACCAATAACCCGTTTAGCCGGTTCAATGACCAGTGTTCTGCGTCAGATTTCTGGATTTTCCTCCGGTGATATCACGGATTGTACCACACTTCGTACTCCCACAATCCTAAGACATGAAAAAGATTCTTCAGAAAAATGGTCGCTTAGTAAAGGACATTTTTCATAAAGAATCTTTCATGCAGCCTAATGGCCTCTGTTTTGTTTTTGAATTTTTGCCGCCCGCACCAAATGGTCGGCCAGCACAGCCGTCGTTACTGCTCCCACTCCTCCCGGCACCGGAGTTGCCATGGCGGCTGTCTCCTGAATGCTTTCAAAATCCACATCCCCGCAAAGTTTTCCCTCATCATCCACGTTAATCCCCACATCGATAACTACAGCTCCCGATGCCACATATTCCCGGCTCAAAAGCTTTGCCTTGCCCGCCGCGGCAATCAGGATTTCCGCCTCCCGGCAAACTTTCGGCATATCCGTGGTGCGGGTATGGCAGACCGTCACCGTAGCGTTTTCCTTTAACAGCAACATAGCCAGAGGCTTCCCCACCAGGAGGCTTCGGCCTACGATAACTGCGCGTTTCCCGCTAATGGAAATCTTATTTTTCTTAAGGACCTGAATTACCGCTTCTGCAGTACAAGGAGCAAATCCCGTCTCATCCCCGGCAAAAACTTTGGCAATATTCACCGGAGATATGCCATCCAAATCTTTGTCGGGAGCGATTATTTCTTTTATCTCCTTCTCCCGAATCTGTTTTGGCAGCGGACATAAAAGCAAAATACCTGCCACATCCGGGTCGTCGTTGATTTTTTGAAATTCCTGTTTGAAATTTTCATGGCTGATATCAGCCGGATAAGGAAAGGTTTCTGCTCTCAGCCCAAAACTTTCCATTTTTTTCATTGCTCCTCGCTCATAGGAAAGATCGTCGGGATTTTCCCCTACCCGGACAATGGCCAGCTTGGGAAGCCTGTCGCCAAGATCCATCAATTCTTTCTGCACCTGTGCCTTAATTTTCGCGGATACTTCCGCCCCCTTTAAAACAACCATACTCAACCTCCCAGCCTTTCCAGCACTTTTCGATAAATCATATCTGCCTGGCAGACGCCCTTGTCGATATACGCTTTGGCCTGTTTATTGAGTTCTTCAGCTTTTTCCCGATTTTTCATCGAATGGGTATTGATGTAAATGTTCATTACCGCACCGTTCAGCGCCGCCCGCGCAAACTGCACGGCCACCCCTATATCGGAAACAGCCATGCGGCTTCCCTTTTCTTCCAGCTCTTCCAAAATCTCCAGCACATTCAATGTTTTTTTAAGCATCTCCATAGGAACAAGACTGGCTTCCAGCAAGCAGGACTCTTTTATCTGCTCCTTTTGCCTTTTCTGCTCCTGGGTATCCTCCGGCAGGCTATACGCCCTGGCCAAAGGCGCAAAAACCTCCGCATCCCTGTCTGCCAGGGTCAAAAGCTCATCCTGTAAAATACCAAGGACAGATAAATCCCGAACTATATCCTGCTCAAATTCGGCATACCGTTTCTTGCCCACAGTCAAATTAGCCACCATCTGTCCCAATGCCGCGCCCAGAGCGCCACCTAAAGCGGATGCCCCGCCGCCGCCGGGGGTTGGCGCTTTCGAGGCCAACTCATTTATCCATTGGTTGATATTGTGTTCTTTAATCATATTTTTCCTTTCTGCCGCAGCTCTTTGTACAATCTACCGGCTGCTGTCCGCCACACATCTTTCCAGCCGCCTTATCATCTCATCCACGTCTGCCGGATCAATTACCAACGGCGGAACAAAACGGATCACTTTTGTCCCGGCGCTAATTAAAACCAATTTTTCTTCCAGCAAAGCACACTCCACCAGAGGCCCTACCGGATCGGCGAATTCAAGCCCCTGGATCAGCCCCCTTCCGCGGTGGGCCTGCACACAGGGATGAGCAGCGGTAAACTCCTCCAGCTTATCCCACAAGTATGCGCCTACTTTTTGTACATGCTCCACAATTTTTCGGGATGAGAACAAATCCAGCACTTTGGATGCAGCCGCACAGGCAAATGGATTCCCCCCATAAGTGGTGCCGTGATCTCCCGGCGCCATGGCCGACGCCGCTTTCCCGCTGGCCAAAAACGCCCCTATGGGAATGCCGTTACCCAATGCCTTGGCCACCATCATCACGTCCGGTTTTACCCCATACTGCTGCCAGGCAAACATGCTTCCGCTGCGTCCCATGCCGCATTGGATTTCATCCAGCAGCAGCAGCGCATCATGGTCGTCGCACAGCCTGCGCACGCCGTTTAGGAACTCTTCCGTGGCCGGATATATGCCGCCTTCTCCCTGAATTGTCTCCATCAAAACCGCACATGTCTTTTCGCTCCACACCGCTTTCACACTGTCCAGGTCATTAAACCTGGCAAAACGTATTCCCGGAATCAGCGGTGCGAATGGTTCCTGATAATGGTCGTTCCCCGTGACGGACAACGCCCCTAAGCTCCTTCCATGGAATGAATGCTCCATAGCGATAATCTCATAATCCGGCGCCAGCCCTTTATTGTACGCATAACGCTTGGCTACTTTCAACGCGCCTTCTACCGCCTCGGTACCGCTGTTGGTAAAAAACACCTTATCCATACCTGAAGCCTCAAGCAGCTTCTCGCCCGCCTCAACGGCGGGCACGGTATAGAACAGGTTCGAAGTATGGCACAATTTGTCAATCTGCTCCTTCATGGCCCGGTTCAGCTCTTCGCACCCATAACCCAGGCCCATTACCGCTATGCCGGCGCCAAAATCCAAATATTCCCGGCCATTTGTATCATAAAGATAAACTCCCTGTCCATGATCAAACACCACGGGAAAGCGATTATAAATTTTATACAACACCCGCTCTGCCCTGTCGATACATTGCTGCATATCCTGTTCAGCCATTTTGCTCCCTCCTATGCTTTTCCCTGTTCCGGATGATAATAGCGCTCATCCCGATTTCTTAAAATCGCAGTCCCGATTCCCTTATTGGTGAAAATCTCCAGAAGCAGGCAATGAGGAATACGCCCATCCAGAATATGCACCCTGTTCACGCCGTTCTCAATAGCTTCCACACAGTTTTGCAGCTTAGGCAGCATGCCGCCGCCCAGACTGCTGCCGGAAATGAATTTTTGGGATTCGTCCACGGTAATCTCGGAAATCAATGAATTTTTGTCATTAAAATCCCGGTAAATACCTTCTACATCTGTCAAAAACGCCAATTTTTCCGCTTTAACCGCCCTGGCGATAGCGCAGGCGGCATCATCTGCATTGATATTATAGCTAAGGAATCGGTCATCAAACCCAATCGGGCAGATAATCGGCAAAAAATCCTTTTCCAGCAAATCGTAAATAACTTTGGGATTGACTTCCTGGATTTCCCCCACAAAACCGATATCTTCTCCGCCGGAATATTTTTTCTGGCATTTTAACATCATGCCATCTTTACCGCTGATTCCCACAGCTTTCACACCCAGTTGGTTGACCAACTGAACAAGGCTCTTATTAACCTTATTCAGCACCATTTCGGCCACTTCCATGGTAGCCTCGTCCGTAACTCTAAGACCGTTGACAAAATGAGGCTCCATGCCGACTTTTCCGACCCAGCGGCTGATTTCCTTGCCGCCGCCATGGACGATAATAGGCTTAAATCCTACCAATTTCAACAACACCACATCCTGGATCACCTGATGCTTCAATTCTTCGTCTATCATGGCGCTGCCGCCGTATTTTACCACAATGATTTTACGGTTGAACCGCTGAATATAGGGAAGAGCCTCGATCAGCACCTCCGCTTTCTGCATAACGCTTTTATCCATTTCCATAATTATCCTGCTCCTCTTATTATTACGGATATCCCGGGCAAAACCACTCGTAACAATTCAGACGGCTATCTTCTTGCCCGTCTGAACTATTACAACCGCTCAATTATGAACGATAATCCGCATTGATTTTCACATAATCAAACGTCAAATCACAGCCCCATGCCGTAGCTGAGGCGTCACCCATCTTGACATCGATCAGAGCCGTCACCTCCGGCTGGGAAAGTATCCTGGTGGCCTCTTCTTCGCTGTAATCCACGGACACCCCGTTTTCGATAATCTGCAGCTTTCCGGCCCGGCTCTCAAAAAACAAATCCACCTGTTCCGGGTCAAACTGCGCCCCCGAATAGCCCATAGCGCATAAAATCCTTCCCCAATTGGCATCATGGCCGAAAATCGCCGCTTTGGTCAGATTAGAAGTGATGACCGATTTGGACAATGTTACAGCCTGAGATTTGCTTTCAGCCCCCACCACTTTTACTTCAAACAGGGCAGTACAACCTTCGCCGTCACCCGCCATAGCCTTCGCCAGCGTCTCGTTCACCTGATTTAATGCCTGGCAAAATTTACGGTACTCCTGGTTTTTCTCGGTAATCTCATCATTGCCGGCCATGCCGTTGGCAAGCAGCAGCACCGTATCATTGGTCGAAGTATCACCATCCACGGAAATCATGTTATACGTATCCTTTATATCTTCCCGGAGCGCTTCCTGCAAGAGCTCCCGGGAAATAGCCAGATCAGTTGTCACAAAAGACAGCATCGTGCACATATTGGGGTGAATCATGCCGGAACCCTTGCACATGCCGCCTACGGTCACAGTTTTCCCTCCGATTTCCACTTGCAAAGCCACTTCTTTTTTCTTTGTATCGGTGGTCATAATCGCCCTGGCCGCCGCCGTTCCCGCCTGGATACTCCCGTCCAGCCTGGGCGCCATAGCCTCAATGCCGGCTTTCAGCTTTTCCATGGGTAGCTGCATGCCGATGACGCCGGTAGAAGCCACCAACACGGCGTTTTCCGCAATATGGAGAGCCCTCGCCGCCGCCAGGGCAGTCTCCCGGCAATAGCCGTAGCCTTCCGAACCGGTACAGGCATTGGCAATACCGGCATTTACCACAACCGCCTGAACATACGGCGACTGGCTCACCACCTGCTGATCCCATCTCACCGGCGCAGCCTTGACCAGATTCGTCGTAAAAGTCCCTGCCGCCCTACAAGGTTCTTCGCTGTATATGAGCGCCATGTCCATCCTGTCCTTATATTTGATTCCGGCAGCTACAGAAGCTGCCTGAAAGCCTTTTGCGGCAGTCACGCCGCCGTCAATCTTTCTCATTTCCCATCCTGCCTTTCTTTAACTTTTATTGGTTAAACCGGGTAATATTTTCTTCATTCAGAATAAAATCATAGTAATTGATATCTTCCCTCTTGGTCCAGCCCACTCCCTGCCAGAAGGCGTTTCCCACAGCATTGGTTTTAAAAGCAATCAAATTCACTTTGCTGATTCCCTCATCCTGCAGCGCCCGCATACAATACAGCGCCATTCTATGACCCACGCCATGTTTGCGGTAATCCCTGGCCACACAGACATGATAAAAACATCCCATCCGCCCGTCATGGCCGCAAAGAACCGAACCCACAATCCGCCCGTTCTGTTCCGCCACCACGCTGGTTGAGGGATTGCGCCGCAAAAACCGCTCCACACCTTCCCGCGAGTCATCAATTGAACGGATACCAAATCCCTGAATACTCATCCAAAGCGCATACACTTTATCGTAATCATCCATAGTCATCTCACGGATGATTACACTCATGGTTCCTCCCATCACCGTTTCCTTTCTGTCTCAGGTGCATCTGCTGTCAGGGGAACAGGGCAATCTGCCTCAGGCCGGTATTTTCCGGCAGGCCGAACATCAGGTTCATATTTTGTACTGCCTGGCCCGCAGCTCCTTTTACCATATTGTCAATAGCGCCCATCATCACAATACGGCCCGTGCGGGAATCAATCTGAAATGCCACGTCGGCAAAATTACTTCCCTCCACCCAGCGGGTCTGAGGCACCGTCCCTGCGTCCAGCACGCGCACAAAATATTCGTTCCGATAATATTGATCATAAACAGCTTTTACCTCTTCCGCCGTCACCGGCTGGCTCAGGGTGGCGTAAGCCGTCACCAGGATTCCCCGGTTCATAGGAACCAAATGGGGAGTAAAACTAATCGTCACCGGTTTGCCTGCCGCATAGGAAAGCTGTTCCTCAATCTCCGGCGTGTGGCGATGGCTGGCCACTCCGTAAGGTTTGATATTTTCATTGACTTCACCGTACAGATTGGCCACTTTTGCTCCCCTTCCAGCGCCGGACGCACCAGACTTTGCATCGATAATCAAAGTGGCTGTATCCACCAGACCTTCCTTTACCATAGGATACAAAGTCAGGAAAGAACAGGTGGGATAGCATCCCGGATTGGCGATAAGGCGGGCTTTCTTTATCTTTTCCCTATTGATTTCCGGAAGGCCATAAACGGCCTCTTCAATAAATGAAACCGCCGGATGTTTCAGCTTATACCATCGTTCATAAACCTCCACATCCTTTATCCGGAAATCCGCACTTAGATCAATAACCTTGGCCTTGGACAGAATCTCTTCCGTCATCTGCGAAGCACAATAGCCCTGGGGAGTAGCCGTAAATATAACATCCGCGATTTGAGCCAGCCTGGCCATATCGTCATCCTTGCATGGCTCCTGGGCCAGAGAAACCACGTTCCCATAAATGGAAGCAAAATCCTGCCCCACATAACTGCGGGAACCATACCATACAATTTCCACATCTTCCCGCTGCAACAGCAAACGCACCAGCTCGGCCCCTGCATAACCGGTGGCGCCAATAATTCCTGCTCTAATCATTTTCATTTTCCTCTCTGCCTGTAATCTTTTGAAATCAATTTGTTTAATCAGACTGTCTCTGTCTTCTTTCATCAACGAAAGCCTTGCCGCTATTATTATAGTAACTTTCTTCTGATATGAAAAGCCCTTTTTCTTTATTGTCTTAGCCTTTTCACCGTCAGTGTTACTGTTCACAGGTACCCTGTGAACATAACCGCATATGCCCATTAGAAATCGCCTGCGGCGGTCCTAAGCGCCAGCGGCGCTTGTTTAGGACGAACCGAAACGGAGTGTGGAGAGATATTTCATCCTCATTCCCTTGGTGTTTCATAATTATACATTATTGATGAATAATATGCAACAGATTTTTTTATATTCATTTCAATGATTTCCTCTTGCATTTCCTTACAAAATGTTGTATATTTATGAACATTGAACATTTGTAAGGATTCTTAACTATCCGAAACAATGTACTCTCGGAGTCTCTCTGTGCCTGAATTTGTGAGATGGTTTTCTGTCAGATGTGCATAAATTTATGAAGCGTACGTGGAACGTACGTTGATTAAATTTAGGTGCATATGACGGAAAATCATCCACAAAGGCAGATACAGGAGAGATTTCGAGAGTACATAACAATAATGAGGAGGAAAAACAATGAAAGAAAAAGTAATTTTAGCATATTCCGGCGGCCTGGACACCACCGCTATTATCCCATGGCTGAAGGAGCATTTTGACTATGAAGTTATCTGCTGCTGCATCGACTGCGGCCAAGGCAGCGAATTAGATGGTTTGGAAGAACGGGCAAAGTTGTCCGGCGCTGCAAAATTATACATTGAAGATTTGGTTGACGATTTCTGCGACAACTACATTATGCCCTGTGTACAGGCTAATGCTGTTTATGAAAACAAATACTTGCTGGGTACTTCGATGGCTCGTCCGGCTATCGCCAAACGTCTGGTTGAAATTGCCCGCAAGGAGGGCGCTACCGCTATCTGCCACGGTGCTACAGGAAAAGGCAATGATCAGATCCGTTTTGAGTTGGGTATCAAAGCCCTGGCGCCTGATCTGAAAATCATCGCCCCCTGGCGTATGACCGATATCTGGACCATGCAGTCCCGGGAAGATGAAATCGCATATTGCAAACAGCACGGCATTCATCTGCCGTTTTCCGCAGATTCCAGCTACAGCCGCGACCGCAACCTGTGGCATATCAGCCACGAAGGCCTGGAACTGGAAGATCCGGCCAGCGAGCCGAATTATGATCACCTTCTGGTACTTGGCGTGACACCGGAAAAAGCACCGGAAGAAGGCGAATATGTAACAATGACTTTTGAAAAAGGCATTCCCACCAGTGTCAATGGCAAGACAATGAAAGTTTCCGATATCATTCGCGAATTGAACGCTTTAGGAGGCAAACATGGCATCGGCATTGTCGATATTGTGGAAAATCGTGTGGTGGGCATGAAATCCCGCGGCGTATATGAAACTCCCGGCGGGACAATCCTGATGGAAGCACATCAGCAGTTGGAAGAGCTGATTTTAGACCGTGCCACTATGGAAGTGAAAAAAGATATGGGCAACAAGATGGCCCAGATCGTCTATGAAGGGAAATGGTTTACCCCGCTGCGTGAAGCCATTCAGGCTTTTGTGACATCCACCCAGGAATATGTAACCGGCGAAGTAAGATTCAAACTGTATAAAGGCAATATCATAAAAGCCGGCACCACCTCCCCTTACTCCCTGTACAGCGAATCCCTGGCCTCCTTTACCACAGGCGAGCTCTATGATCACCATGATGCTGACGGCTTTATCACTCTGTTCGGCCTTCCCTTGAAGGTCCGTGCCATGAAACTGGCCGAGGCTGCTGATAAATAAAGGCAAAAATTTCTCAAAAAAGGATACCGCAAAATCTTATTCTTTTGCTGGCATCCTTTTTTGTTTTCCCTCTCAACCTAATGAAAGAACTGTTTCAGCACGGCTAAAAAAGTATCAATATCTATTGGCTTAGCTATATGGGCATTCATCCCATTTTTCAGCGCCGCCTCTCTGTCTTCATCCATCGCATTGGCCGTCATGGCAATAATCGGCAAATCCTTTACATCCTCTCGCGGCAGAGCCCGGATTGTCCTTGTTGCCTCATAGCCATCCATTATCGGCATCTGTACATCCATCAAAATGGCATCATAATAATATTCCCTGGCTTTTTTCATCATTTCCACGGCATCCGCCCCATCGGGCGCCGTTTCTATGATGAAACCGGTCTCCTTCAAAATTTCTTCAGCGATTTCTCTGTTCAGCTCGTTATCCTCTACCAACAGCACTCGCTTTCCGCTGAAGTTTTCCATGGTCCAGGCGAATTTCTCTTCCTCCTGCTCAATCAAATGGTTGGCAGACAGAAGAGCAAACCGCAGATCCGACATAAACAGCGGCTTTGCGCAAAAAGCCGTAACTCCTATAGCCTTTGCTTCCTCTTCTATATCCGCCCAGTCGTACGCAGTCATAATTAGAACCGGCGCTTCCCCGTCCACAATCGATAAAATCCTTTTTGCCGTCTCTATCCCGCTCATTTCCGGCATCTGCCAGTCAATAATATAAGTATGGTAAGGCCCTCCTCCCTCACAGGCATCTTTTGCCCAACATACTGCTTCCTTGCCGGATGTGGTAAATTCAGGGCACATGCCAATATGCCTGAGCATCTTGCTGACACTGCTGCAAGTGTCCATATCGTCATCAACAACCAAAACCTTTTTGCCTGTCAGCTCTTTGATTTTAATATCGCTTTTTTCCAAATCCTGAAGTTTCAGCTTAAGCTCTACGATAAACTCGCTTCCCTTGCCCTTCTCACTGTAAACGGTAATACTTCCGCCCATCATATCAACAATGTTTTTCGTGATGCTCATTCCAAGCCCCGTGCCGACGATTCCGCTCTTTGTAGCGCTGGCTTCCCGCTCAAACGGCTCAAAAATATGCTTCACAAATTCCGGCGACATCCCTATGCCGTTGTCCCTGACAATAAAAACATATTCTCCGTATCCCTGGCACACTACCGCCTTCTGCCGAATCTGAAAAATGATCGTGCCGCCAGCCGGCGTATATTTCACCGCGTTGCTGATCAAATTGACAAACACCTGATTCAGCTTCAGTGAATCGGCAATAATATTTTCATGAGAAATATCAAAGGTGTCGATAAACAGCTCCAACTGTTTCGCCTTCACCTGAGGCTGGATAATATTCACCAGGCTGTGCATCAATTCAGAAATATTGCATTCCTGCTCCTTAATATGCACTTTCCCGCTTTCAATTCTGCTCATATCCAAAATATCATTAATCAGGCTCAGCAGATGGTTGCCGGACGAGAGGACTTTATTCAGACAATCCTTGACCTGGTTTCTGTTGTCAATATGGCTGATAGCGATCGTGGTAAAGCCGATTATCGCATTCATCGGTGTGCGGATATCATGCGACATATTGGAAAGGAAAGTCGTCTTGGCATTGCTTGCATATTGGGCCTGCATCAGCGCATCCTGCAGCGCCTGCGTCTGCTCCGCCTGCTTTTGAATCTGTTCCGTAATATCTTTTGTCACCACCATAACCATGATGTCTCCTGTTTCGTCATCCCTGGTCATGATAAAAGACTGGCGCACATAGATTTTCTCCCCACCCAAATTGATGTTCCAATATTCCACTATTGCTTCCGCACCGCCCTGGCGAAAATAATCCCGCAGATGTTCGATATCTGCCGTCTCCCGGTATACCTCTAAAGATTCTTCTGCTACAAAATTCTCCCAAAGCTCAAACCACCGGGAAGCCTTGCAGGGAACAGTAAGCCCTACCCGTTCCAGGAGCGAATATTCCCTCCCGTTATACTTTCGAAGGATATCCTGCTCTATCCGATCATGAGTCAGGTTAAAATCATAGGTACAAATAGAATCTGCCGTAATCGCCACGCGGTACTGTCTCTCTTTTCGATTAGCCAACGCTATCTCCGCCCGGATGCGCAGTTCTTTCTCTTTGGCTTCCGTAGTATTCTGCCAGAGAAGCAAAACCTTACTCGTCCTTCCTTCTTCCTGCTCCAGACAGACAATATTCAGACATTCCCAACCACTTTTGCCGTCTCTTTCCACATCATATTCATACCGCAGACTGTCATTTTGCGGTATCTGCTCAATCCCCCCGTTATCGGCAAACAACTCCTCGAATTTCTGCCGTTCGCTTTTTCGTACCGGCAATGAACACAAGTGTCCGACAAAAGCATCATAACTCCCACTGGGGGCAAAGTTTTCCTGTTTTGGTTTTGTCCCTGCCAGATATTGGTAGACGCCCTTCTTCAAATCGATCATGGCAAAACGGGAAAATAATATATGTATGCCGCTGATCACATAACCCATTTCCAAATTCTCTTTTTTCAGCCGTTTCCGCTCCTTCTGTTCATGAACAAGCAGGGCGAGCAGATAAACGGCAAACAATCCTAATAACATGATTTCCAGCACGATCCCGGCAAAATTGGCATTTTTTACCATTTGCTGCGTAACCACACGTGGAAAAGTCTGCACAAGGACATATGGACTGTCCGGCAAATGAATCACGGAAATGTTGTCTGCCCTGCTGGAGGAATTGCAGCGCAGCGACCCCTCTCCCCCATTGGCAAATATATCCTTTGCCTTGTTTACTTCTTTCCAATCGGTAATATTGGCCGTATCCAGCCAAGTAAGAAAATTTCCTTCCGCCTGCTGGTCGGTTGAACTGGAAACAATCTGCCCATCCTCCGTACAAAGATATACCCCTGCTTCATGTCCAAAATAGCTGGTTTTCAGCATATTATGAAGATATTCGTCCGCCCAGTACACCCCTCTGACGCCTCCGATAACCTCTCCCTGATAATGCACGGGGGTATAAAAGCCAACCAATGCTTTTTCGGTAAGCCGGGAATGAAAAATAACCGATATGCCCGACTTTCCGTCCATGCTGTTTAAATAATAATCCCGGTCAGAAGCATCGGAAATCTTTCCGTCAGAGGCCAGATTATTCCCCTCGCTGTCTACATAACGAAAAGCATCAAAAGATGAATTTTTCTCAATTTCTTTCAGTACATCAGCGGTAACTTCCGGCTCGGACAAATTCTCATCCAAAAAATAAGCATATGTCTTCACTTGATTAAGCGAATTTTCAAATTCGTTCGTAATATGGAACGCTATCTGCCGTGCCGAATCTGCCGCATAATTCAGATTCTGCCTCTCGATACGTTTGTTGTTCTGTCTGGTATACCAGCCAAATGATAACAGAATAAGAACTAAAAAAGCCAGTGCATAAGTCACTTTAAAAAACGTTCTCTTTTTCTCACTCATTCCGGCGCTCCTCCATATTTCCCTTCCTCATACCGCATAACCAACCAAACAGCAGCTATTGTGTTATTGTTTCACATAAACGTTAAACCCTGGGCTGCATACCTGTTTCCCATCCGCCAATACCCAAAATGCCTCCGTATCCGGCAGGGACTCTACCAATGACTGCCCTTCCGCCAGAGTCATATTAAAAACCGCCGTAGAGAGGGCATCTGCCTCCCTTCCGTCCGGACACAAAATTGTAACCGATTGGTAATCGTAACGCGGCATCCATGTATCCGGATCGATAATATGATGATACCTCACCCCGTCTATCTCATAATACCGCTGATACGTCCCGCTGGTCACTAAAGCCATTCCCTGCAGATTTAAAGCAAGAAGAACCGATTGGGTATTGGGGTCTTGTATCCCCACTCTCCATGGTTCCCGATCTGCTTTTGCTCCAATAGCCTGCACATTTCCCCCGATGCTGATCAAAGCGGAAGAAACCCCCATCTGCTGCAATTTTTCACTGACGCGCTGAGCCGTATAACCTTTCGCTACTGCACCCACATCCAGCTTTACATGCGTATCCGTCAGATACACCGTGGATTTCTGTCGATTGATAACCATATTTTCTATATCCGTATAGGCCGCCGCCTGCTTAAGTTCATATTCATCCGGTATGGTTGCCTCTTCCGGATTCGCCAGAGCCGCCTCACGGCAGTCATGCCAGAGGGTTAATACGCTCCCCATCGCCACATTTATCTTTCCCCCGGTTTCTTCGTATTTCTCCCGGGAAAATTCCAGCAAATCCAGAATTTCTGCATCCACCCGAACCGGAGTAATTCCTGCATTGTCATTGATGGTTTTGATATTGTTTATCCCCGGATAACTCTCATAAATATTAAATTTCTGATGGCAAGCTTTCAATTCCTCCTCGAACGCCGCCGCATATTCCTTAAATTGCTCCTCGTCATCAGCGTAAACCGTAAAAGTAGTAAAAGTATCAAAATAGTCAAAATATTGCGCACTGAACGATTCCTGCCGTTTCTGCCAAACAAAATCCGCCATGGAAAAGGGATTTTCCATCATGCCACCCATCATCGGAACAAAAAGCAAAATCAGCAAAACTGCCATCACCGCAGGAATTGTCAAATTCATTTTTTTCATATCCATCTCCAAAAAGAGTCCGGTATGCCGGACTCTCTTTAGTAACCGTTCAGATAACCTTGAACTGTTACCCTTTTACAAAGCCATCTGGTAAATTTCTACCATTTCCTCTTTTCCTAATTCCCGTATCCCCGGCAATGTGCGGGCGCCCATATTCGTACATTTTTCTGCCAGTTCCTCAATCCGTCCCGGTTCCACACCCAATTCCTTTAAAGAAACCGGCATATTCAGGCTCTTAAAAAAGTCCTCCGTAGCCTGAATCCCCGCCATCGCTGTCTTTAAAGGATTTTCAAAATCCATATCCAAATTCCACACATTTACCGCATATTGAGCGAAACGGCTTACATTCGAAGGGCACACAAATCTGGCCCAAGATGGCCAAAGGGCAGAAAGGCCAGCCCCGTGGGCAATAGCCGGATACATACCAGAAAGTTCATGTTCCAGTTGATGCACCTGCATCATAAAATCACGCCCCGCCCCTGTCAGGTCATTATGTGACAAACTCCCCGCCCACATCAGGGACGCCCTTGCTTCATAGTCTTCGGGGTATTGATCCGCCGTCCGGCCAGCCTCGATAACCGCCTTAAGCAGCCCTTCCGCCAGCCGATCGGTAACTGCCGTATTTTGGGTCTGCGTAAAATAGCGCTCCAGCGTATGCATCATAATATCCACTGTACCACAGCCCGTCTGGAAGCGGCTCACCGTATAAGTCAATTCCGGATTGCAAATGGCAAACAAAGGACGATGAGTCACACTGTTAAAGCCTCTTTTCATTCCGTTCTCTTCATTGCTCATCACGCAGGATGAACTCATCTCGCTTCCCGAAGCAGACAAGGTAAGAATCACTCCCACCGGAAGGGCAGCCGACGGCATTTTCTTCTTTAAAAAATAATCCCACACGTCATCTTCCGGATTTCCCGCGCCGTCCGCAATACATTTTGCCGAATCGATGACGCTGCCGCCGCCTACAGCCAGAACAAAATCAACCTTCTCATTCCGGCACAAGCTTATCCCTTTTCTCGCCAGCGATAGCGCCGGATTTGGCCTGACACCGCCCAAAGCCACAACCTCAATTCCCTCCGCTTCCAAATCGGCCGTCACGTTATCCAAAAGCCCCGATTTTTTCGCACTGGACCCGCCAAAATGCAACAATACCTTCTTAAACCCATATTCTCTGATAATTTTCCCCGCCTGCCGATGAGTCTCTTTCCCAAAAATCATCCGGGTAGGAGTATAAAACTCAAAATTATTCACCTTCGACCTCCATTTTTTGTCATCTCTACTAATTTTTCATTGTATCATAATTTGATGTTGGGGTCAAAAGGTATTTTAACTCCTCTTGACCGGGCTCCCATGTGCATGTAACAGTTCAGACGGAGGGAAGGCTGCTCCCCTACTCACCGCGCGGCCCGCACGCCGCTTTAGCGGCATATTCCTCTGTGCGGGCCTGTGCATAAAAAATGCCCGGCTTTCCGCCAAGGCATTTCAAGAACACATATCTGTTTTCCGGTTATTATTTCTTTTTCTCCCTGCTGTAAATCAGTACCAGCATCAAAATAATCACTCCCTGCATAATCTGCCGTCCGGCCTCGGGAATACTGACGATAGTCAAAAAGTCATCCAGCACCGTCATAATCACCGCACCAGCCACAGTTCCCAAATAACCGCCTTTGCCGCCGCTGATCGCTGTTCCTCCAATGATTACTGCCGCAATGGTTTTGGTGTTATAGCTGGTTCCCACATCCAAAAAACTCGTTCCGGTATAGCCCACCAGTAAAAATCCGGCTATTGCCGCAATTACTGCCGACAACATATATACCGAAAAAATCATCCACCCCGTATGTATGCCGGAAAATCTGGCTGCCTGCTCATTAATGCCGACAGAATAAATTTTTCGGCCGTAAGGAGTCTTTTTCAAAATAATTACAGCCGCTACCGCGAAAATCAGCCAAAATATCACAATGCCGGAAATAATGCCAAACATGCTTTGACCGCAAATGCTTCTCAAAAAAGGTGCAGCATTGCCCTTCGGCGCACCCTTCGTATAGATCAGAAAAATACCTTGTACCACTGTTCCCACGCCAAGAGTCATAATAAAAGGCGGAATTTTCAGAAAACGTATGCCTGCTCCGTTTACCGTTCCGATGACCAAGCCCATCACAATTACCGCCAAAAAGGCTTTTAACATATTTTCATCCCGCCCCATCATCAACTGTGCGCCGATAATATTGGCAAATGTAATGGTATTGGCAATGGATAAGTCAATCCCCCCGGTTAAAATGGTCAAATTCTGCCCGATAGCCGCAATACCCATAAACGAAGCCAGACGGAGGATTCCCGCCACATGCGAAGGTTTCAAATATCCTGGGGAAAGAATCTGTGCCAATAAAAGCAGCACCAGAAGAATCACATAAACCATCACCTGGGCGTTTTCCGTACACTGTTTTAACAACGCTGCCGTCGATACCGTCCTGCCGCCATTTTGTCGATTACTCATTTATCCGCCCCCCCCTAACTGTGTTTTTTCCGCAATGCGCTGAAGGAAAGAGCAACAATCAGAATCAATCCCTGGCACACGAACTGGTAAAAAGAAGATACGCCAAACAGATTCAGCATATTGTTGATAATCGCTATGATAAATACCCCTGCCACCGTCCCCAGCGGATCACCTACCGCTCCGGTCATTGCCGTCCCGCCGACTACCGTAGCCGTTATGGCGTTCATCGCGTAATTCTTGCCGATGGTGGCATCTGCCGAATTGATCTGCGCACTTAAGAAAATGCCGGCAATAGCACAGAGCAGCCCCGCCAAAGTATAAGCCAGCAATTTCACTCTCTCCACCCGGATACCCGTAGAATAAGCAGCATTCTCACTTCCGCCGATTGCCCGCAGAGCTTTGCCGTAAGGCATATGATTTGTCAGCCTGCGAATCAGGAACAATACAACCAGGAAAAGCAACAGCGGAGCAGCCCCGCCCAAGCCCCTGGTCATCGCGCGGGCGAAAGCCCTGTGCACGGAACCGCCGGGCTTTGGCATAATAAGCAGAGCCAAACCGTCAAATACAGCCGTTGTAGCGATAGTTACAATAATCGGCGCCAAACGCCCTTTCGTAATCATCAGCCCGTTGCAGGCGCCACAGGCCAGCCCCATCAAAAGCGTTACTGCCACAGGCATCAGGAATCCTGCAGGGCTGTCCGGATCCATCAGCGTTACACACACGACATTACCCAAAGCCACGATCCCGCCTAAAGATAAATCAATGCCCCCGGTCAAAATAATCAGAGTCTGTCCCAAACCCACCATTAAAAGCGGCATGGAGCTGCGCAGCAGATTCTTTAGATTCCCTAAGGTAAAAAAGCTTTCATTAAACAAGCTGACAAACAACATCAAGGCAAACAGAAAACCATAGATGATCATGGTATGTCCATGCTTTTGAAAAAAATTGGAATCAAAAACGTTTTTTTTCTTCATCGCTATGCACCTGCCTCCTCTTCATTTTTCTGCAATCCCATGGCATACTGCATAATCAGTTCCTCATTCAGTTCTTCTTTTTTCAGAATGCCGGTAATCCGTCCTTCATACATTACCATAACCCGATCGCTCATGCCGATAATCTCCATCATGTCACTGGAGTTCATAATTACCGCCACGCCGTCCGCTGCCAACTGGTGCATAATGGTATAAAACTCACGTTTAGCTTCCACGTCAATGCCGCGGGTAGGTTCGTCAAACAAAATCACCTTAGGTTCCGTAGCCAACTCCTTACCCAATACCACTTTCTGCTGGTTTCCTCCGGACAAACTGGATACCGGAAGTTCCACATTACCGATTTTGATAGCCAGCCGTTTCACCATATCCTCCACAAAAGAGGACTCCGCCTTTTTATCGATAAAGGGGCCTTTCATCCGTTTTTTCATACTGGATACCGCAAGATTGTGCCTGTTGGACAATTCCAGCATCAGCCCCTGGTTTTTTCTGTCTGCGGGAACCAGGGCAATGCCGTTGGCTATAGCCTGTCCGGCATTTTTTACCGTCACTTTCTGTCCATTCACCATCACCTTGCCGCCGGTTAAATTGTAAAGGCCGCTGATGGCATTGAGCAGCTCGCTTTGTCCGTGCCCCTGCAGGCCGGCAATTCCAAGAACCTCCCCTTTTTGTACCTGAAAACTGATATGATTCAGTTTTCCTTCACTGTCGGTTAAATCCGAAACCTCAAAAATAATTTTATCCGGCTCCGGCGCACATAAGGCGGGAGGAAAGATATTTTCCAGGGAACGCCCTACCATCATGCGGATTAATTCTTCCTCGTCGATCTCTTTCATCTTCCTGGTCCCTACATAATGGCCGTCTTTAAAAACCGTAATCCGGTCCCCCAAAGCAAACAGCTCTTCCAAACGGTGGGAAATAAAAATAATGGTTTTTCCCATAGCTGTCAAATTTCGGACAATAGCATAAAGCTGCTCCACTTCCTTTTTCGCCAAAGCAGAAGTCGGCTCGTCCAAAATAATTAACTCCGGGTCCCGAATAAGGATTTTCAAAATTTCCGCCATCTGCTGCTGTGCTACCGGAAGCGTATTGACTATTACATCCGGATCTATGTGAATGCCGTACCGATCCATAATCTCCTGAATACGGCGCTTAATTTCCTTTTGATTGATCCCGCCAAACGGTTTTGTTGGTTCCTGATTCAAGAAAATATTTTCCGCCACGGTCATTTCACCAACCAAGGTCAATTCCTGATACACCATGGCAATACCCAGCTTCTGTGACTGTTGGGGATCTTTTATCGTCACTTTTTGGCCTTTCCAGGTGATTTCGCCACTGTCGGCCTGATGAATGCCGGACAGTATTTTCAATATTGTGCTCTTTCCCGCGCCGTTTTCTCCCGCTAATATGTGGACCTCGCCTTTTTCACAAGAAAAACTCACCTGATCCAAGGCCGTAATTCCGGCAAAACGTTTGGTGATGTTTTCCATTTTCAGCAAAGGTTCTTTTCCTTTATTGTCAGACAATATATAACCCCCCTTTATAATTTCCGCGCCGTTTCTGGCGGATCTGAGATAGCCGTCCAAATTCCGCATCAAATGGGCATCCAACGTTTCTTGTCCGACGCATACGGACAAAAAACGTCCCATCTGAACGGTTACAATTGGGGGCTGTGTTTGGCAGCCCCCGTCATGTTTTCTTTTGGCAACGCAGTACTAGTATGACCCATACTAGCAGTTACCTTTTTACACAGTTACTTATTTATACAGCTTGGCCAGCGTTTCTTCATCCAATTCCGTGTGCACCCAATAGCTGTCCGGCATATCTTCACGGTAATATGTGTCTACGTTGTCTTCGGTTACGGTAGATACTTCCATCACTACATTGCTGGGAACATCTTCGCCATTCAGGGCTTTAATCGCTACCCGAAGGGCTTCCGCACTGGTATAGGTAGGATTGGAAGGAGCGATGCAGGAAAGGCCATTGTCACGGTTCTCGATCCAGGCACGGATAGCGCCGTTGTTTCCTTCACTGGTCATCGGAACCAGATCACGGCCTGCAGCAATGAACGCATCGATTGCCCCCTGAGTCATAGCGCCGCCCTGGGACCATACGCCGTCGATTTGCGGGTTGGCAGACAGCATGGACTCCATAGCTGCTTTGCCTTCCGCGTAATCCCAGGAAGCATTGGCAGAAGCTATCACTTCAATATCCGGATACTGTTCAAATACTTTCTCGGCGCCGCCCCACCGCAAAGCATCAGTCGCTGTTCCTGCCACACCATTCAGAACAACAATCTTGCCTTTGCCGTCCAGCTTTTCCGCCAGCCATTCAGCGCCGATACGGCCGAATTCTTCTTCGTTAATTCCCACGGTTGCCACCTGCATATCGGTATCCACGACATTATCAAAAGATATCACCTTGATCCCTGCTTCCGTGGCTTCCTCCACTACAGGTGCCAATGCCGTAGGCGAAGCAGCCGTTATAACAATAGCATCCACATTCTTTGTTATCAGATCCTGCATATCGCTGATCTGCTTATTGATATCTTCATTAGAGTTCGTAATGTAATACTCACTGACAACGCCCTGCTCTTTCAGTCTCTCTGCCTCGGCGATAAACTCCTGTTCCATCTGTGCCCTCCATGAATTACCGATGGAATAGTTGCACAACGCCACGGTATATCCTTCACCGGACGCAGCCGCCTCATCGCCTTCCTCCTTGGAATCAGGCTCTTCAGCCTTGGTTTCCGGCGCTTCCGTACCCGAATCCTGCGCTGGCGCTGCCGTGGTGGCCGCAGTATTGCTGTTGCCCGAACATGCTGTCAGGCTAAATGCCATCATCATTGCCATTGTTGCCGCTAACATTTTTTTCATATTCTTCTCTCCTTCTTTTCCTTAATGGTGAACAGCAGCAAAGCGTTTCACCATTGCCGTAGTTAATAGTACCTCTTTATCCAAAACGGGTAACACCGTCTGAACCGTTATTTAAAAAATAACCTCTGCGCATTTTTACCCATAATCAATTCCTTGTGATTATCCGGAATGTTCTTACATCCTGTAACCACCAAATTAATCAGCTCTTTGAAAGTAGCATGATTAAGCATCCCCGGATAATCGGAAGCCCACATGATTTTCTCCGGCCCGACAACGGCATACGCTTTTTCAATAACAGCTATCGAGCTGGGGAAGGGATACTCCTCCGCCCCGAAAAAAGTAGGTACAGACGATGTATCGATATACATATTCTCATGATTTTTCACCAGATCCAGCACATGATCAAAATTCTCCTTTTTCACCCATGGACGAAAACAGGCATCTGCTCCCATATGGCAAATCACAAAAGTAATCTGTGGATAAAGATCGGCAAGAACCGTCAAATCTTCCACATCACAGTCCCGGAACATATGGAGAAACACCGGCTGGCGGTATTGGTTGCAGCAGTCCCAGATATCTTTGAACTCCTCATCGCACATCCGTTTATGAGAAGCGCATTGAAATGTGCTGTCAGTCTCGATTTTAAAACCGAACAAGACTCCTTCATCGTAAATATCTGCCAACTCCCTGGCCGCATCCTTCCCCTGCAAAAAATCCACCAGAGCCACACCCCTTAGCCGCTGCGGATACTTTTCCACACTTTCTTTAATATACGCATTATGATAACCATAATAAGGATTTGGCATTAAAAGGGCTTTATCCACCCCACACCAATCCATATAAGCAATCAGCGTCTCGGTTTTGCTGCTGCTGTCCTCAAAAGACGGCGGCAGAAACTGTACCTGACGGTTGCCGACAGTCACCCGCCCAAGACTCGTCGATGCCATGGGCTGTCCCTTAGTAATCCCTGCCACTTTCCTATAAATATGAGCATGGATATCGATAACCTGCATATACATCCCTCTCTCTCCGGAATTCTTACAATTTGTTACTATTGCTGTTATTTTCACTTGTTTATTTGATTTCTTTAGATATTATGAGTATACTTTCTTTTTTCTTTTATGTATATGCGATTTCATTTGCAAAATTTTAGATTTGATTTGAACATGTTTACAATTGATTCGAACTTTTTAAGGATGCCTTGACAATAATCTAAAAAAGCATTTTAATGAACACATGACTACTCCGTCTGAACTGTTACGATTATACTATTAGGAAGCAAAACCGGCTTCCTATAGTCGGATTTACGGCACGAAAAGCTGTGCTTTTTATCGGAAATTATTTCGCAATTTCCGATAAGTTATATTTAAAGTCCAGCTAAGAAATGTCAATAGGTAAAATGAAAAATGTTTAAAAAGTATT
>CANDBT010000028.1 GCA_947383005.1 uncultured bacterium | reverse complement strand
TATACAAAAGATTAATAAAAGAAACGGCCAATATGGCTACAGCGAAAAACAAAGGGTTGAAAGAGCTTAAACAGAGAGCTGAAAATACATACCGGACAAATCAGGGGATACGTGACAGCAGTATTTGGCTGGAACATCAGTTATATGAGCTTCGTTTTAAAGGGGTAACTCTGATCGGATGGGGGAATCTGGCTGTACAATTGACCTGGCTTTGTCTTCTTTTAGGAGGAATAGGAGCATTTCTTTCTTATTGGTATCAACTGGATACTTTTTATATTGTCATGTATGGCGGAGGAGCCGTATTGATGGCTATGGCAACTATGCTGTTTGACAGCGGAACAGCCAGCGGGAAAAGGGAACAACTAATGGCTGTCTTGCAAGATTATCTGGAAAATGTATTATGTCCCCGTCTGTCTCGTAACCTGCCGGAAGATTACGGACGAGGCGATAATATAGAGCAATCCCGGGCAAAAGTGCGGACATTAAGTCGTTTGGCAGAACGGGGCGGACAATCAGATAGAGGAACAATTACAGAGAGGGGAGGTTTACAGGAACGTCAGGATGTCTCGGTGAATGCAACGGAACGTACAGGATTAGGAGAACGAACCGGAGGCAGGTCTGCCGGCAATTCTGGAAAGAAAGCAAATCGGAATTGCCGGCGGGAAATATCTTCCGAGTCAAATGGGGTAAACGGCGAGAGGAAAGACATTGATTATTTAAAAAGAAGTTTGGAACAAATTGCTGCCAGCAGGGAGAAAGGACGCAAAGACGATGAAAATTGGCTTAATAATTTAGAACCGGAAGAGGTGCAGCTTATCGGAGATATATTGAAAGAATATTTAGCATAATTATTGCAGAGGGAAAAATTAAATCCAGCCTGTGCGTAAAGGATAGTGTACAGCTTTTTGCACGGGCCGGATTGTCTTATTCTTCTATAATCTGAATTTCTAATGAATCAAAGGAAATTTGTTCAATAAAATTATCCTGAGTAAAACGAGTTTTGGAAACGCGCTGAAATTCTGCAATATTAGAATCCAACCAAATGGGTTTACTTAAATCAAATTGATAACATATTTCATCTAAAGCTTGAAAAACCATGGAAGTACGGGATAGGTGGTAATTGTCAATCTCAATGGTAGTATCTTGAATCATACGGTTATTAATCCAAAGTTTCCCCCACATACGAAACATTGATTTTTCCTCCAAATTATCCTCCAATATTTTTGCTGTCGCAGGATGCGATTAAAGCTCTGGTCAAATTTACACTGTGAATAATAGCAAGCCGTTCAAACTCTCCATAATCCATTTGGGCACTGTCATCAGCTTTGTCGGAAATAGCCCTTATGATTAAGAAAGGGATTTGATTCAGATATGCGGCCTGTGCAATGGCAGCTCCTTCCATTTCTGTGCAAAAACCATGAAAATTTTCTATGAGCCAATGTTTTTTTTCTTTGGAAGATATGAATTGATCTCCCGTAAGTATCCGTCCTTCATGGACAGTGACATCAGGATTTACCTGATGGCAGCATTCAACAGCAATTTTGCGAAGTTTTTCATCGGCTTTAAAAATCGACACATCCATCTGTGGAATTTGTCCTAAAGAATAACCGAATCCTGTGGCATCCATATCATGCTGGATAGCATCAGTAGCCAGAACTAAATCACCGATATTAATTTCCGCTTTAAGTGAACCAGCAATACCCGTATTGATAATTCCATTTACATGAAAGTGGTCGGCTAAAATTTGTACGCATATTGCCGCATTGACCTTGCCAATTCCGGATTGAACTACCACAGTTTCGCGATCCAGAATTTTTCCCTGATAAAAATCCATTCCGGCTATAGAAGTGACGGTAGAATGCCGCATTTCTCTTTTTAATTGTTCTACTTCCTCTGCCATTGCACCAATAATTCCTAACATAGAAACCACCTCTTCTTTTTCTTTTATATGGTATTGACATTTTTTTTCGTTAGTGGATATAATAAAACCATTAAATAAATTGTAACTGTTTAGACGGATACCTTCTTGTCCGTCTATGTCGGACAAAAGCTGGGATGTCTATCCAATGTGGAATTTAACATAAATTTTGGCTTACAAGCAAGCTTGACGCCCCAAATTTATGTTAAATTCCCCGCCGTCTGAACTGTTACAATAAATTTAAAATATAAAACGGAGGATAAATCATATGGATTATAAAACACATAATGTATGTTCAAGGCAAATTCATTTTGAAGTAGAGGACAATAAACTTACAAATGTCCGTTTTGATGGCGGCTGTTCGGGTAATACCCAAGGGGTTGCCCGACTGGTGGAAGGAATGGAAATTGATGAGGCAATTTCCCGTCTGGACGGTATTCGTTGCGGAGTTCGTCCTACATCTTGTCCGGATCAGCTTGCCAAGGCATTAAAGGCGTATAAAACAGGACAAAATTTATGATCATCCTTTTTCTGCGGCAGATACTTTTCTGCCGCAGTATTTGTAAGGAAATATTTATCATTATACATCAACATAGGGGAAATATACAATAAATTTTTTTATTTTTAATAATTACCGTTTTGAGATGATTTGCTGTTTAAGTATTCCATTACTCCCATATGGATTGTCCAGGCAATTTTATCCTGATATGATTCGTCGTTTAATGCTTTGGCTTCTTTAGCATTGGATAAAAAACCGCATTCAACGATTACTATTGGTTCTTTCACATGCAGAAGTAGGTAATAACTTCCGTTAGGTTTTGCTAAACGCCGGTTATCTTTTCCTAAAACATAATCAAAACGTTTTTGTATAATTTCTGCCAATAATTTACCTTTTATAGAATTTTTATAATAAAATACCTGGCCTCCGGCAACGTTTTCTTCATGATAACTATTTTGATGGATGCTAATAACCAATTCCGGTTTTGATTTTTCGATTAATAAGCAGCGATTTTTCATATCTGCCATTTTTTTGTGATTGTCGCTCTCCTCGTAGAGCCCCTGATCTTTTTCCCGTGTCATAACTACATTTACATCAGAGGCTTCCAGATAAGTTCTTAGTTTTTGGGCAATTTGCAGATTAATGTCTTTTTCCAGACTCCCATCTATACCAACTTTGCCCGGATCATTGCCGCCATGTCCACTATCAATAACTATCACAGGTTTTGCTTTTTCGGCAATAGCCTTTTGTCCGGATACCATTATTCCTGCATGACGGGAAATTAAAAACACGAATACCAAGAATAACGCTCCCATTAATATTTCTGGTTTTTGATCTCTCATTTTTGATCCATCCGTTAATCCAATTATATTCCAATATATCGGCGGAAGGAGAAAAAAAGAACCCGGATTACTAAGGTAAAATACGGGTTCTTAAGTCAAAGTTATTTTGGAGAAACTATACCCCAAAGTTCCGGAGTATCAAAACCCAATTTCCAGCAGGCCACACCAGCCAAATCATTTTCCCAGATTAAATCCATTTTTGCGCTGAGGGAAGTTTCTTCTTCCATCCAGAGCTGATAAGTTTTGCTTCCGTCTTGAAGCTGACCATAATATTGTCCTAAATCTTCTTGCCAGTCTAATTTTATATTGTTTTGTTGAATCCAGTTTTTTGCTGAAGGTATTCCCATAGACGTAGCTTTGGTTTCTCCTCCTTCCAGTTCCCACAGACGGGTATAAAATGGAACAGCAATTACCAACTTTTCTTTAGGAACCATAGTCAAAGTATCTTCAATGCCTTTTTTTACATAACCTAAAGAAGAAACACTTCCTGCATCACCGCCGACATGATGTTCGTCATAAGCCATAATGATCACATAATCGACAACCTGTCCCTGTTCAGAGCGGTTATAAAAGGAGGAATGTGCCGCAGGGACAGTATTATCCACAGATAAAATAATTCCTTCCTTCCGACAGAGGACAGAAAGTTCACGGATAAATTGTACATAGTGAGAACCGGCTTCTTTTTTTATACCTTCAATGTCCAGGTTAATCCCATCTATTCCATATGTTTTTATGTCGGTCAGCAAGGTATTGATTAGTTTTTTTCGTACAGAAGTGTTAGCGAATAATATTTCCGACTGTACATTGTCTCCTTTATTAAAATTATCTAATGTTGCCCAGACCTGCAGACCCATCTGATGAGCTTTTTCGACATAGCTGCGATCTGCCAAAGAGTCATAATTGCCTTGGTTATCGGTGAGCATAAACCAAGTAGGTGCAATAACATTGACTCCTTTAGTATTGGCCATGAGCTGTGCCATCGCTTCATTGGCCTGTTGGGAAAATACCTGGTGCCATACCAGGCAAACAGGTTCTCCAAGGGAAAGATTCGTATAGATGGGGGGCTGAAAAGTACTGATAAAGGAATGGGGTTCTGTTTCCTGAAGCAGTTTATTTTGAATATAGCCTATATATCCGGTTTGTGTTCGTACTTTAGTCCATTTATCCATCATGTCCAGGATTTCCAAAGGCTCTCCTGGTGCAATTTCGGTCAATATGGAACTTTTAATCCCACCTTTTATCCGTAACTTTCCTTCTTTTTTAGCACAAGCCATGGGGACAGATTCCCATTTGGTATCAATATAGATTCTTTTGATTTCCGTATCGGCGAATTTTTCCATTCGTATATTGGTATAATTAAGAATCAACCCTGCCATTAGCCATACCTGGCCTTCTTGTTCAATTAAAAGAGGTTTTCCGTTATTTCCTGTGGTAGAGCTGTCAGCGTAAACGATTTCTTCAGGCAAGGTGTAAATCAGTAATTTTTCACTTTTATCCCAATAAAAGCGTTCGTTTAATGTTTCATTGACCCATTGAAGGGGCAAATAGATTTCATTGTCGATATATCGTCCTTTTACATCATCAATAAGCTGATTGTCCAGGATGATGGCAATTCTGTCACCAATAACGCCAAACCATTCATTTTGGTCCGCCAGTTCTGAGGAGGGCTTATATTTTTCATATAAGAAAAATCCTATTGCGGTAGCGGCGAGAAACGCTATCATCAGGATCAATGTTATCAGCGACATAAAAAATCTTTTCACTTTTTTGCCCTCCGGTTTGTTTTATTTCCCAGCCAGGAGGCGGTTTTTGCAAAGATTTCCGTCTCCTGACTGCCAATTAAAATTTTTATTATAAATTATATCATAGATATTCTATTCTTTATCTTAAGTTTTCCTTGCAATTTGTTTTTTCACCGGCGTATTTCAAGCCTAGGCTGAATTGGGATACTCTCCTGAAAATACGCTGTTCTTCGCCAAATTTTGGCGTTCACTGGATTTTTTGGCTACTTTATTGTAACAATTAAGACAGGTATCATCAATTAATAGTGGTAAACGCGGTCAAAACGTATCTCTACCAGTTTTTTCTGTGATTTGCTCTTTTCTGTCTGGTATTCTTCTTGTTTTTCACAAACCTTGTCGAAAAGAGTTTGATTTTGTAAATTGTTTTCGTTTTGAGGAGAAATTTCATCTTGAAAAATATAATCTCCCATATAAAAACTTCCATCCGCATAAATTTCCAGAATCTTTTCCCATTGTGAAGGTTCAGTTTCTTCTCCGTCAATAAGAATGACAATTCCTTTGCTGTGGTATTGCATCAGGCCATCAAGAAAAACTTTTTTGTTTTTTCCGGAAAGCCGGTATTTTTTATTCATGTAACCCTCCAATTTCCAATTTAGGCGGGAAAATGCTAAAAGATTAAGCTGTGACACATATTCCTTTTCAAGCTTGAACCCTGCCTGCTCCGTACTGTTGCCTGTTAATTACGAAAAAATTCAGAAAAAAAGTTTATGTCATTGCGATTGATGGTAAAAGCATCTACGGAACCGGGAATTCGCCATATACGGATATGGAAACACTTTTCTATTTGTTTTCTGGTTTGCTCGCTGCCAAAAGCAGCAGCATAATTCCAGCTTGTATCCCGTTTCTTTTCTGATGCGGCGAATTCCAGAAATGCTTCTGCCTGCCATTCGCTTAATGACCCAACAATAATTTTTCTGTTACAGCGTGTGCAATCATAGAGATTTTGTTCAGTAATTTCCCCATAATCCACAAGAATGTGGTGATAATCCCCATTTAGGCATTCAGCAAAATTTTTTGCATTTGCCTGAGAATAGTAATCCACATCTAAAATTTGATAAAAGTTTTTTTTGGAAGTCAGACCACCGCAGAATCTTCCTATTCGTTGAAAATCCCCATGGTTATTCATCTCCAGAATAACTGTCTTTTTTTGGCAGACACCGGCAAGATAATTCGCCAGCCAAATGGTCAAATGAGTTACGCCTGTATGACGGCCTGCACCGATGATTCCTACGGTCCGGATTCTGCCAAAATTATCATAATTGCTATTTATTGCTTTTTGGCAAAAAATTTCTGTAATATCCCTCCTGTTCTTCTGCTGGTTAAGGATAAAAATATTTCTTCATAAACTTGTTTTATACATTTACCATAATAAAATGGATGGGAATAATTCGGCATTAAAAAAACATCGGCATCTTTTGCCTGGACAGGCAGTTTAAAGGAAAACTGTCTGCAGAACTGATTGTAGATTATTGCTGTTCCTGGAAGATTTTTCAGGAATTGAACAGCTTTTTTGGCGCTTTCCCATTGCCAAGGCTTGCTTCCGCAGACAAGTAAATAGTAATCAGCCTCAGTGTGAGATAGTAATTCATAAGAAGCGCCGTAATCTTGGATAATTATAGGGTAGGAATGGGATTCCAGCTTTATGCTTTTTCCATATTGAGGGAGCATGGGCAATCCATAAATATGATAAATGCCATATCGATCCATAGAAGCATTCATATAGCTGGCCATTTGCCCTACAGTGCAGGATTTATTTTTTTCTTCATATAATACGGATAATCCATGCTCCCTTAACCGGACTGCCAAACCTATTGCTATATGGGTAGCCCCTGTTCCGGAAGCGGATCCTGCAACAGCGATAGTCAGAGATGATGGTATATCTTTTTGCAGAACATCCTGTGTTTTGGCTTTCATTTGTTTTTGTAGTTTTTCCAATTTTTTACATAACTGGGTCACGGATTGATAACGTTGGCAGGTATCTTTTTTCAGACAACGATGGATAACCGAAGCCATAGATTGGTCTATTTGTTCTCTGGGATAGGAAGGCATACTTTCCGGGAAATATCCGGTCAACATATAGTATAGAATGGCGCCGATGGCATAAATGTCTGTGCGTTCATCAAGAACAGCGTCGGTATATTGTTCTGGAGCAGCACAGCCGATGGTTCCATAACGCTTAGTCAGACGATCTGCCTCATTTAAATGGATTGCATGATCAAAATCCACCAATTTTACGCTATCATGACAGATTAACAGATTTTCAGGTTGTAAATCTAAATATAAAATGGGATTGGGCCTTGCTGAATGCAAAGTATTTACCAGATGACAAATCTGAATCCCATATTGGATCGTCATTGTCTTTGAAAAATGCCCCATGCGAGAAACAAGGGCGTATAGGGAATCTCCTTCTAAAAATTCTTCAATTATATAACAAAAATGCTCATCCTCTTCCAGGTCATAAACGATAGGTATTCCCGGATGGCGTATAGATTTTAATATCAATGCTTCTCTGCGAAAACGTTTGTATTCGGTATTGGTCTTGGGAATTTGTTTAATTGCCCGGTATTCTTCAAGACTGAGATGCTTTGCTAAGTATACCGTTCCGCTCTGTCCATGTCCTAATGTCCTGCAGAGTTGATATTTTCCAAATAACAGGGTGTCCTTAAATATGTCCACCTCCTTTTTAATATTTAAATCATCTCTGTAGGGACATTTTAATATAATCGGACTGATTTGACAAGAGTTTTTATCCTTATTTGTAAAAAAACTTAGTAAAATATTTTTAGAAAATATTTTTTATCTTCTTCGCCTCTTTTTTGAACGCTTTTGCTTAAGCAGCCGTTCGAATTCATTGCGGGATACACCAATATCCCGAAGGCGCTGCTGGCGGCGGCGGTAGCGGATTTTCCGCTCGGTTCTTCTGTTTTTTATAAGTTTTTTTAGAAAATAGAATCCTCCGGTTAATATTGCTATAGAAGCAAGAACAGCCGATATGATCCATAGGGAAGAAGGAATAACCAGAGAAAAACTTATTTTTTGCCAACCGGAAACTTCTGCCGATTCTGTAATATCGGATTGGGCAGATGACAAAGAGTCGGTTTCTTCTATTGTAGTTTCTGCAACAGGAACCTCCGCGAGGGTTTCCGTAAAAGTTTCTTTGTGTTGATTTACAATCAAATAGGTAGATCCTACAGGCCTGCCATTATATTCATACGTAATTTGGGCGATAGCATAGCTGGGGGCTTCCGGGGGTATATCATAAGAAATTGTAGAAGTGACATCAGCAAATTCCCCATTGACAGGTAAAGTAAGCTGACGTCCTTCCTGTATGTACAGTACGGATAAATCTGTAGTAGGAAGGCCGGCAATAGTCATGTCATTTTCAACAGATGTATAGGTTGTGTCAAAATCTGAAATATCCAGAGAGCGGAAATTGCGAAAGCCAAAATTCAGCAAAGTCCGTGTGTCGGAATAGTGTGTTTGATGTCCGTTTAAAATAACGGTAATTAGCTGAAGGTTGCCGCGTTGGGCGCAAGTAACCAAAGTATTGCCGGCTAAGGTTGTATAACCTGTCTTGCCGCCGGTAACACCAGGATAAAAGTTGGAAGAATTTTTTTTCAGCATTTGATGTCCCGGATAAATCCGCAAACCTTCAGGATTTCTTTTCGTAGGAGGAAGATCGTAATACAGGGTGGACGCAATTCGGGCAAAAGTTTCGTTTTGAAATGCAGCTTGGGCAATTAAAGCCATATCATAAGCTGAAGTATAATGATCCGGGTCATTCAAACCGCTGGGATTATTAAAATGAGAATCCGTGCAGCCGAGAGAAATTGCCTTGGCGTTCATCATTGCAGAGAAAGCAGGAATGGAGGAGGCTGTGTGTTCAGCTAAGGCGTTGGCTACTTCATTGGCAGATTTAAGCATCATTGCATAAAGGCAATCCCTGACGGTCATTCTGTCGCCCTCTTCCATATTGGCATTGCTGCTTCCTTCTTCCACATCATAAACTGCACCGTGGGAAAAAGTTACTATATCATCTAAATCACAATTTTCAAGCACGATTAATGCTGTCAGAATCTTAGTGATGCTGGCGGGATAGTATGTTTCATGAATATTTTTGCCATATAACACGGCGCCTGAATTGGCATCGATTAAAATACCACCTTCTGCTGTTATGCCGATGCATTCCGGCCAGGCCACTGGAGTGGCGTATGCCGGGAAAACAAGCATATGGGTAAACAGGGAAAAGCATAAGATAAGTACCAACAATGGTTTCTTAACCAATAATTTCATCATTATTCTCCAGCTAATTTTGAAAAAAGTGTGTTGACTATTGTTATAGTATAAAAGAAAAGGCGGCATAAGTAAAGAAAAAATATTACAGGTTTGTTACATATTTTAATAACCTATTCATTTTCTATGAATTTGATTAATAATTTCTACACATAAACTGAGAAATAATAAAAAATAAAAATTAATTCCCCGGGTTATATATAATGATGGCATAAGGTATCCGCTAGTAAATACTCTTTTAAAAACATGGCAGTACATTAGTTCTGTGATTCCCTGCGCTCCGGGAAGCGGCAGCATATCCACGGCGATATAGACGGAAGCCTGCAAAAAAAGAATATCTATAAAACAAGTTCCTTGCAGGGAAAAACCATAATAAATGAGAACAGTCAGAAAAAATACGCTGAATCGCTGAATTAATGTGAGAGCGGCCATTAAGCATAATCTTCCTTTATGTAATATCAAAAAACGTTCTGCATTTCGGTAGCCGTTAATAAAAAGATAAATTTTTTCTTTTCGTTGATCCGAATGTTTAAAAATCCCTAATTTTATTAAGAAGGCGTCGCTTGTTTCTAGTATTTTTTTCATCTGATTTGGCATAAGCATTACAGCAAGAAGAAGCATAACCAGGCCGGAATTCAGAGCCAGCCCAAGGATATACAGACTAAAATACTTTTGCAGGTAGGTTTTTAAGGGAGCGTACCAGAAAATAATCATTGCACAACCGATAATTACCAGTACTAATTTATAAAGCAGGGCAACTGTCATCAAAGCTACAGAACTTTCGGACAGAGAATTACCATCTTTTTTCATATAATAAAGCTGCATGGGCTGTCCGCCAGTGGCTGAGGGGGTAATGCTGGAATAAAAAAAACCAGTAAATGAATAGGAAATACATCGGAGAAAACTGCTTTTACAGTTTCCCATGGAAACTAAAAGATACCAAATCAGCCCGCCTTCCACGCAAGAAAAAAACAGAGCGGTTAAAATTGCCAGAAGAAAGCAGGGCAGAGAAATCTGTTTTATCGCGTTAATAATTTGATGAAAATCCTGCCCATGAAAGACGGCAAAAAAAGTCAAAAACATAACAAGAAGAAATAGTACTATGTGAAAGATTCCCTTTTTTGTTGTTTTTTTATCTATTGCATTCATCATGTAATCTCCAAATCAATAACAGACTGACGGTAAATACGAAAATAACACTGATTCCATAAGTTATGGCAATTCTTGCCGCGGTATCCATAAAAAACGGTTCGGGAACAATGTTAATAAGCAAATCTGTACGGGGATCCAGAATCCATAAATCATTATTAAAAAATATTTTGTGGAAAACAATAAAATATTTAGAAAAATTTGTGGATATAATAAAGGCCAAAGCCGCCAATAACAGGAAAAACAATCCTGTACCTATACATAGCATTCGGGGCAGGACTTGTCCTATTTTAACCTTTAGAAGAAGAAGCAGGAGTATGATGGAAGCGGCTAAAAGCAGACATCCCTGGCGAATTTTTAATGCAGCTAAAAACAACCCGCGGACATCTTCCATATGGGCGATTTCTCTGTCATTAAAAAATTCTCTTGGCTGCCCATCCACGATGGTAGGAATATGCAAGTCTTCACGCCATCCCCGTAAATAAGCCATCATTTCATCTGTGACGTTCAGCAGGTCGTCCATTTCCATGTGGACGTCACTCAGTACATCATATTTTTGGTATTCTTTTTCAAAGTAACCCGGTGTCCAATAAGTAACTGCTTCTACGGAAGTAATCAGTAAAGTAATCATTAATGTAAAAGCAAATAGAATTCCTAAACAATTAGCAAAAACCTTCATAGAATAACCTCACTATTTTTTTCTTATTTTATCCCTTCTCTGATAAAATGTCTATAGTATTTCAATATGAGTTACTGTTTGTAGGCATGCGGAGGGAGAAAATAGCGAGTAGCGAATTAACCGGAATTTGACAAAAAGCAGAAAACTGATTATACTTAAGCAAATATTGAAGAGGCAAAACCGGGCGATGTAAGAGAAGAGGAAAATCATTATGAATATTATATTTCAGTTAGAACAGGAAATTTTATTGTGGATACAATCCATTCGTTTGGAATGGCTTACTCCGTTGTGGAAAGCTATAACATTTCTGGGGAATGGCGGATGGTTTTGGATTTTTTTATCTGTGTTTTTTCTTTTATTCAGTCAAACAAGAAAAGTGGGTGGGACTGTCTTGTTTGCTTTGATCATAGGCGCCCTGATAACCAATGTTTGTGTGAAGCCGGCAGTAGCCCGAATACGTCCTTATGAGGTGATCGAAGGATTGATACCATTGATTAATCCTCCGATGGATTTTTCTTTTCCGTCTGGTCATTCCTGCGCTGCTTTTGCTGCTGCAACGGCTTGCTGGGAAGGGCTGCCGAAAAAATATGGGATAGCTATGTTGGCTTTGGCTGGATTAGTGAGTTTTTCACGTCTTTATTTGGGTGTGCATTATCCCAGCGATGTGGCTGCAGGCATAGCCGTTGGCGTATTTGCTGGTTGGCTTTCACAGAAAATAGTTTTATTATTTTTTATACAAAAGCAAAAAAGAACAGACAGTTGTGATTGATGCCTGTTCTCTTTTGTTTCTGTATTGGACGAATGGCTTTTATCTGTTCGTATACCTGTTTTTTATTCTTTCGTTAAAAATTCACTGGCGACATAGGCTTCTTGACCCTTATACATAATTACTGTCCATTGGCTGTCATATTCCCGCACATACTCGACAGTTGTTCCTTCCAGCAAGAGCCCAAGACGCTCGTTGGCAGTACTGGGCCGGGGCCGCACATTCAATTCTGTGGCTGCTTTATAAACAACGGCAGATGTCTCGCTTGTCGATGGTGTGGTTTCATTACTGCTATTATTTTCCTGGTCGGATGGTTCCTGGCCGGAAGGAGGAGCAACGGAATGATCGGAAAATGTTGCGTCTGCCAAAGAAGAAATATCCTGGCTGGAAGGAGTTCCATCTTTAGAAGAAGGTTTTATGAGTTTGATGGCAAAAAACAATACGACAATACATAGGATAGGGACGAAAACTTTAAGCAAATCAAAAGACGTGACAGCACGTCTTTTTTTCTTTCCTGGACGTCTGCGCTGATAATTTCGTTTTTGTGCAGAAGGTCGGGAAGGGGGTTGACGGACACCTCTGCGATTAGATTGGTACACATCAGTAAAATTATACATTTCCTGGGAAAGAAGGCGATAAGCCTGATTCGCACTGTGGGAGGATTTGCTGCCTTCATGTGCTGCTTTATTGCCGATCATACGAATTTTGTGGTAATGTTCGCAAGTGCTGCGGCTGATTCTTCGATTTTGATACAAATTATCAATCATGGTTTTTAAATCGCTGCTGCTGGAAAGGTTGTCCCGTTCTGCCAACAGCTTTACCATAAATTCCAATGTTTGCCGTGATTTAATCATCGCAGAATTATAATCTTTTTCCTGAATTAATCTCTCGGTATCTTTAACTCCGACCTGTATGCGCCTCCAACGGTTGCTTTCTTCACCATTTGCCATAGCACACCTCCTTTGTGATTATATATAAATTCTAATACACCTCAAATCCACTCATATGATTTTTTGACTTTGTTATCATTGGGGTCAAAATACCTTTTGCCCCGGACATCACTATTATTATACTACATATTGAAAGATTCTGCACGGAGAAAATACTATATGTGTAAATATTGCAAAATAATTATACTTTTGATACAATAAGAAACAATCAGATGCTGCATGTTGATTGAGGTGGGAGGAAAAATATGCGTTTACGTCATATACCAGGAGCAGAGGAAGCGGTTGCTGAGAGTCCTTATGTGATTAAAGAACCTCAGCGGTTCAGGGGGCAATTTAAAAATATATTTGGCAATGATAATCCTATTGAAATCGAAATTGGTATGGGCAAGGGAAAGTTTGTGACGCAAATGGCCGAAAAATATCCGGAAATTAATTTTATTGGCGCTGAACGTTATCCCAGTGTTTTGCTTTATGCCATAAGAAAGAGGGAACAGAAGGAATTGCCCAACCTTTTTTTCCTTTGCCTTGATGCCAAAAAACTGGCTGATATATTTGCTCCGGAAGAAATCGCAAAGATTTATTTGAATTTTTCGGATCCCTGGCCAAAAGACCGCCATGCAAAACGTCGTCTTACTTCTCCGGATTTTATAAAAGTTTATGATTGGATTTTGAAAAAAGACGGTGTTATTGAATTTAAGACAGATAACAGGGAGCTATTTGATTATTCATTGAATTCTATTCCTCAAGCCGGATGGAAAATTGATGCTTTTACAAAAGACTTGCATCATAGTGATATGGCAGCAGATAATGTGATGACGGAATATGAGATAAAATTTTCTGCTTTGGGAAATCCTATCTGTAAACTAATAGCCAGCCGTTAATCTGCATATACTAAAGATAAAGGCTATTTGGGAAGATGACATGGGTTTAAAGGATAAGATTACGAAAAACTTGCGTAGCTCCACTAGCGATAAAGAAGCACTGAATCGCCAGATATTAAAATGGCATAAATGCTTTAAAGAAGTAGAAAAAATTTTGAACAAAGGAAGAAAAAAATAAAATATAACGAAAAGCGTATATTTTTAAACAGAAAGGAGAATAATCAAAATGGAAAGAATATTTACTACGGAAAATTTCGAAGCGGAGGTATTAAAATCAGAGAAGCCGGTTTTGGTAGATTTCTATGCAGATTGGTGCGGCCCATGCAAGATGATGGCTCCGCTTATTGAAAAGCTGGCAGAGGAATTTTCGGATACGGCTGTTATCGGTAAGCTTAATGTAGATGATCATGAAGAGATTGCGATGAAGTATCAAGTGATGAATATTCCCACATTGATTTTATTTAAAAATGGCAATGCGGTACATCGTTTGGTGGGGGTTCAGTCTCGTGATGTGCTGGAAGGACTTCTTCAGTAAAAGTGTACCAGGTCATGCCAAATTTTCTACATCGTGAAAAGAGCATATGCCCATTGTGTGGTATATCGAGAAGTGGGCATATGCGTATACTTTAGAGTATCCGGCAAAGCGCGCTACGGATGCGTTCTGCCGGTTTGTCTGCATAGCGCCTGTGGATGGCAACAGATGGTTAAAAAATTTGCAATATTTTGTAAAATTAGGGTTGACAATTTATTCTTGTTGCGTTAAAATAATGTTCGTGTTCCAGAAAGGTTATATTTTTTAGATATATGAGCGCCCTTAGCTCAGTTGGTAGAGCAGTAGACTCTTAATCTATTTGTCCAGGGTTCGAGTCCCTGAGGGCGCAGGTAAAGTTCTGATTTTGCGGGCTGCGAACCGTGGGGTCGGGGCTTTTTTCTTTGTATTAAGCCCAAAGGCTCTTCTTTTACAATTAGTGTTTTACAGCAATGGAAAATGCTGAAAATGAAATTTAAGGGGGAAAGAAAATGAAAGGAATTATTCTTGCCGGCGGTTCTGGTACAAGGCTTTATCCGTTGACAAAAGTTACTTCAAAACAATTATTGCCAATATATGACAAACCAATGATTTATTATCCGTTATCCGTATTGATGAATGCTGGTATTCGGGATATTCTGATCATTTCCACACCGGAAGATACACCTAGATTTGAAGCACTTTTAGGAGACGGACATCCTTTTGGCGTTCATTTGCATTATGCTGTGCAACCAAGTCCTGACGGATTGGCTCAGGCTTTTATTATCGGGGAAGATTTTATTGGCAATGATTCTGTAGCTATGGTGTTAGGAGATAATATTTTCCACGGACAAGGATTGAAAAAACGTCTTCGGGCCGCCGCCTCCAAGACAACGGGGGCTACGGTATTCGGATATTATGTCGATGATCCGGAACGGTTTGGCATTGTGGAATTTGACGAAAACGGAAAAGCTGTTTCTATCGAGGAAAAGCCAAAGAAGCCGAAATCAAACTACTGTGTGACAGGATTATATTTTTATGATAATCGAGTGGTAAAATATGCAAAGAATTTAAAACCTTCCGCTCGTGGTGAGCTGGAGATTACCGATTTAAACAGGATTTATCTGGAAAATGGTGATTTAGATGTTACCTTGCTTGGACAGGGTTTTACCTGGCTGGATACCGGAACACATGAATCATTGGTAGAGGCCACAAATTTTGTAAAAACGATTGAAACTCATCAGCACAGAAAAATTGCCTGTCTAGAAGAAATCGCTTGGCTTAATGGCTGGATTGATCGGGAGCAGGTTATGGAAACATATGAATTGTTAAAGAAAAATCAATATGGCCAATATTTGAAGGATGTTTTGGATGGCAAATATATTGATAGATTGCATAATTTGTAAAATACCAGGGTATCAAAGTGAAATATTAAAAGAAAGGAAAAAATCAATGAAATTTATTGTGACAGGCGGAGCGGGATTTATCGGAGGAAATTTTGTTCATTATATGGTGGAAAAATATCCGGAAGATAAGATTATTAATCTGGATGCGTTGACTTATGCTGGAAATTTGGAAACGTTAAAACCGATAGAGGATAAGCCGAATTATCAATTTGTTAAAGGTGATATTACGGATCGGGAATTCATTTTTCAGTTATTCGAAAAAGAAAAACCAGATGTAGTCGTAAATTTTGCGGCTGAGAGCCATGTGGACCGTTCTATCAGCGATCCGGAGCTTTTTGTGAGGACTAACGTGATTGGCACGACTACGTTATTGGATGCCTGCAAAGAGTTTGGGATAAAAAGGTATCATCAGGTATCTACAGATGAAGTATATGGAGATTTGCCGTTGGATCGTCCGGATTTGTTTTTTACGGAGGATACGCCGCTGCATACTTCCAGCCCGTATTCTTCTTCCAAAGCCAGTGCAGATTTGTTTGTGATGGCTTATCATCGTACATTTAAGATTCCGGTATCGATTTCCCGCTGTTCCAATAATTATGGCCCATATCAATTTCCGGAAAAATTGATACCTTTGATGATTAGCAGGGCGTTGGCTGATGAAGAGCTTCCTGTATACGGAAATGGCGCGAATGTCAGAGACTGGCTTCACGTATATGATCATTGTCAGGCAATCGATTTGATTATTCGTAAGGGAGCTGACGGTTGTGTTTACAATATTGGAGGCCATAATGAACGCACGAATCTGCAGGTGGTAAAGACTATTCTTAATGCATTAGGGAAATCGGAAAGTCTGATAAAATATGTAAAAGATCGTCCGGGACATGATATGCGTTATGCTATTGATCCTCAAAAGCTGGAAAAGGAATTGGGATGGGAGCCGGTATATAATTTTGAAACAGGTATGCAGCAGACGATACGATGGTATTTGGAAAATAAAGAGTGGTGGGAACATATCATCAGTGGCGAGTATAGCAGTTATTTTGAAAAAATGTATGGGGATCGGCTGCAGATATCCGGCTGATTGGGATGGAGGATTTTGAAAATGGCTATGAGAATTATGGTAACTGGCGCCAAAGGGCAGTTAGGTACAGATTTAATGAATGAATTGAAAAAACAAGGGCTTACAGGCATTGGTGTCGATGTGGAGGAAATGGATATTACCGATGCTCAGGCTTGCCGTCGGGTAATTTCCCAGGCAAATGCAGACGCGGTTATCCATTGTGCTGCATATACTGCAGTAGATGCTGCCGAAGACCATGTGGAATTGTGCCGGAAAATCAATAGCGACGGAACCCGCAATGTTGCTTTGGCTTGCCGTGAGGCCGGAATAAAGTTAATGTATATCAGCACGGATTATGTATTTGATGGTCAAGGTACCCGGCCGTGGGAACCAGATGATGAGAGAGCGCCTTTGAATGTCTATGGACTGACAAAATATGAAGGAGAGCTGGCCATAGAGGAATTGCTGGATGATTATTTTATTGTCCGAATCGCCTGGGTATTTGGTGTGGCCGGAAATAATTTTATTAAGACTATGCTGAGGTTGGGAAAAGAAAGAGGAGCGGTTTCCGTAGTAGACGATCAAGTGGGTTCTCCTACTTACACGTATGATTTGGCCAGGCTTCTGGTTGATATGGTGCAGACAGATAAATTTGGTTGTTATCATGCCACTAATGAGGGGCTGTGCAGTTGGTATGAATTTGCTAAGGAGATTTTTCGTCAGGCAGGAATGGATGAAGTAAAGGTAACGCCCGTCAGCAGTTTGGAATTTGCGGCAAAAGCGAAAAGACCGGAAAATAGCCGAATGAGCAAAGAAAAGTTGATAGCTAATGGTTTTGCACTTCTTCCGCCTTGGCAGGATGCTCTGGCACGATTCCTTATAGCTATAAATAATCAGCAGGTATAGAATTAGAATATATTGAGAATATGCTAATTAAAGGTAACAGTTCAGACGGTGGAGAATTTAACATGAATTTTGGGTGTCAAGCTTGCTTGTAAGCCAAAATCCATGTTAAATTCCACATTGGATGGACATTCGATGCTTCTTGTCCGGCGTAGACGGGCAAGAAGATGCCCGTATGAACTGTTACAATTAAAATATAGAGGGGAGATTAATTATGGGAAAATATTTTGGCACTGATGGTTTTCGCGGAGAAGCCAATGTGAATTTGACTGTGGAACATGCTTATCAGGTGGGACGTTTCTTAGGCTGGTATTATGGAAAGAAAAGCCAGATTACTCCTCAGAATCCGGAAGGGCGGTGTCGTGTGGTCATCGGCAAGGATACGAGGAGAAGCAGTTATATGTTTGAGTATTCTTTGGTAGCTGGGTTGACCGCATCCGGGACAGATGTTTATTTGCTTCATGTAACAACTACTCCCAGTGTATCCTATGTAGTTCGTACAGAAGGGTTTGACTGTGGAATCATGATTTCTGCCAGCCATAATCCATATTATGATAACGGAATAAAGGTTATCAATGGTATGGGAGAAAAATTAGAGGAAAATGTTATTGCGGAAATCGAGCGCTATCTGGATGGAGAAATTGGAGAGATTCCTTTTGCGCAAAAGGATCAGATCGGACGTACCATTGATTTTGCAGCAGGGAGAAACCGGTATATCGGTTATCTGATTTCCATCGCAACTCGTTCTTTCAAAAATAAAAAGGTGGCTTTAGATTGTGCCAACGGCAGCGCCTCAGCAATTGCAAAAAATGTATTTGATGCTTTGGGGGCGGAAACCCATGTGATTAATAACAATCCCAATGGTTTGAATATCAATACGGATTGCGGCTCTACTCATATTCATGTGTTGCAAAAGGTTGTAAAGGATAATAACTGTGATCTCGGTTTTGCCTACGATGGTGATGCGGACCGATGCATTGCCGTAGATGAAAACGGAAAAGTTGTTGACGGAGATAAAATTATGTATATCTGTGGAAAATACATGAAAGAGTGTGGTTCTCTGGTAAACAATACGGTAGTAACAACAGTTATGTCCAATTTTGGCTTGTACAAAGCTTTTGATCGGGAAGGTATTTCTTACGAGAAAACAGCGGTAGGCGATAAATATGTTTATGAAAATATGGCAGTTAATGGTAACTGCCTGGGCGGCGAGCAGTCAGGCCATATTATTTTCAGTAAACATGCCACTACCGGTGACGGAATTCTTACGTCTTTAAAAGTAATGGAAGTTATGCTTGAGAAAAAAGAACCGTTGAGTAAATTAGCTGGAGAAATAGAGATATTTCCGCAGGTATTAAAAAATGTTCGGGTGAAAGATAAGCAGTTGGCGCAAGATGATCCAAAGGTACAGGCGCAAGTGGAAAAAGTTGCGGAAAGCCTCGGCAATGACGGACGTATTTTGCTGCGGCAGTCTGGTACTGAGCCTCTTGTGCGGGTTATGGTAGAGGCATCCAGTCAGGAATTGTGCGAAAAGTATGTGGATCAGGTAATACAAGTTATGGAAGAACAAGGACATGTACTTTGATTTTGTGACTGTTCACAGGGGGTATCTTTTTGTCTGCTCTGTCAAATCGAGAGGAGGATACTTCCTCTACTTGCCGTACCGGGCACCCGTCAGCTTTGGCTGACATCTTCCTTTGGGCGCCCCGTATGTATAAACAAGAAGATATCCATCTGAACTGTTACAAAAATAGTAAGTTATAGAAAGCTGCATAGAGGAAAACTGCTTGCATGTCATTTGAAATTGTGATAAAATGAAAAAACGCTGGCAACGGTAAAAGTGATGAATAGCTGCCAGTGCTGAAAATCCATTAAGTAAAGGAATGATGAAGATGGGGTTAGGCTCAAAAGCGTGACAATTTTTATTGTCGAAAATTATGGCGTGATTTACCGACTGTGAAGCTGTGGATGATTGGTGTATTCCAGGAGTTAATGCAGGATTACATATGACAGCTAAGTGAAAAAGATTGTGTAACTGGATTTGACAGATCAGTTATCAGACTATAAATACAAGGAGGAAAATCATGTTGAATGTTAAGAGATATAAAAGAGTTCCTGCTATAAATTATCCTGAGAGGGAATGGCCGAATAAGCAAATAGAAAGCGCGCCTGTATGGTGCAGCGTAGATTTGCGGGATGGCAATCAGGCATTGATTGAACCTATGGTTGTAGAAGAAAAAATTGAGTTCTTCAACATGTTGGTGAAGCTGGGGTTTAAGGAAATTGAGGTTGGGTTTCCGGCAGCGTCGCAGATTGAATTCGATTTTTTACGTCAATTAGTAGAACGGCATCTGATTCCTGATGATGTGAGGGTGCAGGTGCTGGTTCAGTGCAGGGAGCATTTAATCAAAAGGACATTTGAGGCAATTCAAGGGACAAAGAAAGTGATTGTCCATATATACAATTCTACATCTACGTTGCAGCGTGATGTAGTATTTCATAAGAATAAAGAAGAGATCAAGCAGATTGCAATTGATGGTACCGAGTTGGTCAAGAAATATGCGTTGAGTTATGATGGTGATTTACTGTTAGAGTATTCTCCTGAGAGTTTTACCGGTACTGAATTGGATTATGCTTTGGAGATTTGTACGGCGGTACAGGATACCTGGGGACAGGCAACGCCAGAGAAACCGATTATTTTTAATCTTCCGTCTACTGTGGAAATGACTACTCCTAATGTATATGCTGATCAAATTGAGTGGATGAACAAACACTTTAAAGACAGAGACAGCATTATTTTAAGCGTTCATCCTCATAATGACCGGGGAACCGGCGTGGCGGCTACGGAGTTGGCTTTACAGGCAGGCGCAGACCGTGTAGAGGGAACTTTGTTTGGCAATGGTGAACGTACGGGAAATGTAGATATTTTAACCTTGGCTTACAATATGTTTTCTCAAGGTATTGATCCGAAGCTGGCTATTGAGAATATACGGTCTATCAGCGAAGTATATGAGCGCTGCACAAAAATGCAGATTGATCCTCGGCATCCTTATGCCGGAAAGTTGGTTTTTACTGCTTTTTCAGGTTCTCATCAGGATGCGATTAATAAAGGAATGCAGGCTCTCAAAGAACGCGGCGGAGAATTTTGGGAGGTTCCATATCTTCCTATCGATCCGTCGGATATCGGGAGAGAATATGAGCCGATTGTTCGAATCAACAGCCAATCCGGCAAAGGCGGTGTGGCTTTTGTCATGGATACTTTCTATGGTTTTAAGCTGCCAAAAGGTATGCACAAAGAATTTGCCGATGTGATTCAGAAGATTTCTGAAAAACAGGGAGAGGTGGCGCCAGAGCAGATTATGGATGAATTTCGTGCCTGCTATTTAAATAAAAAGGAGCCGATGCATTTCCGTAAGTGCCAGATTACCGATACGGAGGTCGAGCCGGATGTGTATGCGACTTTGGCCAGGGTAACTTATACAAACAATGGTATAGAGAAGGTTTTTGAAGGTATTGGCAACGGTCCTATTGATGCCGTACAACGAGGGTTGGAAAAAGAACTGGGTATTCAGATTAAGGTAATGGATTATAGTGAACATGCACTTCAGATGGGTTCAAATGCTCAGGCGGCTTCTTATATTCATTTGATGGATCAGGAAAGCGGACGAGTGACGTATGGTGTCGGAATCAGTGCCAATATCACCAGAGCTTCGATTCGTGGTATATTCAGCGCCATCAACAGATTATTCTATTCTTAATTTTATTCTTTAATTTACGAGGCTGTCACAATTTTGTGGCAGTCTTTTTTTATGCACAGGCCCGCGTATGGAAGTTTGCTGCTGATGCAGCACGCGGGCCGCGCGACGGGTAGGGAAAGATGGCTCTTCCCTACTTGATTGCACAGGCTCGCACAGAGGAATATGCTGCTAAAGCGGCGTGCGGGCCGCACCCTATGAAACAAAACCCTCCAGGTGGATGCGCACTGTGTGCATAAGGAAAATGGCTGCTGTTGCAGCCGCGATCTGGCGCAAAAGTTCGACAAGCCGGATGCCTGTTGCCATAACATTTTACCCAAAGAACGTGATATCGCATGGTCAGAGCGGCAAACGCACAAATCTGTTTGGACTGTTGCTTTGCTTTACATTTTTCCTGTTTTTTATTTCATTAAGCCTATAATATTTGGGGAAGGATATGATAGAATACACATAAATCATACATGCTTCTGCATTATGGAAATAAAGGGAAAAAGTAAAGCCAAAGGAGGCGTTTTATGGGAATCATTGAAAACAAAAAGAGTAAAACTCTCACTCTTCATACAAAGCACTCTTCTTATCAAATGAAGATTGGCAACTTGGATTATCTGCTGCATCTTTATTATGGCCCGAGCATTTGCGATACAGATATGAGTTATCAGATTATGCAGTATGACCGGGGATTTTCTGGAAATCCTTATGAATCCCGGGATGTGAGGACTTTCTCCCTGGATGCTCAGCCACAGGAATTTTCTACTCAGCAGCAAGGAGATTTCCGTACTACCAGCATTGAAATTGTGAATGGGGATGGCAGCTATTCTTATAACGGGAAGACTGCCGGTTATAAGATAAGTAAAGGGAAATATCAGTTAGAGACGCTGCCCTGTGTATTTGCCAATAAGCAAGATACGGCAGATACATTGATTGTGACCTTGAGCGATGTTGTCAGCAATGTACAGGTAGAGCTTTTATATGGTGTATTTGAAGAGGCAGATGTGATTACCCGTGCGGTAAAAGTAGTCAATAAGGGAGACAAGCCTATTCATTTAAAGAAGATCATGTCTACATGTCTGGATTTTCTAAATGGCGCTAATTTTGATTTAGTCAGTCTGCCTGGCCGTTATGGGCAGGAGCGTCAGGTAGAACGCCAGCATATGACTCATCACATCCATACAATTGGAAGCGTTCGGGGATCTTCCAGTCATCAGCAAAATCCGTTTGTTGTTCTCTGTGATCGGGAGACTACGGAAGATTACGGGAAATGCTACGGTTTTTCATTGATGTACAGTGGGAATTTTTTGGCGGAGGTTGAACTGGACCAATATGATCAGCTTCGATTGGTCATGGGAATTAATCCCAAACAGTTTGTGTATGAACTGAAACCAGGGGAAACCTTTGAAGGGCCGGAAGTAGTTATGGCCTTTAGTGAGCATGGTTTTACCGGTTTAAGTCATTTATATCATGATTTTTACCGTACCAATCTTTGCAAGAGTAAGTTCGTCAGCGATGTTATGCGGCCGGTGTTGATTAATAGCTGGGAAGCAGCTTTTATGGATTTTGACGATGTGAAGCTGATAAAAATTGCCAGAGCAGCTAAAGATATGGGTGTGGATTTGCTGGTAATGGATGACGGATGGTTCGGCAAACGGGATGACGATAACAGTGGATTGGGGGATTGGTTTGTTAATGAAGAAAAAATTCGCTGCGGGCTTCGTAAATTGGTGGAACAGATTAATGATTTGGGAATGAAATTTGGTATCTGGTTTGAGCCGGAGATGGTTTCTGAAGACAGTGATTTGTACCGCGCCCATCCGGATTGGGCTATGGAAATTCCCGGACGGCGGGGTGTGCGCAGCCGAAATCAAATGGCTTTGGATATGAGCCGTAAAGACGTACAAGATTATCTGATAAAGCAAATTAATGATATTTTGGATGAAGCGAATATTTATTATGTGAAATGGGATATTAACCGTTCTCTTTCAGATATTTGGTCTAATAAGCTGCCGGAAACAAAGCAGGGAGAGGTGTACCATCGCTATATATTAGGTTTATATCGGGTAATGGATGCGATTATTTTGACTCATCCGGATATTTTGTTTGAGGGATGCAGCGGTGGTGGCGGACGTTATGATCCAGCTATGCTGCATTATTATCCCCAGTATTGGGTAAGTGATAATACTAATCCGATTGACCGTCTGAAACTTCATTATGGTACTTCTTTTGTATATCCGACATGTACCATGGGTGCGCATATTTCGGATAACGGCAAATATATACCATTAGAAACGAAAGCGGTAGTGGCGATGTGCGGCACGTTTGGCTATGAATTGGATGCCACACATCTTACCGATGAAGAACGGGCTATATGTAAAGAGCAAAGTGATCGATTCCGCAAGTATTATCACATTTTGTTTACCGGTGATTATTATCGGTTGACAAATCCTTTTGAATCAGGCAATATGACGGCCTGGCAGCATGTGACAAAGGATAAAAGCGAATCACTCTTGAGTGTTGTCGTAACAAATTTGACATGTAACGGACCGCAAGAGTATATCCGGGTTAAGGGATTGGAACCGGAAGCAATGTATAGGATCAATGATGGGGAAGCCGTATATTCCGGGGCAGCTTTAATGAATGCCGGACTTCCTATTAATCGGGAGATATCGGAGTATACTTCATTTCAGTTCTATCTTGCCAGACAGAAAAGGTAGCAGTTGAAATAAGGCATGTTTGCAAACCTCTTTTATCCATAGAGTATTATACAAATCAGGGAGAAAGATAAAATGGATAATGGTATTTCTATAAGAAAATATGTTCAAGATGATGTACGTTCGATGATAAAAATATGGAATGAAGTTGTGGAGGAAGGAATAGCTTTTCCACAGGAAGAATGCTTGACAACCACAACAGGCGAGGCTTTTTTTGCCGGTCAAAGCTATTGTGGTGTTGCATTCAACGAAGCGGATGGAGAAATTTTGGGAGTATATATTCTGCATCCTAATAATATTGGCAGATGCGGGCACATCGCTAACGCCAGTTATGCTATTGCGTCAAAAAGCCGCGGCCTTCATATTGGCGAAAAACTGGTATTGGACTGTATGAGACAGGCGCATGAGGTTGGGTTTAAGGTGCTGCAATTTAATGCAGTGGTGGCGACAAATATTCATGCCCGCCATTTGTATGAGAGGATTGGTTTTAAACAACTCGGTGTGATACCGGGTGGATTTCGGTTAAAAAATGGAGAGTATGAGGATATCTGCCCATATTATATTGAAGTATAGCATTATATTATAGTTATGACTTCGATTTTGTATAGGATATCAGGGTTAAAAAGCTAAGGTGGGGAATAATGACTAGGGATTTTAAAGATGCAGATATAGATACTGTTATGTCTATCTGGCTTAGTGCGAACATAGAAGCTCATGCTTTTATCAAACCTGAGTTTTGGATAAATAATTATGACGTAGTGAAAGTGATGATTCCTCAGGCGGAGATTTATGTGTCAGAAAATAATCAGAAGATAGATGGATTTATTGGATTGGAGGGAAATTACATCGCAGGAATATTCGTGGAAAAATCAGCAAGGATGAAAGGAATAGGAAGTGGTCTGCTCAGTATCGCAAAAAAGAACAAAGAAAAACTAATTTTGGCTGTCTATAGAAAGAATACAATGGCGGTAAACTTTTATTTGAGCCGAGGCTTTAAAATTGATAAAGAAAATACGGATTTGCAAACACAGGAAACTGAATACATTATGATTTGGGAAAAATCATTTGATCAGGATTTTTCGCATGGTTCTTGCAACTATTGCGCTCAGGAGGAATATGGAATATGATCAGATGCCGTTTGTAGAGTATATCGACCCGTTTATGGGTGAGCCAGCCGGTGCTCTTATGTATATGTATTCACAAACATACTTACAAGTATGACCCGATTTAAATAACCTTACGTTTCGCTGGTCTGCTTTTCCGATAGCACACAGAAAAAATGCTCAGTGTAGCACCACTACGCCTCCGCTTTTTCCTGTGCACTCTCGAAAAAGCATCCTCAGCGAAACAGCAAGGTATTTAAGTTGGGTCATTCTAGTACTACCTTGCGGAAATTTCAGTGGATTCGGCACTCGCTATTTCCGCCCTCTGCACGCCTGCAAAGCTAGACGTAGGCACCGCTACGTTGCTAAGCGCCAGTGGCGCTTGTCCAGCAAGGACCGGAACGGAGTGTAGAACGTCGCTTTGCAGACGCACAGATGACGAAAATATCAAGCACTGTATTCACTATTATTTCTGCAATGCAGTACTAGCTAAATAATTGAGTATTTTTGTGAAGATGAAAAAACTAATGAGACGGATCCGCTGCCTGATTATATAAGTTTAGTCTGTATATCCCAGTTATATGATTTATTAAAAACTGGAGAATTTTGGTAATGTTATTAATATAGTACATTTTATCGTCCTATTATGTGCAAAAATTCGACTAAACTTATATAAAAGGAGAGGATAATTATGACCATACGTGAGGCAACCAGTTTTCGGATTACTGAGTTGTGTCAAAAGAAGAATTTAAGCGGATATTCTGTAAGCTATAGAGCGGGTATGCCATCATCAACATATAAAAGTATACTAAGTGGTAAAAGCAAAAATCCAGGTATCGTTAATATTAATAAGATTGCAGACGGATTAGGTGTGACAATTCGAGAATTCTATGATTCGGAATTATTTGATGAATTAGATCCGGATGAATAAACAGTAAATCGATGGTATCTAAACGCCAGACTGAGGGAGTACAGTTTGGCGTTTTTTCTTGTTGTTTTCACGCTCATATTTTGGAGGAACACAAGCAATATTGTATTCAGTTATTTTTATGGAAACGATACCCTATATGGGAAGAGCAATAGATAAAATTTTATGAATTGCTTTTGTCTTTATGAGTTTCCCATATAATGTATTATATGGACAAAGTTGGAAAATGTTACTACGGACTCTGGTCAAGCCGAAGAGTCTATTGATTTCTCTTGAAAAATTGAGGGTTTTATGTATAATAGAACATGTCGGTACACTAATGTAGGTATTTGAATTTAGAAAATAAAAGATTAAGGGGTCAAACATGATTAGTGCAAATAATGTTACATTAAGAGTGGGCAAAAAGGCCTTATTTGAAGATGTCAATATCAAATTTACCGAAGGAAATTGTTATGGTTTAATAGGCGCCAACGGCGCTGGAAAATCTACTTTTTTACGTATTTTATCCGGACAATTAGAACCTACTAATGGAGATGTAGTGATTAGCCCCGGGCAACGTTTATCTTTTTTACAGCAAGACCATTATAAATATGATGAGTATCAGGTATTGGATACGGTAATTATGGGAAATCCGCGTCTTTATCAGGTAATGAAGGAAAAAGATGCTATTTATATGAAAGAAGATTTTTCTGATGAAGATGGAATTAAGGCTGCAGAATTAGAAGCCGAATTTGCCGAAATGAATGGATGGGAATCTGAATCAGATGCTGCCAATTTGCTGAATGGTTTAGGTGTAGATACGGAATATCATTATACCTTAATGAAAGATTTAACCGGCGCGCTAAAAGTCAAAGTTTTGTTAGCTCAGGCTTTGTTTGGAAATCCGGATATATTGCTTTTAGATGAACCTACTAACCATTTGGATTTGGACGCTATCGCATGGCTGGAGGAATTTTTGATTAATTTTCAGAATACGGTAATCGTGGTGTCTCATGACCGTTATTTTCTCAATAAAGTTTGTACAAATATTGCTGATATTGATTATGGGAAAATCCAGCTATATGCGGGGAATTATGACTTTTGGTATGAGTCCAGCCAATTGATGATTAAGCAGATGAAAGAAGCTAACCGGAAAAAAGAAGAAAAAATTAAAGAGCTGCAGGAATTTATTCAGCGTTTCTCTGCCAATGCTTCCAAGTCAAAACAAGCTACTTCAAGAAAAAGAGCATTGGAAAAGATTGAGTTGGATGATATTAAGCCTTCCAGCAGAAAATATCCATATATCGATTTTCGTCCATTCCGGGAAATTGGCAATGAAGTATTATCCGTACAGAATTTATCCAAAACGATTGACGGAGTAAAAATTCTTGATAATCTGACTTTTACTTTAGGGCGGGAAGATAAAGTGGCTTTGGTAGGTCCTAATGAACAGGCAAAAACAATTCTCTTTAAAATCCTTGCTGGTGAAATGGAACCGGACGAAGGAACCTATAAATGGGGGCTGACCACCACTCAATCTTATTTTCCCAAGGATAATAGCGGAGAATTTGATAACGATGATACAATTGTAGAATGGCTGACTCAATATTCCATAGAAAAAGATGTGACGTATGTACGTGGATTTCTGGGCAGAATGTTATTTGCCGGAGAAGACGGAGTAAAAAAGGTTAAAGTGCTTTCTGGTGGAGAGAAAGTTCGCTGCATGCTTTCTAAATTGATGATTTCCGGCGCTAATGTGCTGATGTTGGATGAACCTACCGATCATCTGGATATGGAGGCAATTACAGCTCTAAATACCGGTTTAGTAAAATTTCCCGGAGTATTGATTTTTTCATCTCGTGATCATCAGATTGTTCAGACTACTGCTAATCGGATTATGGAAATTGTCAATGGGCAATTGATTGATAAAATTACAACTTATGATGAATATTTGGCAAACGATGAGATGGCAAGAAAGAGATTTGTATTTTCCGTATCTGAGAAACAAGCAGAAGATAATTGATTTTTTTAGTGAAAATTTTATACTTCTTGACTTTAACTTGTTAAATTGTTATAATCGTTAAGATATATTTGATATGTATATAGAAAATCAGATGCAGGAGGAGAATGGATAATGTCTTATGTTGATGAAATCTATGCTAAAGTAGTAGAACAAAATCCAGGTGAAGCAGAATTCCATCAGGCAGTAAAAGAAGTATTGGATTCTTTAAAGCTGGTAATCGATGCTAATGAAGAAAAATACCGCAAGATGGCTCTTTTGGAACGTCTTGTAGAACCGGAACGTATTATTTCTTTCCGCGTACCGTGGGTGGATGATGAAGGACAGGTACAGGTAAATAAGGGGTTCCGTGTACAGTTTAACAGTGCTATTGGCCCATATAAAGGCGGCTTGCGTTTCCATCCATCGGTAAACCAGGGAATTTTGAAATTCCTGGGTTTTGAACAAATCTTTAAAAATTCTTTGACCGGTCTTCCTATTGGCGGGGGCAAAGGCGGTTCCAATTTTGATCCTAAAGGCAAATCAGATCGTGAGGTAATGGCTTTTTGTCAAAGCTTTATGACCGAGCTTTTTAAATATATTGGCGCCGATCAGGATGTACCGGCGGGAGATATCGGTGTTGGGGGAAGAGAAATCGGTTATTTGTATGGGCAATATAAGAGGCTGACCGGCCTTTATGAAGGCGTATTGACTGGTAAAGGTTTGAACTATGGCGGTTCTTTGGTGAGAACACAGGCTACGGGTTATGGTTTGGTCTATATTTTGGATGAGATGTTAAAGCATAACGGCAAGGAATTGGCCGGTAAAACTGTGTTGGTGTCTGGTTCAGGCAACGTGGCTATTTATGCTACTGAAAAGGTTCAGCAGTTAGGTGGTAAAGTAGTAGCTTTAAGTGATTCCAATGGATATGTCTATGATAAAGATGGTATTAAGTTGGATATTGTAAAAGAGATTAAAGAAGTGCGCCGTGGTCGAATTAAAGAATATGCAGATGTTGTGCCTGGTGCAGTTTATACTGAAGGCAAAGGGATTTGGACAATTCCTTGTGATATTGCTCTTCCCTGTGCTACGCAAAATGAGTTGAATCTGGATGATGCCAAGGCGCTGAAAGCGAATGGATGCTTTGCCGTAGCAGAGGGCGCCAATATGCCGTCAACCAGAGAAGCAACAGATTTCTTCCTGGAAAGCGGGATGTTATTTATGCCAGGTAAGGCTGCCAATGCAGGCGGAGTAGCAACTTCCGCATTGGAAATGAGCCAAAATAGCCAGAGGCTTTCCTGGACTTTTGATGAAGTAGATGAGAAGCTGAAAAATATTATGGTAAATATTTTTGCCAAAGCTGATGATGCAGCAAAGCGTTATGGTGTATCCGGAAACTATGTGGCCGGAGCCAATATTGCCGGTTTTGAGAAGGTTGTAGATGCGATGATAGCACAAGGTATCGTATAAATAAGTTTCCCTGGTATATTTTGATATCTTCTTTTCTGTAAAAAGAAGTTTTTATCCATATACCAGGGAATTTTTTGTGTGGAAATAATGGTGATCAATTAATCTTTTAATAAAGATTTTGCCTGCATATAGCTGTATAAGGCGCCTACTTGGTTGGCTTCGCTGCTGAAATAACAGGGAACAATTTTTGGTCGGGATAAACTGACCCCAAATGCACGGGTGGGTGATTTTTCGTATATTTCTTCCACAGCATGATCAATCATTTCAATTAATATCGGCTGACGGCTGATACCGCCTCCGATAGCGATTTTTTCCAAATCTAAAAGAGCCGTAAGATTATATATTTGAATAGCGACTTTTTGACAAAAAACAGACAGTGCCTGTTTTGCTGCTTCATCTCCAGAATAAAAAGCTTCAAAAAACTGTTTTCCGTTGATTTCTGTTTTTTCGGGAAGTTCTTTGTATTTTTTATAAAAAGATAGTAAAGCGGTGGTACTGCATTGCCTGGCCATAGTAAATTCCATATCTTCCCATTGGGAGGATTCCGTAAACAAAAAACTGAATTCTCCTGCGGTAAAATGAGGACCTTTAACCATTTTTCCGTCAATAATTAATCCTCCGCCTACGCCGGTTCCCATTAAAAATACACAAGCGTTCTGGCAGTCTTTTAAAGACCCTTTCCACAATTCAGCCATAGCAGCGCTTTTACCATCGTTTTCCAAATGGACGGGACAGCCACATAGGGATTCTAATTGTGGTCCGATATCCTGCCGTTGATTATAAAGTAAAGCTCCTCCTCCATTACATCTGCCTTTTTCGCTGTCAATAAACCCGGGAAGGCTTATAGCAATTCCGGCAACTTCGTTTTTGTACGGAATATAGATATTATTCAGAGTAGTTAAAAAATCCTTAAAATTGGTTTGCGGAGTAGGAATCGTATTTTCTTTATAGCGATAAAGAGATTCATCCATGACTGAATATTTAATATCTGTTCCGCCAACATCAAAAACCATGTATTTCATAAAAGATTACCCCTTCCTTTTAAAAAATTTTTTCTTTATCGGGCTATTTATATTATAGGAAACAAAATCAGCTTCCTATAATCGATTTATGGCACGAAAAGCTGTGCCTTTTATCATACAGTATACCATGAATTATTTTTATGGAAAATAGTTATTGACAAATATTCGTTTCTTATATAAAATACTGGTAAAATAGTTTGAAATTCAAAACATTTGAAAATAAAACTAAAACAGCAAATAATAATCAAACAGGCATAATCATCTGAAGAAATCTGCGAAGGCTTTGATAAGAAAAAGAATTCAGGGATTAAAAATCTTCAGAAATAAACGGGACAGGAAGCAAATTATGACGAGTAAAATCATAGGAACCGGTTCTTATGCACCGGCACAGGTGGTAACAAACGACGATTTGGCAAAAATTGTAGATACAAGTGATGAATGGATAGCCAGTCGGACCGGCATACGCGAGCGACGGATTGCCGTGGATGAGGGGACTACGGATATGGCTGTGAAGGCTGCCCGGCGGGCAATTGATAATGCCGGAGTGGAAGTATCAGAGATTGATGTGATTGTATTGGCTACGACTACGGCAGATAACTGTTGCCCGGCAGGAGCTTGTCAGGTACAGGCAGAATTGGGAGCAGATAAAGCAGTAGCATTTGATCTTGTTGCTGCCTGTTCAGGATTTTTATTTGGTCTTAATGTGGTGAATGCTTTTATTCAAACCGGAGTTTACCGGACAGCTCTGGTTATTGGATCAGACCACCTCAGCAAAATTGTGGATTGGAGCGACAGGGGAACATGCGTTCTGTTTGGCGATGGAGCCGGCGCTGCGGTTATTCAGGCGTCTGAAACAGGAATAAAGCATATGGTTATGGGGTCTGATGGGATGAAAGGTTCAATATTGTCTTGTGTAGCCAGGACAGGAGGGAATTTTCTTAATGGGAAGACGCCGGAGTTGGGGTATTTGCAGATGAACGGACAGGAAGTTTTTAAATTTGCGGTTAAAAAAGTTCCGGAATGTGTTACGCAGATACTTGATGAAAGCGGTATCAATATTGAGGAAATAAAATATTTTATTTTACATCAGGCGAATTTTCGTATTGTGGAAGCAGCAGCAAAAAGGTTACATCAGCCTATCGATAAATTTCCCATGAATATGGATAAGTATGGCAATACTTCGGCAGCGTCTGTCCCGATTCTTTTAGATGAATTAAACCAAGAAGGAAAACTTAAACGAGGAGATAAGTTGGTTTTGGCCGGTTTTGGCGCAGGGATGACTTGGGGCGCGGCGTTGATGGAATGGTAATAAAATCGTATTAGTTCAAGAAGGACAAAATGGTTTAAGGTGGTTTAGGATGGCTGTTTTTGCGGCCATCCTCCAAATATAAAATTATTAAAAAAAGGAGAAAAAATCATGTTGGAAAAAATTACAGAAATCATTGCGGAGCAATTGAGTGTGGATGCGGATACCATTACAGAGTCTTCTTCTTTCAAGGAAGATTTAGGCGCCGATTCTTTGGACTTGTTTGAACTGGTAATGGCTTTGGAAGACGAATATTCCATCGATATTCCTTCAGAGGATTTACAAAATCTGTTGACTGTCGGCGATGTGATGAATTACCTGAAGGAAAAAGGTGTAGAGGCCTAAGGCCCTGCACCTTTTACGCCTGCCAAAAGCAACTTTATAAAAATAAACTCGTTTAAATGCGCAGTTGGAGGAAAGAATGAAGACAAGAATTACAGAATTATTAGGGATTAAATACCCGATTGTCCAAGGTGGCATGGCTTGGGTGGCGGAAAATCATCTGGCAGCGGCTGTTTCCGAAGCCGGTGGTCTGGGATTAATCGGCGGCGCCAACGCACCAGGAGAAGTAGTTCGCGATTATATCCATAAAGTAAAAGAAGTGACGAACAAGCCTTTTGGTGTTAATGTCATGTTGATGAGTCCATATGCGGATGATGTGGCGAAAGTGGTTGTGGAGGAAGGCGTTAAGGTGGTGACTACCGGAGCCGGAAATCCGGAAAAATACATGGATTTGTGGAAAAGTGCCGGTATTCGGGTAATTCCCGTGGTGGCTTCTGTTGCATTGGCCAAACGCATGGAAAAGTACGGCGCAGACGCGGTGGTAGCAGAAGGGACAGAATCCGGCGGCCATATCGGTGAGGCTACAACTATGACTTTGGTGCCTCAGGTGGCGGATGCCTTATCAATTCCTGTAATTGCTGCCGGAGGAATTGGTGACGGCAGAGGAATCGCTGCGGCTTTTATGTTAGGTGCTGAGGCTGTGCAGATGGGAACTCGTTTTTTGGTAGCAAAAGAATGTGTGATTCATCAAAATTACAAAGACAGAGTTCTTAAGGCAAAGGATATTGATTCGACAGTAACAGGAAGAAGCCATGGTCATCCGGTACGGTGTCTGAGAAATCAAATGACAAGAGAATATGTCAAGTTGGAAAACGAAGGAAAGAGTTTTGAAGAATTAGAATATTTAACATTAGGCGCCTTGCGAAAAGCGGTACAAGACGGAGATGTGACTATGGGTACGGTGATGGCAGGGCAGATTGCAGGTATGGTAAACAAGGAACAGACTTGTCAGGAAATGATAGAAGAAATGATGGCACAGGCAGAAAAGCTGCTGGGAAGAAATTAACAATTATCCAAAAAGGAGTATGTTAAATGAGCAAAATTGCATTTATTTATCCGGGGCAGGGAGCGCAGGTCTGCGGTATGGGCCAGGATTTTTATGAACAAACAGAATCAGGAAAACAAGTATTTGATTTAGCCAGCAAACTGTTGGGTTTTTCTGTCCCGGAATTATGTTTTGAGAAAAATGATCGTCTGGATATTACGGAGTATACTCAGGCTGCTATGGTAACTACAAGCATAGCTATGACTAAAGTGCTTGAGGAAAAAGGAATTAAGCCAGATGTGACGGCAGGATTGAGCCTGGGAGAATATTGTGCTTTATATGCGGCCGGAGTCATCAGTGAAGCAGATGCCATTTTCACCGTGCGCCAAAGAGGTATCCTTATGCAGGAGGAGGTTCCTGTAGGGCAGGGAGCCATGGCGGCAGTTCTGGCTATGGATGCAGCCGCTATAGAAGCGGTAATTGCAGATATGGAAGGTGTACAGATTGCTAATTACAATTGTCCGGGGCAGATTGTGATTTCCGGAAAAACAGAGGCGGTAAAAGAGGCTTGTGAAAAGCTGAAAGAGGCTGGAGCAAAAAGGACAATACTTTTGAATGTGAGTGGCCCCTTCCATTCTCGGATGCTAACGGGAGCAGGGGAAAAGTTGAGTAAGGTTTTGGAAAATGTGGAGGTACATATTCCCGTAATACCTTATGTGGCTAATGTAACAGCGGAATATGTGACTGATAAAGAGCAGGTAAAGCCGTTGCTGACAAAACAGGTATTTTCATCTGTTCGCTGGCAGCAAAGTGTGGAAACCATGATTGCTCAGGGAGTGGATAAATTTATTGAAATCGGGCCGGGCAAAACTCTGGCTGGATTTATAAAGAAGATAAACAAGACGGTCAAAGTCTTAAATATAGAAAAATTGGAAGATGTAGATAAAGTAATTAAGGCATTGGAGGGAGAAGCATGTTGACAGGCAAAATCGCGGTAGTGACTGGAGCCAGCCGTGGGATTGGCAAAGAGATTGCTCTGACTCTGGCTCAAAAAGGAGCGACTGTTATTGTCAATTATAACGGTTCAGCGACTAAAGCAGAAGAAACAGTGGAACAAATCAAGGAAGCCGGCGGTAAGGGAGAAGCAGTACAATGCAATGTTTCTGACTTTGATAAATCGGCTGAGTTTATGGCTTATGTGATAAAACAGTACGGACGGGTTGATATTTTAGTGAACAATGCAGGAATTACCCGGGATAATCTTTTGATGAAAATGAGTGAGGAAGATTTTGATGCAGTATTGAATACCAATTTAAAAGGGGCATTTAATTGTATTAAGCATATTTCCCGTCAGATGTTAAAACAAAAATCAGGAAGGATTATCAATGTATCTTCTGTTTCCGGCGTGATGGGAAACGCAGGACAGGCCAATTATTGTGCATCTAAAGCAGGGCTTATCGGTCTTACTAAATCAGTGGCCAGGGAATTGGCAAGCCGTGGAATTACATCTAACGCAGTTGCTCCAGGTTTTATTGATACGGAAATGACACAGGTTTTGCCGGAAGCCGTTAAAGCCGCCGCGACAGAACAGATACCCATGAAACATTTTGGTTCGACAAAAGATATTGCCAACACAGTAGCTTTTTTGGCATCTGATGAAGCGGGATATATTACCGGCCAGGTAATTTGTATTGATGGCGGCATGGCAATGTAAAATATAGCAACGAATCATGGAATGAATGGTTACGTGATTTAGGTAAGGAGAACAGAATATGAGTAAGAGAGTGGTTGTAACGGGTCTGGGAGCGATTACCCCCATAGGCAACAGTGTGGAGGAGTTTTGGAACGGACTGAAAAGCATGAAGGTAGGTATTGGGCCGATTACCTATTTTGATACTACTGACTATAAAGCTAAATTGGCGGCCCAGGTTAAGGATTTTAATGCTAAAGATTATATGGATGTAAAGACAGCAAAAAGGATGGAGCAGTTTTGCCAGTTTGCTGTTGTAGCTACAAAGGAAGCAATGAATGATGCAGGTATTGATATGGAAAAGGAAGATCCTTACCGGATAGGAGTAAGCGTAGGCTCAGGTATTGGCAGTCTTCAGTCCGTTGAACGTGAATATAAAAAACTTCTGGAAAAAGGGCCGGGCCGGGTAAATCCCTTGCTGGTGCCGCTGATGATCAGTAATATGGCGGCAGGAAATGTATCAATTCAGTTTGGCCTTAAGGGAAAAAGCATTAATGTGGTTACCGCCTGTGCTACAGGAACGCAAAGTATTGGGGAGGCTTTTCGTGCTATTCAGTATGGAGAGGCAGATGTGATGGTGGCCGGAGGTGCGGAAGCCAGCATCACGCCCATTGGCGTAGCTGGTTTTACGGCTTTGACAGCCTTAAATACAACGGACGACCCTTTAAGGGCTTCTATTCCTTTTGACAAAGAAAGAAATGGTTTTATTATGGGAGAAGGTGCGGGGATTGTCATTTTGGAGTCTTTAGAGCATGCTCAGGCAAGAGGGGCAAAGATTTACGCAGAGCTTGCAGGCTATGGAGCTACCAGTGACGCATATCATATTACTTCTCCGGCAGAGGATGGAGCAGGCGCGGCTAAAGCTATGGAATTGGCTATTGCAGATGCAGGTATGAAGCCGGAAGATGTGGATTATATTAATGCCCATGGGACAAGTACTCATCATAACGACTTGTTTGAAACGAAAGCAATTAAATTGGCTTTCGGCGATCATGCCAGAAAAGTGAAGATTAATTCAACAAAATCTATGATTGGCCATTTATTGGGAGCTGCAGGAGGGGTGGAGTTTATTGCCTGCGTGAAATCAATTCAGGAAGGGTTTGTTCATGGGACAGCAGGACTTGCTATTGACGATCCGGAGTGTGATTTGGATTATACAAAGGGAAAGGGCGTAACTATGGAAGTAAATTGTGCAATCAGCAATTCATTGGGATTTGGTGGTCATAATGCTACTTTGCTGGTACGTCGGTTTTAACTGGTTTAAAGTTTAAGGAGGGAACAGGAATGACAATAGATGATATTGTAAAGTTGATACAGACAGTTTCAGAAAACGGATTAACCAGTTTTGAATATGAGGAAAATGGCCAGAGATTGGTGCTGGAAAAGAAAAAGAAAAAAAATGTGGTGATTTCCGGTATTGCAGGAAACGGGACCAATGCTCTTAGTGGTATTGATGTCGGTTCAGCGAGTTTGGCCGGAGCGGCTATCGTTGATGAAGATGAAATTTCACCGGAGAAAAAAGAGGAACCCGCCAAAATAGATATTGGCGCTGATAAGGTTGTGGTATCTCCTTTGGTGGGAACTTTTTATTGTGCTTCATCTCCTGATGCAGAGCCGTTTGTCCATGTAGGGGATAGTGTGAAAAAAGGACAGGTTTTAGGAATTATCGAAGCCATGAAGCTGATGAATGAGATAGAAAGTGAATTTGATGGCGTAATAGAAGCCGTGCTTGTAGGAAATGAGGAAGTAGTAGAGTTTGGACAGCCTTTGTTCCGTATCCGATAGTTTTAATGCAGCTCTGAGTCTATGTGCTATTGATGAAAGAATGGAGAGTAAAATGAAATTAGGAATTAAGGAAATTCAGGAAATTATCCCTCATAGGCATCCATTTTTGCTGATTGACTGTATTGAAGAACTGGAGCCAGGGGTACGTGCTGTAGGATATAAAGCTCTTACTTATAACGAACCTCAGTTTGCGGGCCATTTTCCCCAGGAGCCGGTAATGCCCGGTGTATTGATGGTGGAAGCATTAGCTCAGGTAGGTGCTGTGGCGATATTAAGTGTCGAAGAAAACAGAGGAAAAACAGCATATTTTGCTGCTATTAATAATGCGAAATTTAAACAGAAGGCTGTTCCCGGAAATCGTTTGAAACTGGAATGTGAGATTATCCGGCAGAAAGGCCCTATGGGAGTGGGCAAAGCTGTAGCGACTAATGAGGATGGTAAGATAGTAGTATCTGCAGAATTAACATTTATGATTGGTTAAAAAAGAAAATGCCTTCGGGCAAGGGGTGCATCTATGTTTGACAAAATACTTATCGCCAATCGCGGCGAAATTGCAGTAAGGATTATTCGTGCGTGCAGGGAAATGGGGATAAAAACAGTAGCTGTCTATTCGGAAGCAGATAAGGACAGCCTGCATACATTACTGGCGGATGAGGCGATCTGTATTGGTCCTGCGCCGTCAGGAAAAAGTTATTTGAATATGGAACAAATTTTGTCGGCTACGGTAGCGATGAAAGCGGAAGCTATTCATCCAGGATTTGGTTTTCTTTCAGAAAATGCCAGATTTGCAGAATTGTGTGAAAAATGCAATATTGCTTTTATTGGTCCTTCTTCTTCTTTAATCAGTCGTATGGGGAATAAATCAGAAGCCCGTAAAACAATGATTGAGGCGAACGTTCCGGTGGTACCAGGAGGGAAAGAGTCGGTTCATACGGTTGAAGAAGCTTTGGATTTAGCCAAATCAATTGGTTTTCCGGTAATGATTAAAGCTTCCTCCGGCGGCGGTGGAAAAGGAATGAGAATTTCCTGGGGAGCGGAAGATTTTGAGATGAATTTCCGGGATGCGCAAATGGAGTCGGTTAAAGGTTTTTCCGATGATACGATGTATCTTGAACGTTATATTGAAAAACCCCGTCACATTGAATTTCAGATTATGGCAGATAAACACGGAAACGTTATACATTTAGGTGAGCGTGATTGTTCTATTCAGCGGCGTCATCAAAAAGTGGTGGAAGAATCCCCTTCGATAGCAATTTCCGAAGAGCTGAGAAAGAAGATGGGGGAAACAGCTATCCGCGCCGCTAAGGCTGTAGGATATGAAAATGCGGGAACGATTGAATTTTTACTAGATAAAGATAAAAATTTTTATTTTATGGAGATGAATACCCGGATACAGGTGGAACATCCGGTAACGGAGATGGTCAGCGGCCTGGATTTAATTAAAATGCAGATTTGTATAGCTGCCGGGGAATCTTTGGGTTTATCGCAAGAGGATATCCATTTGCAGGGGCATGCCATAGAATGCCGGATAAATGCAGAAAATCCAGCAAAAAATTTTATGCCTTGTCCTGGCGTTATCACCAATGTTCATACACCGGGAGGGAATGGCGTACGGGTAGATACTCATATTTATAATGATTATCGTATTCCTGCCAATTACGATTCCATGCTGATGAAACTGATTGTCCATGGAAAAGACCGGGAAGAAGCCATTGCCAAAATGCGCAGCGCTTTGGGAGAATTAATTATCGAGGGAATCGAAACGAATTTAGATTTCCAGTTTGAAATTCTTTGCCATCCGGCATATGAGGCTGGCGATACAGACACACATTTTATTCAGACTTATTTTCCTAAATATTGTAAATAGAAGGATGTTTGTTTATTATGCTGAAAAATATGTTTAAAAAGACTTACACGATTATCGATACTAAGTATAAGTCTCCCAAAAAAGGAGAAGAGCCAAATATTCCCCAAGGTCTTTGGCGTAAGTGTAATAAATGCGGTCAGCCGATATATGTAGAGGATGTAAATAATAATTTTTATGTATGTCCTAAGTGCGGAGGATATTTTCGTGTTCATGCTTACCGCCGGATTGAGATGTTGGTTGATGAAGGTACTTTTGTCGAATGGAATCAGGAGATGGAATTTTCTAATCCTCTTAATTTCCCTGGATATGAAAAAAAGGTACAGGCAGCCAAGGACAAGACCAGACTTAATGAGGCGATTGTTACCGGAAAAGGAAAAATCGGCGGTCAGGAAGCGGCATTGGGGGTTTGCGACGCCCGTTTTCTGATGAGCAGCATGGGCTATAATGTAGGAGAAAAGATCGCCAGAATGGTAGAACGGGCAACGAAAGAAGAACTTCCTGTAATTATATTTGCCTGTTCCGGCGGCGCCAGAATGCAGGAAGGCATTGTATCCTTGATGCAGATGGCAAAAACTTCCGCTGCTTTAAAAAAACATCATGAGGCAGGGCAATTGTTTATCAGCGTTTTGACTGATCCGACTACCGGAGGGGTAACAGCCAGTTTCGCTATGCTGGGAGATATTATTTTGGCGGAACCTAACGCATTGATCGGTTTTGCCGGTCCAAGAGTTATCGAACAGACAATCAGACAGAAATTGCCGGAAGGTTTTCAACGAGCAGAATTTTTGTTGGATCATGGGTTTGTGGATAAAATAGTCAAACGCAGCGAACAAAAGGAAGTTTTATCCCAGATTTTGAAAATGCACCGGAAAAAGGAAGAATGGAGAAAATTACGTGAAGCTGCAGATAATTCACGGAAGACTGTGAATTATTCCCGGAAATTTAAAAAAATGGAAAGCAAAACAGCTTGGGATACGGTACAGCTTTCCCGTGCTGCCGGGCGTCCGGTGTCAATGGACTATATTCATGCTATTTTTGATGATTTTATGGAATTTCATGGAGACAGATGTTTTGGTGATGATCATGCCATTGTCGGTGGCATTGCTACTTTTTGCGGTATTCCGGTTACGGTAATCGGGCAAGAAAGGGGCAAGAATACCAAAGATAATATTCGGTGCAATTTTGGTATGCCTTCTCCTGACGGTTATCGTAAAGCTTTGCGTTTGATGAAGCAGGCAGAAACTTTTGGCCGTCCGATTATCTGTTTTGTGGATACTCCTGGCGCTTTTTGTGGATTGGAAGCTGAAGAAAGAGGACAAGGGGAGGCAATTGCCAGAAACTTGTTTGAAATGGCTTCTTTAACTGTACCTGTGCTTTCTATTGTTATTGGAGAAGGAGAAAGCGGCGGCGCATTGGCTATGGCTGTGGCTAATGAAGTATGGATGCTGGAAAATTCTATTTATTCCATTCTTTCTCCAGAAGGTTTTGCATCAATTTTGTGGAAAGACAGCAAAAAAGCACCGGATGCTGCCCGAGTGATGAGGATTACCGCGGCAGATCTTTATGAGCGAGGTTTAATTGAACAGATTATTTGTGAGAAAGAACCGGCCTCCGAAAAAACATTGCCCATGCTGGCAAAGCAGCTTAAATGGCAGATTAGCGGTTTTTTGGCCCGGTTTGGAAAGATGGACGGAGAAGAGATTAGAAATCAGCGGTATATGCGTTTTAGGAATATGTAGTGACAGGATAATCATTCAAAATGTAGATGATTAGGAAATCTTTGACGGAGCGGGAGAAAACAAAAATGGCAAATATCAAACCGCTGGCAATCGGGAATCTGGTGGCAAAATATCCGATTATTCAGGGGGGCATGGGTGTGGGAATAAGCCTCTCTTCATTGGCCGGGGCTGTGGCAAAGGCTGGTGGAATCGGTATTATATCCACGGCACAAATTGGATTCAGAGATCCGGATTTTTTGAAAAATCCTATGGAAGCTAATATGCGTGCAATCAGGACGGAATTAAGTAAAGCCAGAGCCATTGCGCCAAAAGGAATTATAGGATTTAATATTATGGTAGCAACCAGAAATTACGCCCAATATGTAAAGGAAGCAATTAAAGCTGGAGCGGATATTATCATTTCCGGAGCAGGACTTCCCGTTGATCTTCCCGAGTATCTGGCAGAGGCGAAACAGATAGCAACAGAGGCGGGAAAAGCCGTAAGTACAAAAATTGCGCCTATTGTTTCAACAGCAAAATCAGCTATGGTTATCTGTAAATTGTGGGATAGGAAATATAAGCAAATTCCTGATTTAGTGGTAATTGAAGGACCACTGGCCGGCGGACATCTCGGGTTTTCCAGGGAACAGTTAAGCCGGTATGGGGCAGATACTTTTGATGCCTACGACCAGGAATCTTATGATGAGGAAATTCGTGGCATTATTAAAGTGGTAAAACAGTATGAAGAAAAATATGGCCGGCATATACCGGTTGTTATTGCGGGAGGTATATATACCCATCAGGATGTAAAACATGCCATGGAAGATTTGGGAGCCGACGGAGTTCAGGTAGCTACCCGTTTTGTGACGACGGAAGAATGTGATGCGCCGATGTGCTATAAACAAGCTTATATCGATGCCAAAAAAGAGAATATTGTAATTACCGACAGCCCTGTGGGCATGCCGGGCCGGGCTATTTTTAATTCTTTTTTAGAAAACAAAGAGTTGAAAAAAGCAAAAATAGAGCATTGCTATCAGTGTTTGGAGCATTGTGATCCCAAAAATATTCCTTACTGTATTACAAAAGCATTATCAAATGCGGCAGAAGGAGATTTGGAAAATGCATTGTTGTTTTGTGGGAGTAACGCTTATCGTGCCTGTAAAATAGAAACCGTAAATCAGGTAATTGATGATTTGTTTTATGGGCAAAAATAAAATATTCATAATCGGGTTGTCATGTCCATAGATTAAAGAAAAGAATGAAAAGAGCAGGAAAATGCTGAATTATCTATGGGGATTGATGATTTTGACGGGAATATTCTGGGGTGCTGCTAATGGCAATCTCGATGCAGTAACAAAAGGACTGATTGATTCTTCTAAGGAATCGGTGGAGCTGGGATTGGTGATGTTGGGAATCATGTCCTTTTGGTGTGGTATTCTGGAAGTGGGAAACAGAGCCGGCCTCGTGGACTGGCTGACGAAAAAAGCGGGGCCGATGATGGATTTTCTTTACCCGGGACTGCCAAAGGACCATCCGGCACGACAGCCTATGGCAGTAAATATGATTGCTAATATATTAGGACTGGGCATGGCAGCTACACCGGCTGGCTTGGCAGCCCTGAAAGCACTTCAGCAAAACAGGGATGAGGAAAAGGATCGCCAAACGGCCACGAACACAATGTGTACGTTTCTGATTATAAATATATCTTCTCTGCAATTGGTTCCCATTAATATGATTGCTTATCGCAGTCAATTTGGTTCCTCCAATCCTATGGCAATAGTCGGACCGGCATTGATTGCCACTTTCTGTTCAACATTGGCAGCAGTAATATTCTGCAAAATAATGGATATGAAAAGCAGGAGAGGAAAGGCGGTGCCGAAAAAATGATGGAATGGATATCCCGTATGCTGACACCGTTTATTATCAGTTATATTGTAGGTTTTGGTATTCTGTCGGATCGTCCGGTATTTGATGATTTTCTGGCGGGTGCGAGGGAGGGAATGAAGACTGTAGCGGGAATTTTGCCAACATTAATTGGTTTGCTGGCAGCAGTAGGCACATTGAGGGCTTCCGGTTTTTTAGATACTTTAAGCATTTGGCTGGAAACGCCTGCTTCCTGGATTCATCTTCCTTCTCCTTTAATTCCATTAGTACTGGTGCGGCTGGTCTCTAATTCTGCAGCTACCGGATTAGCGCTTGATATATTTGGCCGTTATGGCCCGGATTCATTTTTAGGAATAGCAGCTTCTGTGATTATGAGTTCTACGGAAACCGTATTTTATTGTATCAGTATTTATTTCGGATCAATTCATATAACGAAGACCCGCTATGTATTACCGGGTGCATTGCTGGCTACAGCTGTAGGAATAGGAGCCAGTATTTTATTAGCCGGATAGAAAATGCGAAAATAGTATAAAAGCAAAGGGCTATGGCTGTATAGTTACTAAAATTTAATAATTTCACAGAATAAACACAACCTTGTAAGAATTTTCTAAGGAATAGAAGGTTGCTTGGGCGGAAAAAATCATGTATAATCAGTGGGAAGCTTTTGTCTTCCTGAAAAGTGAGGGAGATCCGTGGATACTTATGAGACGCTGAACAGTGTATTGGTCAATCTGTTCCGGGATGTAATGAACCTGGAAGAACAGGCGATCATTAATTCAGAATACCAGGACATTACCAATAATGACATGCACGTGATTGAGGCAGTCGGGCTTCAGGAGCCTAAAAATATGTCCACCATTGCGAAAATGCTTTCCGTGACTGTAGGGACATTGACTATTGCCATGAACAATCTTGTGAAAAAAGGGTATGTAAACCGGGAAAGAGGGAAGGAAGATCGGCGAGTGGTCTATATTTCTCTTTCTGAAAAAGGAAAGCGTGCATATCGTCACCATGAGGAATTCCATCGTCATATGATTGATGAGATCTTGAAAGACTTGACGAAAGAAGAGACAGAAGCGCTGGTGAAATCACTGGCGAAGCTGGACCGGTGGTTTCGCGGATTTCAGGAGAATTAAAGGAGGAATTTTTCATTATGAAAAGAAAAATCATGTGCATGATTGGGGCTATTTTATTACTATCCCTAGTGGCGTGTACACCGACGTCAGAAAAGAGGAAAACTGGCCAGGTGTTGGAATCAGACAGCGGGATAGACAACAACAAAAATCCAGATCCCAATGCACCAGTTCTGGATGTGGTTTCTATTTACAGTGTCAGCGAAGATGGTTCAATGCTGGAAGGGACTATGGATGCAGTTGAGGAGCTGACTCCTCAGGCGTTGGCAAATCTATTGATTCAATACGGTGTGTTGGAAGAAGGAACAGAAGTTGTCAGCTATGAAGCAAAGGGAACGTCAACCAGCCAGGAAGTGGGTCCGGGAGTAGCAAATGGGGCAGACATGGAGATGAGCGAAAATGGCATATTGAATTTAAGCAAATTTCCGGATACTGCTAATACTTTACTGCTGCAAGCTGTGGCCAACACATATTTGGAGAATATGAAAGTATCATACTTGACCATTCAGGTGAATGGTGAGACAGTAGCAGAGAATATGTCTATGGTAGATGCCGGAAAATAAGTAATAACCTCCGTCATCTGGACGGTTAGGAAAAAAGAATCGAATAGGGAAAATTTTCCCTGTCCGATTCTTTTTTCATGGTAGCAGTTCAGACAGGTATCTTTTTGCCCGTCTGAACTGTTGCTATTTATTTTTGTTCAGACAGCCAGGTAGTAAAATATGCTTGAATCACATCAAAAGGAGCATCTCCGAAATCCAGTAAAAAAGCATGAAAAGCTACAGGGTCAAAACGTTCTCCTAACTCTTTCTTTGCCGTTTCCCGCATATTCATAAATTCCATACAACCTACATAATAGGATAGGTAATTGGCCGGGTTTTCAATCATGGCAGCATAGAGCGCATCCACTACTTCGTCAGGTTGTTCATAATAATATTTAAGGTAAGTTTTTACCTGTTCCCTGTCCCACCCCATATAGTTGATGTATACATCAAGACAAGCATGAATGCCTAAGGTGGCCATGGAATTGGCTGCCAGCAGTTGGCCCATCTCAGGGCTTAATCCGTTATCAAAAGTATAGGACAAATGTTCAACATAAGAGGCCCAGCCTTCACTGTATCCTCTAAAAGACAATAATTTGCGGATATTGGAATCACAGTGGGTGTGAATGTATACATTTTGATAAAGGTGTCCTGGATAACCTTCATGAGCTATGGTATTGTATAGCTTATCAGAGGAAAAGCGGGGATTTTCATTAATGAAAATCACGTTGTCCTGATAATCGTCCATAGGTGACACCAGATAAAAAGCCGGGCTTAGGGAGAGTTCTAAAGATTTAGGCACGGACTTAATGGTATAATTGCACTCAGCAAGAGCAGGAAACTCGTCCAGACTTAATATTTTCAGCTCTTCCATAATAGCTTCGGGTTCGGTTTGGCGGTAGTTATAGGAATCCAATTGATTAATCAATTCCGGGTTTGTACGAAGCAGATTTGAAGTTTCAAGAAGCTGATTAATCATAGTCTGTTCCATATCTTTAAGCATATCTTCCACAGAAGAATAGGAAGTGCCTGTAGCGGCATAGACCAGATACTGATAGTATTCCTGGCCGTCAGGATATTCACAAAGCCCTTTTTCATTGGTTCCTGTACCACGTAATTCATTAAGACCATCAATTAGCAATTGATAAGCCGGGACAAAATCACTGGCCAGCAGTTCTTCATTTCTTTGACGGTAAGATATCTTTTCTTCTTCTGTAAGTCCATCCACAGTGTCCAAACGGCTGTTAAATGTGTCAATCATAAAATTGTCGCCAGGAGTCAGAAGATAGCCCTCGCAAGATTCAATTACCTGATCAAGAACCGAATCACTCATCATCAGCCCAGCTTCTGCTTTTTGTCTTTGAAAATCCATAATCTGACTGTAATACTCATCAATACCAGCCAGCAAATCAAAATAATCTTCAATATCCTTTTTTTGATAAAAGACATATTCGGAAAGAAGGATAGGGAGTTGAGCCTGAATACCGATGGTGACGGCAAGCGGCTGTGTATATAATTCCTTACCGTCGCCCATTTCTTCAATACGCAGAAAACTGTAAAGAATTCTTTGGGTCAATTTTTGATCTTCCGTAAGTAAGGCAGGATCAAAGGAATCCAAAAGTTCTTTCAGTTCCTGCCGCTGTTTTTGGGAATCCTGTAGAGCCTCCAGAGTGACAGGGCTATAAAGATTTTTGGCTTTGGTGATGCCAAAAACGGATGGGTCCTTCAGCATAAAGTGCATATTAATCTGATCATTACTGATTTCATCCCTAAAAAGTTCTTCCATTTGCCGGTCAAATTCTTTTTGCGTTTCTAATTGGTTTTCGGCAAATTGTTCATAATTATCCGTATTTTCTTCCTGATAGGGAGCAGCCGTAGTCGGAGAAAGCGGTTTGGACTTTGGAGAGCAGCCATTTAATGAAAATAAAACAAGAAGCAGCATCGATAAAGCAAGGTGAAGAAGCCGTTGTTTTCGTTTGTTCTCTTGTGGTTTTATCATTTCATACATAGAGATTCCTCCTAAAATATTCATCTATTCCCTAAAACTATAATATAACTTATCAAAATTTGCAAAGTAAATTTTGATAAAAGGCGCGTTTTTTGCGCCGCAATATACTATATTCTTAAAAAAAACAACTTATGAAAAGAAGCAGTTATAATTTGCAATTATTCATCCATGATGCAATTTGTATGGAGATATGTGTTGTAAGTCGGCTTGTATAAACACAATTCTGCATAAATTGACATATAGTTGACAAGCAAAGCTTCTTGTTTTCATGAATTTTGAAAGCAAGAGGGTGAATGGCTGAAAGCTATGGTGATAATTTCAGGAAGAGGATGGCTTGAGTCCTTGTGTTTTTTTCTGGAATATGATATATTTTGGTTACATAACTGTTGAATATTATGGCAGTTAGGTTATCAATTACTACCGGTATGCTATTGTATCATATCGGATCCAGGAGGGATTACTTATGTGCCAAGAAAAAATCTGTAGTGGCAAAAAGCCATACTATATTACAACTGCGATCGCTTATACATCCGGAAAGCCACATATCGGAAATACTTATGAAATTGTGCTGGCTGACAGTATTGCCCGATTTAAGCGTGAGCAGGGCTATGATGTAAGGTTTCAGACGGGAACCGATGAACATGGTCAGAAAATCGAACAGAAAGCAAAAGAGGCAGGGATAGCACCTCAGGAATTTGTAGATAAGGTAGCTGCCCAGATTAAGGGAATTTGGGATTTGATGAACACATCTTATGACAAATTCATCCGTACCACAGACAAAGATCATGAGATTCAAGTGCAGAAGATATTTAAGAAATTGTATGACAAAGGGGATATATATAAAGGGTATTATGAAGGGCTTTACTGTACCCCTTGTGAGTCTTTTTGGACTCCTTCTCAGCTAATAGACGGCAAGTGCCCAGATTGCGGAAGAGAAGTACAGCCAGCTAAGGAAGAAGCTTATTTCTTTAAAATGAGCAAATATGCTGATCGCTTGATTGAGCATATCAATACTCATCCGGAATTTATTCAGCCGGTTTCCCGGAAAAATGAAATGATGAACAATTTTCTGCTCCCGGGCCTTCAGGATTTATGTGTTTCCCGGACTTCCTTTACCTGGAGTATTCCGGTAAGTTTTGATCCCAGGCATGTGACTTATGTGTGGCTGGATGCCCTGACTAATTATATTACCGGATTAGGCTATGACTGCGATGGCGGACATGGCCAGTTATTTCAGCAGTACTGGCCGGCAGATTTGCATTTGATAGGTAAAGATATTATCCGTTTTCATACAATATATTGGCCGATTTTTTTGATGGCATTAGATTTACCGCTACCCAAACAAGTGTTTGGGCACCCATGGCTTCTGCAGGGGGAAGGCAAGATGAGCAAATCCAGAGGAAACGTATTGTATGCAGATACCTTGGTGGATTTTTTTGGTGTGGATGCGGTACGGTATTTTGTATTGCATGAAATGCCGTTTGATAATGATGGCGTAATTTCCTGGGAATTGATGACTGAGCGGGTAAATTCCGATTTGGCTAACATTCTTGGCAATTTGGTAAAGCGTACGGTTTCCATGGTGAATCAGTATTTTGGCGGTTTAGTGCGTGATGGCGGTGTGAGAGAACAAGTGGATGAAGATTTGAAATCCGTGGTGCTGGATTCGGTGAAAAAAACAGAAGCTAGGATGGATGAGCTTCGGGTAGCGGATGCAATTGGTGAAATATTTAATATTTTCCGCCGTTGCAATAAATATATTGACGAAACTATGCCATGGATTTTGGCTAAGGACGAGCAGAAGAAGGAACGTCTGGCAACAGTGCTTTATCATCTGGTAGAATCCGTGACTATCGGCGCGTCTTTGCTTGCTTCTTTTATGCCGGAGACGTCGCAGAAAATTTTAGCCCAGCTTAATACAAAAAAGCGCTCTTTAGATGAAATGAAAATATTCGGAAAATATCCGTCAGGGAATAAGGTGACAGACGTACCAGAAATTTTGTTTGCCCGTATGGATATGAAAAAAGTGCTGGAAAAGGTGGAAGCAATGGAGGTGGATGCCAAGAAGGGAGAGAAAACAAAAGAATCCGGCAATAAGAAAGAACCGAATAAAGAGGAAATAAAACCAGAGATTACTTATGATGACTTTGCCAAACTTCAATTTAAGGTGGGTGAGATCATTGCTTGTGAAGCAGTTCCCAAATCGCGGAAACTTCTATGTTCTCAAGTAAAGATCGGCAATCAGGTAAGACAAATTGTGAGTGGGATTAAAGCTTATTACACTCCGGAAGAGATGGTTGGTAAAAAAGTCATGGTATTGATAAATTTAAAACCTGCCAAATTAGCTGGGGTGATGTCAGAAGGAATGCTTTTATGTGCGGAGGATTCTGAGGGAAATCTGTGCATGATGGCTCCGGAGAAAGATATGCCGGCAGGATCGGAAATTAGTTGATGGTGGAAAAAGAACTTGTATTACGGGGATTGAACGGCAATCAATTGAAATTGATTGCCGTTGTTACTATGATTATTGATCATATTGCCTATTTGCTATTAGGTTATGGTTTACTGCCAAATTTAAGTGCTGATTTAAGTCAATATCAGACCTGGCGTCAGATTTATCTGATAATGCGCTGTATAGGGCGAATAGCTTTTCCCCTATATGCTTTTTTATTGGTAGAAGGAATCTATCATACGAAAAATTGGCGCATATATGCTTTTCGCATAGCAGTTTTTGCCATTATTTCGGAAATTCCTTTTGATTTGATGGCTTTTGCTCCCCGTCCCGGACAAACAATAAACTGGATGGAATTTTGGACGAAACAGAATGTATTGTTTACTTTATTGATTGGGATTTTGACGCTGGAAGCCTTAAGATTTACAGCACTGAGGCAGGGAGGCAGCAGCTTTTGGCCGTTTTTAGTTACAGGAGGAATAGGCTGTGTTTTGGCCAGTCTATTGAAAACGGATTATGATTGTACGGGGATTATTTTGCTTATTTTATTGTATCTGTTCCATAAAAAAAGGAATTATCAATGTATCGTAGGATTTATATGGATGTTGATGAACAACGTGAGATGGATAAATGGTTTTGGTTTAGCGGCAGCTTTTCTGATCATTTATGTTTATAATGGAGGACGGGGAAAGAAAACGGGAAGAAAGTACATGTTTTATTTCATTTACCCTGCACATATTTTAATTTTGTATGGAATATTTTGCTGGTTGTTTTAACAATATCCGGCCTGCAGTTTGAGATTATTTGCAGGCCGGATATTGTTACAGCCGGTATATTTTTTTTGCATTTTGAGTAGTAATGGCGATAACTTCTTTTTGAGGAAGGCCTTTTATTTGACTAATGGCATTTATCACATAGGGTAGATTTAAAGAGGTATTTCGTTTGCCCCGGTGTGGCTCCGGCGCCAGATAAGGGCAGTCAGTTTCTAAAACAATACGCTCAATAGGAGTGTTTTTAACCACTTCTTTGAGCTTTTTTCCGTTATTGAAAGTTAAAACACCGCCAATGCCTAAATAAAATCCCATTTTAAGATATTCCTTAGCTAGTTCAGGTCCATAAGAAAAGCAATGAATAATGCCTCCCATTTCATGGGCTTCTTCTGTTTTCATAATATCAAGAGTATCTTTTGCCGCATCACGGCTATGGATAACGATGGGAAGATTGCTTTCCCGAGCCAGATTTAACTGGCGGATAAACCAGTATTTTTGCAGTTCTGGTTCTGGTTCATTCCGGTGATAATCCAGTCCGATTTCCCCTATGGCTACAATTTTATTTTCTTTGGCGGCGGAAGAAAGCCACAGGAAAGATTCATCGGTTAATTCAGCGGTATTGCTGGGATGAATTCCGATGGAGCCGTAGATAAAAGGATAGTGAGCGGTTAAATGGAGTGTATTTTTGCAGCTTTCGATACTGGCTCCGATATTGACAATAGCCTCAATATTATTTTGTTGCAGACTGTTCAGGAGCTGGCGCCGGTCTTCGTCAAATTGCGGATTATCGTAATGGGTATGGGTGTCAAATATCATAAAAATGCCTTTCTGTCAAAATGGATTTCCGTTTGGTAAGGAAAAAATATCGGCCAGTTTTGCAAACTGTTCCAAAGTTAAGGTTTCTCCTCGTACTGTGGCTGGCAGACCTAAAATTTCTATAGCTTTTGCGATTTGCTCTTTTGAGAAAGAAAGATCAGGAGAATTATAAAGTCCGTTTTGCAAGGTTTTTCTGCGCTGATTGAATGATGCGCGGATAAGGGAGAACATTAGTTTGGTGTTTTGAACTTTTACCGGGGGACTGGAGTAACGGGTCAGACGGATGACCGCTGATCCCACCTTTGGCCGGGGAATAAAACAATTGGGAGGAACGTTGGCAACCAAATAGGGTTCGGCATAATACTGTACTGCCAGGGATAAGGCGCCATAATCTTTGGAGCCTGCTTTTGCCTGCATACGGCTGGCGACTTCTTTTTGGATCATTACAGTGATATTGTCGATGGGAATATCCTCTTCCAGCAGCCGCATAATAATAGGAGTGGTAATGTAGTAAGGCAGATTTGCCACTACTTTAACTGGACGCCCGCCGTTGTTTTGCCGGACAAATTGTTCGAGGTTAATTTTAAGGATATCCTCATGAATAATTTGTACGTTTTTGTAATTGTTCAATGTTTCTTTTAAAATAGGAATCAGGTTTTCATCGATTTCCACAGCGGCAACTTGCCTGGCAGTTTCAGCCAGATATTGAGTCATACTACCGATACCGGGACCAATTTCCAAAACCATATCGTCAGGAGTAATTTGAGCGGCGTTTATAATTTTGTCCAATACATGAGTGTCAATCAAAAAGTTTTGACCGAATTTTTTTTGAAAAATAAATTTATGCTTTTTGATGATTTCGATAGTTGTTTTAGGATTGCTCAGTTTATCATCCATGGGTAATCCGCCAGTGCCGACGTGCTTCACTTTCGGAAAAGTTATCTGACGAAATGTGAACATGTCGGTATATCCGTATAGCGGCGCCTTTCTTTAGGATAGCTGTGGTTGCATCAAATCACAGCGGGAAGACTATTCTTACGGCGATAGTATAGCATAAGTTTTTTATTTTGGCGACAAAAATATTTTTGTCATAGTTTTTGAGGGTGTAGGCATAGAATAGTTACTAAAGGAGTGATAATATGTCTAATTATCGCAGGTTAATTTCCTATATCTACGCATATGAGGGAGGAGTCAAAGGAAAAAATATTGGATTTGCCAAAATAGAAGTTCGAAACGGACAGTGCAGAATCCATATAAATGTGAAAAAGGTTTTTTTGGGAGGGAGCGATATTGGTGTATATTTGCTTTCTTCCCAAGGTGAAATTCATGTGGGACGTATTTTTATACGAAATGGATCTGGTGAATTTCGCACAAATGTTAATGCGGAAAATGTGGAGAACAGTAGATGTACGATGGAGCAATGCTATGGGTTATCCATTCATGAAAAAGATAATAAATGGCGTTGCTATACTACAATTTGGGAAGATGCGGTAATGCAGGCGGCAGAGATACAATTGGCAGATGTAACGGCAGATAAGGTCAAAAAACAATCCGAGTGGCCGGAGTCCCATATCTCTGTAGCAGAAGAAATCGAACAGGAACTGCAGCAGGAGAAGACAAGGTCAGGGTTAGAAGAAGCAGACAGGGGGAGAAAAGAAAGAGCCGGGGAAGAAGCAGGAAAAGAGGGGCAAATTGCAAGAAAGAACCAGCAATTAGAGAAAACTCAGATAATAAGGGAAGGTCAGGAAGCAGAAGAAAATAAGGAAACGAAAGAAAGTTTGAAATCCGGAGAGAACCCGAAAGCAGAAGGATATCCGGAAACCGGAGCAAATCCAGAAACCAGAGCAAATCCAGAAACCAGAGCAAATCCGGAAATCAGAGAAAATCTGGAAACCGGAACAAATCTGGAAATTAGAGAAAATCTGGAAATTGGAGAAAGCCTGGAAATCGGGAAAAACCAGGAAATTGGAGAAAATCAGGAAACAAGAGAAAATTTGGAAATAGAAAAGCACCTGGAAAACAAAGAGGATCAGGGAAATGGAAAAAGCCAGGGATTAGAAGAAAATCAAGGGAAAAGAGAAGAAAAAAAAATAAGCAAGGATCAGGAAACAAGGGGAGAAATATTAAAAACGGGAATACCGGGGGAAACCATACCCAGAGAACCCAGAGAAATTGTGCCAAAAGAAATAGTGCCCGAAGAATTAACATCTCAGAATCAAAAAGCGGAGACAAGCAAAAAAGAACAAATAAAGCAGCAAATAGGAGAGCCTCCTGCGAAAGAAGTAAAAAAAGATATGGAGGAACAGAATATAAGGGAAGAACCAAAAACGAAAGAAAACAGGAGGCCAAACAGCAATATACAAAATATGCAGGAAAAGGTTTTGCAGTTTGCCAGGGCCATAGGACAGGGGAAAAATTTAAATTCCGTGAATCAGAAGATGGAAAAATTATCTGTTGGAAAAGGAAATCCGTCTTCCATGCCTGAGCCGGGAGACCCCCTGCGGCTTAAAGAGCTGGAGCAAATAGAGCAGATGGAAAACCTGCAAAGCAGTCTTTGGAACCAGCTTCAGCGCCGTTATCCCAAAGTATTAGCCTTTGATTATAGTAATGGTTGTGAGATTTTGTCAATTAAGCCTCAGGATATTGGTATTTTGCCGCGGGAAAATTGGGTATATGGTAATAATAGTTTTTTGCTTCACGGGTATTATAATTACCGCCATTTGATTTTAGCGAAATTGAATAATCCTCAAGGTGAACCGCGTTACCTGTTAGGTGTACCTGGACATTATTTTAGTAATGAAAAAAATCTTGCATCCATGTTTGGTTTTCCCAATTTTGTTTTGGCGAAAAAACAACCAGAGGAAGACGGACGATTTGGCTATTGGTATGTGGATATCCAGTTATAAAAAATATTCCTGTTATGATGTTAAAGAATATGTCCTATCGTCGCAGGCAACTTAAAATGGGCATATGCAGTTGCAATTTATGCTTTTCAATCTGATTGTTATTCGATATACTATAGCAAACGGCATTCATATCAGCCGTTTGTTTATAATTTTTGGGATTGTTTAGAAAAATGTATTTTAGGCATATTTGGCAGATAACAGAGGAATGATAATGATAATGACATCGGAAGAAAAGTATATGAAAGAAGCGATCAGACAGGCAAAAAAGGCGGAAGCTATAGGTGAAGTGCCCATTGGGTGTGTGATTGAATATCAGGGAAAGATAATCGGACGTGGTTATAATCGTCGTATGGCAGATAAAACGGTACTGGCTCATGCGGAGATTATTGCTATCCGTAAAGCGTGCAAAATTATGGGAGATTGGAGACTGGAAGGGTGTACGATGTATATAACTTTGGAACCTTGTCCGATGTGTGCCGGGGCCATTGTTCAGGCAAGGATCCCTACAGTGGTCATCGGCTGCATGAACCCGAAGGCCGGATGCGCAGGCTCGGTAGTGAATTTATTGAATGAGGATGGTTTTAATCATCAGGCCCAAGTACATATAGGCGTATTGGAAGAAGAGTGTTCACGGATGCTGTCGGAATTTTTTCGGGAATTACGCAGAAAAAAAGGGAAAAAGGATTCGGTTTTGGCTACGGGACAGCCAGATACAGCCTCCTGACAATCATTACCAAGGCAATGGTAAAAAATATTTCCAGTATGCTGCTGATAATGCCTATGGTCCATAACAAAAAGGCAGAAAACAAGGTAATGGCGATTAATCCAATCAGGTATGGCCGGTATTTTTTTTCATTGTGTTTATATAATTTTCCGATGATTAAAAACAGACACACTACCAGGGAGGAGGCCGCCAGAAAAGCGAAAACAATATGGAGAAAGGATTTCAAAGGAAATTGTTCTGGTAAATAGGGAGTGATGACAGCGCAAGAAAGGAGCAGTATAGACAGAGGAAGCAGCCATGTACCGGCAGGCGGGTCAGGCATGCGGGCAATAATCTGCCATAAGCACCAGAAAAAATAAAGACCGACAATTAATCCCCATAAAACAAATTCTTCTTCGCGTCCTATGATGTTTCCGATAACGGAAAAATTCGTGGTGAACCAGTTGCTCCCTTGTACGAACCAAAAAGTGTAAGCGGGAATAATCATATAGGTCATAAACCAGAGAAACATAGGCTATCCTCCCAAAAACAGAAAAATCAAAAAGCAGTCATTTTTGATTAAAAAAATGAGCGGATTCAAGGTATCTTAGAATTGCGAAAGAATGAAACGCGGAGCAATTCATGCTCCCAAGGGGGCCAAATACCGTTCGACTTCAATATCATCAAGTATAACTAAATTGAAAAAAATAATTCAAGATTTTCATAAGCTTGACAAAACTTCTTCATTAGGGTATACTTATCACGAATTTTCCGCAAGGATTTGTCAAAAATTTTCCGTGCAGCCGGGAAGATAGCGGTGTCCTGTACCTGCAATCCGCTCTAGCAGGGGTGATATCCCGCCTCGGGTGTGGTCTTGCAGGGCTGTCTTTGGCGGGTAGCGTTGACGTTTGGGTCTTGCGCGACGGAGCCTTATGAACCGTGTCAGGGCAGGAATGCAGCAGCACTAAGTAAGATACTCCGGGTGCCGCAAGGCAGCCTGGACTGAGCCAGCCACCAGGGTAACGCCTGTGAGCCATATTCAAAGCGGGATGCACGGATTTTTATAAAGATAAAATACAGATTTATACCAGGAGTATCCGTAGTGCGTAGCTATGCCCTATCAGGATACTTTTTTATTTCATAGTCACTAAGCTCATTGCATTCGCTAAGTGAGCCAATGCCTGCGGCGGAGAGTCCTGCGAAGCAGGATTCTTTGTCCCCTTATGGTTGTGAATGTCTTGTGAATGTGACAAACTGTATTAGCTCATGAATAGAAATACTTTTATAGTTACTGTTCACAGGTACCCTGTGAACGTAACCGCATATGCCCATATTAAATTGCCTTCGGGTTCTAAGCGCCAGTGGCGCTTGTTTAGAACCGACCGGAACGGAGTGTAGACGGGGGCATATGCTTTACTCCCGTAATGATATCTGCCCATGGCTTATCAGCGGAATGATTAGCCATGGGGTGAACAGTAATCTTTTATAATCCTGCTACAGAATAATGGCAAATTTCCCTTGCCCCTGTTTTCATCTTATATTATAATAACAAGATGGACGATGTTATAGCCCGTAAATCTATCAAAGGAAAAGGAGAGCCAGTTATGAGAGTAGGAATGCTGACCAGCGGCGGCGACTGTCAGGCATTAAATGCAACCATGCGTGGCGTGGCAAAATCACTTTACAAATTATTTGATGATGTGGAGATTATCGGATTTGAAGATGGATACAGGGGATTGATTTACGCAGATTACCGGGTAATGAAATCTTCTGATTTTTCCGGTATTTTGACCAGGGGCGGAACGCTCCTTGGCACATCGCGGCAACCGTTTAAACTGATGCGGGTTCCAGATGATTACGGTCTGGATAAAGTGGAATCAATGAAACATACTTACAGAAAACTTCGTTTGGATTGCCTGGTGGTTCTTGGTGGAAACGGCAGTCAGAAAACGGCGAATTTGCTTCAGGAAGAAGGACTGAATATTGTATCGCTGCCGAAGACTATTGATAATGATTTGTGGGGAACGGATATGACTTTTGGGTTCCAGAGCGCAGTGAACGTGGCAACTAATGCGATTGACTGTATTCATACAACGGCAGCTTCTCATGGACGTGTGTTTATTGTGGAAGTTATGGGGCATAAAGTGGGATGGTTGACGCTGCATGCAGGAATGGCAGGAGGTGCAGATATTATTTTGCTTCCGGAAATACCATATGATATGGATATTGTAGTAAAGGCTATAAAAGAACGAACCAAGAGAGGTTCCCGTTTCTCCATTCTGGCTGTGGCGGAAGGTGCTATTTCTAAAGAGGATGCTTCATTGAGCAAGAAAGAATTAAAAGAAAAGAAAAAGAGCGGGATGATTTATCCTTCGGTGGCTTATGAGATCGGGGCGATGATTACCGAGAAAACCGGACAGGAAGTTCGTGTTACTGTTCCGGGGCACACCCAGCGGGGCGGCGAACCATGTCCTTATGACAGGGTGCTTTCCACATGTTTGGGTGCAGAGGCTGCTAATTTGATTAAAGCGAAAAAGTTTGGTTATATGGTAGCAGTAAAGAATAATGAGATTACATCAGTGCCCCTGCGCGAAGTGGCCGGAAAGCTGAAAATGGTGGATCCGAACAGTTCGATTATCCGGCAAGCGAAAATGATCGGAATTAGCTTTGGGGATGAGTAAAGGGTATGAATTCGCAGTGTGGCGGTGATTGGAGAGCAGGAATATGTCGTATACCGCATTGTATCGTAAATGGCGTCCGGTTTCATTCCAGCAGGTAAGAGGCCAGGATCACATTGTACAAACATTAAAGAATCAAATTACTGCCAGCCGTATAGGTCATGCTTATCTGTTTTGCGGAACCAGGGGAACAGGAAAAACCAGCATTGCTAAAATATTTGCCAGAGCAGTCAATTGTGAACATCCGGTAAATGGCAGTCCCTGCAACGAGTGTGAACTTTGCAAAGGGATTGCCTCCGGCAGTTCCATGAATGTGATGGAAATAGACGCAGCTTCCAATAATAGCGTGGAAAATATCCGGGAAATTCGTGATCAGGTACAGTATCCGCCTACAGAAGGCAAATACCGGGTGTATATAATCGATGAGGCGCATATGCTTTCCACAGGTGCTTTTAATGCATTGTTGAAGACCCTGGAGGAACCGCCTTCCTATGTGATTTTTATATTGGCGACTACAGAGGCACACAAAATTCCGGTTACGGTGCTATCCAGGTGTCAGAGATATGATTTCAAAAGGATTTCTTTGGATACACTGGTAGGAAGGCTGAAAGAGCTGACAAAGGCGGAGGAGATTCCTGTAGAAGATAAGGCGCTGGCGTATATTGCCAGGGCAGCAGACGGTTCTATGCGGGATGCTTTAAGCCTTCTTGATCAATGTGTGGCCTTTCATTATGGCGACTGTTTGACTTATGAGCATGTATTAGATATTTTGGGCGCTGCTGATTTGACAGTATTTAGCGAGATGCTTCGTGCCATTCTTAACAAGAATACGGCGGAATGTATCAGAAAATTGGAAGAATTAATATTCCAGGGCAAAGAGCTTGGTCAGTTTGTTACGGATTTCATTTGGTATCTGAGAAATCTGCTGTTGCTTAAAACGGCAGATGACGCGGAGAATATGTTGGATATGTCGGAAGACAATTTGTCACAGCTTCGGGAAGAGACAAAATTGGTTGATGGGGAAACCCTGATGAGATTTATTCGTGTTTTTTCTGATTTGTCCGGTAATTTGCGATACGGGAATCAGAAACGGGTATTGGTTGAAGTGGCTTTGATCAGGTTGACAAAACCTCAGATGGAATGCAGCCTGGATTCTTTAATCCAGCGATTGGAGGAGTTGGAAGAACGTTTGGATAATATGGGAAATCTGCCTGATACAGTTGCCTTGGGGCAGATTGCTTTGATACAGGCAAAAGAATCAGAAAACGTTATCGATCAGGCGCCTTTGGATGAAACCGTTAATACGGTGGCAATTCCTAAAGCTCAATTGGAAGATTTAAACCTGATTCGCCAGGATTGGGGGAAAATAGTCAAAGAGCTTGGGGAAGCGATTCGCCCGGCTTTTAGGGAGACGATATTAGAACCTGGCGGCGATGGCTGTTTGTGTATAGTATTTTCCAGCCAAAGCAATTTTGACATTGGCAACAGGGCAACAGTGTTGGGTGCGTTGGATGCTTATGTAAAAGAGCATTACGGAAAAGAAATCTATTTTAAAGTCCGCTTAAAGAATTCGGGAGAGAGGATGAACACCTTGTATGTCAGTGATGAAGAATTGAAGGCCATTCATATGGATATTACCATAGAAGATTGAGACGGCCGGTGAACAGGAGGACAGGATTATGGCAAAGCGTGGCGGATTTGCTGGCGGAATGCCAGGAAATATGAACAATTTGAGAAAACAAGCCCAGAGAATGCAGCGGCAAATGGAAGAGACAACAAAAGAATTGGAAGAAAAGCAATACACCGCCTCTGCTGGCGGCGGTGCAGTCTCAGTGACCGTATCCGGAAAGAAAGAGATTCTTTCTGTAAATTTGTCAGAAGAAGTAGTAGATCCGGACGATATAGAAATGTTGCAGGATTTGATTGTAGCTGCCACTAATGAAGCATTGCGGGCTATGGAAGAGGATTCGGCAACAGCAATAGCAAAGCTGACCGGTGGTTTGGGCGGAGGTTTCCCATTCTAAAATGAATTATTATAGCAGTCAAATAACAAAACTAATTGAGGAATTATCGAGATTGCCAGGGGTAGGAAGTAAGTCTGCACAACGTCTGGCATTCCATATTATTAATATGCCGAAGGAGCAGGTGGAAGGCCTGGCAGGAGCGATTCTCCAGGCCAAGGCAGAAATTCGCTATTGTAAAGAATGTTTTACGCTGACGGATCAGGAACTGTGTCCGATTTGCAGTAGTCAAAAACGGGATCATAAAACGATTATGGTGGTGGAAAATACCAGGGATTTAGCTGCATATGAAAGAACCGGCAAATATGAAGGGGTCTATCATGTATTGCATGGGGCAATTTCTCCTATGCTTGGGATTGGTCCGGCCGATATTAAATTGAAAGAGCTGATGCAGCGCCTGCAGGGAGATATACAGGAAGTAATTATTGCAACCAATTCCAGTTTGGAAGGGGAGACAACAGCCATGTATATCAGTAAATTGGTTAAGCCGACCGGAATCCGGGTCAGCCGGATTGCCAGCGGCGTACCAGTGGGCGGCGATCTGGAATATATAGATGAAGTAACCTTGTTAAGAGCGTTGGAAGGGCGTGTCGAGCTATAAGCAGAGTTACGACAGACAAAAGGAGCGCGTAAGGATGGATAAATACGAATTCAACATAAAAGTTGAACAGATTCGGAAATTGGTAAATCGAGAAGATTTTGAAACAGCCAAAAAGATTACAGATGCAATAGACTGGAAAAGGGTGCATAATGCCAATTTGCTTTCCATGGTTTCTCAAGTGTATGAAAAAAACAGGGATTACCGGACGGCAAAAGAAATATTGTTAATGGCTTTTGAGCGTGCTCCCATTGGAAAGCGTCTTCTTTATAAATTGACAGAATTAGCGCTGAAAGAGGGAAATGGAGAAGATGCGGAAGCATATTATCGGGAGTTTTGTGAGGCGGCAGGAGATGATCCGCGCCAGCATTTGCTCCGTTATATGGTATTGAGGCAGAAGGGTGCGCCTTTAGAGCAGAGAATTCATTCTCTGGAAAGTTATTTGGCAGATGAATTAGACGAAAAATGGATGTATGAGTTGGCGGTGCTGTATCAAAAAGCAGGTGATATGGATCGTTGCATCAGCACATGTGATAAACTCATGCTGATGTTTGGGCTTGGCAAATATGTAGATAAAGCCATGGATTTAAAGGTTCAGTACGCACCTTTGAATAAATATCAGATGGATTTGGTAGAAAATCGGGAAAAGTATGAAGCTAATCTGCGTGCCTCCGCTCATTCCTATGAAGGGGATGAAGAAGAGTATGCCCAAGATCAGGAAGGGGACAGTCCGACAGATTTTCAAAAGGAAGCTTTAGAGGAATCGGCGGCGACTTATGAAGAAGAAATATTGGAAGCTGAGGTAAAGCAGGCAGAGACAGAAGAACATTTAGCTAAAGAATTGTCTCGAATGAAGATGGAGCCGCCTGTAGGGGAAGAGGATGAATTGGGAAAAACGCGGATATTGGGCGATATCCGTCGATCCAGACCTGTCAATCCAGAGAATTACGGAATGAAATCGGCATCTCCTTCATTGGAAGATGATTCTGCACAGAAAAGCCGTCTTGAAGAGCGAATGTCCGAGTCTGAGCCGGTTGAAGAAAAGGAGCCGATGTCAAAATCGAGGGTAAAATCAGAACCGTCTGCAGAAATCAAACCGATGGCAGAGAAAGAAGACGCCCCGGAATCTCAGGCACCCGCATATCATTTGATGATTGAAGCCAGAAATCCAGAAAAAGGTTTGGATGTCGCTGTTCAGTTGTTAAAACGTATTCGTCAGGAAACAGGAGTAAAGAATCCGGTAGCTAAAATTACCGGTTCAAAGTTGAACCGACGGGGTATACAGGCAAATAAAAGAAAATTGGCGGGAAAAGATTTGATGATAGAAGAGGCCGGTGATATGACCTCTGTCACGATTAAAGAATTGCAACAGCTTATCAGTCAGGATAAGACGGGAATGCGGATTATATTGATTGACAATCCTAAACAGATGGAAATGCTATTGCAAAAGAATCCGTCTCTGTCAGAATGGTTTATTTATATTGATGAGAGAGAGTATATGGATGAGGATGAAGCTTCCCAGGCATCAGCAGCATCTCCGGAGTCTGGTAGGTCTTATCAGACAGAAGAGGAATATCCGGAAGATACTATAGGCGCATATTTATCGGGTGCGACTTATGGGGAGGAGAATGGTTATACGGATTATGGCGAATATCCGCAAAACAATGCCTATTTAAACAACGAAGAGTCTGATTCCGGAGAAGGGCCGCAGGACTCCGGGAGCAAAGAGCAGGAATTCGATGACCGTCCCGTACGTCGTGTAGTGCCTGTCCGGGATACGGCAATGCGGGCTCCGGACGGAGACGGAATGTATCTGGATTTGCAGCCGGATGAGGGAGATTCAGAAGAAGAAATGGATATTGATGAATTTGCTCAATATGCTTGTGAATACGCTTCCAGCATTGACTGCAGTATTACTGGTAAAAGCATGTTGGCTATGTACGAACGGATTGAAATTATGGAAGAAGACGGAATTCGTCTTACCCGGGCTAATGCAGAAGCTTTGATTGAAGAAGCGGCAGACCGGGCGGAAAAACCATCTCTTGGAAAAGCGATTAAAGGAATTTTTTCTTCGAAATACAACAAAGACGGTTTACTAATATTGAAAGAAGAGCATTTTATCTGATGAAGAATATACGATTAGTAGCGCTGGATCTGGATGGAACGCTTTTAGACAGTGAAAAACATTTGTCGGAGCGAAACAGAAAGGCATTGGCGGCTTGTATTCAAAGAGGGATATATGTGGTGCCTTGCACAGGCAGGATATGGAAAGGTGTGCCGAATTTTATCCGGCTTTTCCCTGGAATTCGTTATGCGATTACGGTAAACGGGGCAGTAGTAGAAGATGTCGTGAAACATCGGGTGTTGGATGAACGGAAAATTCATTGGGAAAATGCGTTGGAAATTTTGGAATTAGCCAGGAATTTCCAGACAATGTATGATGCTTATGTAGGTGGCCAAGGAATTGGTGAGTTTTATTTTATGAATCATATGGATGATTATGGTTTGTCACCTCAGCTACAGCAAATGATTCGTGATACCCGGATTGCTGTGGCAGATGTCAAAGAAGAAGTGAGACGGCAAAAAAAGCCGGTCGATAAGATAAATTATTTTTTTAAAGATTTATCAGAACGGCAGAGAGCCAGGGAGGCACTTGCGCTCAGAGATGATATAGTTGTCAGTTCATCTTTTCCCGACAATTTGGAAATTAATGGTCCAGGCGCTACAAAAGGTGATGCTTTATGCCGTTTGGCATCATTTTTAGGCATAGATTACGAACAAACTATGGGATTTGGTGATGGTGAGAATGATTTTACTCTGATACAAAAAGCAGGAATCGGTGTTGCGATGGGAAATGCTATAGAGGATCTTAAAATCAAGGCAGATTATGTGACGAGAACCAATGACGAAGACGGGGTAGCTGCTGCTATTGAAAAACTGATGGGGATTGAAGTATGAAATAAGTAATTGTTCAAAGAACGGGAGCATAATGATCAGAGGCTATTTATGGAAATAATTATGAAGCATTGGCTTTCATTGGCAGCAGGAATATTTTTGCTGGCAATGATGTTGTATGGCCATTACCGTGGGTTTATTCGAATTGGGGTCGCATTGTTATCATTAGTCGTGAATATTGCCTGTGTTCGTTTGGCAACTCCGTATCTGACATCATTTTTGATGAAAAATACAGAGCTCCAGCAAAATATGACAAAAATGATAATGAATACAATAGGATTGGAAGAACAACTGGCAGGTGTGCAGCTTCCTGCCCAACAAAGGATGATGATCGAGCAGTTAAAGATACCTTTCCAGATAAAAGACCTATTACTCGAAAATAATAATACAGAGATTTATCGTCTTTTAGGCGTAGATACGTTTTTTGATTATATGGGGACTTATTTGGCAGGTATTGTATTGAATCTGGTAGCATCGGTGATTTTGTTTACGGTAATACATTGGCTGCTTCGGCTGTTGGTGCGATGGCTGAATTTAATCGCGCGCCTGCCGCTTATATCTGGGTTTAACCATATTGCTGGTGCAGTATTGGGTGGTGTGCAGGGGCTTTTGTGGCTTTGGGGTGGCTGCATATTGGTAAATCTTTGTTCGAGCACCTCTTGGGCGGCAGCAGTTTTTCAGCAGATACAAAGTAGTTTTTGGCTTTCTTATCTTTATCAAAATAATTTGATTGATAAAATAGTGGTAAGTATTCTTCGCAGTCTGGTTTAATGTGACAATTCTTGTATCTCGTGTATCATAGGGGCAAAAAGTCTATTGCTCTTGGTAACCTTATTTGATTTAACAATAATATAACTTATCGGAAATTGCGAAGTAATTTCCGATAAAAGGCGCGTCTTTGG
>CANDBT010000027.1 GCA_947383005.1 uncultured bacterium | reverse complement strand
TTGTACTTGAAATTTGAAGAAATTGCAAAAACTTTTCCGGTTTATCCGGGTTAGGTAACAGTTTAGGCGGCGTAGACAGGCAAGAAGATACCCGTCTGATCTATTACGAATTTTCGATTGACCGGCAACAATACCGGGTTCTTTAATTCGCAAAAAACATCTCTACCCCGTCTGCCAATCCATTTCCCAAAACATCCAGGCTGGCCGCCGAATGATCGGATACTTTGTCCCCCAGTTCAATATCGACAGAGGGAACCGTAGAGTAAGAAGTCTGCGTTAAATCCATCTCCATCTTACCGTCTGAAAATATCTTCACGCCAACGCCTCTAAGCCCGGCAATCAGGTTATCTCCAAGAGCATGGTGCTCCTGCCAATGCGAAGCCACCGGCTCCATTCCTCGATAAGAAGCGATATTAGGCACAGACATATAAAACGCCCCTTTATCACTGGTCGAAGAATCCCAATGCAGGGCAATATGGCAATCCGCCCTGTTGTTAGCCAGAACAGTACGGGCAATATTGTCCAACTGCACATCGTCAGACTCCCGAATCATCAGCACATCGAATCCGCGGGCCAACAGCTTGTCTTTCAGGATTTTAGCCATAGCCAAAGTAACTTTGGCCTCTGCCGTACCATCGGCAAACTCCATTCCGCTGGATACCGCTACGGCTGTCGTAGCGCCGGCCGCTGTACTGCCGCCGGTCACTTTAGGCGTTCCGTCCGGGTGGCACTGAGTCTTTACGCTGGAACCGCCGCTCGTCCCATGACCGGCATTGACGCAGACTACCTTATTCTTGCGGTTGGTTCCTTCTGCTTTGTAAAGCACCGCCTTGCCCGAATTAATCTTGGAATAGTCCGCGTATTTCCAGGAAGGATCTAAACCTATCTCCCCGGCCTGAGCCACAGCCCCGCCCGAAGCCGCAGCCGTCTCCTGGGCCGGCTTTGCCGTAGTCAGATATTGTGATGATACATAACATACCTGATCCTTATAAAATACTTTGCTCCATGACTGGCTGTAACCTGTCCGTTTTAATTCCGTACCTCTGGCCAGCTTGGTAACTACCTCCGCATTTGAGGCAGGACCCTTTCTGACATTCACATCAGATGCGTTAATATAAACAACCTCATCCCTGGCCTCCATTTCAGGGGCTGTCTCTTTCGTCACGTCTGCTTTCATCTCGCTGCTCTGTGCCACAGGCTGCGCGCCTTCCTCTCCGTCAGCGCCCTGAACTCCCTCTTGGGTTTTTTCCCGACTGCCGTCTGCGGATTCTCCCACTGTCGACGGTTCGATCTTTTCATATTTCTGGCATCCGCCAGATACTGCCGCCATGATTACCATCAGCCCTGCCGCAGCCAAAACCTTGGCCGCCCCCGTCCTCAGCGTCTTATTCGTCATCCTTCTCACCGGATAGTTCCTCCTCCAATCACATATTCGCCTTCATAAAACACCACGGCCTGCCCGGGCGTTACTGCGCGGACCGGCTCAAAAAACCGGCACTCCACCAAATCTGCGCCAATCTCCTTTATCCGACAGGGGGCGCCTTTATGGGAGTAACGTATTTTTGCCACAACCTGTCTCTCTTGTCCATGAAGGCCATCAATCGCCATCCAATTCAGTTTATCACAAATAAGCGATTCCGTAAATACATCATTTTGCTCACCGATAACCACTTCATTGCTGTCCGGACGGATTTCCACAACAAATACCGGATGTCCCAGGGAAAGATTCAGCCCTTTGCGCTGCCCAACGGTATAATGGATAATGCCTTTATGGCGTCCCAATACATTCCCTTCCCGGTTTACAAAATTTCCCGGTTCCGGCTGATACCCGGTCTCCCGCCGGATAAAACCGGCATAATCATGGTCGGGGACAAAACAAATTTCCTGGCTGTCCGCCTTATCAGCCACCGGCAAATCCAGCTTTTGAGCAAACATGCGAATCTCTTCCTTTGTATATATACCCACAGGCATGAGCGTGTGGGCAAGCTGATGTTGCGTCAGGTTATAAAGGGCATAAGTCTGGTCCTTTGCCGCCGATGCCGACGTCCGCAGGGCAAACCGTCCGTTCTCCAACTGATCTATACGGGCGTAATGGCCTGTGGCAATATAATCGGCGCCAAGTTCCAGGCTTCGTTCCAAAAGAGCTTCCCATTTTACATACCGATTGCAGGCAATACAGGGATTAGGCGTCCGGCCACAAACATACTCATCCGTAAAATAGCGGATTACCCGTGACTGAAATTCCTTCTTAAAATTCATCACATAATAGGGAATGCCTATCTGCCAGGCCACCCGACGGGCATCCTCAACAGCGCTTAAGCCGCAGCAGCCCCCATTTTCCTGCAGGCTCTGCTCCTCCTCATCCTGCCATATCTGCATGGTGATTCCGATTACTTCATATCCCTGCTCCTTTAACAGCCAGGCGGCCACAGAAGAATCCACGCCGCCCGACATGCCCACCACTACCTTTTTCTTTTTGGCCATCAATACTCTTCATCCCCGTCATGTTCACTGATATCGCTTTTGGGCTGCTTAAGTCCCTGAATCTCAATGTTATTTTTCTGGGCATAATCCCATAAAGCAGCATGGATCGCCTCTTCTGCCAACAGCGAACAATGCACTTTCACCGGCGGCAGCCCGTCAAGAGCCTCCATAACGGCTTTGTTTGTCACCTGCATAGCTTCCTGGACACTTTTCCCTTTCACCATCTCTGTTGCCATACTGCTGGTAGCCACCGCCGCGCCGCAGCCGAAAGTTTTGAATTTCACGTCACGGATAATCTGATTTTCGTCAATATCCAGATATATCCGCATAATATCGCCGCATTTGGCGTTGCCCACCGTCCCCATACCGCTGGGATTTTCTATCTCCCCTACATTTCTGGGATGTTCAAAGTGATCCATGACTTTTTCCGTATACATTTCTTTTCTCCTTATCGTTTCCTTATAATTGTTTTCTTTGCCGTGCCAGCGGCACATGTTAAGCACGAACCGGAATTATTCTGCTGCATTCAGCCGAAAGCAATGCAGCCGGCACACAAAAATCCACACATGACCAAGCTCCCGTCTGGGATTGCCCTTATCTGTCGGCCTTCGCTTTCATAAAATCTTCATATAACGGCGACATATTCCGCAGCCGTTCCACAATGGCTTTTATGCTTTCCACAACAAAATCCATCTCTTCTTGCGTATTTTCTTCGCTTAAGGTCAGCCGCAGGGAACCATGCGCAATCTCATGGGGAAGCCCGATAGCCAAAAGCACATGGGACGGATCCAGGGAACCGGAGGTACAGGCCGACCCGCTTGATCCGCAAATCCCTTTCCCGTCCAGCATAATCAGCAGCGATTCCCCTTCAATAAACTGAAAAGCAAAATTTACATTGTTAGGCAAACGGTTGGAGCGATGGCCGTTAATTCGTGTATAGGGAACTGTCTCCATTACCCGTGCCATCAAATAATCCCTCAGCCGCGCCTCATAGCTGGCCCGTCTTTCCAGCGTTTCCATGGCAATCTGAGCCGCTTTGCCAAATCCTACTATTCCCGGGACATTTTCCGTACCCGCCCGGCGTTTCCGCTCCTGGGCGCCGCCATGGATAAACGAGCGGATCTTCACCCCCGTACGGATATACAAAAATCCTACTCCTTTCGGCCCGTTAATCTTATGGCCGCTGGCGCTCATCATATCGATATGGTAATCATCCACATTGATGGGAAGATGACCGTATGCCTGCACCGCATCTGTATGGAACAGTATTCCCCGGGCTTTGGCAATTTCCCCAATCTGTCCAATCGGCTGGATGGTCCCGATTTCATTATTGGCAAACATAATGGAAATCAGTATCGTTTCCGGACGAATCGCCTTTTTCAACTCATCCAGCTTCACCACACCGTTTTCATCCACGTCGAGATAAGTTATCTGAAAGCCTTGTTTTTCCAAATATTCGCAAGTATGCAGCACGGCATGATGCTCAATTTTGCTGGTAATAATATGGTTCCCTTTATCCCTGTACGCCTCCGCGGCGGCCTTGATTGCCCAGTTGTCCGCTTCGGAGCCGGAACCCGTGAAATAAACTTCCCTGGCCTGCGCGCCGATAGAATCGGCAATCGCCTCCCTGGCCTTTGCTACGGCAGCTTTCGCCGGGGCAGAAAAATCATATATAGAGGAAGGATTGCCATAATACTCCGTAAAATATGGCAGCATAGCTTCCACCACCTCCGGCTTCGTCTTCGTCGTAGCCGCATTATCAAGATAAATTACTTTTTTCATTTACAAAAATCCGCCTTTCCCGAAATACTTATAAAAACAATGTTGGATCAAAAACCCGCCCATTTTTCTGTCCTCCAAGAGTGGCCGTCCAGACAGCCGATATAAAATTCGCGCCGTCTGAATGGTTACATCCAATACTATACCAGAAGAAACAGGTATTGGCTAGAGGTATTATAGCAAATAATTCATAGTAATTCAATATGATTTATTGCCTCCTCATTATATTATATGATAAAAGGTTACTGTCCACACCATGGCTAATCAGCAGAGTGGCAACTGTCCCAGGCGTTTCGGCAAATCCATGGCCGCAGATATGCTTTCCCGGAAATGCAAAATTCCCCAAGAGCGGTTATTCAATCCGCTATTGGGAAATACTTATTGTTAAAACAATCCCACACCATCAGTCTTACAATCTTCAGGATCGCATATTACTTATTCACCGGTTCTCCAAAAGTATCGGGCTTCGCTGGATTGAACACCTCATTACAAGCCATCACCGTAACTAAATCTTCCGTATCTGACAGATTGATGATGTTGTGCGTCCAGCCAGGGATCATGTACACAGCTTCAATCTTATCACCACTGACCTCAAACTCCACCATCTCGCCTGTGTTGATATTCCGTTCCTGGATTAAGCCATGGCCATGCACCACAATAAACAGTTCCCATTTGGAGCTATGCCAGTGCTCACCCTTCTTCATTTGGGGCTTGCTTATATTGATGCTTACCTGCCCACAGCCCTCTGTGCGGACTAACTCCGTGAAGCTGCCACGATTATCTGCATTCATCTTCAATGGATACTTGAATTTTTCTTTTGGCAGATAGGTTAAATACAGGCTGTACAGCTTCTTCGCAAAGCTCCCCTCCGGCATCCTTGGCATCAGAAGTGTTTCCGGCTGTAGTTTGAACTCCTGCAATAAATCTACGATCTCCCCCAAAGTAACCTTGTGAGTAATGGGAACACAACAATATCGGCCAACTGGATCAAGTATCGTTTCTGCTCCGTCAAACTCACAATGCTGCTCTTTACCCTCCAAAAGGTCAAACATCCCCTCTACCAGATCATCAATATAGAGCAGTTCCAATTCCGTGGAACGGTCATTGACCGTAAACGGCTCGTCATTCGCCACAGCCCAGCAGAAGGTAGATACAGCAGAGTTATATTTCGGTCTGGAGTGCCCCATCAGATTGGGGAAACGATAGACAGCCACTTTTGCGCCTGTTTCTTCCCTGTAGCTGAAGAACAGATCTTCCCCGGCCTTTTTACTCCTGCCATACTCTGAATTGCCAAACCGACCGGAAAATGTGGCTTGAATAGATGAGGAAAACATAATCGGAGCCTTATTGTTGTGTTTTTTGAGCGTATCCAGCAACTCAGACGCAAATCCAAAGTTCCCTTCCACAAAATCTTCCGGGTTTTCCGGGCGATTCACCCCTGCCAGATGAAAAACGAAATCTGTTTTTTTACACCATGCATCCAATTGCTCTATCGTGGAACCAATATCATACTCATAAATCTCTTCAATCGTGATCCCCGGCCTCGTCCTGTTCTTGCCGTCCTGGATATTCTTAAGATTGTTACACAGGGCGGTTCCGACCATGCCCTTTGCCCCGGTCACTAATATATTCATATCATTCACCTTTACCATTAAATTCTCTCATTCGTCCAGTCTACATCTCGTTTCACAATCTTTGCCGGCACTCCTGCAAGTACTACATTCCCTTCTTCAAATGAATTGGTTACAATAGCGCCAGTTCCAACAATAGTGTTTTCCGATATCAACGCGCCTTTTGTAATTAACACTCGAAAACCGATCCATACATGACTCTGAATTGTTACATCCTTTGCATGATTTATTCTATCGCCATTCCTATCAACAACAGAATGTGAGTCACCACTTCGTATCACAATTTCCGATGAAAATAAGCAATTATCTCCCACTCTGATATTCGTTGATTCTGTACATGCAATATGAATCTTTCCTGCATAATTTGTATGGTCGCCTGTGACAATGGAATTATGGGAATCTTCAATATAAAATGAACCCGATGTAGCATGGCAATCCGTGCCAAATTCTATTACATTATTATCGCCTATAAACATAAATTCACAGTTTATGAAATACCCCCCCCTCGAAAAATCAGTTTATTTTCGACTCCTGTACTATATATTCTGCATTTTAGCAATATGGCTCCATCATTCAAAACATTAATTTTTCCACGCTTTTTGTTGTTGAATGGAAAAGAATTAATGTATTGATAAAACATGGAAGCAAGCTTTTTCTTATTCATCATTTTTTCTCCATACCATTCTATTCACCACATTCACATACCCCTGTATAATCCGGACAACTTTCATGGATACGTTCTCGTCCACATAATCAGGGCAGGGCTTGCTGAGGATACCCTTCTTCTTCATATCAATCGCCATGTCTGTTGCCTGCAGCAACTCGTTTGTAGTAATACCGGCCAGAATGAAGTTACCGGACTCCAAGGCTTCCGGACGCTCCGTACTCGTCCTGATGCACACTGCCGCAATCGGATGCCCGATACTCAGATAAAAGCTGCTTTCCTCCGGCAGGGTTCCGCTGTCGCTTACGATTGCCAGCGCATTCATCTGCAGCTTATTGTAATCGTTAAAGCCCATCGGCTCATTCACCCGCACTCTCGGATCGAGCTTGAATCCGCTCTGTTCCAACCTGTTCCTGCTCCTTGGGTGACAGGAATACAGAATCGGCATATCATATTTTTCTGCAAGTGCATTGACTGCCGTAAAAAGGCTGGTGAAGTTCTTTTCCGTATCAATGTTTTCTTCACGGTGGGCTGACAACAGAATATACTGATTCGGCGCCAATCCCAGCCGTTTTAGCACATCGGATGCTTCAATTTTATCCAGATTGCCTCGCAGGACTTCCGCCATCGGGCTTCCTGTCACATAGGTGCGCTCTTTGGGCAGCCCCATCTCATGAAGATACTTTCTTGCCGGCTCAGAATAGGGCAGATTGATATCGGAGATCACATCCACAATGCGGCGATTGGTCTCCTCCGGAAGGCACTCGTCCTTGCAGCGGTTTCCCGCTTCCATATGGAAGATGGGAATGTGAAGACGTTTTGCGCTAATAGCAGAGAGGCAGGAATTCGTATCACCAAGCACCAGAAGCGCATCCGGCTTTAATTCCATCATTACCTCATAGGTTTGTGCCAAAATATTGCCGCAGGTCTGGCCGAGATTACCGCCGACAACATGCAAAAGAATATCCGGGCCGTACTCTCCCTCTTCGTTTTTCAATTCGAAATCATCCCAAAATACGGTGGACAGGTTCTTATCCCAATTCTGATTCGTATAAACAATACAGGTATCGAAGTACTCCCTGCACCTTTTCATCACGGCGGCAAGACGAATAATCTCCGGGCGGGTGCCGCAAATGATCATCAGTTTTAGCTTAATGTTGCTGTGCCAATTAAAATTGTATTTTCTCATTTCCTTATTTCCCTCCCATCCACCTGAGAGTGGGTTGTATTAACTTCTACAGGCGCTCACCGTTATGTATTACGCCTCCACAGCGTGAGGTATTCCTTTCAGTTCTTCCTTCACATAGTCCGTGGCCATGATCTTTGCCACTACGCCGTCCACATCAAGCCTTGTCGTATTGTGGCTTGTGTACGCTTCATCTCCCTCCGTTGTGACCTGCCCTTCCACGTAAAACTTATCATAATTAAGTCCTCTTGCATCTGGGCTAATGCGGAAGTAATCCCCCATGTCCATACTTCTTAATCTTTCTTCCCTGGTCATCAGTGTCTCGTACAGTTTCTCCCCGTGCCTGCTGCCAATGATTTTCTTCTCTGTCTCGCCGAATACTTTCATCACACCGTCCGCCAAATCACCAATAGTGCTGGCATCTGCTTTTTGGATGAACAGATCACCCGGTTCAGCGTGTTCAAAAGCAAATGCTACCAGATCCACAGCCTCGTCGAGATTCATGAGAAATCTCGTCATATTCGGATCCGTTATGGTGATGGGAACCCTGCGCTTAATCTGGTCAATGAAGAGTGGGATCACGGATCCCCTACTGCACATGACATTACCATATCTGGTGCAGGCCAGCACAGTTTTGCTTCTCTCAAATGCTTTCTGCGCTCTCGCAGCCACAACCTTTTCGCCGATTGCCTTGGTCATGCCCATGGAATTGATCGGATAAGCCGCCTTGTCTGTGGAGAGGAACACCACACGCTCAACTTTATTTTCAACCGCAGCTGTAATCACGTTGTCTGTGCCAATGATGTTCGTCCGTACAGCCTCTATGGGAAAGAACTCACAGGATGGTACTTCTTTCAGGGCAGCAGCATGAAATACATAGTTTGCCCCGTACATCACATCCCGGACGGAATCAATATTTCGAACGTCACCCACATAAAACTGCACTTTCCCTGCATAGTCCGGGTATTGGGATTGCAAGATATGGCGCATGCTGTCCTGCTTCTTTTCATCACGGCTAATAATGCGGATCTCGCCGATATCGGAAGTTAGGAAATGCTTAAGGACGGTAGAACCGAAACTACCTGTTCCCCCTGTAATAACTAATATTTTTCCTTTGAAAGCCTTTTTTATTTGCATTATATCGTTTCCTTTCTTTACATAACCACATGATAAAGCAATCCGTTATTTCTTATACCGCATTTTAACTTGCTCGATTACATCAAGTAAAATCCTATTTTGAGCAAGATAATTTACGGCAAAATATAATACTCCTCCAATAACAACATCCATAACTAAGAGAATAAAGGGATTTAATGCCAATTTGTTAATAATAATTATTGCTGCACTCATGATAAATAAAGAAACCGCCAGTATAAAAATGCCTCTGACATCAATATGAAAATTCAAATATTGTCTTGAATACCTGAACACAAATAAAAACGCCAAAATTTCTGAAATTACTGACGCCATTGCTGCGCCTTCTGCGGAGAATTGAGGAATAAGAAGCATATTATTCACAAAATTCACAACCATTACAAATAAATATGATTTCATCAAATTAGACTCGCCGCCAGAGCAAATCATTACTTGATAACACACTAAATCCCCTATCATCTTTAATGGAACAATAGGAGTTAAAATGCACAAAATCATCTTGGCTTGTGCAAATTCTTCTCCAAATAGCACAGTTAAAAATTGTGATGAAATCAATGATAAACCAACTGCTGCCGGAAGAGAAATGAAAATGGCTGCTACTGTTCCAAACTTCATTAATTCATCGAATTTTTTCCTATCATTTTCATAATAAAATGATAATCTTGGAAGAAAGACATTCGTAACTGCAATCAAAAATGACGTCAAAAGATTTATCACCCTATGTGAGTAGCCGTAATAACCAACAACGCTAACATCTTTCATAATATTCAGCATGGTGATATCCATACGTGCATATAATTCCGTCGATATAGAACATAGAGATAAAAACAATAATGGTTTGATATGGCACTTAATAGCTAAAGACTTTTTTGTAAGCCGGATATATCTTTTTGCCCGAAATAAATTGCTAAAATAATTACCGCACGTTCCAAACACACTAATGGCGGCAAAATAGTAAATATCAGACTTACTATGAACGAGCAAAAAAAGCAGAAGCAAAGAAAAGATTTTGAAAATGATACTCCTAATTGCTATAAACCTATATTCTTCTATGCCATAAAAAAACCACTCGATGTTTACAAAATTTAACGCAATGGACACACCATATATTAGATACAGCAGCATGTCTTGTTTAAAAATAGGCAGGATAAAAACTGCTATTATGAAAATTAAACATGAAGCTATGGTTAGTCTGGTATTGATTAATATCAATTCAGAAAAGAGTTTATTTAGTCTCGCTTTATCGTTCTTTCTTTTTGCAACCTCACGAATTCCATATGCAGGAATGCCTAAAGTTGCCAAGACAATGAAATAAGATACATTATTACTAACAGCAGTTACCCGTCCAACACCACCGCTGAGCAGAATCCGGGCAACATATGCTGATGATACTACAGGGAACAAGACATTTGCCAATTTAAACAGCACATTAAAAAATGCGTTCGCTAAAATTGATTTTTCTTTAAGGATCATAATATTCTATCCCCGATAATTATTCTTCGCGCATACAAGCGCTTCTAACGTTTCCAAATACTTGTCATAAAAAATTCCTATATCATACTTTAAAGCAAAATCTTGCCGCTGTTTTTCCTCAAGCATAAGGATTTCCTCTTTTTCAAGTTTTGTGATTTTTCGTATGCTTTCTATAGCAGATTCAACTTCATCAAAGAAATATACGCCAGGTGTATCGCTGAATTCTTTGTTTCCGCCAGTATAGGTTAATAATGAGATTTTTCCCAATGACAAAGCCTGAAGCATAGCTATATCAAAATATGTTTCTCTATTGGGTAATATATAAATATCAGAAGCATTAACAATAGAGTACGGATCATCAGTCCACCCCACTTCGATCCATCTTTCTGATTGTGGATATTTAATTTCTGATACTTTCCCACAACAAATTACATAAATATTGTCCTGGTTAAGATGATTAAAAATATCTATTAAAAGATCATACCCTTTTACCAAGTTGTGTCTGCCTACAAACGATAGTAGTATAGCGTCATCTGGAATATGATATTGTTTCCTTATTTCCTCCCGGGTCTTTCTGGCTGTAACCGGTATCACTCCAGTTGGCACATATTTAATCTTGTTTGGATCTCTCAGTTCTTCATACTTCTTCCATGAATGAAAATATGGTTCTTCAGCGCCCGCGCAAGGAAATATTATGTAATCAGCCCGCTTAAATGCGTATTCATCAATTTCTTCCGCTTCATCAAAAATTTTTTTATGCTTCTCATAAATCTCTTTTTTTGTATAATCCTCAATGATTTCACGATGAAATACTTTCGGCGAGTGCGATGTCAGAACAACAATTCCATTATAATTTTCAAGATCCGTTCTTTTTTTATAAAGGTCAAAAGTAGACTCAAAATGTACAACATCGTACCCTGATAAGTCAATTACTCCTCTCCGTTGAGAACCTTCCCTTGTTTTCCGTATAAGCCTTACCATTTCTTCATCCGGATTAACACTATTTCCTATAGATTTAAAGTTAATAATCATTTTTTTTGCAATATTTTTCACCGTACGAATAGTTTTGTTTTCTTTTTTGTCAACAATAAAATTGATTCTTTCATCTTTTCTTTTGTTTCTCTCTATCAAGATATTATAGCAGTACCCTGAAGAACCGCCTGTAGGTTTCAAGTATTTTTCATTTTCATATATTAAAACTTTCATTTTATTGCAAACATCTCCTGTATATTTCATGCCTATAAATAACCTCTAAAATCCCATGTTCTTATGAAATTTATTACTCATAAATATCTTAATCCACTGCTAACTTCTTCATAAACTTGGTCTTGAAAGATTGCCTATAAATTGATTTACTCCTACTTAGTTTCCATAAATTTTAATAATTCATAATAATCAGCAAAAGGCCGTGAATATACTTCGTAGAATCTATTGCATACTTCTTTATATCCTGTATCATTAATTAATTTTTGCACGGCGTTGCATCTATAGTCCTCAAAAATTGCCGCATATTCCCTCAGTGCACTCCTTCTTTCCATTTCATTTTGTATAGAATGTACTATTGTTTGCACATCAGACATTTGTGCAATCTTTTTTTTCTCATAATATTGTTCAAGCGACATGATTTTTTTTGCCGGAACGCCTGCATAAACACTCTTAGATTCACAATCACATGTTACGACACTACCTGCGCCGATTACAACATTGCTACCTATAGTTGACCCTTTTAATATTATAGCGTTCATACCTATGAATACATTATCTCCGATAGTAACAGGCGCCACCCCTCCAATGCATTCTCCGTATTTTCCCGCAATCACTGACCATGAATAATCATGAGTTAATATCACAACCCCATGTGTTACTCGTACATTATTTCCAATTTTTAGTAATTTGGGATTTGTTTCGTCAATTACATTACTTATAGGATCATAAAAAATGGTACCTTTTCCAATATATACTCCTTTTCTCCTTAGATATGAAATATAGTGAGAATTATCGCATTTGCAACCATATAAATAGTGTCTCAAAAACTTATTCATAAAGCTTCCCATCAGCATTATCTATCGCCTCCCAAAAATCTTGCTTTAAACGGCAAAAGGAAATTTCTCTCCAAAAAACGTCTTTTTTCTTTATTGGTAAATAGTCTGTTTTTTATAATTTTAGCTTTTTCCCTTTTGCAGACATCACAAACCTCAATCATAGAATTTCTCATTTCCGGATCAGTATTGTAAAATGCATATCTTTGTATCGATATCAATTGCTTTCCTGTAAAATAATCACATTGTGGTTTTAAATCAGGAAACTTATCCAATATGAAATCCGTCATAATATCGACTTGTTTTAAGACGTCAATTCGCTTTCTTGTAAACAATTGGTGTGTAATGCTTTCGGTTCTTTGTACATAGTTATAAAGTGGATGACCCACATGAACAACCATATTGGCAGATATCATAAGCCTGGAAGTAACCGGATAGTCTTCTGACATCACCCCTGACGGATACCTCACTTTATCGAATAAAATGCGGCTATATAGTTTATCACACGCTGAAGAATCACAGGAATCCCACCGAAGTAAATGTTCCACAGCCTCTTTACCTGTATACAATGTCTCATCTGCGAGGGTAAACATTTCTTTAATTATATTTCCATTCTCGTCAACTGTTTTACGGCCACACATAGCAATTTGCGCTTTGTTCCGGATACAGGCGCTCAATAATATCTCGTACATTTTTTGATCAATATAGTCGTCACCGTCTACAAATCCTATGTACTCGCCTTTTGCAGCATCTATCCCTGCATTCCTGGCATCTGATAATCCGCCATTCTTTTTATGTATAACTTTGATCCGTTCGTCCCTGTTTGCAAATTCATCACAGATTATACCACTTTTATCTGTTGAGCCGTCATCAACCAAAATAATCTCAATATTTCTGTACGTCTGCTTTATAATGGAATCAACACAATTATATAAATATTCTTCAATGTTATAAACAGGCACAACAATGCTTATAAGAAATTCATTATTGCTTTTAGTTTTCATATACTAACCACCTAACATTTTCTTGTATACATCTAACATAGCATGAAAATTCTTATCCCTGTCAAATATCTCAGATGCCCTGTCCCTTGCATTGTCCGATAGCTTCTTGCTTAAACTCTTGTCAGATAGCAACTTCAAAATCTTAACAGCCAAAGTATAAGGTTCATTAAACGGATACAGTAATCCATCCACGCCATCGGTTATAAAAGTACTTGTCCCACCTACGTTACTTGCTATACATGGACAACCAATCAGCATAGCTTCACCTAATGAATTAGAAGAATTTTCAATGGAAGATGCGTTAATGAAGATCCGCGATTTACAGATGGTGTCAGCCATCTTCGCAGCGTCCATTTGCGGTGCAAAAACAACATTGCCTCTAAGGTTATATTTCTCAATAAGCTTCTTAATGTAAGCTTGATAAGCAGTAATTTTATATACTGGCTGTTTATACACATCTTTGCTTATCACTACAAGCTTGATGCCCGGATACTGCTCATGGACATATTGCAGTGCATCTGCCACTACGTGTAATCCTTTTAGCGGATAATGTCCCTGGCTCATAAAAATCTGCAATGGATCACATTTCTCTATATCCCATGACTGTTCATAAAAAACGTCCCGTAATGATTCATTGCATTTAAAATACTCAATATTCCGATTAACTAATTTTACACTTTCATAATCCCACTCTGTCCGTCCTATCACATACCTGGCGTTTTTTAGTACTTCAATTTCATATTGTCCCCTAACCTTATATTTTTTACACTGGTCATACACGGAATTGCGGAATACAAGATCATGAAAAGTCTTCGCTTTTATTGCTTTATATGGCAGCCCCGCATAATAGTGGTAATCCGCAATGTAATGGATCAATCCTTGAATGGATACAACTGTCCTGTCAAGAAAACCACATTTCCGGCAAGCTCTAATCATACACATACTATGCTTCATTTCCGTACCCCAAATATGAATGAGCTCGGGATTCTCAGATTTAATCATTGATTCAAAATAATTTTCATTACACTTGCTAAACCCATAGAATCCAAAGTTTTCCTTGTGGCTTTCAATGTTCCCGCTCCTGTTCGGAAACACAAATACCATTTCATGCTCTTTAGCCATCCTGCGTGCCACACTATCCATCCACCCGCCAAGAACAGTAGCAGGAATGTTTAATTCCTGGCACACCATAGGGATAACCACATTAGAAATCCATAGTATTTTCATCGATGAATGCCCTCCGCTGCCCTCACCAGTTCATTTCTTTTCACTCTTTCCCGGGAATGGGAAATCGCTTTTATTCCATAAAAAACAATAATGTACGGAAATATTGATGAAAACAAATTTTCACCTATATATAAAATCACAAGGGTTCCAAAAATCGATAAAATTGCCATTTTATTATTCGCCAACTGACGGCCAAAATTAAAAGTCCCAAATAAATATAACAATCCAAATGGAATCCCGAATGCCGCGAATTGATACATTAACGTGTTTGTATTATGCCTGGTCGACCCAAAAACAATCGTTGAAGCGCTTGATCTTTTTATAAATTCATCAGACATTTTAATCATATCAGGCCCAAATCCAAATATAGGATTGTCAAGCGCAATCTCATAATTAATTACGAAACCAGCAAGCCTTGCTGTATAGGACCCATTGGTACCGTTCAATTTTCCAAACACGAAATGAAATAACTGTGTCTCACTCAAAAACAAGGCTGCCAAAAGCGCAAATGTAAGAAGGACGAAATAAATAATCGTTTTTTTCGCACTTCTCTTTGTGTTTTTAGAGAAAATAACAGTTGTAGCAAATATCCACGCTACAGCAATAAAACCTGTCGTGGAGAAAGTGAATAAAAGCGCTATCAGGTATACAATAATAGACTTGTTTTTTTTCTTTTCTGATGAATACAGCGTCAGCAATATGGCAATGTTCAAATAAATTTGATAAACCCCCGGTTCCCAAAATACCCCCGGGCATCTGATGAAAGTGGTATTATTCATCGCATCATCCAGAATCCCGGAAAAAAAGCCTACATACATCCTGACTGCGGCCGTGTTTGTAGCCTTAGGTAAAGCTAATATTAAAGACGGTGTTATATAGGCAAACAGCGTCATGGCTATAGAGCAAACCGACAAAAAAAGCATTACTTTCCTAAAATACCTTGACCATATTTCAAAATCATAATATTGGCAAAAGAAAAATCCAGAAAAAAGAATTACATTTTTTACAACAAGAAAGCTCGTTGATATATGATTATGCAGACATGAGGCTGTCATCAGTAAAGCCATTAACCCTGCCATGACAAAATCCCAGGAAGCAATTCTCTTTTTGGCCATCAGTTTCAGGCCGAAGAAAATCGCAAATGCTAAAAGACCATACCTGGGCAAGGCAGTCATTTTTTCATTGATATTTGACCCAAACAGAAAAGTATCATTAGATACGACTGTCAGGATAAAAATAAGCATAAATGACGCAAATTCTTTTTTCGTTATTCTTATTACCATACACATTCTCCATTCTGCCAATATCTATCTGCAAGAATCTGTTCAGCACGGCATTTTTTCAAGCAATTTCATCAGTTCATCCGAAAACGTTGTATCCAATGCCTGTATCTTTTTTCGTATTCGCTCTCCGTCGAATTTTAAGAAAGAATCTTCCACTGCTTTCACAATCGATTCAACACTCATATCTTCCGAAAAACTGATATCCTCTGACAACTGAGAGCTAACAACCGTTGGTATGGGCGTGCTTACTACGGCAAGCCCGTTACAAAGATAAGAACAGATCTTAGATGGAAATGAAGACTTGTTGAATTTACCCTCAATTTCCCGTATGCTCAATCCAATCTGACAACTTTGTACATACCGCTTATATTCATCACCGATTTTTTTCCCGTCAAATATGACCTCAGCGCCGTGTCCATTTTCATTTACATCTTTGATTATTTCCTTCAGCTCATCCTCTTCCCGCTTATCGCCTGTTCCAATTATCCGAATGCAATAATGCCTGTCCAAGTATTTCGCCAGCTCCGCCGCTTTGAATGCCCCCATTGTTTTTGAAATTTTACCGCCATACAAAAGGTTAATTCTGCCATCCCGTGCAAATTCCAACTTCGGATAACTTCGTTCCGGCTTGTAGATACCATTTAAAACGATATACGGTTTATCGCCTGTATACCTTTTCAGTTCCTCTGTAGAAAGTATGTAGGCATCCGAATTCCGGATTAATTTCCATTCATACTTCTTCACCCGTTTACAAGTGTCGGGATAAACATGCTGGTAAACCTCCCCAAAATATAAGATGTATTTGAGTTTCCTTATCCTTTTTACCAATAGCAAAGCCGCGACATTTGAGGGATCATGATAAACGAATACTTTATCACCGGTATGTGTATTCTTTATCATATTCCAGGTTAATGAGATCGAAATAACAATCCGGTTAATTGCTTTTCCCACACGGCTTTTATGCCCTTTTGTTGCACAACTGTACAATTCAATGCCATTTTTCAGACATTCATTCCTGCTTTTATAGTATTTATGACCATCCACCGTTTCCGTAGGTGCAATCACCCGCATTCCAAACCCCTGTGCCTGTATTTTTTCGTGCAGATAATCTACTATAGGCATAACCGACATATTCTCACGACGTGATTCCGATTTCAGAGAAGCATCTGTATAATATGCTACACAGCATATTTTCTCTTTTCTTTTCTCACATATCATACCGTCTCTCCCCCCATCACACTCTTATAAAGAGCAATCAACTGATTGGCAACAGCATCTTCACCAAAATGAGAAACAGCGAACTCTGATATATATGCAGGGTCAAATTGTTCTCGGCGTTCATAAAGGTTCTTCATCGCATCGATCATTTGCGGCAAATTATCGTGTTCAACAATGTAGCCAAGTTCCTCATTCATGTATTCCAGAAAACCTAACGCGTCTGTACCAATAACTGGTTTTCCGCAAGCCCATGCTTCTATAATCGGTACGCCAAAGGTTTCAAAATTACTGGCGCAAATGAGTGCGTCAGCTTTTTGAACTTCTTGTGCGGTTTCCGCACGGGACAACACTCCAAGAAGGCGGATACGCTCTTCCACCCCCAGACCCCTTATCTGTTTTTTCAGATTTGCATACTTCTCCCCGCCACCTGCTATAACCAATTCAATATCTTTATTATTAGGGAAAGCTCTTGCAAACGCTTCAATCATCAAATCAAATCTCTTGACCTGAACCAAACGTCCAACACCAATAAAAGAAAAATGTTCTTTCGGTTCCTGCGGGATATATCGAAATTCATGGTTTATGATATTCGGAATAACCATGATTTCTTTGTTGGAACCAGTATATTCAATAATACTTTCCTTCAACGGTTCGCCAACACAAGCAAAAACGTCTGCATTTCCAACAAACCAGTTAAGATTCTTCCTGCACCAGTGCGGCAGTTCCTTTCGCTGAACCTGAGTCCAATGTTCCGTAGCGAAAATTTTCACGCCACGCTTCTGATACTCCTCATGGATGTAATAACTCCTCAATGCCGGAAAATGTACATGGATCAAATCCGGCGTTCCCTGTTCCCGTTCAATTTTTCGATACAGGTTCCTGCAAAAGAACTGCTCAATTTTGTTCTGGAAAAACGGAATCGGCCTGATAGGAAGATCGAATTCATAAGCGCACACTTCTCCAAACTGTTCCCGATGCATTCCCCATTTTCTCCATCTATGGATTGGCCGGAAATCAAGACCGACATAAATCACCTTTACCCCATGCTTTGCCAGCATCGAAGCCTGTTCAAATTCGAAACTGCCGTACATATTATTCTTTTTGGACGGTATCGCTTTGCCGATTACCCATACATACATGATGCAACCTCACAGTATCCGTGCTCACAACTACATAACCATTAATAGTTCCGGTATTACTTTCTCTGAGCCTATGCCAGCACAACGGTTCTGGTAAGGAACGCCGGGAGATTATATCCATCCCATATTAAATCAAAATCCATCGTCTTCCCTATCGGCACAACACGGTCGATTCCCTTTACTCCAGTTTCAATTAATGGCAGGACTGTCTTTTTGTCTCCGATATAGGCGATTGTCTGGCATCTTTTATCATTGCAAATACCTTTGATTTCAAGAATGTCCCTGCAGTCATACTCATAGAAGTATCCGCTGTTATCCCGATAGTCCATAAGGCGTTCTGTGGCCTCCAAAACCCTGACGCGGACGATCCGATTATCAGGGCCTTCCTCAATTTTTACTTCCGGCTCTGCCGCAGCGATCAGGTAACTGCTTGTCAGCTTGTTGATTCCCTGTATTGGCTGAAAGGCATATTTCTTTTCAACAAGCCTGTGCTCGGTTTCCCAGAATACCTTCTTCGCCTCTTCGGTTCTATTGCCTGTCCATACCACAATACGAGGACTGGTACAGGCGTTTTGATCCGTAAAGAATGTGTCGTTATAAAAATCATCCGCCACCCGTTCCTTGTCCTCAATATTCAGGTAGGAATCACTGTCGATCACCGCCAAGGAGTAACGGTCAGCGAAGGTGATTTCCCCGGAACGAGGCGGCAGGGGGGATTCTCTCAGCTCCGCAACCGTCCGATCACCGCCCCACACAATACGGACATCCGCAATCGATGAAAACAGATCATTGATATCCTTATCCCTGCCATATCGGACAAGCTGTATATATGCCCGCATTTCCTCATGCTGCTCCAAAACACTTTTGATTGCCTCTGCAATTATCCCGACCTGTGGGAAATCCCTGCCCGGCACACGGACAACATTCGCGTTTCCTGTAAGAAGCCCGGCAACCAGGGAATAGGCAAAATTGACCGGTACATTGGAAGGGGCAATATGGAAAGCTACGCCCCTGCCAAGATGGAAGGCATCATCCTTCTTTCCCAAACGTTCCTTCATCCTCAAAACAGAGGCTTTCCGAATCCAGAAAGCAAAAGTGATAACATCCGGGTATGTTTTTGATACACGGTTTCCCATAAGTTTTCCCGACACATCATTCAAAAATTTCAAGATACTTTCATCAAAGGGCTGCTTTGCCGGCACATCCGGAAGCTGTACGGTAAGTTCAGCGGAACCTATCAGATAAGTAACCTTATTCAATAAATCAAAATTTGGCTGCATAAGTATCGCTGCACCCCCTTATTTCCGCGTCTTTCAATCGTCCATTGACTTTGAAATACTTGCCCTTGCGTCCGCATGGGCAGTCGTCAATGCCAAGAACCTCGCCTTCATCTTCAGTCAGCAGGCTGTGGCCGGGATAGGATTCCGGGATCGTGCTTACCACCTGGATAATACCGGCTTCTCCAATATCTGCTTCCGAAAAGTCCAACGGCCTGCGGATAATGACATCGGAAAAATTGCTGGCATGGAGATGCCCGCACTCGCACTCCATGTAAATGCATCCGGTTTGCTCAACCATGCCATAATAATCATGAATATCATAAAGCCCGCACGCATCTTCTAATCTCTTATGAAATTCATCATGGCTGACAGCCTCTGACGCGAGTTTCTTCCAGCCACCTCCATGAATAAGGATTCCATTCGACAGGTCAAAAACAACGCCCTCTTCTTTCAAGCGGAGCAATTCCTTGTAGAAATGCTGCCAGATCATAAAAGTGAATCCAAAAAGAAGTATTTTCCGGCCTTCATACTTTTCCAAAAAATTTTTCAGGCCTTCCACGTCCAGTTTCATATCATCATTCAGGGCATAAATCTTCTTTGTCCCAAAAACGGAGAATCCAAGGATTCCTGCTCCACGGGCGGAGAACATAGCCCTGTTCTTCACCACGCCCGGGCAATCAATGATAATCATGGGCATACGGCCAGAACCGGTATACTCCGACACGATCTTTACCATGGCTTTCTGCTGGTTGGAAGAAGTCGTTCGATCCAAATAAATCCTGCTTACCGCCTGTCCTGTTGTCCCCGAGGACGTCATCGTCTTCACAATGTCATCCTTACTTACGGATTTCAATTCCAGTTTCTTAAACAGACGGACCGGAAGAAACGGAATATCCTTATAACTTTGCACAGCTTCAGCATCAAACCCGGAGGCTTCCAGCATATTCCTGTATTTCCCGCATTTATCACAATGAAGTTTCGTAAGCTCTGCCAGGCGCTCCGTGAGCAGCTTCCCCTTCTCGGCCTCATTCAAGGAAAATGGTGGGATTTCTAATATTTTTTCAAAGTTCATATTTGCACCTCCGCGTCTTCCTGAAACAAATTCCTATGAAAAGTACGGTGCAAATATGAACTGCATGCACACATGCAGACGAGCTGCATGGCGCGTGTACGCTCAGCGCAGCAAGTGCGCAGAGCTACTTGCAGATGTTCTCTTTTCACAATTTGCACCTCCGCGTCTTCCTAGTACTCCGTACTTGAAGTTCCTGTGTAAATTTTCGAGGATATTTTTTCGAGTGTGCAAGTTCAGAAACAGAGGTGTAGCGGGCTACGCTGAGTGTTCTGGACTTGTGGTTTACTCATAATATTTGGCCAGTTCCTTATAAAGTGTCTTCCCGGAATCATTTTTGGGAATCCCGTCAATCGTAATTACTTTGAACGCCACCGGATTCAGTTTTGTCTTGTTCACAACGAAATCCCGCACCAGCTCTGCTTTCCCTGCGTCTGTTACAAAAATGTACATATGGTCATCTACGCCGGCGCTTGCAACCTCGATCTCAAACTCGCCTTTAATTAAGCGGTCTATTTCATCCAGATTTACACGGTTGCCATAGATTTTCAGGAATCTCTTCTTTCGGCCAACAATATAATAAAAACCGTCATGATCAAACTGCGCCATATCGCCAGTTTCCAGCTTCCCGTGACGCTCATCACCTTTTATCAAATCTTCGCCACACTCGGCATATCCAAGGGTAACATTTTTACCTTCGTAAACAAGCTCGCCTGTGGTCAATGGTTCGGAAATTTTTTGCCCATCCGCTCCAACCAAGGTGAATTTCCCTCCAGGAATCGGAATCCCCATCGACCCTTTCTTTTCCACGGCTTTCTCTGGCGGAAGATAGCCCATCCGGCTTGTTGCCTCTGCCGCTCCATACATGACCACAAAGTTCTTTCCCTGCTTTTCTGCATATGCGGCGAACTTCTCATGAAGCTCAGGCGTAATTTTGCCTCCAGCCTGTGTCATGGTCCTTAAACTTGGCAGCTTCATGTGATAGAAACGCAGCTTGTCCAGCATCTCGTAAGTATAGGGAACTCCGCCAAAAGAAGTGGCTTCTTTCTCTTTGAAGAAGTTCCAAAATTCCTTCTGCATCAGCCCTTTATCCGTAAGAAGAAGTGTCGCCCCGACAAGAAAATGGGAATTGATGACAGAAAGCCCATACACATAGTTCATCGGAAGCGTAGTGATCGGGCGCTCTGTATGATCCAATTTCAGATACTCCGCGATGGAGCGTGCGTTATCCAGCAAATTTGTATAGGACTGACGGACGAGTTTCGGGGAACCAGTGGAACCGGATGTCGTAATCAGAAGCCCAAGCTCGTCATAAAGAGAATATTTGACCTCATACCCAGTCTTCAACAGGGCATAGTTATACGCCTCATGCTCCACACACATTTCCGGGAACTGCTCCACTTGATCAGCCGGAACCCACAGATACTCCGGACTGTAGGTGCCAAGCAGATTATTCAACAATGTCTCTTCCAAATGGCTGCTCACCATGACCGGCACTATGCCATGATTCAAAAAGGCCGTATATCCCAACACAGATCCAATCTCATTCCGGCAAAAGGAAAAAACAAGGCAACGATGGCCGATTCTTCCTGCAAGATTATGGGCCTTTGAATTCAATGCCTCATAGGTCAGCTCTCCGCCAAATTCATCGATAAGGGCAGCCTTGCCTTTGTGTTCTTCCAAATTCCATATTCTTTCCATCAGAACTCTACCCCGTACTCATCTTTCGCAAGAATTTCCTTTCCTTTTTCATAAGAATTAAAGTCAATGATATCATCCGTGTCAAACATGATATCGAACGCATCTTCAAGAGCAGCAATGAGCCCCATATGCCCGACAGAATCCCATGCGGTAATATCCTGGTATTTAAGGCCGGCCAACTGGCCTTCTGTTATCTCCAGGCACTCCATAAATGCAGCATTGTATTTCTCCAAGTTACTCATGTTTTCTTCCTCCTTGTTATCTAGTACTGCCTTGCGGAAATTCCGGTGAATTCGGCACTCGCTATTTCCGCCCTCTGCACGCCTGCAAAGCTAGACGTAGGCACCACTACGTTGCTAAGCGCCAGTGGCGCTTGTTCAGCAAGGACCGGAACGGAGTGTAGAACGTCGCTTTGCAGACGCACAGATGACGAAAATATCAAGCACTGTATTCACCATTATTTCCGCAATGCAGTACTAATACAAATGTTCTGGTTTAATCCGATATCCTTTGGGAATATCTGTATTCACAACCTTTCCTATTACATCACCCAGATGATCCGGAGTGATTCCGTCCCCAGGTCTTTTTGCTTCTATATCTTCCGCTGCCAAAACTGCCCCACAATGAATCTCCCTGGTGGTTACAAGGCTTCTGCGCATCTTTAACCGCTGCTCTTCTTCGCCTTCCAACAATTTTTTCTCCTTGGCCCCCATCGCCCTGAATACGCTCTGGCAGGCATCAACAAGGCTCTTCATCTCCTTTGGCTCCGTCGCCATATTGTTGTCCATGCCCATCTTCTTATTGTCAAGCGTGAAATGTTTCTCTACAAGTGCCGCGCCTAACGCTATGGATGCAGAGGCGACCTCATATCCAATCGTGTGGTCGGAGTATCCAATGGGATAATCCGGAAACTCTTCCTGCAGCATGGCTATATTGTTCAGGTTAATGATTTCCGGCTGGGCAGGATAAACAGACACACAATGCAGGATGCAAAGCTGCTTATTCCCTGTAGCCTCGATCACACTCACCGCATCCCTGATCTCATCAATCGTTGACATTCCTGTGGACAGCACTATAGGAATACCTTTTTCACCTATGTATCCCAAATAGGCTAAGTTATTGATTTCCATGGAAGCTATCTTGATAAAAGGTGCATCTGTCTTATCTGCCAGGAAATCCACCTCTTCCTTCGAGTAAGGCGTGGACGAGAAATCAATCCCCACTTCTTTGCAATAGCCACTTAATTCGAAAAGCTGATCCGGCTTCAACGCAAACCTCGTCACAATCCTTTTGGAAATGGGATTATTCTTATAATACTCATCCGCATACAGTGAATCCGCCGACCACGACTGGAACTTCACACAATCACAGCCACAATCTTTCGCGGCATCAATCATCTGCTTTGCCATTTCAACCTTTCCGTTATGGCTGGAATTAAGTTCAGCTACTATGTAGGGCCGTTCACCGTCTCCTATTACTCTGCCGCCTCTAAATACCAATCTGTTCATTACACTTCTCCCATCAATGAAATACTCTGCCGCCCTCATCATTTCGTGAAATCACACGGGCCGGATTTCCCATCACGGTTACATTAGCCTCCACGTTTTTCAAGACTACCGCTCCGGCAGAAATAATAGCATTATCTCCAATTGTCAGCAGTTCCCTGACAGGGGCATTTAATCCAACAAACACACAATCACCAACTATTGTCTGTCCGCCAATATCAACGTGAGTGGAAATTTGGCAATGCTTTCCGATTACCGCATCATGTCCAATGCAGGCATACGACTGAATCGTTGTATCATCTCCGATTTCTGCATCCGCGCTTATAATGGCCCCCCGTTTTACCACAATTCCTCTGCCCAGCCTGCAATAAGGGCTTACTTGGCTATCGGGCGAAACTACATTTCCCAATTCACAGTTTAACGATAATAAACGTTCATATATTTTCTTTTTTGTTTTTGGTTCTCCTACTGCGATCACAAATTCAATCCTTTTATATTTCTCAATGGCAGTATTTAACTGCATCATCTCGAGGCCCATAAATTCACCTTCCGGCTTATTGTCGTCAATGAAGATGATTTTCTCCCATTTATTCTCAACAGCATTTTGATATTCCGCAATTTCCCGGACTTCTTTTCCTTGCCCGCTGGCTCCAAAAACCGCTAGTACCATAATTCTGGCCTCCATATCCTTAAAAAACTAGTACTGCATTGCGGAAATAGCGAGTGCCGAATTCACTGAAATTTCCGCAAGGTAGTACTAATACCGCCCGCCGTCACAATTGATAATCTGGCCGGATACATATGACGACATATCCGAGGCAAGATATAGTACTGTATCCGCAATCTCATCAGGCTGTGCAGGGCGCTTAATATTGTTCGCGCTGACGTACCGCTCAATGTCCTCTTCCGACTGCCTGCCCGTTCCTAATTTGGTTTCTGTCAATCCCGGCGCAATACCGTTTACCCGGATGCCATATGGTGCCAGCTCCCTGCCCGCGGCTTTTGTTCCCCACAGCAGAGCCATTTTGCTGGAACCGTAGGCATAAGCCCCCGGCCTGTATTCCGGTGCGGCCCTGGAAATTACGTTAATCATATTGCCCGATTTTTGCCGCATCATTTTTCGCGACACCAACTGCATAATTAGTGAAGGCATAAAGAAATTCGCATTCATTGACTGCCGCATTTCATCTAAAGATGTCATACCCAAAGTTTTCGCATTTACTATTCCTGCACAGTTTACAAGAATATCTACTTTCCCGCTTTCAGACAGAACCTGCTTAACTGACTTTTTTACCGTCCCCTCATCCATCAAGTCAAATTCTACCGGCCTGATCCAGACATCATTCTTCTGGGCTATCTGATTAAGCTGTTCTTCAAGCTCCGAAGTTTGCTTATGAACGAAAGCCCACACATTAGCGCCATTCTCGGCAAATTTGCTTAGGATGGCAAAGCCAATCCCGCTTCCGGCGCCTGTCACAATTGCATTTTTGTGCTTTAGCATATCAATCTCCATTTTTTTCCGTAAAACGTTTCCAGCAATTCTCAATTATTTTGTCGGTTAATTCTCCATTTCTCTTTTCCACAATAAAATCATTATACCTTTTTCTTTTATCTGCCAATTCATCTAATGAACAAATGTACTTTGCAGGAACGCCGCCGTATACCCCACCCCCAACACTTTTATTGATTACAGAGCCTGCAGCAATCACTGCATTGGGCCCAATTGACACATTCGGGAGAATTATGGTATCTTATCTGTGCCTATAAAACAATTATCCTTTATCCTGATACCGCCTATATTTTCTTGAAAAGTATAACCGTCATATAGATTGTTAAGCATTTGATGAATCACATCATGGGGCGTAAAATGCACATTGGATGCTACCCACACATTGTTCCCAATGGAAATCAATTTAGGATATAATGGGATTTTGCGGAACATTACCATGCAATTATCACCCATATGATAGAGAATATTATGTTTCTTTAAGTATTTTGCTCTGTCAATAGCAGATAAAATCAAACACATTCTAGCCGAATGATAAATGCGAGCCCAATTCATATCACCGTACCATTTACCCTTTCCGCCCTTCAGATATTCCCTATAACACAACGGATCATCATAAATGCTTCCGCATATTTCACACTAATCGTAGACCCTCTGAACATTGCCAAGGCACGAATCCCATCTAATGACCTGGGATTAGGGTACTCTTTGAGCTGGGTACGATAACATTCCATCGCCTTAATTTTCTGCTCAAGAGTATCCGTAACATCGATCCATGTGTTCGGACTAAAAGTCCTTTCACCGGACGGAATATTCCAACCTGTCTCTGAAAGCGTTTCATACATATAAACTGTTTTTACTGAACAACCGTTCACGGGTCTTACAGCAACAAGAACACTCTCCGTAACCTCTTTATGATCAATGTGCATATCTCCAATAAACGGAGTATATACAACATCGGGCCTTATCTTGTTTACAACATCTCCGATTGACTTGTTAAGTTCCTTTGGTGATAAATTTTTGAGTTCCACGACAGGCAAATCTAAAAAGATGGTTTTTTTAATACCCAAAAGTTCATGTGCCGCTTTCGCTTCTTCCTGGATTGGTTTATAGTTTCCCCCACATGTTACCTCACAAACATAAACCGTGTGCCCGGCAGCCACATATTTCGCAATTGTTCCTCCAACGCCTAAGACCTCATCATCATTATGAGGGGCAAACACCAATATCTTCATTACATGACTGTCTCCTTCTTCGTTTGAAATCCATAATTACTATTACTCGCTTTTTCCACAATCTCCATCAATCCAAAGCCAATATTCATCATGAACACAACCCTTCTGCCACCAAACGCTATCGCCGCCCTGGGTTTGATAACAACCTTAAACCCTTGTTTCTCCAATTTCTCCACATCCCTATCCAGTTCTTCACTCTGATAACAGATATGGTATGGAGTCCCGGCAGCATTACTCAGATACCGGTCAACCGGCGACTCTGCCTTCTTATCCAAAGGAGCCACAAGTTCAATTCTGTAGCCGTCCTTCTCACCAAACGCCAGTTTTACGTTTCGCTCCGCATCATCAATTACCTGTCCAAACACAAAGCCCAGCTTCTCAAATACATTCAATGCCCTGTCTATCCGTTTGACCGCATATCCTATATGGTCAATTTTCATCCCTTCAATCCTCGTCTCGTTCAGCCTTCAAACTTTATCTCTTTATAGGATTCAAATGCCTTCTTCTGGTATTCCTTCAGCTCATATATCCTGTGGCCGTCCTCGTCTGCAACCATCTCAAATCCCAGCCTGTCGTACAGTTCCTTTACCGGAGCGTTTTTAGCTGTGGGAATGAATTCGCCAGTCAACTTACCGCCATACTTCGCGGCAATTTCATTGATCATCACATCCTCCAGCTTTCTTCCCATGACACGGCAGGACATCAGGAATGTATCAATGCGGGCGTCTGACCCATCCCCAATCAGAATAACCACACTGACCAAACCGCTGTCACCATATTTGTCGGAGCTGTAGGCAACATAGATAGCGTTATTTGGGTTTGCGGCAATCGCCTCGACTTCGGCGCGTATATATCGTTTTGTGGTTACGTTAAACTGGTTTGTTTTGTTGATCAACTGCACCACGCGCTCAATCTCTGACTCTCTCATCCTGTGGATGTCAACGGCCATCTCAAGCTTTGCTATATACTCATCCAGGTTAAAGCTCACACTCATTTCCTGCTTGCGCTTCGCCTCATTCTGGTACATTTGCGTCTTTTTCCGATCCTCGCCTAATACCCTCAGTGGCCTGCAATAGTCGAACCAGATATCCTCTGCGAACGTCAATAACTCCGTCGTATCCTCCGGGAAATCAGGAACCAGCATCTCCGGGCATTCGCCCTTTACCGTCTCCCTTTGTACCGGATTATCATCGATAAAGATGAAACCGCCCTCTGTGATATTCAGTTCACTTTCCATAGCTTTCAGGTTGATGGCCTTGTTCTCCCAATTAATCTTGCGGCTCACAAAATCTTCATCCCTAAGAAGCATAGCCGGATGCCCCTGGATCGCTGCCTCAGCATCTTCTAAGTTGTTTTTGCTATTTATCGCAAGCACAATGCCGCGGTTCTTCATTTCAAGCATCTGCCGTTGGAAATCATAATATCTCTGGCCTTCTTTATGGTCAGAAAGCTCAATTCCGTCAATGCCATCTTCACCGATTATGCCGCCCCAGAGAGTATCATCAAGGTCTAAAGCAATAATCTTTTTACGGGAACTGAACGCAGAGCCAAGTACCCTGTTTATCTCTGTTGCCACCGCATTCAGGCCATCCCTGGAATACGGCACGCTGCCCATGTACCACATCTTATTGGAGTAGAACTGCTTCCGTCCGATTTCTGAAATCGTGTCAGCAAGGTCAAAGATATATACATTGCCCTTACGCTCTGCCAACCCTTGTACGAACTGATACCATTCATTGCCCCACTCATACCTGTGCTTTCGCTCTGACAATGACTTAATTCGGTTCTCACGGATATCAATGGTTGAGACAAATATGGGTAGCGTTGTGATATTAAATACCAGGGTGCTGACGGCCTGTTTCCACAAACCCAGCCTCCCGCTCCCCTCCTCCACGCTCTTCCAGTTTCTCGCCTCTGTGCCATCCAACAGGACAACAACAGCATCAGCGCCAAAACTATATAGTCCGGCCGATGGATTTATCACTTCCTGCACCCATGTGTCATAGCCTTCCGGCTGGTAAAAGTCATATTTCCTGCACAGCTTGCTTATAAGCAGGCCGACAGTTATGTTCGATAATAGCACTATTTTCTTTTTTGAATCAGGCATTATCAGCTAGTCTCCCTTTCTGTTAGCAACAAGGCATCTCAATTGCCCTGATATGGTTAATTCACAAGTTTATATAGATCAGCCAATGTCTTCACATTGCCCAGATTCTCCATAGGAATGGACACGCCATACTCCGCTTCCAGTTCCATAACAAGCGTGAGCATCATAAGGGAATCCCATTTCCCTTCGTTATAAGACATAGTCATGGATACCTCATCTACTTCCATGATTTCCGCAACAAAATCCAAAAATTTCTGTTCCATTGATTCTCGCCTCTCTTAACACGGATTATCTTTTAAACGCCAAACCATTTCTCTACTGTGTGCATTATCTTTTAAACGCCAAACCGTTTCTCTACTGTGTGCAAATGGTTTCCCTACAGATTTGAACCTTGGTATAAATTTTGTCCATCAAACTCTCCTCTAAGATCATTTGCCCTGGATTCACTGCCATGAAGAGCCTGCTTGGCAACTACAAACATCATTTTCAAATCCACAAGAAAACTACAGTTTTCTATATACCAAATATCATTTTCAAACTGATCATTCCATGTCCATGTCTTCATGGGCTTTAACGAATAGCACGCAAGACCCGGCCTTACATCATGACGATGCATATGCCGCTCACTGTATAGTGGTAAATACTTCACCAATAGCGGCCTTGGCCCAATAATGCTCATTTTTCCAGTGAGAATACAGAAAAGTTCAGGCAGCTCATCTATTGATAACTTCCTGATGATCTTCCCAAACTTGGTCAGCCTTTGTTCTTCTGGCAAAAGCTGCCCCGTCTCATCCGTTTCATTTGTCATGGACCGAAACTTATATATTTTGAAAACCTTGCAGTCTTTTCCCGGCCTTTCTTGCGCAAACAAAATCGGACGGCCATGGACTATCATTTCAATTATCGAGACAGTAATCAAAATTGGGCTCAGAATGATAATTGCTATAAGACTGAGGATTATATCAAACAATCTCTTTATCACATTCGTATAAACCGTTTTTTTGGCCTTTGGCATCACCTTCATTCTCCTCTTTATATGTATTTTGCCGGATTGCCAAATACTTTCTTACCTTTCCTAATCCTTGCAGGCACCACGCTGCCGATTCCAACATACGCATCATCACCGATCTCCACACCATTGCTCACCACAACACCTGGAGCCATCCACACTCTTTCTCCTACCGTTGTGCTGCCAGCAATAACGGTTCCACAAGTAATCATTGCGCCTTTCTTAATGATATCGTTATGACTTATGCACACAAGATCAGCAATCTTTACGTCATCCTCTATAACCGTATCCGCAAGACACCCTCGGATTATCGTACAGTTTGCACCAATACGTACGTTTTTGCCTATTCGCACACCAGCATAATGTGGCACAATCTCCTGATTACCCTCTTCATTGGCCATATACCCAAATCCACATGCGCCAATAACTGTACCAGACTCAATAAAACAGTTATCTCCAATCTCTATCTTCCCATCAATTGTCACATTATGCATAATGGTGACATTATTTCCAATAGCAGCTTGTTCTGATATATAGCTATGATGCCCCACATAAACTCCGGACCCAATCGATGATGTTTCCACAATAGCTGATGGTTCTATTCTCTCAACTTTCTTTTCCGGGTTTAACTCCCCAAAGAACCTCTCAGTCACACGGAAAAATATTCTCTGGACTTCCTTTACAAAAATTACCGGAAATAAAGCATTCCCAACATCAATACCTGATTCTGCAAACAGGAGCACATTTGTATAAGAATTAAGTTCCTCAATCGGCAATTTGTGGTTTGATCGAACCCAGGTAACGGAATGGTCTTTTAGATTGTTAAGTGGGCAAAAACCCGTGATTGTGACAGGCGAATCACTTGAAAGCCGATATTCTATGTCTCTGGATTTCAGGAAATCGCAAATATTTTTTACCGTAATTTTATCCATCGAAAATAACTTCCCCTCTACTCAAAACACCTTTTAATAATCTCAATCACTTTATTCTGCTGCTCAATACTCATCTTATTATCGCTCGGCAAGCACAGCCCTCTATTAAAGATATCCGCCCCGATATCCAAGCAGCCGCTCTCTTTAATATAAGCATTCGTCCGACATCTAAGGCTCCCATCCTTTCCGACACACTCCTGCATCCTGTACATAGGCTGCATATGCATAGGCCGCCATATTGGCCGGCCTTCCGCATTGATACTCCCGATCGCTTCCAGAATCTCTGTCGGGCAGCTCTTACCGGGTTCACCGCTATACAGTGCTTCCTTCTCGCCTATTACCTGCCTGCACATGGCGTCTTCATCTATAATCAACGCACTCATCCAGTAATTTGGCTCCGTGCCAACCGTTATCGGATTCATGGACACAGGCAGGTCTTTCAGCCCGTCTCTGTACCTCTCCCAAACAGCCTTCTTCTGCTTTATATGTTCCTCCAGATATCCGTACTGCCCACGGATCACGCCGGCAATCACATTTGACATTCTGTAGTTATAGCCAACTTCCTCATGCTGATACCACGGGGCGCTTTCTCTTGACTGGGTGCTCCATTTCCTTGCTTTATTCGCATCCTCAATGCTATTCGTCAGCAGGCATCCGCCGCTTGACCCGGTGATAATCTTGTTACCGTTATAGCTCACCGCACTGTAATCTCCAAAAGTGCCGCACTGCCTGCCATCTATAGCCGCTTCCATCGCCTCGGCCGCGTCTTCGATTAACAGCGCGCCGTGTTTCTCACAAATCCTCTTGATCTCGTCCATGCGCCCCGGAAAGCCGTAAAGTTCTGCGGATATTACCAGTTTCACATCCGGATAAATTTCAAAGGCTTTCTCCAATGCCACCGGATCCATATTCCAGGAATCATACTCTGTATCAATGAACACAGGAATGCCGCCTTCATATACCACCGGATTCAGGGTTGCGCTGAATGTCATATCGGAACAGAACACCCGCTTGCCTTCCAATGTACCGTGAGAAATGACAGGCTTTCCATATAGCTTCTCTCCCGCCAGCTTGCAGCACAGGTGGAGCGCAGCGGTACAGGAGGAAAGGCCAACGGCGTACTTCATGCCGGATTTTTCAGCGGCGATCTTTTCCACTTCGTTTATGTTCTGGCCAACTGTGCTCATCCAATTACTTTCGTAAGCTTCTGTCATATATTTCAATTCTTCTCCATGCATGGTCGGGCTTGCCAGCCACACCTTGGACTCAAACGGTTTTAAATCATCTTTTCGTTTGAACATGCCTCCGCTCCTTACGTTTGCTGAATTTCTCTTTCAATCTTGTCATGGCAATTGAGTAGGGGAAGATGGCTCTTCCCTACTCGCCACGCAGCCCGCGTGCTGCGTCAGCAGCAAACTTCCATACACTGGCCTGTGCATAGGAAGCAAAACCGGTGCTTAATCTTGTTTATATCTGTTTCTCGTATATCTCAAGCCCAACGGTAACTCGTCGGTTCCGGCCTTCAAGAGGGATTTCTATCTCCGCCGTCCTCTTATGCCGGTCAATTTTTTTCACCAACTGCTCCCTCCCCCGGAGGGGTCCGCTGGTTATTTCCAATATCCCGTTTTTAATGTTTCCTCTGGACATCCCTACCAAATTGCCTTTCGTACACAGGTATTTCAGATAAGGCGGCTCACACGGAGCCATGCTAATATCCCCGCTTTCTTTTCTTTCCCATACCTGCCGCTTTAATATCGCTTTTTCTGTCCCAGACAGGAAAATATACCCCGGCAGGACTGCCCGTTCCTCCAAATGCCACCTACCCTTGTAACGGATCATGCGCTGATACCGGAAATGGATCACTTCCTGCAGGCTGTCCGCGCTGTCCGGCTTTATGGTCTCCTGATATCCTTTTACATAATCCGCCTCATTTCCTTGGGAGCATTTCAACACGTACCAGATTTTCCCCACCCCCTGCTTTGGTTTTCCGCCTGAAAGCAACCGCTTAACTGCGTGTTAAGCGACAGTATATTAAGAAATTCTTTTGCATTTCCTGCTAAAAAAGGAAATTGGATGCGGTTGACGCTGCTAAAAAAAGGTGTTATAATCGATTCGATTACGAAAACTAGCATTTTTTAGGTGTTTTAAAATACAAAAGTGTCGCTTAACACGCAGTTAAGCGACACTTTTGTATTTTACGGAAAAAAACAGGGACACTATATCATATTCTCGAAAAAGCCCATGTCATTGGGCATTGGCCCTCATGGAATTGAAGACTATGGAGGAACTCGCTAAACTGTAGTTGATTCCGACGAATATGATTGCCTATAGGCAGCAGTATAGCAGCGTGAACCCGGCGGGGATCATTGCATCGGCGATTGTGGCAACGTTTGTGAATACGCTGACGGCTGTGGCATACTGTAAAATAAAAGATAGAAAACAAAAATGATATTAACATTATTTAGTCAATGTCTATAATCTCTTTATTGACGTATTTTGCGAGAGAAGATATAATTATTTGAAACAGATGACAAATGAAAGGTATATAAGAAATGCTGATTGCCGATAAAAGAGATTATAGAAGAGGATACGAAAAGCATTACCAGTCATATAAACGATTTAAAAGCGAAAATGCAGATGTAAACAGCAGAAGATTACTATTAATTTACAGTGTGGAATGCGGTTTGAAATATAAACTATTAGGTAAATGGAATGAAGAAAATCCTCAAAAAATTTTGGAAGGTACTGATGATAAAAAGACAAAAATTTTGAAATCTCACAACTTGGAGAGAATATTAAAAGAGTTAGGACAGCAAGGAAATTTTAAATTCCCGCGATTGAACACTGCGCATAGAGATATTGTAGATGCAGAAAGTTATCACCAGTTTTACCGATACTGTATTAAAACACTGGCAAATCAATTTGATAAGGAAGAAAAGGTAGAGACCTCATTAAATGATATTGCTTGTTGGATTGGGAAAGGGATGAGAAGACAATGATGCTATATACATGAAAAGACATAGAAAGAGAGTTGTTGCTAAATAAGGCTAAGTGGGGGGGAGTGATTTCCGATACTGAGATATATACCGATGAAGTAATTATTCATTTAAAAGAAGGACAGGCAGAGACATCTGCCCAAAAAATATTAAAGGATATTTGGGGAAAAAAATATGATGGCAAGAAGATATTGCTGGATTTATCGGATGAATATTTAGATGTGGCTTTTGAAAGAGATCAAAATGAGGAGAACGATAGTGTAACCACACCGCTTTTTAGGAATGTTTTGTACCAGAAGACAGCGTATTTTAATGAACTAATAGAAAAGGAATTACCGGGAGTACCTGTCCTTGCTTTTCATTCGTACAAGGGAGGGGTAGGACGCACATTATCTTTATTGGCTTTTGTTAAAGCATGGTCTGAGCTAAACAATGTAGAGAATTTCCGAAAACTTCTTGTCATTGATGCAGATATTGAGGCGCCGGGAATAACGTGGCTTACTACGAATCAAGAGGAAACAGCATTTAGTTTTTTGGATCTTTTAGAGGTTACGCAGGAGAAGGATAATGCGGATGAGATTATTGAATTGATTGCAGACAAAGTATCGGAACTGACTGTTAAAATAGAAACAGAAAGAGGAAGGGCAGAACATATTGTTTTACCAACATATAGATATGTGGAACAGTTGCTTGATATGTATGCAAGCCCTGAAAGTCTTGCCATTAGTTATAATAAAAAATATATTTTAGCGGAAGTTTTATCAAAATTAGGGAAAAAAGTAAATGCAGGGTTGGTGTTGATTGACTTGAGGGCAGGATTAAGCGAGTTTTCAGCGCCGATACTTTTTGATCCCAGAGTAAAAAAATATATTGTGACATCAACATCTTATCAGTCTGTTAAAGGAACAGAAATACTTTTACAACAGTTGAATAAAGGTCTGCCTTTGAATGAGAATTCCAAAATACCCGAAGTTTTACTGACTATGGTGCAAAATGGAATGAATACAGATGAAATTATCAGTGAACTAGTTGCTGTCTATCATCCCAATATAGCTGAAAGCGATGACTCTATAACGGATAATATAGTGACAGAACTCCCATTTGCGAGTGAGTTGGTACACTTAGAAACACTGCCTAAAATAATGGAAAATTTGAGCGGCAGAGATTTTTACAAAAATATTTGTGAAATAGTAAAAAATAATTATATGATTTCCAAAGAGACAAGGCGTGATAGTTTAAATATATCAAGAAACAAAGTGATAAATAATATTCACCAGTTTGCGGCAAACCAAATTACGGCGGAAGGGAATGGAACATTTGAAGTATTGATGACAGAATCAATTCAGAATTTAATTAGAAAGTATAGAAATAGTATTCCCAACACAGTGATTATGGGCGCGAAGGGATCTGGTAAAACATTCTTATATAGAGAAATATTGAGGGATCAATATTGGGAAAAGTTTGTTGAACGTATGAGCAAAAATGGATCAGTATCGAAAGGTCTAAGCGGGGATACATGTATACTGGCAGTACCTCTTTTGGCTTCAGGGAATGCGGGAGGATTTACTGGGATTATAAAGAATGCTATAGCTGCTTACAACAAATGTGGAATGAAAGGGAAAATTAGTAATTCAGTATATGTGGATAGTAAGGATATGCTGTTAATGCATGTGAGAAAAGACCATGACATTTTAGAATGGAAAGAAATATGGAAAAAAGTTATTTTAAGTGCATTTGATAAAACATATCATTCATTGGTAGAACTTGAGGATGAATTGCAATATAGACACATAAAGATGGTATTTTTAATAGATGGGCTGGAAGAGATTTTTGAACATACAATATCATCGGAAAACGAGAAAAATGCAATTAGGGCACTATGCAGAGATTTGGTTGACGAAGTAAAGATAACTTATCACAATGTGGGTTTTATGATATTTTTAAGGAAGGATATGGCACGGGATTCATTAACAATCAATTATGAACAATTTTACTCTTTATATCGTACCGTTGAATTGCAATGGTCTAACACCGAGGCATTAAGATTGGCAGCATGGTTGACCAGCCAGGCGGTACCAGATTTTTATCGGGGAAATATACCAATTGAAGCTGCTTCGGGAGAAGTAATTGAAGAGACTCTTAATAGATTATGGGGAGTCAAACTAGGAAAGCCAACATCTAATGAGGCAAATTCTTCAAGATGGATTTTGGCAGCATTATCAGATTTTAATGGACAGTTACAGGCGCGTGATATTATCAGATTTTTGGAGAAAGCAACTGAGCATGTAGGCAAAGCGGTGTATGATGACAGATATTTGATGCCTACAGAAATCCGAAGGGCGGTTTCAGAATGTTCTAATGATAAGATTGGTGAAATAAGAGATGAAATTAAAGCATTGGGACCAATTTTTGATAAGTTAGAACATACATCGGAAGAAAAAAAGGTTTTACCTTTTGCAGCAGATACGTTTAATCTTACTCAGGCAGAAGAAAAGATCATGAAACAAGAAGGTTATTTAAAAATAGATAATGATCGATATTATTTACCTGAAATTATTAGGCATGCTTTAAAGTTTAAATATGAAAAGGGTGCGCGCCCCAAGGTGCTGTCTTTGCTGTTGAAATAGGTATTAGAACCTCATGGAATTGTTGAAAGATATCCATCTATACGATCGGTTTGTGATCGTATAGGTGGATTTTTCAAAAAGTTCGTGTCATTAACTTGACACAAGGGAGATTCGACAGCAATAAATTTAACAATAAAAAGAGGATGTAAATAATTTTGTGTCTATGGAAATTTGAGTTTCCTTGATAAAAGTTCGATATGTAGGATCTGTCGAATTTGCTCCTTAGCTACCGCCATAAAAATACTCCTTTTCGATAAGAATTGTCATATCTGAATTCTTACCAAAAAGGAGCCATTTTTTCCAAAGACACAAACTATTTTACACTACCAATAAAAATGGAAATATCTTTTATGCAATAGTAATATTATTAGCATAATTACTAATTGCCAAAAATAGCAATAAGTATATGTTCCTAAATAGGCTTGCAGAAATAAAAATACATAGCTAATAATTTCAAACTTCCAATTAACTTTGATAAGAATAATATTTCTCATAAAACAAGTTCTCAACGCCCATGTTAAGAAATAACCAATCATGGTTGCAAATGCTGCCCCTATACTTCCCCAAAAATTAATAAAAATAATATTAAATATGATGTTACTTATCGCCCCTAACATCGTTGTTAGCGAAACGATTTTCGTTTTTCTTACCGCTGCGTAAATACACCCTTCAAAAAGTGATAATCCATTAAACATTGTTCCAACCAGCAAAAACGGAACACATTTCCATGCTTCAAAAAAATTCTCCGAGTATAATATTTTTGCTATCGGAATATTTAAAAACATTAATATTGAACAAATGCAAAGAGAACAGAAACTATATAAACTATAATTTTTTCCAAAAAAACCATCACTATCATTTTTATCAAATTCCCTTATAGCTGATATGGACCACGCATTATAAAAAATGGATTGCACCGTAGATAAAATAGTAGGTATTTTATAAGCTAAAGAATAAATACCGTTTTCTGAAACGTCTCTAAAAAACAATAGAAAGTACCTATCGCTTGCGCTGTTAATCCACCACGCCAGTGAATTAGGAATAAGAGGAATGCTATAAAGTATCATCTTTTTTGTAACACCCAAAGATACTTTATTATGAATATCACAGTATATTTTACCTCCAAAAAATTGATATATAACTGCTACCAATATCCCTAATGTATTCGCCAATAAATATCCATATATTCCCCAATTGAATACAACCAATAACAATATGTTCAATCCACAAGTCATAACTGTACTGAGGATTCCACTTATTGTTATTATGGATACCTGTGCTTTCCCCTTCAAATATAAATTTAATACGCTATTGGATACATTCATGAAATAATAGACAAATATAAATACTAGATAAATTCTGTTTGTTTCAAAAAATGGAATTATATCTGCGATAAGTAGTATAATTGCCAGGATAATGCTGCTTTTCAGCAAAACATTCATAGCTGATGAAATAATGTCTGATTGAACATACGCATTATCCATGGAAAAACGGAGCACCGCATCCGAAATACTGAGTGTTAAAACCGGTATAAGCAACGATACTGTCGTTACCAGCAAATCAGCCGTTCCGTACTCTTTGGTCGAAAGAACATACGTATACAATGGGACTAATAAAAATGATAAAATTTTTGAGCCAAAGCTTCCGACCGTGAACAGCCCTATATTCTTTAATAAAGTTTTATTTTTCTCTTTCATCATTAACGTTTATCTATTAATACCCAATGTCATCATAAGTGATTACTCCTGCCCCGCCTGTTATATATAGAATATCTCCAACGACCATTCTTCCCAAATCACTCACTAAAAATACAGCCCAATTTGCCGCTTCCTCCGGAGTTAAATACCTTTTCGATGGAGATGATGCCAAAAAAAGATTATCAGCATTTTCCATCCCAAGCATATTTGTTGCCGTTGGACCAGGCGCAATCCCATTAACAACAATTCCATATTTAATTAATTTTTTTGCCATTCCCAACGTAATTCCTTTTATTCCCCATTTTGATATAGTGTAAGATGATGTAGCTGGTCTTAATGATGACGATGACGCTAAATTGAGTATATTCCCACGAATATTATTTTTTATCATATAAGACGCAACAATTTGTGAGACTAAATATGTTCCTTTCAAATTAGTATTAACAACCCTATCAAAATCTTCTTCTTTTGTATCGGGGAAAAAATCTCCAATATTAATACCTGCGCTATTTACTAAAATATCAATTTGTTCTTCCGAATTATTAAGATACAATTCAAGCCTTGATTTCCAAGTATCATAAGATAAAAGATCCAAACATATTGTTTCAATACGAGAAATAGAACAATTACTATCCTTCGCCAATTGCCCCTGCGCTTCTTGTAAACGCGCCATATCTCTTCCCGTAATAACAACTTTAGCTCCATTACAAATAAACGCTAACGCAGATGCATATCCTATTCCCGATGTCCCGCCTGTAATAATTGCCTTTTTTCCTTTTAATAAGATTCCATTATATACCGGAATCCGTACTTTTTTCCGTATACTCAGCCTCGATATCAACCAATTTTTGATCTTACTCTTTATATAATTTACCATCAAATTCACCTATACATAAAAAACATTCCTTTAATTATTTTCTAATCATTTTTTTTATACAATCTACACCTTTTTCTCCGATAACTCCTTTTACTAACTTTTTCGTTGTATCTTTCATAACATCAAACTGTGTTGTTTTGATACTCGAAATTCTATGAAATGCTTCATCTTCATCAATGCTATTGGTAAATGCCTCAATTAAAATTGGCGAAGCACCGATACATGGTGAAGTAAAGATATCGATAAGACTACTAAATTCTTCTTTGCTATGTGCCGCATAATACATAAATCCTAAGTTTTCGACATAATTCTTAACTAAATTTTCCGATTTGTTTCCAAAATGGCCAGACGCAGCCAAATAGCTATCCGTATCCTTGCCAAACATAGATGTCAAATTGCCAGAAAATTTCATTTCCATTGCTGTTCCATTATTTACTAATAAAATCCTTAAGTTTTTTCCTATATGTCTGTTTCCAATAGAATTCAAATCATAAAAAAATGCTAAATCTCCCATCATACAATAATATATCTTTTCTGGATAAAATAATGAAGCGCCAATCGTTGACGAAAGACAGCCGTCAATACCAAAACCACCTGTATTGGAAAAAGCATTTACCCTATCCGGAATATCAAAAAAATTCCATGATCGAAGAGAATTTCTAATTGCTAAATGCAAAACAGCATTATCCGGTAATTTTTTTGCCAATTGTTTTGCCATCCAAATATTAGAAAAAGGAAAATCCGGAATCTCTTGTTTCAAACTGTTTAATTCCTTTTCACACTCATGATAAAACGAAATATTGGCTTTCTTATTTTCATACAATTCCAAATATCTTTTAAAGAAAATAATTTCTTTGCATTCAAACACAGATGATAGTTTCCCAAAAGTATCTCTAATTTCGCCATCAGGATTTACACGCCAAACTTCGTTCATAGACAACAAATAATCTGAAGATGTAATATCGCCGATATGAATAAGCAAATCTGTTTTACTGTATATGGTTTTATTCCCTTTTTGGCAAGATGTCAAATTACCAAATATTCCGTATTTCCCTTTATAATTACTAATCAAATCACATAAAACTATAGCATTGAATCTCTCGCAAAACAAATCTACCATTGCCGTCAACTCAGAAGACCATCTACCGTGTGCACCTACCACGATTGTTACACGCTGTGCTGCTATAACAGGAAATTCATCATCTGGCATATATCTTCTTATCACTCTTGTCTCCGGCAATATTTTTGTGTTAAAATTATCACTATAATTTGTCTCTAAATTTATATGGCATGGCCCGTCTCCTCTGTGTCTTAGTTCGGATATCGCTTTATTCGCTGCAATTACACAAGCCCACTCACTATCCTTATCCGTTACTAAAGGCATCTGTACACTTATTTTTGCAACATCTCGAGGCAGTAAAGTCCTGTCTGTTACCTGGTCGATATTATGACCTATCTTATAATTTCTGCGAGATGATGTTATTACTAAAATAGGAAGATGCCTATAATATGCTTCTGTCAATGCCGGCATATAATTTCTTGATGCGGTCGCACCGGTACAGCTAAGAGCAACGATTTCTCCACTCTCCGCGGCTAAACCAGTGGCCATATATGCCGCTGATCTTTCATCGACACATGAATATAATTCAAAAAAATCATCATTTTGAATGCTTCCCACAAGACAGACATTTGTCGTTCCAGGACTAACAATCACTTTTCTTATTCCATATGCTTTCATAATTGAAATAACAATCTGTGCATTTCTTTCATCGGTATAAAATAACTCCATTACTATTTCTCCTCAAAACTACAAAACCTTTGCTATTTCGGTTACAAATTGATCCATTTTTATATCATTAACTTTTTTATATTCAACTACTCTTTTTGTAATTTCTCGATAATTTTCAATATAATTTATACTCTTTTCAATAGACAATAATAAACTGTCTGTTCTTCCATGAATCAAATACTGGTATTCAAACAGATTATATAATCCTTCAAATTTTCTGCTATAAGAAAAAGGAATTGTCGCGACTCCTGACGAAAAAGCGGCAATAGTTGAATGAAGTCTTCCTCCCAAAAAACAGTCCATATTACTAATATAACTTTTTGCTTCTATCGGATTTTTGAATGGCAGAGCTAAAACTGTATTTGGATATTTTTTATTTAGTAGTTTTAAAATTTTATAATCATCATCATACGCATCATTATCCTGATCGATAACATGAGGAATCAAATGCACATTATATCTGTTGTCATGACAATATCTATTTAACAACTCATTTATGTATTCTTTATACGAAAACTTTAACTCAAATTGGTTTCCTCTGATAAATCCTCCCCTCCAAAGGAGCCCGGAAATATTTAACCCCAAATTGATTTTTTCATGATTCATTTTATACTTTTCTTTTTCATAAGGAAGCATAAAAGCTAAATCAATAAAGAGCTTGGCTTTTACATTTTTACAATTATTTTCTAAATACTCTTTTGACAACGGATCTCTCGCATATACTTCATCAGCTCTTTTTATAACGTTCATGGCCATACATTCAATTTTTTTATCCGTAAATGGCCCATAAGTTTGTGGTAATAAAATATACTTTTTGGCAAAAAATTCCGCTATCCTTTTATATCGTATCAATCCGATACAATATTTTTTCGAATATATATCGGAGAAACTATCTCCCATAGTAATATCAAATACACAGTCGCAATCCATAAACGCACGAATTGTACGCATCCTATAATCTTTTACTTTTAAGGGGACAATGGTAAATTTAAACTCGGGAAATTTTTTTTCTGACATACCTAAAGATTTAATATTAGAAAATACATAAATTTCTATCTCGCTCTTTTTTGCTCTTTTCAAAATATTAAGAAAAGAATAGGATAGCGCTTCACATCCTTTATTTGGTGAAACAAATTCAAATCCCAGCAAACCGACTTTCATAACCTGTCTTCTCCTCTTTAATCAATGGCTATTTAATTTTCCCCAACTCTTTAGCCATTCTAAATATGTGTAACCATTTTCAATCGTTGGTTCAAGAATCATACCTTCCGCCCACTCATTCCACGCATTGACAAACAGATATTCACAATTTTTGACCGAGTCCATATAAGTTTTAAAATGCTTATAATCCGGTGACGAAATAACATAACCTCTGTAATTATAACGAGGAGTGTTATCCCAACCAAAAAAAATCCCCGGAATACATTCTTCATCTTTTTTGTATTTCATCATCAGCTCAAAAAATTTATTTCCATCATACTTTAATAAAAATGGCTTATCAAACCTATTGGCAATCCTTTTCCTTGCCTTTCGAAAAAAACGAAAAGGAAAATCCGCATAAAAGCAGCTTCTATAAAATGCCATACATGTTATCGGTTCCCTCAAATGAATTTTCTTTGTAATTGTTGATTTCTGTTTTTTAAACTGACTTATGCTTTGTATAAAATTTCTCTTGCAAGGGTTAAAAGATTCTATCAAATAGAGGCCGGAAAAACCATAGTCCCTACATCTTTTATCAAAATACTCAAACATTATATTTTTATCAGAAAATCCACTTTCAAAAATCATGAACAACGGCATATTATCTTTTTTTTCGTATCGATCGTCACAAAAGAAGGGTAGCAAATAATTAAAATGTTCTTCCCAATCATCCCAATTTCCGTATTCCTGTTTAACTAATAATTCTCTGCTTCCATTCCAAGATTTATTCCAATCATGGTTTGCCCAACAAAAGAAATATTTTTGATCGAGTTCTTTCCATTTAAGCAAATTTTCGGCAGGTTTTTCCAATAATTTTTTCCCTTTAAAATAATAATGGTAATAAATTAAACCATCTATATGATATTTATTTAAAAGTGATGTCTGCCATTCTACAGTATGCTTATCTAATAAATTATAGTAATTCCCATTTACCGGGCGTTTTGGCTGAACATGCCCTTTAAACAACGGCTTGGCCTTTTTTACATTAGTCCACTCGGTAAATCCTTCCCCCCACCATAAATTATTTTCCGGTATTTCATGAAACTGTGGCAAGTAAAAAGCAAAAATTTTCATTTCTTTTCCCTTCTGATACAATAGTATTAAATCCTTTCTTTACTGAGAATCCACACATAAGGTATTGTATCTCCTGCATCGTTGATAACGGCGTAATAGCAAAAATAGAAAATATACCAAGCAATATAATATAAAGTAATTAGCTGCCTCTTTTTTCGATTTTGTATTTGATTAACCACAAGCGGAATGAGAAGTATTAAAACAATCTGTCCGTAACGTGCAAACCTTGTATACCACGTATTGTATAAAGCCAATATTCTGAATGGAATTTCCATCAGATATACTCTCAGTAAGACCCTATTTCTTCCAGATGATAAAATCTGCTTTTCCCCAAAAAGAAATAACGGAACGATAACAGGGATAATATGCAGCAACCATTTCCAACTCCAATTTATCATTTCACTGGCAAAGTAAATATCTGTTGAAAAATATCGCTCAAAAACCGGAAACAGAGAAACGCAATATATTGCTCCTCTGCTTAACACTGGAAATAACAAAATTCCCGCTATCATTACAAAATCCCTAATTCTATTTAGGGAATAATTTCTAAATTCATTCAAAAAATAGAGCAAAGAACAAATTAGTGCCGTTTTATGAAATAGCGATGCCAAAAAAATCATTAAAAAAAATGGGACTTTTTTATTTTCAGCAAGATTTTTATATCCTAACAGCACAAAAGCCAGAGCAATTGCATATCTTATTCCATTAGTTGAATAAGTAAATTGAGTTGCCATATATATGAATATCGCAAATCCTATATTCAATTCATTTCGATAATCAGAAAGGGCCCGCAGTAAAACAGTATAAATAAGGATGCCTTCTATAAATAAGAGCATGCGAAAACTAGGCACAATCCGATTAAGAAAATAAAATCCTATTTCCTGATAATATATTCTCTTATTTTCCAAATGGTAATTCCAGTAACTTGAAAATGAAGCTTCGTGAAAGGTATTATATCCTTCTAAATAGCTGTAATAATCTGTTCCTATTCCTACTCTCAGTCCGTAAATCATAATTATAGGAAATAAGCAAAAAACACCATAGATAATCAATTTATTCCGTTTCGAAAACAACACATAATTCCCTATAGTAATAATCCGAGAATTACAATTAAGCCTTTTTTGTAATCGGATAATAAAGATAGCGCTAAGTGTAAATATAAGCAAATAGAACAATAATGTTTTCATTTATCCCCTTTAGCTTTTGATTTTTAATATAAAATAAGTAATATAGTACCACTTATACAGCATAGATATTCTGAGAAATTGTTTAAACAATCTCTTTATTGGATTTTGCTTAAAATTAAAATCCACATCAAGCAACACTTTTTGATATGTATTGGTACTTATCGCTTTTTTCAGCAATCTATATTTTTTCCGGACAGACATTGTATTTTCGGGATGAAAAATAAAAGAATGGCACAGAATGAATATCTCACTCCATATTCTAATATCAATCCCTTTTGTCACTCCCGGCCAAATTTCCTCCATTACCCGAAGTTCCTGTTCTGTTCTATGTACAAATTCGTGATAGCAATCCTTCCTGTATTTCTGGGTCAAAGACTTTTCGTAAATAGAATAGATATACCATACCTGTTCAACAATAACTATCCTTTTACATGCTTTAACCAACCGGATATTCCATATCGTATCCTCGTTCCAATAAGGCTCCTCATCAAATTTTATATTATCGAATAATTCCCGCAAAAATACTCTTGCCACTGGCCCGTCACTGATATAGCCTGGATGATAGATAAAGCTTTTATCTTTATATCCCAACATGTGGTTGATCAAATTTTCTCTGCAATCCACCATTGTTGCCACAATATTATTTGTTTTCTTATTATCCGGCCACTCATAACGATCACCGGAGAACTTCTCCACAAGCCCCAATACCAAATCCGGATGATATTGTTTAATTATCTCACTTGCTTGTACCAAACAATATGGCGCTATGAAATCATCGGAATCCACAAAAGCTATGTATTCTCCTTTTGCATACGATACGCCAAAATTTCTGGCTAATGCCGGACCTTCATTTGTCTTTTGATAATAATTGATTCGTTTATCACTTTGTGCTATAGTTACATATTCCTTTGCCTTTGACTGCTCGCTTCCATCATCAATCAAAAGAATTTCTATATCTTGGAATCGTCCTTTTATTATACTATTAACACATCTTTCCATCCTATTTACAGGCGTATTATAAATTGGTACAATCACGCTTATCAGCACATATCAACATTCCTTTCCTATTGCTTTATACCATAATCTATTATGTCACTTTTTTCAGCGTTATTATGCTCCCCGCTCACCCCCAACCCCCTCCTCACCTCATCAACAATTTCTCTTGGCAATTCCGGATCGGTTTTTGAAGTTTCCCATCTAATTTTAGGCACAAGAAAGCTCTTTTGCGGAAGCATGATATTAAATAAGCACGGCTGGTCATCGGCAATCCAGTCCATATATTTATCCAGTCTGCCATACGTATCCAATGTCGCCGCTTTTATTCCATATGCTTCGGATATCCTTTGGAAATCAGGGACGGAATATCCGCTTTCCTTTGTCGTCTGCGCATATCTTTCCTGATTATCTTTATATTGGGTTTCACTGATTTTCCCCAATACCTGGTTATTTAAAATAAATATCTTTATAGGAAGGTTTTCCCGTTTAACTGCTTCCAGCTCCTGAATATTCATCTGAAAGCCCCCGTCTCCAGTGATACAAAACACTTTTCCTTTCTTTAATGCTATGGAAGATCCGATAGCATAGGGCAAACCGCATCCCATCGTCCCATAACCGCCGCTTATATGTATCCGTCCCTTTCGCCCCTTCAGATGCAAAGACTGTGCGCACCAGCACTGATGCTGACCTACATCCACGGCAACTACAGGATTGGAAGGAAGGAGCGAAGATATCTTCTCAACAGCACGGTTTCCTTCCTCTTTATCATACCGATCAAGAATTTTCTTTGCCCTAAAACATTTGCTCTCCCATTCGCGATAATCGGGAATATCCTCTGTGATCAACTTTTTTAAGAATTCCTTTGCATCGGATTCAAACTTTTGTTCTCCTGTCTTGATATCCCTGCTAAGCTCATATTGGTCGATATCAACCCGTATTAAATCAGCTTTGGGCGCAAAATTCTTCGCATATCTGCCCACCTGACGTATTCCCAGCCTTGCACCGACAGAAATAATCAAATCGCATTCCTCTATAATCATATTGGCAACTCGATTTCCATGAATACCAATGAAACCGATATGGATATTATCTTGTGCAAGATCAACCGCATTCATCGTTGTCAAAACAGGGATGTGGGTTTTCGACGAAAATTGATAGATGAGATCGGAGGCTCCCGCTGTCCTTGCCCCATTACCAACCAGCAAAATCGGCTTGTTGTATGTTGAGTGGAAAATCAATCAAAACACCCCCGTTTCTTCCCAACTGTGCAATGTTGTATGCCCTGCTGACAATATCAGCAAATCCTTCCGCGCTATTTGCCGTAACCGAATATTTGGTAATGGTTCTTGCCATAGACACAATGTCCATCTCCTGAAAACCATTTTGGCGGATTCCAGAAAAGCCTTTCATCTCATTGGTGGGGACGTTTCCGCATATTCCCATAATCGGTATCCCGTCAAACCACGCATCTGCTAAACCTCCGAGCGCATTTACTGCGCCGGGACCGGATGTAGTGAAATAAACGCCCAGCTTACCACTGGTCCTGGCATATCCTCCAGCCGCTAAAGCACATCCCTGTTCATGATAACAGACATGTACATTTATCTTATCTTTGCGTAAATATAACGCATCCATGAATGGGACAATATATCCTCCGGCATATCCAAAGATATCCGTTACCTCGTGTTTTATCAGAAAATCAACTAAATATTCCGAACAGTCCAATCTATCACCTGCTTTCCCTAACCATTATTTTCCATTATTTTGCCTTTTCTTTGACAGCAGTAATCGTATCCTGGAACTTTTTCATAAAATCTTTCATTGTCTCCAATGGCGCAACGTTAATTCTATAGAAAAATTTATCTTCATATTCAAATATCCGAAATAAATATCCTTTTTGTTCCATTGTCTCTTTAACCTGAACCGCGTCTACGCCGGTCACATTCATATAGATAAAGTTTGTATCCGAACGATAGGGATGTATTTCTTCTATTTTATCAAGTTCATGATAGAACCAATCTTTTACGGCATGAATTTCCTTGCGGATTCTCTCATAATATTCATCATCACGCAGAGACTCGATAACCGCTTTTCTGGCAATAATCGGGAGACGCAAAAGAGGTAAATCAAGCCAAAGTGCCTGCATTGCCCTTTTGCTTACTATTCCATACCCCAGCCGCAATCCTGCCAGAGCAAAAAACTTGGAAAATGTCCGGCTGAACATTACGTTATCATATTGATCGATAAAATAATTCACATCAATCGGATCATCTTCAAAGCCATAATATGCCTGATCCACAAACACAAACGACTTCGGATTATCCTTGACAATCCTTTCCAAATCATCCGGACGAATAAGGTTTCCGGAAGGCATCGCCGGACTTGTGACAATAATAAATTTCACGTTGTTTTGCTTCGCTTTTTCCATCAGGTCATCTACATCATGATAACATTTATCGCCCTTTTCCTGAAAACGGTAGAAATACTTTTTCCCAAAACGATAATCGACAACTCCCGGATAATAGCTCCAATGCGGAAGCGGAAGCAGAACATTATCGCTGTTTTCTACCATAATGGTCATAATGCTTCTGGCAATTTCCGAACCGCTGTTATGTAAAAAAATATTTTCATAATCAATATGGTATTTTGCTGAAATCTCTATAATCAAATCATCCATTTGCTTGGAATCATATAAATACAATTCTTCCGATACCGCCTCATGGAAAGGGATTAACGCTTTAGGAGATGGCCCCCAAAGATTTTCATTAAAATGTAATCTGCCATATCGATTGTCCGTTTTCACTCCTGCATATCTGGTAACACCATTATACCTGCCATATAGATGATCAGCCATGATTTCCTTGGAATAAGAACGGAATTTTCCATCGAATTCCTGGAATTCCTCAAGTGTATCAAATTCAAATACTATTCCGGGTTTCTGCTTATTTGCCGTAATTGGCAGATCCGAAAAATGACGGATATGAAAATCATCAATCAGAAGGCTCCAGACATCTGGTAGGTCATATTCCTTCTCCAGCAATTCGATAAATTTTTCCGAAAATTCTTTTGTCCAGAAATTCGCTCCGATAGTATACCATTGATCTGTTCCGCCTCTGTGAATACTTTGAATAAACCCGTCATCACTTTCCGTAATGCAATATTCATCCACAAAGCCTTTTGCATAATTACAGAGATAAAAAGATTCATGTACGTATTCTTTAAACGGATTTTCCGCGTAATAATTGTCCGCACAGCAAATATAGGAATTACCTAAATAATCTTTTACCGCATAAATCGATGAAATATTATTTTTTTCCTTATATTCTTTATTCAAAACAATCGTTACCTGATATTTGTCTTTCAAATAGGAAAACATTTCTGCTTTATAGCCGACTACAACAACAATTTGTGTTATACCCGCTTCTAAAAGCTGCCGGATCTGCCGTTCAATCAGGACTTCCCCCTTGACGACAAACAGCCCTTTGGGCAATATATCCGAAAGAGGCCTGCATCTTTTAGACTCCCCCGCCGCCATAATAACCGCATTATCAACTTTAAATGGAGCTGTCTCCTTCAATCCCTCTTTATCCATTTTTGCTGTTCCTTCCCCTTTCAATCAACCGGGCTACCGCCTCGCAGGCATGTCCGGTTTCATAACTCCCTGAATCCTTATGATGCTGCCTGACTGCTGCCTGATATGTCTCTTCCCTGAAATTCAATATGTTCCATTCCATCTCATCATTATTGTGTGCAATCGGATATGGCCATTTTGATGCCGGCATATAAAACCCTCTTCTTCTATCATAATCCTCAATATCATCGGCATAAAGAAAAATTGGCCTGCCTGTCAACGAAAAATCCCACATGAGCGAAGAATAATCGGTAATAACCGCATCGACGGTATAAAGCAGCTCCTGCATATCGGGATACGTTGTCATATTCATTATCGTATTGTCTCCAAATTCCACATTTTTTAGTTTAGGATGCAGTCTGACAGCCAGCCTCCAATCTCCTTTAAATCTTTTTTCGCAGGCATCAATAACCCGTTTATGATCAAGAGTATACTCTTTCATTTGAAAGACATCGGCATTGGCAATCGCATTACCTGCATCACCACGAAATGTCGGCGCATACAAGATCACTTTTGTTTCTTTTTGCAGCCCGTACGTTTTGCGGACTTTATCTTTTATCTGATCGTCTTTTCGGAAGAACAGATCATTTCTTGGCATTCCGGATTTAACGCACTTCTTTCCGCTGATGAGCAATGATCGGTATTCTACCCGGGAATATTTGCATGCTTCCAGCATATAGGTTATATTCCCTGCATTCATTTGCGTTTCCCATTTGAAAAATAAGCTCTTATTTACATCTGTCCCTGTTTTCTTGTATGGACCGCCTCCATGCCAGGTGTTGATGACGATTTGCTTGTCTTTTCGTATTGGCAAATAAGATATTCCTCCTGAGTTCGTGATAATCACTCTGCCAGTCAGCAAATAGTAAAAATATTTTATACTCATTGGCTTAACCATCACGATATTATCCGCTTCCGCACCGTTTGCCTTTTTTATTGGAAATATGATTTCAAAGCTATCTGGTTTTTCTTTCCTTAAATACTCATTGATGTATTTCATATTATCCCCATAGCTAAAGGAAAGTTCATTCAGCAATACAATCCGGTTTTCCTTAACGGGGAAAATATGGAACAGATGGAGAATAAATCTCATTATGGCTTTAACAAAAAAATGTATAAATCCCTTTATCATAAACACCCACCTCTGACTAACTGTCCTGTATTCATAATCATTCTTTCCACACCATCCGCTTTACCGTTCCCGTATAACTCTGTATGATTTTCACAACCTTAGCGCTCACATTCCTGTCTGCATACGCAGGCACATCGATTCCGTCATCTCCATTCTCGTGCATGGAAACGGCCAACTCTACTGCCTGCAGCACCTCTTCTGCACATATCCCGCCAATCACAAACACCCCTTTATCTACGGCCTCCGGCCTTTCCGTAGAAGTTCTTATGGATACGGCCGGGAATCGGAAATAAGCCCCTTCCTCCGGGATTGTCCCTGAATCCGATACTACGCAAAAAGCATTTAGCTGCAGGCAATTGTAGTCAAAAAATCCCAAAGGCTGATGCCGGATTACCCGCTGGTCAAAGGTAAATCCCCGTTTCTCGATACATTTTTTGCTTCTTGGATGACAAGAATAAAGAACAGGCATATCATATGTTTCCGCCAATCTATTTACTGCATTCATAAGGGAAAAGAAATTTTCTTCTTTATCAATATTCTCTTCCCTATGGGCCGACAAAAGGATATACTTTCCTTTTTCCAATCTCAGCTCGGAAAGGATCGTACTCCTCTCGATTTCTTCCCTGCACCCGTCCAGCACCTCTGCCATCGGCGAACCTACTACAAACGTGTATTCCGGCTTTACTCCCGTATCTAAAATATACTTTCTGGCCTGCTCGGAGTAACAAAGGTTCACATCGCTGGTCACATCTACGATTCTTCTGATCACTTCCTCTGGAAGGTTTTCGTCTTTGCAACGGTTTCCTGCTTCCATATGAAACACCGGGATATGAAGCCTTTTGGCAGATATCACCGACAGGCAACTATTGGTATCGCCAAGGACAATCAATGCTTCCGGTTTTACCTGACCCATCAACTCATAGGACTTCGCGATCACGTTTCCCATGGTTTGTCCCAGGTTTTGTCCAGCTACTCCCAGATAATAATCCGGTTCCCGCAGTTTTAATTCCTTAAAGAACACTTCGTTCAGTGTATAATCATAGTTCTGCCCCGTATGTACAAGAATCTGCTCAAAATACTGATCACACTTCTTGATGATTTCTGACATTTTGATTATTTCCGGCCGTGTCCCTACAATTGTCATTAAACGGATCTTCCTACCAGCAGCCATTTTTTCTCCTTTATTGTTAGTAAGTACTTACAGATGATAATGAGGATAAATCTCTTTGTGCTCTCTCATCCAAATTCCTAATTCTTTAATCTGCGTCTCATAATCGGGTATCTCATAACAAAATCCTTCAAAATTTGTCCGAACCAGGCTCTTATCCGTCCTGAAATTTTCTTCGGGGACAATTTCTATTGGATTTTTTCTTAAATAGCGGTTAAACAAAAGCAGCATTTCAAACTTGCTGATGCTCTTATCCGGTACCATATGATATAATCCGGCAGCTCGCTGGAATGCTGCATTTTCTATGGTCTTCGCAAGCTGGAGTGTGGTCTGCCCTGTCCATATTGCGTTTTTATATCCCTTTACCGTACCTTCCTGCTGCAAAAACCAATTGATAAGGCCAATTCCATCCGCTCTCATATCCGGCCCGATAATGGAGTTGCGGAAAGTCACATTTCTTTTATCGTTCAGCTCTCCCAATGCTTTTGAACGGTCATAAAATAATGTCCCATCTGGCAAATCCTGCTCTTGGTAACTGCCTCTCAGACCACTAAATACGCAGTCTGTACTGATATGGATAACCTGCGCCGAAGTATTTAATGCTGTCTTTGCTATGTATTGAGGCAAATAAGCATTTAAAAATACCGCAGCCTCATGATCAGCCTCGGCAGATTGATTTAATATCCCTATGCAATTCACTACAACATCATATTTCCCGTCGTCTATTATCCTCTTCAGCAATTCCAAATCCCGTGCATCGCCAGTAATCGTACGGACAAACCTGCTCTTTTCTCTGGCAAATCCTGTCACATCATGTCCCTGTTCATTAAGATAAATCGCTGTCATGTGCCCGGCCATGCCATTACAGCCAAGAATAAAAAACCTCATTTTTTTCTTCTCTCCAAACTTTCTCTCACATAATCTGTAGTGAGAAGTTTCTCTATCGTTTCTTCCTTATCCAGCCTTTTTGTGTTATGGCTTGTATACGCCTCTTCCGATTCCGTTTGTACATTTCCTTTTACAAAATACTGATCATAATTCAAATCCCGGTTGTCTGCTGCCACACGATAGTAATTTCCCATATCCTGGGCGCGGAGCCGTTCTTCTTTTGTCATCAATGTCTCATATAGTTTTTCGCCATGGCGTGTCCCTATCACCTTCATGCCCGTATCCCCAAACAGGCTCCGGACCGCAGATGCCAACGTCCCGATAGTGCTGGCATCTGCTTTCTGGACAAACAGATCTCCCGGATTTGCGTGCTCAAAAGCAAATTGCACTAAATCTACGGCCTCGTCCAAATTCATCATGAAACGGGTCATATTGGGATTGGTAACGGTTATGGGATTTCCGCTCCTGATTTGTTCAACAAAAAGAGGAATAACTGATCCCCTGCTGCACATCACATTCCCATATCTCGTGCAGCAGATGACGGTATTTCCCTTTTCTGCCGCAACACGTGCATTAGCCGTAATCACGTGTTCCATCATAGCTTTGCTTATTCCCATAGCATTAATCGGGTAAGCCGCCTTATCCGTGCTGAGACATACCACCTTTTTCACTCCGGCCTCAATAGCCACATGCAACAGGTTATCTGTGCCGATGATATTGGTCCTTACCGCCTCCATCGGAAAAAATTCGCAGGAGGGAACCTGTTTTAATGCAGCGGCATGAAAAATATAATCCACATCAGACATAGCGTCCCTGAGACTCTGGATATTCCGCACATCTCCAATATAAAATTTCACCTTTTGGTAATATTCAGGATAATGAATCTGCAGCTCATGTCTCATATCATCCTGCTTTTTTTCATCCCGGCTGAAAATCCGTATCTGCCCGATATCTGTAGTCAAAAAATGCTTAAGGACCGTATGGCCAAATGATCCTGTTCCTCCGGTTATCAATAATGTTTTTCTTTCCAGCCTCATCCGGCGTTTCCTCCATCCTGTTCCAGTAATCTGAAAACCAGCTTTTTATATTGCTCCAAACATACTTTTTTTTCATATTTTTTCAAGAAAATCTCTCTGGCTTTGTCTCCCATTAAACAGCATTTTTGTGAGTCTTCCCGTAGCTTGGCCAATCCATTTGACAATATTTCAGGCCGCCTTTCTGATATTACCACACCAGCGCCGTTCTCCCTGATATCTGTCATAACTTCCATACCGGAATCCATTACGGCAAGGACCGGCTTCCCCGCCATAAAATAGGCATACACTTTACTTGGCGCGCATAACCCTTTCAAACCTGGAATTAAGGTTACAACAAATGCGTTGCTTCTGTCCAGCACGGTCAAATAATCATTTCCATGCAGAAACCCGAAAATTTTAACATATTTCAAATCTTCCTGCACAACGGCCTTTTTGATTTTTTCCATCTTGGTTCCATGTCCGGCTACAATAAAGTAAACACGAGAATCGTCTTTCATTTCCCTCATAGTATCTAACAAAATCTTTTCATCCTGGCATATTCCCAGATTTCCCAGATAGGCCAACACAAACGCATCTGCAGGGATATCCTCTAAAATATCTGTCGCTTCAAATTCCTTTTTTGTCTCCTCATCATACCAATTCGGGATTGCCCTTATCTTATCTCGTTGGATTCTCCTTGCTTTCCTTAGATATTCCAGCATATCCTCTGATACTGCCACTGTCATATCTGTATTCTGAAAAACAATTTTATTCATTTTTCGGAATACACGCGCCATAACCCCATGTTCACTCATCGCTCCTGACTGGATTGCCAGTTCCGGATAAACATCGTAACTGATAAATACAACCTTATTTTTGAAAATCTTTTTTCCAATTATTGCTATAGCAGGTAATATCGGAGGATTCGAATATACAAAAACTATTTTATATTTTCGTAATTCAAAAATATTCAACAGCACACAGACAAAAAACGAAAAATAATTAATGAATCTCCCACAAAAATGCTTCCGCGGCAATTGCAAATATTTTAATCTTTTGATAAAAATCCCTTTATAAATTTCCTTGGGCCTTACCCGTTTTTCTCTGCTGTATTCTTTCGGATACCCACACAGGCACCCTATCTCCAATCCGCACTCTTTCAAATATTCGGCCGTATCATACGGCAATGTTGCCGACGATACGTATTCCGGATAGAAAAACTGGCAAAGAAATAATATATCCTTTTTATTTTTCATAACCAAACACCTTTATCGTTTAATTGATTCTTCAAATGATACGAAACTGCAAATGTCATCTTTCTCATACGTCAAATCCCCAAACACCTTTTTCAATATAGTTAAAGGAATTTTTTTAATCCAAAATCCGGGAACCTTTATCAAATATATTTTTCTGTCAAATCCTTTAGCCAAATGCCTAACCATCTCTTTTGTGTTTACATACTCCTGATTCTGGGGATGAAAAATGCCTTTTTTATTCTTATCCATAATTTCTTTCACAAAGAAAGCCAGATTTTCTATATGTATCATCGAACGCTGATTATCTATGTTAGGGAAAACAGGACTTATGCGGGCAATTTTAATCAAGCCATTGTAATTCCCTTTACATCCTTTCCCGTAAACCATAGGAGGACGTACAACAGCTACCGCGAAATCATCAGCCGACATTTTTAAAATCTCTTTATCCGCAGCCAGTTTCGATTTTCCATAATGGCTTTGCGGCTTTGGTACGGTACTTTTTGTTATATATCCGGTCAACATCCCATAAACATTCATTGAACTCAAGATAATCAATTGTTTCACTCCGGATTTCTTTGCTTTGCCTGCCACTTCAATCGCCAAATCCCTGTTCACTTGATAATAAAGCGGCGCATTTTTTTTCTTTTCTTTTATATGCGCAATACCGGCCACATGAAGGACGACATCATAATTTATAAAATCTTTCTGCCGCCAGAACTCTTCCTTCAAATTAAGCGTATCTACCTCATAATCATCCGGATGTTTCTTCAGTAGCGCTTCCACAGCATTTCCGATATAGCTTTGCGTTCCCGTTATCAATACCCGTTTCATCTTTTTACTCCATTATTACCAGCGGTTTCCCCTTAAACTTCTCTTCCCCCAATATCACAACCCCAATTGTCCTGCACAATATCCTTGCATCCAGCCACAAGCTGAAATGCCGGACATAATACACATCCAGCTTATATCTGTCTGAAAGGCTCAAATAAATATTTCCGCTGACCTGAGCCAAGCCTGTCATTCCCGGAAGCATATTCAGTCGTTTAACTATTTTTTTGTCATAGTCCCGCAATGATTCCACTCTTTCCGGCCTGGGGCCGACCAGCGACATTTCCCCTTTTAAAACATTCAAAAGCTGAGGTATCTCATCTACCTTGCTTCTTCTGAGGAAACGCCCCACGAAGGTAATCCGGCTGTCATTCCGCCCCACTTCCTGTCCTTTTATCATCTTTTCGGAACCCATATACATTGTCCTGAACTTATATACCCGAATAATTTTTTTATGATATCCCGGCCTTTCCTGAATAAAAAAAACGGGGCCTTCCGATGTCAGCTTTATCACTACTGCCACCATCGCCCACACCGGGAAAAATACCGTTAAAATAATCAGGGAAACCGACAAATCAAACACCCGTTTAATCCTCATCTGTTCTCTGCGTCTTTTTCTCATCCCGTCAGTCATCATCATTCTCTTCCATCTCCCAATCTACCGGAATTAAGTATCCGTCAGAGCACAAAAAACCATCTGTTGTTTCCCCTTTTGGCTCATCACCGGATATTCGGGCAGACCATACGATAATCTTTTTCCTGCCCTCTTTGTAAAAAGCTCCCGGATAGGGACGTGTAGTTGCGCGAACCAGCCTTTCCGCTTCTTTGACCGTCATATCATGCTGCAGTTCCCCGTCTTTTGGATGTCTTCCCGGCCATTCTGTCGCCAGGAAATTATCTTGTGGCGTCATAGCAATCGTATCATTGACTAAATCTTCCCAATATTTCCCGATTAGCCGGACATGTGCATCAGTTACCTGCCGATAAAGCTCCGTAGCATTTGTTGTCTGGTCAAGCATAATCTCTACCTGGCCAAGGATGCCGCCGGTATCCACCCCTTCATCCAAACGGAACATTGTCACTCCGGTTTTATCTAATCCCTTTAAAATTGCCCATGGGATAGAGGCTCTTCCACGCCCTTTTGGCAGCAATGTCGGATGCATACCGATACATCCCCTCTTTGGTGCGGCAAGTAATTCAGCCCTGGCAATTTGTGACCAGCCGATAATAAACATCCAATCAATATCATATTCTTTAATCGCATGAATTACTTGCTGTTCATTCACATTATCAACTTTGATCAATGGCACGTGATATTTCTTTGCGATATCATCTATGTAAGTTCTTCCCGACTTATTTTTTGCCCTATCATCCTTGAGAGTTACCAAAAACTCAAGCTTACCGTTCATTTCGTATATTTTTTCAATCACGCTGCGCCCTAAAAGAACACATGTCGTAAAAGCAAATTTCATTATTTTATATCCTCCTCATCGCAGATTCAAAACTTTCTGCATAATTGCTGCCAGATTGACTGCCACGATAAGCTGCCAGGCCCAGCAATGCTTCCCGGCTTCTGGGATGCGGATATTCCCGCATAACTCCTCTGTAAGAGGCCAATGCTTCAATCTTCTTTTCTATTCCATCCCTTCCTATTTCAAAAAATGTATTCGGCCTGAACTCATTAGCGGAACAATTCAGGCCCCATTCGGTAGCGGAAGGCACTTCCATATACAGTAATTCCTTTAATGGCTGTACGTCATTCCTCCTTTGAAACAATCTAACCGCGGCCTGGCATGCCAGGGAGGTTTGAAGATGATCATTATTTAAATCTGCCGGATGATGAGTAAAGATAATATCTGCTCCCGAGGCAATAATCGTTCTTTCAATAAACTGGACTAATTCCAGATGCGGAACCGTATTAAACTTTATATTGGGAAAATCCCCTAAAAACTTTTGGTGTATTCCCAGTAAGGCCAGACACTGATCTGTATCTTCTGCCAATTCATTATCCGATGGCCTGTCCGCTCTTGCCTCCGCCATGCCAGAAAGAATACATACATCCACGATTTTCCCTTTTTTTGTCAATGTGTAAATCGTTCCTCCTGCTCCAAGCACTTCGTCGTCCGGATGTGCTACTACAACCAAATAACTCATCATCAGCCCTCATTTCTTAACCATTCACCAGAACATATTCCTCTTGATTACGTTTCCTTTTCCATCATCTCCACACCCATTTTCAGTTCCGTCATCCTGCCCATAAATTCCACGCTTATCACTGCTTCTCTTTTATGCAAATTTACCTTCACCACATTTCCCACATAATCCTTCAATGGGCCACCAATAATCCTGGCCAATCTTCCCTCTTTTATTTCCACCTGGGATAAAGACGTCATGTGCCTCTCATCTCCAAGCTTTCGGACTAACCTCTCTTCTTCGTCGTCTAAAGGCACAAAATAATTTCCTTCTCTTCCTAATAGTTTTGTAAGTTTAGGAATCTCTCTCAGCCTTTGGTACACTTTCTCCGGTTCTTCCGATATGACAAACACATACCCTTGAAACAGAATCTCTTCTATTTTGTTCCAACGTCCATGAAATTTCTTTATCCGCTCTCTTTTAGGGACAAAACAATCCATGATATAACAGGGGGAAATACACTTTTTGATCATATTTGCAGTTTTTTCTTCTTCGCCATTTAAAGTTTGGATAACATACCACATTTCTGTTCCTCCTGTATTTTTGCATACTTTTTAAGGAAACGCTGATTAAATTACCGCTTCCCTAAAATACATTTTTATCCATACCGCTGCCGGGAATAGAATAGCAAGAACCTGCCTTTATCCATCCCCACGTCACATTTCCGGGCGCGCCTCGCCATACCACAGTTTCCGTTTGCCTTCACCTGTAGCCTCGTCCTGCCAATATGACCATAAGCCCCGGTTCCTGTGCCAATGCTTCAGCGCTCCGGTGCTTAATCCTGTTTATATCTGTTTCGCATATATCTCAAGCCCGACGATAACCCGTCGGTTCCGGCCTTCAAGAGGAATTTCTATCTCCGCTGTCCTCTTATGCCGGTCAATTTTTTTAATTAACTGTTCCCTCCCCCGAAGGGGCCCGCTGGTTATTTCCAATACCCCGCTCTTTATACTCCCTTTGGACATCTCCACCAAACTACCTTCCGTGCACAGGCATTTCAGATAAGGAATCTCACATGGGGTCACGATAAGCTCCCCGTTTTCTTTTCCTTCCCACGCCTGCCGCTTTAATATCGCTTTTTCTGCCCCGGACAGAAAAACATACCCCGGCAGGACTGCCCGCTCCTCCATATGCCATTGGCCTTTGTAACGGATCATGCGCTGATATTGAAAATGGATCACTTCCTGCAGGCTATCCGCATTATCCGGCTTTATGGTTTCCTGATATCCTTTCACATAATCCGCCTCATTTCCCTTAGGACATTTCAATACGTACCAGATTTTCCCCATCTCCTTTGGTTTTTTTGTCCAAAGCAGCCGCTTAACTGTATGTTAAGCGACGCCATATTAAGAAATTCTTTTGCCTTTCCTTCCAAAAAAGGAAATTGGATGCGGTTGACGCTCATAAAAAAAGGTGTTATAATCGATTCGATTATGAAAAAAAGAATGATACAGATATTTTAGACATAAAAAGTGTCGCTTAACATACAGTTAAGCGACACTTTTGTATTTTCTGGGAAAACCCGGGGTTTTGTGACTTTTATGTGACCGATAAATAATCTTAAATGGTAAGGAATAGTAAGGAATCCGACGTAAGATTTATTGGCAGTTGGATGGTTGCTGGCAATTTGTAAAATTGCGGAAACGTAGAACGGACAGCAGGGATTATCAATCCTTCTGATGAGCTGCTTTTTCAAATCATCGACCATCATGTTGTTGTCAAGCGCTGCCTGTACCACGTCAACCAGTTTTTTTCCATCTAGGTAAGCCCATACAGTTTTTCTTTTTCTCATATTGCCCTCGCTTTCTCCCTGCGTTACCCGGCAGGGGCGGGGTAACTGCTTTACTGATTCCTCTCTTTACGTAAACAGCAGAACCAAACCAACAACCACGATAACCAGCCAAATGACGGCTGCGATTAACTTTAAAATATTTTTTATCATATTGATTCTACAGACAGACTATGGTATTTTTTAGGTAGGGGAGGTTTCCCTCCCCCGGTTCCCTGTTTTTGACAGTTGAATGGAATCAAAATGCCAGAATCCTAAGTAAAATCAAGGGTTCTGGCATTTTTTGACCTCATAAATTTTGCGTACCTTTTTTGCCTTTTTTAGTATCTCGAAAAATTTTTTTCATTTGTTTTTCCGTAACAATATCGTAATCCGTGTGGAAACCGAATGCTTCGTGAAGGGCATCTGTCAGATCCGTTCTTGCGTATGTGGGAATGTATCCTTCACCGGCAATGGCAAAAAAATTCATATCCCGTAGTGTATCCAGAATCTCTTCACATGTATATTGGTATTTTAGTTCCCTTTCCAAATATCGGAACAGAACCAGGGACAGAAAGCATGTCATGAAGTGGGCCTTGATCCGGTTTTCTGTACGTACATACGCAGATCCCGATCGGAAATCTGTTTTCATGATCCGGAAACATTCTTCGATCTCCCAGCGGTTGTGGTTGATCTTTACGATTGCGGGGGGAGCATCCTCCAGATTGGTACATACGGCGTAAAAGCCATCATATTTTGCTTCTTCGTCAACTACGCTTTGGTTCAGTTCATAGACTTCTTTGTCTGCCACTTCGCCATCCGCAGTCACTCCGGTTTTCTTAATAAAACGCTTGCAGTCATTCTGGCTATGCTTTTTAAGCGAGGAAAGGCTGCCGTCCAGCATCTGGATTGCCCGCTGCACCTGTTTTTGACGGATCTTTTGCTGGTAAGCTTTATATTTCAGTGAGAACGTTACGATCAGTTTCTGTTCCAATCCATCTTTGGTGATCCACCTTTCCTTATAGAACGTGAAGTTTTTGAGTTTTTCCGCCAGTTTCTCATCCTCTTGAATCTGATTGAGGTTAAAAGTGGCCGGTTTTCCGTTTTTGTCCTTTTCCTGCCCTTCCAATTTCCAGCCTTCGGGATTCAGGCACCATTCCTTTAAATGCTTTTTTAATTTTTTGATGGACTGGGTCGTGATGAAAGCCCTGCCCGGTTTATCATTAAATTTCCTGTTTGTTGTTGAAGAGAGTCTGGCATCTGTGCAGACAATGAACTTTGCGTGCTGGAAATCGTCCAGAATCTGCTGCTCTAAAGGGATGAGAGTCTGCTGCTCCCCCTTGTTTCCAGGGTGGATGGAGAAAGCCAGAGGAATCCCATCCCCATCCATGAACAATCCCATTTCCACGATGGGATTGGGACGGTGCTCTTTCGAAGGGCCGTATTGTTTGATCCCATCTTCCTGCTCAATTTCAAAGAAAAAATTGGTACAGTCATAAAAGAGAATCCGGTCATTTCTTTGGGAAACAGCCTTACTGTTTTGATACAATTCCGATTGGATATAAGCATCTTTCTCACAAATGACATCTAAGGCCCGGTAAACATGCTGGAGGATGAAATCGGGCTGTTCCAAAAATTTTTTTGATTCCTGAAAGGTATTGAGTTTGGATGAGGGGAAGAGAATTCTGCCGTAAAGGAGATGGGACAGGATGGAGTTGAGGTCATAGGTAAATTTATACTCGCCGGAAATAGTGGAACAGATTCTGTCAAGCCCAAGGGAGTGGTAAATCGGCTGCAGGAAAAGGTAACCGCCATAAAAAAAGCGCTGCTGATCCTTGGTAAGACGTTTGGACTGTTTGAATTTTACAAGGACTTCCCGGTTTTGGTTTTTTTCGGCCAAGTTCAGTTTTTCAATATACTTTCTGGCCCATTCGTAAGGGTCAGCACCATGTAATTTCTCCCGCAGTTCCTTTTCCGTACCAAGTTTTTCCACCGTAATCGTCCGCTCTTTTTTTCCTTCATAGATGGTTTTGGTTACATAAAGGGAAGCAGCGTTTTTAGAACGGGATACCTTTAATCGCATAAGTCCAGACCTCCAATCCCTTATATTATAATACATCACGTAAAATCACGCAATATAAAAATGAGGAAATTGACAAAAAAATACAGGCTATATGCGGCCTGTGGTGATGTTTTCTTTATTCAACTGTCAAACTCCCGGGTTCTTACTGGATACTCTCTATAACCATTTTGATGACAGCTATGAGAGTTCCAATTTCGAGGGTAAGCTGAGTAAGTGCCCGAACCACTTTTATCAGCTTACCTATTTCCTTGTCCATCTGCATGTCTTTTCAATGCTCCAGCCTTTTCTCATGCGAATACAGAGCGCGTTATAGCTGATTCCTTTTTCATCAGCCCATTGTTGCATAGTCTTTCGTCTGTCTTTCTGTGCGTACTTCTCGCCTTTGACAGTGCTATTATTCTTTCTCTGCTTATACAGCCGCAACTTTGACACTTGCCATTTTTCAATTTGGCAGTAGTGACAGATGTGTAATTCCCGCAATCGCACTTACAATGCCAGTGGATAATTCCGAAACGGTCTTTATAGTCCAGCTTTTCAACCACAAGCCGCCCGGACCGCTGCCCTGTCAAGTCTTTAAAATTCCATGCCCGATTCATTATCCAGCCCCCTATATCTCAATATTGATTAAGCAACCGTAATTCTCTTTGTAGGAATATCCCCCGGTAATGCTTTTAAGTGCTGCCTTAACTTCACACCCAATATCAAGTACCTTTGCCAGCTCGCGGGCGATTTTCGCCGGAATGTAACCGATTACGGTTTGTTTTCTGATAGCCGGGATATGCACTCTTACTTTAACGGCATTTACATCAAAGCTGTTATCTGCTTCACGCTCTAAAGTTACCGTTAAGTCCTGCGGTCTGAACCGGCTAAGAAACTGTAATCTTTCCTGCCTGTTTTCAAAGGTCGTTCCGCTCACTCTGACAACCATCTGCAATTTGACTTTCTTCCATGCCGCACGAAAAGCCGCCGCTAAAAATAATCCTGTTTTCCGCAACTGGTTTGCAATCGTACAAACTGCTTTGCGAATGTTTGTGATTTTCTTCATGTCCTTACCTCCTGTTCTATTTGATAAGCCTATTATACACAAAGTTAAGTGTTTATATTTGTCTATATCATACACTTGATTTTGTGCATATGTTGTGGTAGAATAAGGACAATGGAAAAGGGGCTTTTATAAAAGGCGCTCCCATAGAAAAAGGGAAGGGAGGCTGAAAGAATGGCTATAAGCTATGACAAATTATTCCAGCGGCTAGAGGAAAAGGGCTGGACAACTTACAAGATACGCAAAGAAAAGCTGATAGGGCAAGGAACATTAACAGCCTTAAAAAACGGAACCGGCGGGCTTGACGCTAAAACTATATCGCGCCTCTGCGAAGTTTTAGATTGTCAGCCGGGGGATTTAATGGAATATCTGCCCGATAAAGAAGAATAGCAGACATATTGCAGCTTATATTATCTGTGAAAGGAAGTGTTTTCTATGAGTTATAAGGAAATGGCAAAAAGCCTTATAGACCAGATACCAGACAGCAAAATGTATTATATCGTTGCTTATCTGCAGGGGGCAGCAGTACCAGAGGAAAAACCAAACGCGGAAACAATCGCTTCTATTGAGGAATTGGAGAACGGCGGCGGCACTCTCTTTACTGGCAGTACAGAGGCTTTATTTGCTGAATTGATGGAGGAATGACAAATGCTTGATGTTAGATACTCCACAAAGTTCAAGAAAGATTTTAAGTTATGCGTAAAGCGCGGGTATAAAATGCCCCTGCTCCAACAAGCTATTGATACATTGCGTATTCCCGCTCCGCTCCCGGAAAAGAATAAAGACCACAATTTGACCGGGAATTATGCCGGGTATAGGGAATGTCACATTGCCCCGGACTGGCTGCTTATTTATAAGCAAGTCGGAAATGAATTGAGATTAGACCGAACCGGCACACACGCTGATCTGTTCGAAATGTAAGCCCCGCAGGGCGCAAGGCACTTTTGATAGGCTCCGGCTGTCGAAAGTGCTTTTGCGTTACTTTTGGAAAAGAATAACTATGGTGTTAGTATATAAGTGTGGACAGGAAAAGTTGAACAACCTATACTATCAAGTGGAAAAGCAAAGGAGATGTTCAAGATGGTATGCCGCATTTGCCTATATCGAGCTTGCTCGGATATAGGCAAGTAAGGCAGACAATCAACATGGCGAAAAACCAAAAATCTTACACTCCGGAATTCAAGCAGCAGATCGT
>CANDBT010000026.1 GCA_947383005.1 uncultured bacterium | reverse complement strand
ATGCCCTATACCACGATGATTGGGCGTGGTCTATGGCCGCAATGGGTGCCACCAATGAAGAGATTGCTGATGCAATAGGCGTCTCGAAACGAACTATTATCCGCTGGGCCAAAGAGCATGAATCATTTGGTAAGGCGCTAGCAGAAGGGAAAGCCGTATCAGACGCCAAAGTTATAAGGAGCTTGTACCAGAGAGCTACAGGGTATGATTATACGGAGGAAAAGAAAGTTGTTGAGGTTGATAAGAATGGCAATGTAAAGCCTGTAAAGGTAGAGACCATTAAGAAGCATGTTCCTCCTGATGTCGCGGCTCAGTGTTTCTGGCTAAAAAACAGGCAACGTGACCGATGGGCTGACCAGCCCAAATATGTTCCAAGTATACCTGAGGAAGAACAGACAATTTTCTATCTTCCCCAAAAAGATGATGATGTATAAAGAAGGGGACTGGTTATGCCAAGAATAATTAAACCCCAAGAGGGACCTCAGGAGCGATTCCTTGCAACTTCTGCAGATATTTGTATTTATGGAGGGGCAGCAGGGGGCGGAAAGACATATGGACTTTTATTGGAGCCATTAAGATACATCAACAATCCAGGGTATAATTCGATCATATTCCGGAGGGATTATACACAGATTACTTCACCAGGGGGATTATGGGATAGTGCCAGAACAATATACAGCTACGTGCAAGGTGCTTATCCACTTAAGACACCTAAATATCATTGGCAGTTTAAATCTGGTGCTACGGTCAATTTTGCGCATATTGGACGGGACGATGATTGCGAAGGATGGCAAGGATCACAGATTGCGTTTATAGGTTTTGATGAACTTACACATTTCAGTAAATATAGCTTTTTTTATATGCTTTCGCGGAACAGGACAACTTGCGGCATACATCCATATATGAGGGCAACCTGCAATCCGGATGCTGACAGTTGGGTTGCTGGTTTTATTTCATGGTGGATAGATCCGGAAACCGGATACCCGATACCAGAGCGCAGCGGGGTTATCCGCTACATGGTTCACAACAATGATATTGTCACATGGTTTGACACGAAAGAGGAAGGTGTGGAGTTTGCCAGGCAGATCGGACTCAGTGAAGATGAGGCGAACCGTGCTGTAAAAAGCGTCACATTTATTGCGAGCACTCTGAAAGATAATAAAATCCTCATGGAAAACGATCCCGGCTATCTTGCAAACCTTTTGGCTCTTACAGAAGTGGAAAAAGAAAGGCTTCTGCGTGGCAACTGGAAAATCAAGCCAAGCGCCGGATCTTTCTTCAAGCGTATCCAGATCAAAGAAATACTGAAAGTGCTGCCGGACGATATTATCAGTCTTTGCAGGGGATGGGATCTGGCCGCTACGGATGAGGATGAAAATAAGGATGCTGCTTATACTGCCGGAGTCCTGATCGCAAAGAGGGCCTGCGGCAGGTTTTTAGTTGTGGATGTTATCAACCAGCAGCTTAAGGCCGGTGACGTCCGCAAGCTGGTGCTGACTACCGCCCAGATAGATAATGCAAAGTATAGTAAATTTGGCGGGGTGAGGCAGAGGCTTCCACAAGACCCGGGCCAGGCAGGAAAAGAGCAGGCCCAGAGTTATGTAAACATGCTGGCCGGATATGATGTAATACCCAGGACAGAATCAGGAAGCAAAGAGTCCCGCGCGGAGCCTATGGCGGCACAGTGGCAGCAGGGGTTCTTTGACGTTATGGAAGGGGAATGGAACGAGGAGTATTTTAACCAGCTCGAAAGTTTCCCTGAAAGCAAGTTTAAGGATATGGTAGACGCCGGAAGCTCCGCCTTTGGAGAGATAACCTTGTGGATGGGCTTCAACATTGATGGTCTGCTGTAAAAGGAGGTGAGAAAGAAGTGAAAAACGAGACGAATGATTATGTCCAGGAAGAAAACGGCCGCCGCATCCTGCAGATGAAAAAATCCGAAGGGCAGGAGCAGAAAAGAAATTATGACGGCGGCTACCAAAATGTACTGACCAGGTATAACACAAAAAATGACAGCTCCACCGCCTACACCTATTCTGCCGAAGGGCCGGTATCTGACCTGGAGCTGACAGAACAGTATATGGAGAACGGCCTGTTCGCCACGATCATAGATGAGCCTGCAGAGGAAGCAGTGAAGCATGGATACGATTTCAGCCTGAATGATACTGATGTCGAGGAATTTATCTCGGATGAACTGGACCGGCTTGACTGGGAGGATAAAGCGGCGACGGCCATCAAGTGGGCCAGGCTTTATGGTGGCGCCGTTATCGTGATGCTGGTGGATGATGGGTGCGATATTGATGAGCCCCTTGATTGGGACTGCGTGGAAGCGGTAGAAGAGCTGCGGGTTTATGAAAGGGCAATTGTGGAGCCGGACCAGACGTCCCTTTATTCCTACAATCCGGAAAAGGTGCGCAGGCGCGGCAGCAAGTTCCAGGAGCCGGAGTTTTACTGGATAAACAGCCAGTATGGGAGGTTTAGGGTGCATGAAAGCCGGTGCCTCATATTCCGTAATGGGAAACTGCCGGAGACCGGCTTTTATTCGGTCTACCAGTTCTTTGGGATACCGGAACACCTGCGGATACAGCACGCGCTCAGGGAGACGGTGCTATCCCACTCTTTCAGCGTCAGGATGCTGGAGCGGTGTGTACAGGCCGTCCATAAGATGAAAAACCTGTCCAACATGCTGCTGACCCCGGATGGGGAGGATAAGGTGCTTAAGCGCATGGAGCTGATCGACCTGGCAAGAAGCATTCTGAGCAGCATTGTAATTGACAGCGAAGGAGAGGAATATGATTTCAAAAGCATGCCGCTGGCCGGGGTGAAGGATATTATAGACAGCACCTGCAATATGCTCTCCGCCGTGACCCACATCCCACAGACAATCTTATTCGGACGTTCCCCGGCAGGGGAGAACAGCACCGGGGAGAGCGATATGGAGAACTACTACAACTATGTGGGAAAAATCCAGAAGATGATGCTGAAAAAGAATCTGAGGGTGCTCCTTGACCTGGTCTTTGAATGCGGCAGGAAGAACGGGGATATTAAGGAAGTTCCGGCCTATAAGGTTGGCTTTGTGCCATTGTGGTCCCTGAGTGAGGCAGAACAGGCAAATGTGGATGCGATTAAGGCAACCACAGAGCAGACAAAGGCAGCCACAGCACAGATTTATGTGGATATGGGGGCGCTTGATGTCTCGGAAGTCCGTGATGGGCTTAAAGGGAGCGAAGAGTTTACGGTCAATGACCTGATCAATGAAGAGGATGATCTGGACATTGCCGGGCTCCTTGGAATTGACATACCGGGAGAGGAAACGGTCACTGAGCAGGCCCAAAATAACAGCGAAAATGCCTCAGACAAACAAACTACCATAGGGGATAAAATAAAGGCTCCCAGCACCCGTAACGCTACCAGAGGGCTACACAAAGATGGAGACTCCACAGGGAATAAAGGAGTAGGGGTCATTGTGGTAAACGGCGGGGAATTTCTGGTGGGAGACAGGCTGGATGGATTGGGGATATGCGGCCCCGGGGGCCATATCGAGCCGGGAGAGACTCCGGAGGAAGCCGCCGTGCGGGAGGCAATGGAGGAATTCTCCATTGGCCTGCAGGAGCTGATCCCGATAGGATACATAGACGAAAGTGTAATGCCGGAGGGATTTTGTCCGGCTTATTTTTATCTCTGTACAGAATACAATGGCACTGCGGCCAGTGATGGGGAAGAGATCAGCAGTGCCAGGTTTGAAAGCATGCAGGAGCTTATGGAAAAGGATTTGTTCCCCCCGTTCAGGCTTTCCCTGGAGGAATTAATAAAAACATTGAATATGGGAGGCGGGTGCCGCGATGGATGAGCAGATGAACAAAGAAGCCATACAGGAGATCATCCGAAAAAAGTTCCACGGCCATGATGTCCTGGTATCAAAGTATACCCCGGCATTCCCTGTCAGCATAGAGCGGGAATATGCCCGCCTCTCCCGTGCGTATATGCGGCTCCTTAAGGAAACCATGGAAGAGGAGCTTCCGGCGCTTAAGGGGCAGATCATGAAAGAGCGCGGGACATACCGGGCAGACGGCATCAATGACGTACTTTCGCTCCTGGTGGAAGTTCTTGACAGGATACAGAAGAGGTTTACCGAAAAGGAGAGGGGCTTCGGCCTGCGCAGGAAGCTGGAATCCTTTGCAAACCTGACACGGAAGCTGACAATAAAGGAATGGAAAAAGGCCGTCAGCAAAACGCTCGGGATTAATATTCTGGAAGATTACTACATGGGCGAGTTCTACCGCACGGCTATGGAGCAGTGGGTGGATGAAAATGTGTCACTGATAACGTCAATCCCGTCAGAGACTTTGGGGGATATGAGAAAGATTATAAAAGACGGGTTTTTAAACGGGAAAAGCACCACAAGGATCATGAAGGACATCCAGAATTGCTATGATGTGAAAAAGTCCCGGGCCAGCCTGATTGCCAGGGACCAGGTAGGGAAATTGAACGCGGCGGTCACAGAGGCACAGCAGAGGGATGCCGGGATAGAGGAATACATCTGGTGCGACTGCGGGGACGGCCGCGTGAGGGACTGCCACAGGGCGCTGAACGGGAAAAAATTCCGCTGGGATGACCCGCCCGAGATGTGGTATGTGACCAAAAAGGGAAGAAAGGTAATGACAGGGAGGCACTGCCATCCGGGACAGGATTACCAGTGCCGGTGCCGTGCAAAGCCGGTATTTAAGTTCGGGACATTCAATGCCCCAATAGCAGGAAAGGAGGGTAGCAGGAGTGCTTAAGCCTGCTCAGGACTACAAAGAGGAATTAGAGAGGAAAATGCGGGAAACGTGGGGGAATGAAAAATATAAGTATTACCACTGCAACTCTTATTATTCCCCCATAGGCATAGAGGATGACACCTGGAACAAGATGCAGTTTGCCTCAGTGAACCCTTCGGGGGAAGTGATTGGGTATCTGGGATACAGCATAGAAAGGGAATGCCGGTATGTAAGCGGCCTTGCGGTCTGCAACTTTACCGACAACCCTGTTTTCGGGGTTGATGTCAAAGAAATGATAAAAGACATTTTTGAAAAGCACAGGTTCCGGAAGATAGATTTCTATGTTGTGATCGGAAATCCTGTAAAATACCAGTATGACCGTATGGTAGAGATATACGGAGGCAGGGCCGTAGGATTCAGGAAAGAGCACGTAATGCTCATGGATGGGAAACTATATGACCAGAAACTGTATGAGATACTCAGGGAAGATTACATGAAAAAAAGGTATGGTGGCGGCGCTGAATAACAGCGCATTTTTATTGCATGGAAGGAGGTGGAATAGGTGGACCGTGAAAAGGGAAGAAAATACAGGCTGGACAGTATCAGGATGGATCAGACTTACTACACAGAGGAAGGCTACCTTGTAGACCATCCCATAGTTACCAGGTGCGGGATTTTTGAGTACGAGGACCCGCAGGCCAGAGACGGCATACGCCGGGAGCTGAGGATCCCGGAGGAAGTTTTTTCCGAAAAGAGCCTGGCAAGCTATGAGGGCAAGCCCATCATCATCACCCATGACGCGGGTGAGATTGACAAGAACAATGTCCACCGGGAGCAGATCGGGACCATCCTGAGCAAAGGCTACCAGGATGGGGAGAGCGTCCGGTGCAAGATCGTAATCCACAACACGGACGCCTTGAAGAGATGCGGGCTGAGGGAGCTTTCCCTGGGATACAGCCAGACGCCGGAAGAGAAACCGGGAAAGTATCAGGGCCAGAGCTATGACTGCATCCAGCGTGACATTGAGATCAACCATCTTGCCTTAGTCGGTGAGGCGAGGGCAGGGGATGCCGCAAGGCTGAACATAGACCACAAGGATGGGGCAAAGAAAAAATATTTAAAAGGAGGACCAGTGATGGCAAAAGTAGCAGCAAAGGGAGAAGCCGGGAAGAAAAAAAGATATGACGGCGACCTGACGCCGGAGCAGATTGCGCAGGCAATCGCCCTCTTTCGGGCCCAGCAGGAGACGGCTCCTGTGACCGGGGACGAGGAAGAGGTGAAGCTGGATGCGGATGAGGTAGTCAGCGCAGTGAGGGAAAGGAAAGACCGCAGGGATTCCGGGGCGGAGCAGATGGATTCCGAAGCGGTGATCGCAGAGCAGGAGGGCGACATTGAAGCCCTGCTGAATGTGATCGACGAGCTCCAGGCCGCCAGCGACATGGGGACAATGGACGGGGACGATACGCCGGAGGGCAGTTCCAATAACGACGAAGTGGATCCGGAGACAAATGCGGATGAGTCTGAGGAAACCATAGACGGCGAAGATTTATCTGAGGACGGCGGGGAGGAAGGGAAACCCGTCAACCTGGACAGCATGGACAAGGCGGTCAACAAGAAAGTCAAGGAATACCTGGAGGTATGCCGGATCGCCGACAAGCTTAACCTGGATGGCGTAGAGGACCTTGACCTGACAAGCGCCCGCAAGAAGGTGATTAAAAAGGTGAACCCGAAGCTTAACCTGGACGGGAAGTCGGATGCCTATATCAGGGCAGCATATGACATTGCAAAGCAGGAGGTAGCCGGCCGGAAAAGGACGGATGACCAGAGAAGGAGCATGTCAGGAGGCAGGGCCCAGAACATGGATTCTGCGGATACCAGCTCCGCGGCAGAAGCCCGCAGAAAGATGATTTCAAAGTTAGGAGGTAAGAAATAGCATGGGAGTACAGACAAGCTACAATTATGGCATATCCAAAGGCATAGCCGGAGGGCTTTATGACCTTACATATTACGAGAACAATACTTTTATCACGCCCGGGGGAATCCCTTTTGGTTACGGAGTCGTAAAGGGAACTATTCCCGGAAGCGACATCAGCCTCCCTTCCACGGCCAGCGCGGCGGCGGATTTTGAGGGCGTAGTTCAGAACGGCTTTACCACCCAGCAGGATATGAAGGGTAATGCGGTGCCTGAAAAGGGGGAGAGCGTCGGCGTCCTGCGTACAGGGAAGATATGGGCCGTCCTTGGGAAAGCCGCCGAGCCTGCCTATGACAAGGAGGTTTACCTGATCACGGATGGCGAAGAGGCGGGACGTTTCACCACGGTGGAGGATGAATCTGCCAAGATCAAGCTCTCCGCAAAATATGTAATGGAAAAAGACAACGGGCTTGCGCCTGTCCGTCTCGGATAACAGGAAGGAGGAAAAATAAAACCATGAACAGAAACAGACACATGAATTATGACAGGGCCGACGAGGAAGTCCTGCGCAAGTCCAACGTCTGCCGGAGCGCTGTAAGGGGCGTAAGGTATGACGGGGGCATAGAGACGTCCGCAAGCGTATTCTTCGCAAGGGAGCTGGATTATGTAAAGACCCAGACCTATGACGTGGAATACCCGGAAATGACGGCGCTGAGCCTTTTCCCCGTATCCAGCGAGATCCCGGAAGGGATGGAGACATTTACCTACTACAGCTATGACCAGACAGGCATGGCGATGATCATCAACAACTATGCCACAGACCTTCCCCGTGCGGACGTAAAGGGGAAGCCCACCACCGGCCACGTCAAATCTATTGGTGACAGCTACGGCTACTCCGTGCAGGAAATGCGGGCTTCCAGGATGACCGGGAAATCGCTGGATGTGCGCAAAGGCGAATCAGCCAGATATGCGATGGATTACCTGGTAAATAAGATTGCATGGATGGGAAGCAAGGAGGACAACCTGGTCGGGATACTCTCAGAGGAAAACGACATCCCGAAGTTCATACTTTCCACAGTTACGGTAGACGGTAAGGAAAGGACAGAATTCTGTTATAAGGATGCTGACCAGATTCTGGATGATGTCAACAACATGCAGAAATATGTTTCCAAGATCACCAAGAACGTGGAGAAGCCCGACACCCTGGTGCTCCCGGCGCACGTTTACATTGACCTGGCAACCAGGAGGATTCCCGACACGGAGACCACAATCCTCAAATTCCTGATGGACCACGCCCCATACCTGACAGAAATAAGGGAAGCCAACGAGCTCCAGGCGGAATCCACGGACATGAACCCTACGGGGAGCAACGTGGCCCTGCTCTATACGAACAGCCCCAAGAAAATGACCCTGGAAATCCCTATGCCGTTCCTGCAGCACACCATACAGGAAAAGGGATTGGAGATTGAAGTCCCCTGCGAGGAAAGGGTGGCCGGTATGGTTATTTATTACCCGCTCTCAGCCCTCATTGCGGAAGGGATTTAGAAACTTAACTGACTTAAATATGCAGCCTCTCTGGATAACCGGAGGGGCTGTTTTCATTAACGGAGGGAAAGGCTTTATGAAGATTACAAATAAGTCCAACAAGATCATAGGAATGAACGGGCTGAGCATCCTGCCCGGGGAGACGGCGCAGTGCCCGGCAGGGTATGAAAACAACCCGGTAATCCAGAAGTATATTTCAAACGGTGTCTTTGAAAAGGTGGATGAAAAGGGCGAAAGCGGGGAGGAAAACGGCGAAACCGAAAAGGCATTATCGGATATGACAAAAGAAGAGCTGACCGCCTATGCCTCAGAACATGGGATTGACATTGGTAACGCTACAACAGAAGCAGGAATTTTAAAGAAGATCCAGGAGGCCCAGAAGGAAGGGTAGGAGGCTTTTATGAAGATTGAAAGCGCACGGAAGGTAATAGGGATTATCAGGGTGATTTCGCCGGAGCATAAGGAAATGAAGGAGGATGACCTGCGGGTATGGGTGGAGCTCTCAGAGCCGTATGTCAGCGAAGAGAAGTTCGGGAAGTTTTATTACCAGGCCCTTGCTTACCTGACAGCCCATAAGATGTCCCTGAATGCGCCGGTAAAGAAAACGGAAGGGGAGGGCAGCAGCATATCCACGTCCGTCAAGGATACCATGAATGTTGCGTCTTTCTCAGAAGGGAGCACCAGCATTTCCTTTAACAACCCGTCAACAAGCTCAGGCGGGAGTGAATCCTCAGCGGATGCGGAATACCTGCTTACGGCCTACGGGCTGCAGTTCCTGGACATCTGCAAGCGCTGTATCATGCCGATTGCGGTCTCCGGGATGAAAAGGGGGTAGTTCCGTGTCGGTAGAGGATAAATGGACGCCGGAGGGAGAACGGTTTATGAAGGAGCTGCGGGAGCTGGCGGGATTGGAGGTAAGGATTGGCTACCAGAAAAAGCAGGGAACAGGAAAACAACAGGATGAAGGGGATACATCAGAAAAGAAAAAACCGCCTGCGGATTTGATTGACAAAGCCATGTGGAATGAATTTGGGACGGAGCATATTCCGTCCCGCCCTTTTATGCGTGACAGCGTAGATAAGCATATCTCAGCCATAGAGCATATGCTTAAGGCCCAAGAGGAAGCCTTTTTAAATGGCGCATCGGCAAGGAAGGTGCTGGAAGGTGTGGGACTATTTCAAAAGGATTTGGTACAGACAGAGATTGAGCAGGGGGATTTTGCCGCCAATGCAGAGGCCACAATAAAACGTAAAGGGTCAGACAAACCCCTGATTGACACCAGCCAGATGAAAGATTCTGTTAATTTCTGGATTGGTAAAAAAGGGGGTGAAAGATGATGCTGGATATATTCAAGAAACCCTATACACTGAGGTCGTTTGAAAAGACTGAGTACACAGATGGCTCCCCAAGAGCGAGGTACAGTGACAGGACAGTAATGCTGAATGTCCAGCCTATGACAACCAATGAGCTTCTTGCCCTTCCGGAAGGCATACGGCGTGATAAGAACATAAAAGCAATCGGGAAGGTGGAGATCAGGCCGGCGGATGATGCCGCAGGAACCCTGGCAGACCGCCTTTTATACCGGGGCCAGTGGTATGAATGCACCGGGGCGGATGTATGGGGCAATACCCCTGTAGGGCAGACAGAGGCAGTATTCGGCCTTATCCCGGTCAGTGAGATTCCCAGGGTGGATACTGTGCCAGACGATGGGGAGAAGGGGAACGGTGAAGATACGCCATGACATTCTCTGAATTTAAAAAGTTTTTAAGGGATATGGTGAAAGAATGCTTAGGGGGCAACGTGGTCTGGGCTGAACAGTATACGGCACAGATCCCGCCTCCCTGCACAACCCTGAAACTGAAAGATACCGGGTTTCCCATCCATCCGGTCAGCATATTAAAGGATGGGGAAATTTACTACTACTATGAGTGTAGGAAAATTTTAGAAATCAACAGATATACGGCCGGCGTTTCAGAAGGGGCAGGCATGGTAGCAGGGATGGAAGATACCTCCGTGGAGGATCTTACCATCCTTCTTTTGTACCTGCAGTCAGACAAGGGGATAGAGAGGATGCACCAGGCAAATACCAGCATCCTGCAGATGGACGGGGTCAGGAACCTGACAGCCATTGAAGGGGTGCGCTACAAGAACCGTGCCATGCTGGAGCTCACAGTTAACTGTACGCTGGAGTACCACGAGGGGGAAGCTGCCATATACGCCCCTGACGCAGGAACCCCTCCGGAAAGCGGCGGATATTTTGAAGATGTGGAAATGGAGGCAAGTTATGAGTGAGATACTGGATAATATAGTCAACTGTAATATATCCATAGAGGCCCCGGTGGAAGACGGGGCAAGCTTCGGGACAATCCTCCTGATCGGCAGGAGGCCTGTGGCCGAAGGAAAGAATTTTAAGCAGGTGGATAAATATGCTTCCCTTGCAGAGGTGTCAGAAGCCGGATGGAAGGAGAAGGAAGAAATATACGAGGCCGCCCGTATCGCTTTTATCCAGGAGCAGAAGCCGAAATATATTTACATTGCGGTAAGGAATGCGGAAAGCCCGGACCCGGGTGGAAATACAGAAGGGGAAGAAACAGCAGCCCAGGAAACCGGAAAGGCGCTGGAAGGGATTACAAAAACCATAGAGAAGGCATTGGATACCCCGGGATGGTACGGCCTGGCGCTGGCCGGGGCAGAGGAAGGGGATTATGAAGAGGCGGCCAAAATAATTGAATCTACGGAGAAGATATTTGCCTTTACCGCCGCTGAAATGAAGAACCCCGTCACGGAAGAAAAATACATGAGGACTTTCGGCATCTATTCCGAGGACGCATATGCGCATGTCGCCTGGCTGTCAAAATGTTTTTCTTATGACCCGGGGAGTGAGACATGGGCCTATAAGACATTAGCCGGAATACTTCCGTCCGAGATCACATCGCGGGAAATGCGCCTCTTGGAGGAAGAGAACCTGAATTATTATGTTCCCTGCGCCGGAAGGGACATTACCAGGGATGGGAAGATGATAGGGGGCGAATGGGTTGACATCATACGTTTCCGTGACTGGCTTAAGAACCAGATGCAGATCAGGATTTATGAGCTCTTTGTGAAGCATCCCAAGATACCCTATACGGATGCAGGGATTGTGCTGGTACAGAACCAGATGGAGGCGGTGCTGGCAGAGGGCCAGAAGATCGGCGGGATAGCGGATACGGAATATGACGAGAACGACGAGCCTATATACGGCTATGTCGTGACTGTGCCTAAAGCGGCGTCGCTCAGCAGCGCGCAGAGGGCCAGCAGGGTATTGTCAGGATGCCAGTTCCGGGCAAGGCTGGCCGGAGCAATCCATGTGGCAGAGCTTAAAGGAAACCTGGTTTATTAAGGAGGGAGGATAAAAAATGGACGGTATTACAACATACAATCCCTTGATGGTAAAAGTGGCATTGGGGACCCATATGGTGACAGGCTATGCTGAAGATTCGTTCATCACTATAGAAGAGATTTCCGGAGGAGTGACATCAAAATCAGGATGTGACGGTGAGATTGTCCGGTCAGTGGACCCGAACATGAGGTTCAGCGTGAAGCTTTCCCTGCTCATGAGCTCACCGACTCATAAGTACCTTCTGGACAGATACCGCAGGGACAGGCAGGACGGGAGCGGGCATTTCCCCATCCTGATCAAAGACCTGACGGGGGCGGAGAAGTTCACGGCCAACACGGCATGGGTGACCAAGCTTCCAACTAATACAAAAGGCAAGGAAGGGCAGAACAAGGAATGGACGCTGGAAACCGGGCAGGCCGACTTCCAGATCGAATAGGAGGATGAAAAGGTGAACATGGCAAGGAACCTTTCAAAGATGATGGAACCGAAAGAGGCCCCAGTAGGAGGGAACCTCTTTTATATTTACCCCTTCCCGGCATTTAAGGCGGCGAACATAAGCGGCGAGGTAGCCGCCCTGCTGACACCTATGCTTGCGTCGGTAGCACCAGCCCTGGGGAATGGCGGGGAAGAAAAACACATGATGGATATGGATATTGGAGAGGTGGCCCCGCATATCGCAGGGGCTTTCTCTTCGCTTTCCGGGGATAAGGTGGAAAAGCTATTGCGGGACCTCCTGCTTTCCGGAAATATCGGCGTAAGGGCAGAAGCAGGGGCGGACCCACAGCTCCTTACAGAGGATCTGAGCAATGAGATATTTTGCGGGAATACTCAGGATATGTTTATCCTAGCATTTCACGTGATAAAGGTGAACTATGCGGGTTTTTTCGAGAAATTCGGGAACCTATCTGGCAAAGTAACGGATATGGCCCAGAAGATAATGTTTCCCGGTATGGCACCCTTGACATAAGCCGTTTCAGCGAGCTGGAAATGCGGATGTATATCCTGATTAAGGCCAGGCTGGCGAGCATGGAGGAGCTAAAAAGCTGGTATACGCTGGATGAAGCGTTGAAGCTCTATGCGCTGTACAGCATGGACCTTGACATTGAGAGGATGAAGATTGCAGAAATGAAGGAAGGGAGGGACTAAAGTTGACAGTACGCGAGTTGTTTGTAGCCATGGGGTTTAAGGTTGACGATGCCTCCCTTAACAATGTCGAGGACAAGATCAGCTCTGTGAAAAGCTTTGCCGCAAAGGCCCTGGGGGCAATCGGGATCGGTTTCTCCCTCACCCAGATGAATGCGCTGGCAGAAGAATTTAACGGGATTAATGACCAGATCAAGAGCGCTACGAACGGCCTTGGGGAACAGAAGCAGATCCAGGAAAAAATCATGAAATCCGCCAATGACACGAAAATGTCATATGCGGATACGGCCAAGGTAGTAGGCGCCCTGGTGCAGGAAAACAAGGAACTGTTCGGAAATGTGGATGAAGCGATCGCCTTTAATGACGCCCTCACAAAGACGTTTAAAGTGGCGGGCAAGAGTAATGAAGAGATCGCGGGCCTGATGGAGGCCGTCAATAAGTCCTTTGCAAAAGGGAAGGTCGATACGGAAACGCTCAACCAGCTCATGGAAAGATCCCCGGAGGCAGTGGAATTTTTAAACAGGCAGCTCGGGAGCACAACTGACCAGCTGGAGCAGCTGGCAGCGGACGGGAGGATCAGCCTTGCGGATTTAAAGGACGCTTTTATTTTAAATGCGGATGAGATTGATGCAAAGTTCGGCGGGCTGGATTACAGCATATCGGATTCCCTTTTAAACATCCGCAACCGGTGGGGCTACTGGCTGGATGACATAAATTCCGGCATCGGCCTGACAAGGACGCTGGCAAAGTATATGACCAGGGCCTTTGATACCGTTATGAACGGCCTGAACAAAGCCAGGGATATAGCGGTAAAGGTGGTGGATAAATTCGGCGGCATTGAAAATGTGCTTAAATTTATAGCGATAGCCGTCGGGATTGCTTTTGCGGCCTTCCAAGGCAAGAAGATACTGAATTTCTTAAAATCCTTTACCAGCATGCTCAATGTGGCGAACCTGAAAATCCTTGCTATTATAGCCGTGATCCTGGCGATCGCGCTGATTGTGGAGGATTTTATCAATTTCATGCAGGGGAACAACAGCGTGATCGGGGATGCGCTTAAGAAGATGGGCTATGATGTGGACGAGGTACGGGACCGCATCATAGCAGCATGGAACAAGGTGAAAGGCTTCCTGCTCCAAGTATGGCTTGCCTTGCAGAACGCAGCAAAGACCATATCAGGCAAATGGAAAGAATATTGGACGGAAAACGGCGGGGAGATTAAGGAAAAGCTCGTTAAAATTTTCAGGGAGCTTCTGCCATTACTAGGACAGGTATTCGGCGGGCTTTATGATCTGGCCGTCCAAATATTCAGCGCCCTGCAAAAATTCTGGGACAAATGGGGAGACCAGATTTTGGAGGCACTCTCTGCAATTTTTTCAGGCCTGGGCGGAATAGTGAAGGGATTTTTGCTTATCCTTGAGGGAATTATCCAGTTTTTAAGCGGTGTTTTTTCCGGAGACTGGGAAGAGGCATGGCTGGGGATCCAGAAAATATTTGAGGGAATCCTGCTTGCCATCCAGTCATTTTTTACCGGAATATGGGAGGCGATTTATGCCTTTTTTGGTGAAAAAATAGATGCCTGCATAAAAAAGGTCACGGAATTTGTGGATAAAGTCAAAGAAAAGCTGCAGGCGGTGAAGGATTTCTTCGGCGGCATAGGGGACTTTTTCAGCGGTATAGGAGATTTCTTTGCAGGAGGCGCGACAGTGCGCAATACCACGGTGGCGAATGCCACAGGCACAGGGAGCAAGACAAACAACATAAGCCAGGATGTAAAGATCAACAACGAGTTTCACGGGACAGACCAGGAAACGATGTCTAAAGCGGCAACGAAATCCGCGGAGGACACAACAGGCCAGCTAGCCAAAGGGCTAAAATTTGGCACATGACGGAAGGGGGCGGTAAGGATGGAACGGCAGCCGTGTGCTATTAACGGCATAGAATTTGACGCACTTATCAGCGAGTCACGTTCTTACAACTCCGATATTCCGGAGTATGCAGTGGAGACGGGATATTCCGTGTCCGACAATATCAGTATCAAGCCCATGGAGCTGGAGATTACGGGCTATCTGACCAATACTCCTGTTACTTGGCTAAACCATGGGACAGGGCGTGTGGAGACGGTAGTGGCGCAGCTGGAAAACCTGTTTTTCTCCAAACAACTTGTGACACTGACCACAAGGACGGACGTTTATACGGATATGGGGATAACCTACCTGAATGTCCCCAAGGATGAAAGCAATATGACTTCCCGTGAGGTCAGGATAAGGCTAAAGAAGGTAAATAAGGTGTCCTCCCAGATGACGTCGATCCCGGCGTCTTATGTCAGGGGCGGGGATACAGGGGCAAACGCAGGCACATCAGGCACCGGGAGCGGCAGAGGGGGCGGAAGCGGGGGAGGCTCCTCTGGTTCTGGCTCCGGTTCTTCCGGAAGTTCAGGGTCAGAGACAAAAGCCTCTATCCTGTATAACCTGATCAATAAGTGAGGTGGGGCAGCATGATGGAATATATACAGGTACCGGATATGAACGACAGTTTTTCACGTGTAGTCCTATGCCGCAGGGAATACCTGATACGGTTTTTGTACAATGGGGAATATGACTACTGGTCCTTTGGAGTATACGATACAGACAGGAATATCCTGCTACAGCAGAGGAAGATTGTGCCCCTTTCCCCGTTGACGCATTTTGACACTTCCGTGCATATCCCCCAGGGGATATTCGGATGCTTTACGAACCTGAAACGGGTAGGCAGGAAGGACTTTGCCAGCGGCAATGCAGAGTTCGCCTTTATACCGTGGGAAGACTTGAAGGAATGGAGGAGGGCCCATGACATTATTCGATAGGCAGGCCAGGGTCCTGATCGGGGAAGGCGGCGGGGCCGGGTTTGAGATCGGCGCTGCCACAGCAAACGGAATCCCAATCCATATAAAATTTGCTTTTGAAAAGGCAGATGTGGAAAGCCCAAATACCGGAAAGGTCACTGTTTGGAATTTAAGTAAGGAACACCTGGCAGATCTGGAGAAGCAGGACTGTGTGGTAATCGTAAAAGCCGGATATGGCGGCAGCATTTCCCAGGCTTTTTCCGGGACGGTCACCCACGCCTCGACCTCAAAAGAAGGGGCAGACCAGATGACGGAGATAGAGCTTGCAGACAGTATGGTTGAACTGAGGGATACGAATGTGTCTCTTTCTTATGCAGAGGGCACTAAGACAGATGTAATCTATCAGGAGATTGCAAACCAGATGGGCCTGCCGCTTAGCAGCTCTGCCAATGCGCTGAGGTTCCCTACGGAGCTGAGCAACGGATTCAGCTTTGTGGGGAGCGCAAAAAACCTCCTGAAAAGGCTGGTCCGCATGGACGGCACGAGCTGGACCATACAGGACGGCATCCTGCAGCTCACGAAGCCGGGGGAGCCAATCTCCCTGAACTGCTATGAGCTGAACGCCGGGAGCGGGCTGATCGGGAGTCCCAAGAGGGTCAGCCTTTCCGCCAGCGGAGGCAGCGGCAGCGGAGGAAACAGCGGTGCAGGAGGAGGGGATACGCAGGCAGCACAGCTTGGATGGGAGGTGACATACCTCATGAACCTGGCAATCGGGGTGAACAGCTATGTCCATGTGACAAGCCGGGTGGTAACCGGATATTTCCGGGTGCAGAAGGTATCAATAGAGGGAGATAATTACGAAGGGGACTGGCAGTGCAGGGCCACGCTTATGGAACTAAAAGGATAAGGGGGTGATACGGTTTGATGCAGGAATTTGTACAGCAGATAGAAGATGTGGTCAGGGAGGCGAGCTATGACATCCATACAGCCCTTCCGGGAACCATAGCAGAATTTGACCCGGCCACCGGCATGGCATCCGTAAAGCCGGAAGGGGTCATGACCATGAAGAACGGGGAAAAGCTCTCCTACCCCACGATTGTGAAGGTGCCTGTGGTATTCCCCCAGGCCGGCGGCCAGAATGTGATGATCGCATATCCCGTAAAGCCTGGGGACGGGTGCCTGATACTTGTCTGTGAAAATGACTTAAAGCCATGGATGAGCCATGGGAAAGAGACGGACAGCAACATGAAATTTGACCTGACCAATGCGGTATGCATCCCAGGGCTCTTCGGGGAGGCGGCCGAGGCGCTGCAGAAGGCAGTGGAAGAGAATGCCATTATCCTTAAAAATGAGGAAATGGAGCTTACCCTCAAAAAGGACGGGATGGAGGCGCAGTACCAGGAAAGCCGGATACGGATGGGGGCAGATGAAGTCAGGCAGGAATGTTCCGGATGCAGTGTTTCGGTAAGCGGTCTGGGGATAGTGATAGAGGGAGACCTTACAGTGCATGGCGTCATAACGGAAGGCGGGTGATGGGATGAAGGATATTCTGTTGGATAAGCAGGGGGATATTGCCCTGACTGCAGAAGGGGACATATCGCTGGTAACAAGCCCTGTGCAGGCCGTCATGATCAAGCTTAAATGGGTATTTGCAGAATGGGTATTTGACCCCGAGAAGGGGATACCGTGGTTTGATGTGGTGCTGGTCAAAAAGGCAGACATCGGCCGCATAAAAAGGCTGCTGGTCAGTGAAATGATGGATGTGGATGATGTGCTGGAGGTGCCTGTTATGGATATTTTTTTTGACCCGGAAAGGAGGAGTGCCCTGGTGAAGTTCCAGTTCCGGACCAGTAAAGAGACTTTTAATGAGGAGGTGGTGCTCCATGGGTGAGTATGGCGTGACAAAGGACGGATTTGTAAGGAAACGGCTGGATGAAGTGAAAAATGACGTCTACGCAAAGTTAAAAGAAGGCTGGGGATATGATATAACGATCAACCCACAGTCTTTTTTAAATGTCCTGGTAACAGGCTTTTCAGATGAAGTTGCAAAGCTCTGGGAGGAGGCGGAGAATACATACTACGCCATGTATACCATGAGCGCGGAGGGCGCAAACCTGGATAATGCCATGCAGTTTGGCGGCATCACGAGGGAGCGGGACTGCCGGACAACCTATATGCTTGCCTGCACCGCGCCGGATGATACCATGGTGCCATACGGCGTTTTGGTCAAATCGGCGACAAACCCGGAGAAGATGTTCCGGTGTACCAATACCCAGGTAATAGGCCGTGAGAATTTCCGCAGGATCGTCATAAAGCCCTATATGGAATCCGGGATCGACCTTTTTTACATCACCCTGAACAGGAACACCTACCAGTATGTGCAGCATCCCGGTGATGACGCCGGGATGGTCATAAGGGCATTTGAGGGGATGATAGATGAAAAAGGGATGGAAGTAAAGGCGGATGAAGAAAACGGATTGCTGGTCATTGAGGATATTTATAAGCAGACCTCCAATACGCTGGCAATATCCAATAACCTGCTGATAGACTCTGTCACCTCAAATATTTTATTTGAGAGCATGGATTATGGGCCGGTCATCATAGCAGACGGGCTGATCAAGGAAATGGTCACGCTTGATACGGGGATAAGGGAAGTGAAAAACGACATAGCCCCTGTGCCCGGGCGCTTTGAAGCCGACGATATAGAGGCAAGGCAGACCTTTGTTAAGCGCTGCGCCACCCGATCCAAAAATATGGTGGAGAGTATTACCGCAGAAATATATAACTCCGTTGCCAATGTGCTTTCTGTTGCCGGATATGAGAACGATACGGAAACTACGGACATGGAGGGGCGGCCTCCAAAATCAGTTGAGATTATTGTGGATGGGGGTGATGACGGGGAGATTGCAAACACGATCTATCAGAAAAAGACCAACGGAGTCCGGGCCTATGGGAATATCATAATGGATGTATCTGATATGTTTGGGAATATCCACAAGATAGGGTTCAGCCGACCGGACTACCTTTATGTATGGCTCAGGGTGGTGATCACCGGGAAGGACGGGAAAGCAATGGCGCCAAATTTTATCCAGCTTACGCAGGACTCCATCCTGGAGGATGGGAAAAACCTGCAGGTGGGGGACAGCGTGTACCTGCAGACTTTCCTTGCAAATATCTACAGCAAGGTGGTCAGCGTATCCATGGTAGATATCATGGCATTCGCAGCATCCACGGAGAAATATATACCGGCAGGAGAGGAGTATACCCTGAGGAATGTCCTTGTCAGCCACCGCCAGAAGGCGGTGCTTGATGCGTCCAGAATCGAGGTGGTGCTGGATGGTTGATGCTGGAAGTATCGTAAAGAGTTTTTTAGGGAAGCTGCCCGAACAGTTTAAGCATAAGAGCAATATAGAAGTGCTGGTAAGGGCCTTTGCGGAGGAACTGGAAGAGCTCGGCGGGGCACTCTGGGAGCTTGAAACCCTGCGCGCCATAAGGACGGCCTCTGGGAAGCAGCTTGACGGCGCCGGCGAGATCGTGGTGCTGACCCGCGCTGAGTCTGCCGGATATGCAGGCCTTGTGGATTTTGATGTGATCGATGATGAACGGTACCGGCTTTTTTTGATGTATAAGGCGCTCAGGAATGCCAACACATGCACTTTCCCGGAGCTGATCGAGGTGTGCCGGCTGCTTTATAACATGAAGCTGCTTTACTACAGGGAGTTTGACGACCATCCGGCCCACTTTCAGCTTATGGTAGGCGCCGACTTCCAGGATTGGATGCTTAAAATGCTTTATAATACCAAGCTTACTGTAAAGCCGGGCGGCGTGTCTGTGGAACTGAAATTTTTCGAGCTGGAGTTCTTCGGATTCCGGGACCTTAACAAGGATGCGCTTGGATTTGGACAGGGAAAGTTTTTACATATCATAGGGGAGGAGTGATCATATGGCGGAAACAGATACCGGCATAGGAAGCAGCGTGGCAAATGATACAGGAAGCAGCCTGCTCAATGAACTGGCCCCAGACCCGGGGCCAAACATAAACAATGCAGGCATGGAAATGCTTTTTGAAAGCCTGTTTGCCAATACGGCAAGTCGGGAAACCATCAGCATTAGAGACTGGCTGGACGGCTGGGCGGCCATCGTAGGGGGCATTAACGGCATCCCTACATCCAGGCAGTTCAATACCTTGCAGTATATCACGGATTTGAAGTGCAGGCATCTATACCGTGATGTGGCTGCGCTTAAGATAGCGGGGGCTGCAGGAGTAAAAATAGGGACGATAGAGGAACTGAACGGGAAAAATATGGTCTTATTGGAAACCCTGAAAGATACCAACAGGATTTATAAAGTACACAGGACGGACTCTGAGAATAAACCATATGAATATGAGTTCGCATCCGTATTTGAGGCGGCGGCAGAACGGGAAAAGCTGGAATCAGGGGATTCCCTTCCAGAATTGTTTGGGAAAATAGCAAAGTATCTGGATGATATAAAAGCAAGCTGCTTTAAGGATGCCGACGATCCTTTTGTTCTCATGACGGAAGCAACCTATAAGCCGCCTGCAAAAAGGACGAAAGGGAGCCTGTATGGGCTGATCACGAAGATAAGGGGACTGATCGTCATCCAGTTTGACCGCTATATACAGGGCCTGGAAGAGCCCAGGGTGGAAAGGACAATGTATGGGGTTGAAATAACGGCCAGGGCGGATGTGGAAGAATCGCCGTATTCTTACGCAGGCGTACTGAATTGTATCGTCTTTCTTGATGGAAGCGAGGATGAGGCGTATGTAAGGGAACCGGAAAAGTTGTATGCAGTAGTTAAGGAGAGCAGATAAGGAGGAAGGATATGGCAGGGAGATATTTACCAACGGAATTGCAGAGCCCTGATGGGGATGTGATCTATCCCCACACACAGGCAGATATAGTCTGGTTGCCGGACGGCCGGAATTTATTAGAAACACTGAAAGATAAATCAGGGATAGTGATCAGCAGCGTAGCCATCCCTGTGGACCAGAGGACGCCTGGGACTATATATGCCTTTATTGAAGGCGAGACGGCAGTGCCGGAGGCAGCGGCGGCAATGGCAAGCCCGGCTGTAGGCTATAAGATGATACGTTAAAGGGGGCTGGGGAAATGGAGGCATATAAAGTCAGGGTACAGCTTTTTGACGATGATGGGAGCCTGCTGGGAGAAGCAGACGTCCAGACATCCGCAGACCTTGTGTATTTTGCAGATGGGGAGACCTTCCAGCAGAAGCTTGATAAAGGCAGGCTGAAAGGGCCGACAGGCGCTACAGGCCCCCAGGGGCCGAAAGGGGAGACCGGGGCTGCAGGCCCGCAGGGGCCGGTCGGGGCCACAGGCCCCCAGGGACCAAAAGGGGAAACCGGAAATACGGGGGAGCAGGGCCCCATGGGGCCGGAAGGCATGGCCGGCAGGCGTGGGAGCAGGTTCTTTTGGGGAACCGGAGTTACAGGAGAGTCTGTTGAGGCAGTAGAATTTGATATTCCGGAAAATGATGCCGTTTTAGAAGGGGATTTCTATCTGAATACGGATACATGGGCGGTATATGAATGTATCCCTATGGAGGACGGCATAAAAGGCTGGGGGTACCGGGGAAATATAAGAGGCGCGACAGGAGAGAAAGGGGCGGCCGGAGATACCGGCCCCCAGGGTGAGAAAGGTGAAACGGGAGAAACCGGCGGGCAGGGCCCCAAAGGAGATAAAGGGGACACAGGCGCGGCCGGGCCGCAGGGGCCCAAAGGGGATCCTGGAGAACAAGGGCCTAAAGGAGAAAAAGGCGATACCGGCGCAACAGGAGCAAAAGGAGCCACCGGGGCGACAGGACCCCAGGGGCCTAAAGGGGATTCAATCAAGGTGGGAAGCTCTTATGCGACAGCAACTGAAAAAAATATATTTTTTAAAATAATCTAAGAGGAGGAAGAAAGATGGCAAGTACATACAATGTCCAGATAGAAGATTCAGAAGGAAATAAGTATTGCCCGAAGCCTGACTTATTAACAACGCAGGAGCAGGTCAATGCAAATACGGTATCAGGGAAGTCGGTAGATGCATTGGCAGTTAAGGGATTAATTAATAATTTAACAACGTCTTTCCAGGCTGGTGTTGACACGCTTTATAATGCGTGCGTGAGCTGCGGGGTAACACCAAGCGCGAAAACTCCTGCAGCGATTTCAGCCGCTATTAGTGCAATCTCTACTAATCGGTATAATGCAGGCCGTACCCAGGGCCAGAATGATGTAAAAGGCTCCCCTAACAGCTATGGCCTGTATACAGGCGCCCAATATACGGCTAACTACAATGCTGGATACAATGCCGGCAGGGCAAGTGTTATAAACACAAACTATAGGATCACCGTACTTTTAAAGGCAGATGTATACGATGGCAGGAATGAATTTACAGGAGAACAAGCTTTTACTGCTCAGACAATAGATATAGTTAATGGGGCTGTATCAACATCATTCCCAACAAATGGACATCCAAACCAGGCATTAAACAGGCCTGGCATTGGTTCATATTCAGGAGGAGCAGGATGGCATATGGTTAATCTAAAATCCATATCTGTAGCCAAAATATAATTTTTCCTGTGGTAAATTTATGCAACAACACCTGCGATAAAAATAGCGCCCCTGTTGTCCCCTGTAGTAACCGTTGGGGAATAAACCCTAATAGTATCACCGGCTTGGGCTTTAAATGCAAATGTATCCATACACTGAGGAGTTTTGCTGGTGTTTGAATCCCCTGGTTGAGATTTCACAGCGCCTACCCCTGCGCCGTTTTTAAATACCTGAGGGGCACCGTAATAAAGACGGAAAACTGAAATTGTTAGCATCCCATTTTTTGTTACAGTAAAAGTCTGGTCAAGGCTGGACCATGAATTTGCATTTGCCCCCGATGCAAGTACAGTAAAACTGCTGTTTTCAATTGTTGCAATTCCATATGCCGCAGGGTTGCCTTTAACATCATTTTGCCCTTGGGTACGCCCGCTGTTATAGCCAGCCGCATTTCCAGCGCTGTAGCCGTCATTGTATCTGTTGGTATGGATGGTGCCTATGGCTGTACTGACCGCTGTGGGAGTTTTCGCGCTGGGTGTTGCCCCACAGCTCACGCATCTGTTATACAAAGCGTCAACACCAGCCTGAAAAGTCTGCTTTAAATTATTAATTAATGCAGTCAGAAGGAGACAGGGAGTGGGGAGAGTTATATATGAAACTATTAATTGGAGCCGAAAGGCTCTATTATTTTACCCATTTTTCGGGAGAAAGGAAAAAAATATGTTATATCTTATGTATGTAGGAGAACAGGATACAAAATATGTAGTCGATTTTGGTCCTGTTAGTGACCATGTGGTACAGGTAACTGGCGATTTTCCTGTAAAAGGGAATGGATTTATCCTGTCACGTCTGGACTGTGATGATAACTGGGATTACACAGGATTCCGGACCGTCTACAAAAATGTAGACGGCGGTGCGCAGTTTTCAGATGACGGAAGTGTATATGTACCGCCGTTGCCTGTAGTGACTTTTACAGAAGGGCCCGGAGGAACCATAGGCGGGGAAAAGTCCCAGGCTGTAAGCAGATATGAAGATTTGGAAGTCCCATCACCGATACCTGGGGAAAATTTCAAATTTATTGGCTGGGAGCCGGTAATTCCGGATACAGGTGTGGTCAGCGGTGATATGACATTCGAGGCAAAATTTAAACCGGTTCCTATGGTGACATTCACCGCGGGGGACGGTGGGACCATAAATGGGGAAAAGTCTCAGGCCGTGGATCGATATGAGGATTTGGTTATTCCCTCACCGGTTCCGGGAGAAAACTATAAATTTGAGGGCTGGGAACCGGAAATCCCAGATACAGGGGCGATAGATGATGATACATCATTTCAGGCGAAATTTACATATGTGGAAACCTTGGCAGAGGTAAAGGCCAGGAAGATAATGGAAATGAATACCGTACAGCAGGCTGCGATCCAGGAGGGTGTCAATGTTATACTGACGGATGGGAGCGTGGAGCATTTTACGCTGACAGAATATGACCAGACAAGCCTCATGGGGCTGCAGGCAAAGGCAATGTCCGGAATGGAGAAAATCCCCTGGCACACATCTGACCAGTCAGAACACTGTAAGTATTACTCAAAGGAAGATATGCTCCTGATCACGGAGGCGGCCATGGGAAGCGTGACTTACCATGTGACATATTACCGTGACCTGCGGATTTATATCAACAGCCTGGAGGACAGGGAGTCTGTGGAGGCCGTAACATATGGCATGGTAATCCCGGAGGAATACCGGTCAGAGGTATTGGCTGATATATATGCCGCACAGGAAGCTCAGCAGGGGGTGTAGGGTATGGAGATATTGCTGTTTTTAATCGGAGGCAGGTTATATACATGGCTGGAGCTGGCCTGCCGGGGAAGGACGCACTGGACAATGTTTATCTTGGGCGGTTTATGCTTTGTAATCATTGGACTGCTCAATGAGCATCTTTTCCCGTGGGATCTGGCTTTGATGCAGCAGGCAGTGATAGGGGCAGTTATAATTACAGTCCTGGAATTTTTTACGGGATGCGTCGTCAACTTGTGGCTTGGCTGGGATGTATGGGATTATTCCGGCCTGCCGTTTAACCTGATGGGGCAGGTATGCCTATATTATTTCCTGCTTTGGATACTGCTGGCCGTGGCCTGTATTGTACTTGATGACTGGTTGCGGTACTGGAATTATCTTGCATTCCGGAAGTGGCGTCCATGGATGTGGAAAAGGGAAAGGCCGCATTATACTTTGATCTGGTCAGCAGGATAAAAGGCACAATGTATAAGCCTCCCGGAGGCAGGCTGAAAAGAAGCAGGCTGGAAAATGGGGGCTTAAAAATTCATGAACCGTTTATGGTTATGTTTCACAGCTTCCTGGTTTACCGTACAGTAAATGCGTGTGGTCTCAATGCTTTTATGGCCAAGCAGCTCCTGTACCTGCTCAATCGGCATGCCGGCATTGAGCAGGTCAGTGGCGCTTGTGCGGCGGAACCGGTGGGGATGGACATTTTTTACATCTGCGGCGGCAGCAATCCGGTTGAGTATGTCCTCCAGCCCCCGGCGGGTAAGGCGTTCATGGGGGGCTTTGCTGCTTACAAACAAAGCCTGGTTATCGTCTGTACGCAGCTCCAGGTAGTTTCTCAGGTGGATATGGGATCTTGCATTAAGGTAGGTAATGCGTTCTTTATTCCCTTTGCCGAGGACGATTATATCATTTTCGGCAAAGGAAATATCAGAGCGGTTGAGTTGCAGGAGCTCAGAGGCCCTTACAGCGGTGCTGTAAAGGCATTCCACGATCGCAAGGTCCCGCTCAGAGTCACAGGCGGAGCGGAGCAGCTCCACCTCTTCGGCGGACAAGGGCTTTTTTACTTTTTTCTGGCATTTAACGGAGTCGATGGAGTCAACCGGATTAGCAGTAAGCACCCGCCGCTTAATGAGCCATTTGAAAAAGCCGTTGAGGATAAGCCGGATCTGGTTAAGGTAGGAGTTGCTGACAGTGCGTTTGTGCCTGTAATTGTACAGGTAGGTATAGACATCATCGTCAGTGATCTGGGAGACATCCTTATTTACATAAGACAAAAAGTGGGACAAGTGGAACCGGTAAAGCCCGGAGGTGCCTTTGGACTTTCCGGCCTGCTCGCAGGACTCTAAGTACATCTGCAGATAGTGCAGGCTTGTGTTATTGACGGTTTGGAGGGATGTGCCCTTGGCTTCCAGATCATACTTGCATAGGACAATGCGGATGGCATCTTTGATCTCTGATAGCTGGTCAGAGGAAAAAGAAGGTAGGTGGTGCAGGATTTCACAAATAAATTGCTCTTTCATGGTATCCTCCGTTTTTGAGGATATGATACCAGATTTGGGTGTGATAAGCGAATTAAGTAATAATTTAAAGCAGACTTTTCAGGCTGGTGTTGACGCCTTGTATAACAGGTGCGTGAGCTGCGGGGCAACACCCAGCGCGAAAACCCCCGCAGCGGTCAGCACTGCCATAGGCACTATCCACACCAATAGGTATAATACCGGTTATTCGGCAGGACGTACCCAGGGGCAGAATGATGTCAAAGGAGCTCCCAACAGCTATGGGTTATATACTGGCTCTCAATATACTGCTAACTACAATGCCGGATATAATGCCGGCGCAGTAGCAAATGCTGTAAAAAAGATCACCGTGAGCTGGACATTAAATCTTTTGCCAGATAATATCTCAAAAAGCGGAACTGCTATATATGCCAAGAATTCTAATGGCAGTTGGAGTAAATCAGGGGACTGGGGCTTTACCCAGCCTACCGTAGGAGGAGCTGTAACATCTAATGGAGCTATGTTTACCATTAACAGTATTACCGTAGAATGATTATACTGTAATATCTCTCTAATTTGGAAGATTAACTATACCGAATAAACATTAGCAGGTCTTAGGCAACTATACCTGCAATAAAAATTGCGCCCCTGTTGTCCCCTGTAGTAACCGTTGGGGAATAAACCCTAATAGTATCACCGGCTTGGGCTTTAAATGCAAATGTATCCATACACTGAGGAGTTTTGCTGGTGTTTGAATCCCCTGGTTGAGATTTCACAGCGCCTACCCCTGCGCCGTTTTTAAATACCTGAGGGGCACCGTAATAAAGACGGAAAACTGAAATTGTTAGCATCCCATTTTTTGTTACAGTAAAAGTCTGGTCAAGGCTGGACCATGAATTTGCATTTGCCCCCGATGCAAGTACAGTAAAACTGCTGTTTTCAATTGTTGCAATTCCATATGCCGCAGGGTTGCCTTTAACATCATTTTGCCCTTGGGTACGCCCGCTGTTATAGCCAGCCGCATTTCCAGCGCTGTAGCCGTCATTGTATCTGTTGGTATGGATGGTGCCTATGGCTGTACTGACCGCTGTGGGAGTTTTCGCGCTGGGTGTTGCCCCACAGCTCACGCATCTGTTATACAAAGCGTCAACACCAGCCTGAAAAGTCTGCTTTAAATTATTATTTAATTCACAAACAATTTCATTTTGCTAGTAGGAGCCAAGGGGCTCTTTTTTTATACATATTTTCCTATTTTTGAGAGGAGGTGATGAATAAAATGGATGATTATATTTCCCGCAGTGAGCATGAGGAATTTCGGCGGAGTATGGATCTGGCAAATCAAAACCTGGCAGATGAAAATAAACGTCAGAATAAGCGGCTGGACATTTTAGAGGAAAACTCAAAACAGATCACGGCCCTGGTGACCAATGTGGAACGTCTGGCGGTCAATATGGAAAATTCGCTGAAAATCCAGGAATCACATGCAAAGCGCCTGGAAGTGATAGAGAGCCGGGACGGGAAAATGTGGCGAAAGGTGGTAGATCATATTGTCACTGCAATTGCTGGGGCTGTCACTTGCTATTTCCTCATGAAGATGGGAATATCGTAGGAATGGTTATTGGGTAAGGAGGTGATGCAGTCTTGTCAAAAAGAAAGGGGCAGATCAGACTCAGGGAATGCCGGAAGTGCAGATACCGCAGGACGGCTTTCAAGCGCAGGAAAGGAAGGGGGAATTTTTTTAAAGTCCTGGTGAGCGCTGTGATCCTGCATGGGATGATATGTGTCTCAATGTCATATGCTTTAGCCTGGCAGGAGCATTCCCAAGTAGTTGAGGGGGTCAGCTCCACTATTATAACGGAGATTGTTGCCCCGATCATAATTTATGGTTTTACAAAGACTATAGAAAATATTTTTCAGAAAAATGAGCTGGCATTCAGCCGGCCGATCGATCAGGAAAAAACAGCTTTTAGAAAGACATCCGCAGAAACGGAAGAAAGTGAGGAATTAGGATGAAAGTTACAAATTGGATCGTTGAAAATTGGTTTTTGATTGTAGCTTTGGCAGCAGTAATCGGAGGAATAGCCGTAGCAGTCTATAAATTTGCAGGGCTTCCGACAGAAAAGCAGAGAGCCAAGATCATGGAATGGCTGGTATGGGCCTGTATAGAGGCAGAAAAAGAACTGCAGAGCGGTACCGGCCAGTTAAAGCTCCGGGAAGTTTATAATATGTTTTGTGCGGTTCCGGCATTCAGTGTTGTAGCGAAGATGATCTCTTTTGATACCTTTGAAAAATGGGTTAAGGATGCGCTGGTAAAAGCGAAAGAAATGCTGGTGAAAAACAATAACCTGGCCAACTATGTTTATGGGGAACAGGCAACCGCTGAGGTGCAGAAAATTAAGCAGCAGATTTATAATCAAAAGGCAGTGATATGAGAGACCAGAATAGATCAGACTGGATACTTGCAGGGATTATTTTTGTCGGGCTTATGTTTTTCTTGATAATAGTCCCTGCTGTAGTGACCTGGAGAGTGGCTACGGGGAGGCTGGGAACTGGAACCCTCAATGAGCAAATACAAGAAAAGGTTGGAGGAAACTAATATGGCAACGGTAAAGCAGGTAAATGATTTTATAAACAGGGTGGCGCCGATTGCACAGGCCAAGGCAGAAGGCCGGGAAAAGTGGTCCCTGCCCTCTGTATGTATTGCACAGTGCTGCTGTGAGAGCGCGTATGGGACAAGCCTTAAGATGGTAAATGCAAATGCGATCCTTGGAGTTAAGGTAGGTAAAAGCAAGGTTCATTTCGGCAAGGCGTGGAAGGACAAGGCATATTCCACTAAGACAAAGGAGTGCTATGATGGCAAAACGTATGTAAGTATAACAGATATGTTCCGGGCATACGACAGTATAGAAGACGCCATTGAAGATTATTATGATATGCTGGCGGCGTGTTCCAGATACAGAGGGTGCTTGAACCAGAAAGAGCCCCGGAGTTGTATTACTGCCATCAAAGATGGAGGGTACGCTACGAGCCCTACATACATCAGCACGATTATGAATATCATCAATAAATATAATCTGACCCGGTATGACAGCATTGTTACTGGTGCCCCGGCTACGACAGGAAAGTACCAGATCGGGAGAAATTACACTTTACAGAATGATATGTACATACGTGACGCGGCAGGGGGAGATAAAAAGCCTTACCTCCAACTGACCACAAATGCCAAGAGCCATGCCAAAAAGGATGAAGAGGGAAATGGTATCCTGAAAAGAGGAACAGTTGTAACCTGTAAAGAGATTCAGGAAGAAGAAGGAGCCACATGGATAAGGATTCCTTCGGGGTGGGTGTGCGCTGTCGGAGCATCCAGAAAAGTTTATATCAATTAGGAGTGTGCAAATGGAAAATTATATAGGTGTAAAAATCGTTAAGGCGGAGCCGCAGGAGAAGAACGGAGTCCCCGGATACCGGGTGAAATATCCGGATAATTATGTTTCCTGGAGCCCAAAAGAAACTTTTGAAAAAGCATACCGGAAACTGGACTGCAAAGATTTTATCAATTCTGAGGAATAAGAAATAATCTGGCTGGTCTTGAAAATTGTTGAAATCTGTCGGATTGTATGATAGCATTTTTGTGGGTGCTACCAGGATGGTAGGCGGTTGGCCCTCTACGGAGGGACTGAACCCTCCGATTACATAGAAATTCGCTATATGTGAAAATCTGAGGAAAGGAGGGCTGAGCCATATGGATATTTTGGGACTTATTGCAGTGTTGAGCTTTGGCTTGACCTGTTTTGGAATCGGATATACCTTTGGTAAAGATAGTAACAAGACACAGAAGTAGCCGCCCCGGTCTGAGAAACTGAGCGGCTTTTCTGTTCAACATTATCGGGCCAACCGTCTATCGGTACGCCTAAAGGGTGTCTGTTACCAGCAGATGCCCTTTTCTATTTAGATAATATTCCTAATTAGTAGAAAAGTCAATGTATTTTGGGTTAAGGATTTAGTACAATCAATACATAATTGCGAATAAAATTCTCAAATGAAATGTAAAAGAAAAACGGTCAGATTTCTACATCTGACCATTATATTTATATATCTCTAATCTCTATCTCTAATCTCTGGTAAAGAAATCTTACATCAGATCGTGTAAGAAATCTTACATGAAATCTTACATGAAACATAACAGGATTTCTAATCAAAAATAGCCAAAAACCCCATAAAATAAAGTAATATGTGAATTTTTGTTACAGATCAGTATAAGAGCAGAATAGTAAAAAATGGTTGGTTTTGTTCATAATTTGTTCATATTTTTTGTAAGAAATCTTACACTTTTTTGTAAGTAAAAATACTTCTACACCAATTTATGTTCCTGATTTGCGCCACAGCACTTTAAATTGGTAAAGTTGATTTACAGATGCGAATTTATTGCTAAATAACTCGAAAATAAGAAGTGAATCTATTGACAAATTCGCAGTTGCGAAGTATAATATATACATAATCAAACAAAACAAATTGATTAAATCCAACGGAAAGGGGGACGCCATTTGGGAAAAAAGAAAAGGCAGAAAGAAAAAGAACTGCTCGAACAGAAACTTTTGAAAACACAACGATTTGAAAGCCTGACCGCTATCGTTGGAACCATAGTGACAATGCTTTTGGCAATTATCACGGCGGTTCTGAGTTGGTTTTCTGAGTAACCGGGAACAGTTCCTTGGATGCTTGGGGAGGAAAACTCCCCCTGCATTCCAAGTCTACCATAAAGGAGGCTGAAAGACAATGAGAAAAATCAGAAGGTTTTTGCAGGTACTATTGTTTATCAATTTCATGGTCGGCCTGCATGATGGAATGGAAGCAGGAAATTTAGTATTGATTCTGGTAAATGGAGCTTTGGTGCTGGTGGTGGTTGCTAAGGAGAAAAAGGAGAGGTAGGGAGCAGCGGTATGACAAAGGACGAATTTGAAAGCAGGATAGGCAGAGAAGTATCTGTAGGCGACTATAAGGACATCGAGTATGTCTATACATGGCATCCGGGGATTAAGAATGTGGAGGGGAAAGATCAGATAGCAGCAATCTTCAATGCCGGAGGAATGATGGTTATACGGGGCATGATGGAAGCGGCTTTCATGGCAGAAGCGGTAGAGGAAGAATTGAAAGTAGAGCTGAGAAAAGTTGAAATACTGAAAGGGAGGCTCGAACGGCTAAAAGGTGGGGATACCAGTTATGAAAGATGCATTAAGGATGCATTTAATGTATTAGATAAGGCAGAATCGCCGGGGGCATTTGAAAGGATGATGGATAACCTGACCGTAAAATATGGTTATGATGCTGTGGCGGAGGCAAGGGAAATCTTAGAATTTTAAGCAGGTGACAGTGGCTTAAATAGGGAAGGGCTTCGGAATGGAGGATATGGTAAATGACAATAGAGTATAAGGGAAGAAATCTTGAAGAGGGTAGAAAGAATCCGGAAGCATGGATTTTTTATGACGAAACCAAAAAAGCAGAATCAGAGAAAGCGGATAAGCTTATCGAAGTTCTTGAGAGTAAAGGATGGGAATGTCCCAGTGAAGAGGGATGGATCATAGTTCCTTTGCCTTTTGAGAAATATGATTATAACAGACTTCTTTATGATTACAAAATGGGAAAGAAAGCGCTGAGGATAAGATAATTCACCCACCCGGCGGGGTTGCGCCAGAAGAAAGGGATGATAATATGATGTACGAAGTCACTGTTACAATTATTAACTCACCAACAAAGGTTATTGGATGGGGTAATTTAATAGAAGCGGATTCTCGGGAACAAGCAAAGGAAATTGCCTTGCAGTATGCGAAACGAAATGCAGATAAACCTTACAGCAGATACAAAAAATGCGCTTTTGAAGTAAAAGAAGAAGATATTGTCGCAAGACCTGATTGGTAGATTTCATCCCGTCCCTGCCGGGCAATGCAGGGGGAAAGAAAGGAATTATGGTAAGAGAAAAAGCATTGACCTATGAAGAATTTATTGCACTGGCGCAGGAAAACTACAACAGGGGTGGGGATGTTGTGGTGGAGTGCTGGGATCAGCGGCAATTTGATTATTATGTAAAAGAGTTTGGGGCAATGACAAAAACAAAAGCCTTGCAGACATTCAGGCTTTACAAAGCAGAGCAAAGGGAACAAGCCGCTATGGCTAGATGGTAAAGAAGGGAGGCTTCCCTGCCGGTAATGCAGGGAAAAAGTGATGCTGAATGGTAAAGAAATCTGAGATCGTAAGAGAAGCGGTTCGGGAGCAGGACTGGAAGAAAGCGTTGCAGATAGCAAAAGATTTTCGTATCGGAGTGACGCAGGAGCAGAGAAATAAGATGACAAGAGCCTATGAATGTATTGTCCATCCGGATTTCTATCAGCAGATCGGTGTTGATATTCCGGAGGCGATAGATCAGGGTAAGGCAATAGTAAAGGAGTATGCGGGGAGCATGGAAAGGAAAGGTGCCGTAATGAAATGGGATGCAAAGCATGATAGGGCAAAGAGAGTTATTGATGCGTTTCTGGAGAACGCAGGATACTGGCAGGAGAGAGAGGATTTATCCGCAGGCCTGACGGATGAGAATAAGGAACTGGTAAATGCGGAAGTGGCGCTGATGATTGCCTCTATCCGTAAGCGGTATAAATTGCAGGAGAGATTGCCGGAGCAGGTGGCTCAAATCCAGGCGGAAGAGGCCGAGACAGTAATTCCTACAGAAAAGGCAGAAGAAACGCTGCCTGAGCCTGTAAACGAGGATAAAGGGCAGGAAAAGGAGAAGCGAACCAGAAAGGCATCCACTGGCGAAAAGAAAGCACCGTCCAGGAGAAGAAAGAAAGAGGATCAGGAGGAAGAGAGGGCATGAAATATTACAGCACACAGCGCCCGGTTATGCCGGGCGGCTTCCCCAAAAAGGAAGCAGTAGAAAGGATTGAAAATTTTGATACAAAGACTTTTTGTGAGGAAATCGGGCAGGAGGCATGGGGATTCATTGAGTACCGGGAGCCTTTGACAAAAGAAGAGGCAGATGCCTATGAGCTTACTTTGGGAGGGATGAAAACATTCTGGTGTGTGACAACGGCTGTATATGACAGCGGCAGGGTGGTAGCAAACATTACCAGAAAGATAGATACGGTTCGCAAGCCGGAAAACACATTTACCAGTACAAGCCGTAGGGATATTTACAATGACTGGTTCAGCAGTTGGGAAGATGCAAATAAATTTGTCAGAGAAGCAAGGGAGGCGTGAATATGGATAAGGAAAGATTTAGGGGGCTGTGTCTGGAGATTTTGCCGTTGATTGCCGGAATTATGAAATCTGTTAAAAGAAGCGGATATGAGGAAATGGCAAGTCTCATAATGGAAGGGGATGATTATTTTTCGTTCCTCGCCGGTGATACCGGGTGGGGTATGAGAAAAGATGTTGGGGGAGCCATAAAACTCTATTATGGGTATAGTGAGGAAATACAACCACAGGATCATTTGCAGGAGAAAATGACCTATAACAAAGTATCAGATAACCTGGTGGAGATTTCGCTTGTATATGCCAGTCTACAGGCTGAGCATGAAGAACTGAGTAACATCGATAGTATCATTTGGAAGCAGATGTTTGTGCAGTGGGCGAATGAGTTTGAAACGGGGTATGCAGGTACTGACTGGAAACAAGATGATTATCTGGAGAAAATCGAAAAATTTGCCCGCCATAAGATTATGGAATATATAGGATTGGAGGTGACAAAGTAGACAATGGCAAAAATTATAGTACCTGCACATAGAACACATGCAGAAAGAACGGTAAGATTGTTTGAGTTTTTGCAGGATAGAAACTGTGGATTTCAGTTTGATGTTGTTGATGGAAAACCGGTGTTTCCTTGTGAAGCGGCAAAGAAAAATTTTCAGTATTGTGTAAAGCATCCGGAGGAATATGAGGATAAAGGCATAATTACTCAAAGGGAGACATATTGGGAAGAATCTAGGGCGATTTGTGAATGTGGCCGAGAGATAATCCTACATGATACTTACCTTGGGGCAGGACAATGTGAATACTGTGGACGTTGGCATAATTTATTCGGACAAGAACTATTATCGCCAGAGTGTTGGGGCGTTTCAGATTACTAAGTATGAGAATAAGTTGAATGAGATTGGAGGAAAAAAGATGAGAGAAAGGTTGCTAAACAAAGTTATAGAGGAAGCAGCAAAGGAGTTTGGCGTAGAGTGCATGGTAAATATCACCGAGGTAAAAAAGAATAATGGGGTGGTGCTTCAGGCAGTGAATATCAAGGAACCGTGTAAGAATATAACGCCCAATATTTACATCGACAGCCTTTTGAAAAGAATCAATTCAGGTGAAATGAGTCTTAGCGAGGCAGCGCAGGAGATTATCAATCTTTATAAGGAGAGTCAAGATAAATGTAATATATATGGCCTGGTCAAAAGTCTTAATAAACAGGACATTTTAGAGAGGGTGACATACCAACTCATTAATGCGGGGGAGAATCAGGAACGCCTTTGCAATATGCCACATAGAAAGTTTCTGGATCTTGCAATAATCTACATAGTAGTGATAGGAGAGGATGGCGCTGATACATTCAGTTTTGAAGTAAACAATAATATTTGCGAAGAGTACGGGATTGAAGAGGGGGAACTTGATCAGTATGCCAGGGAGAATACGGAAAGGGGAGGATTCACGACACGGAGCATAGAATCCGTTCTTGCAGAAATAACAGGTATGCCAGTAGAAGATGCTGAAATCGGAGGTCCTGCTCGGTTATGGATACTTTCAAATACACGTATGTATAACGGCGCATCAGTAATGCTCTACACTGAGTATTTTGAAAAGTTGGCTGATATGATTGAAAGTGATCTGTATATCTTTCCATCAAGTATACATGAAGTAATCGTGATTAGGGATGATGGGGCAGATCCAGACATATTAAAACAAATTGTATGCGAAGTAAATTTGTGTGAAGTTACAGCAGTCGAGGTTCTTAGCGGAAATGTGTATAGATACAGCCGCAAAGAGAACAAGCTGACAATAGCATGAGTAGGAGGCCAGGAATGAGTAAAAGCACTGTGACGGAATATTCAGAAATATGTTCCTTCTGTGGCAGACAGGCTGAGGGAGAACATCATCTTATCTTTGGTACAGCAGGCCGGGAACTGAGCGAAAAAGACGGGTTGAAAATCCCGATCTGCAATAATTGTCACAATATGGGAGATAAGCTGAACAGGGTTCATGATAACCCGATGGCAGAAAAGCTGTCGAAGATGCTGGGGCAGGCGATATGGGAGAGGGATTGGATACTGAAGGATGCTGTCCATGACGAGGATGAGGAAAAAGAAATCCAGAAATTAGAAAGCAGGATTGCCCGGAAAGAGTTCCGGAAGAGATATGGAAAATCTTATTTGTAGGAGGTAGGCTATGAGAAATGACTTAATCAGGGCGGTGCTGGATTGCGGCGAAGATGACCTGGATATACTGGACGATTCGGGGGCGAATATGTTTGAGGTTATATGGCAGATGCGGTCCGTGGGGCTGGAGATTACACTAAACGGAATCGTGGAAGAAATCTTTAAGGAGGGCATCTTCCGTATTGACAAGGCTGTTAAATCGGAAAAGACAAGGTTGGAGGCCGAAGAGCGAGAGGGAGTGTTGACAGAAGCAGGATATGAGCGGTTGGAGGCAATGCGCCTGTATGGCCTTAATCCACGGAGGGATTTTACATATTATGTGAATTGCCTTGATACGCATTTGTACTGTGACAGCAGAAAGAAGGGGCTCTATGAGGAAATGTTTGAGCAGGAAATGCAGGAACTGGCGGACTATACAGGATTTAATATTATGGAGGCGTATTAATGGTTAGGGAATATTGCGACAGGTGCAAGAGAGATATAAAAAAGGTTGTGATGCACATTGACGAATTTGAGGGGCGCTGCGGCTACTCGTACAGGCATGAGCCATTCTGCAATGGAGGCCATAACTGTAGGCATCCAAAGGCGGAGAAAGAAACGGTAAATGGAGAGCAGGTGGGCTATTGTTATGCCTTTTCGTGCCCCTTAGCTCCGTGCGCAGACGAACAGGACTTTGAGGATGCCGGAGAGAATTTGGAGGAATACGAGGAAGGTATGTATGTAGTTTTGTTTGAGTAGGGGAAAAGGGATAATTTTAGGACAGGAGGGTGGAAATAAATATGTCTATCGGAAATATTATCAGCCAGATGGAAAGTCTTGCGGCACATTGTGAGAACATAATAGGGGAGGGCGATCCTGATAGCATCTGGAAAGCGGATGTCGCGGCCCTGAATAAAGCTATTGAGAGACTAAATGGAGAATTTAGCGGAGCCAATGCAGCGGAAGTTATCCAGAGAATTATGGAGAAAGAGAATGTCAATCAGAAAGAGCTTGCTGAAAGGATGGGATGCGTGAGGCAGAATGTCAGTCAAATGTTAAACAGGGGAACCGTGAACATGAGATACGATAGCTTTTACCGAATGGCAAGGGCTCTTGGATACGAGATTATTCTGAGAAAAATCTAAAAATATTTGTATCTGAGAAGTAAAAACATTGACAAATACGCAGTTGCGAAGTATAATATATACATAATCAAACAACAAATAAAATGCTGGGAGGTAAGAATATGTATAATATGAACGATTACAGAGCAGCTTTAAGAGAGAGAGATAGCCATGATATGGAGTCTACAGAATGGAAATTAGGCCAGATGAAAGTGCAGAGCATTATGGCAACTATGGTTGCATGCGGTAGTCGACAGATGGTAGGGGAAGTGATGGAGGAAGTGTATAGCCTCAATGATTGTGGATTTGAATTTGAGGATGTAGCGGTGCAGTTTGATATTTGGTTGCTTGAAAGCAATGGACATGGAGAGGAAGCACAGGAACTCAGAGAGTTGGATTGGGTGTAGTATATTTTTTTGTCTCAAAAACTCGCAAGTGAGAATAAGCAAAATGAATAACAAACGCAATCGCGAGAAATGTAGGTGATTTAGACATGGCATATCAGAGAAAGACAAGGGATCGCTGGGACATTGAGACGAATTACGGCTACGGCTGGGAAGTGGAGAACAGCGAATACACAAGGGAAGATGCAAGGCGTTCTTTTCGTGAATACCGAGAGAATCTGCAGGCATACGGAAAATGCAATGTGCGCATGATAAAGCGCAGAGAAAGATTGGAGGAAACGGCATAATGGAGAGGGTTTATTACAGCATTAATGAGGCGGCGGCAAAGACGGCCAACGATATGATGTCCTTCAGCGATTACAAAGAGGGCAGCAAGACGGCGGAGTACAAGGGATATGTTGACCGGGCCTATGAACTGGCAGATAAGATTGCATCAGCCAGGCCAGATCAGGCAGACCGGGTATATAGCATGGCAGCCAGGTACTCGAAGAGGATGGCAGAGTACACGAACCGGGATATACATATCGGGTGTATGTGTCCGTCCGTGATGATTTCTGGCGCAGGGAATTTCCCAGTGAGAAAGAAGGAGAAGCAGAACCAGGCGTGGGATAAGAATTATCAGTTCTTTAATGAGACGCAGGCAATCATTGCCAAAATGGAGAGCATATGGCGTGGAAAAGAGATTATTAAGTCCAGTGATGAGGATGCGATCGAAAAGCTAGAGGAAAGGTTGGAAAGTCTGAAGGATATACAAGAACGCATGAAAGCGGCAAATAAAGCAATCCGCCTAAAGGATACGGAAAAAGGGAATGAGCAACTCAGGGATATGGGATATTCGGACGGGCAGATAAAGGAACTGAGAGAACCGGATTTTTGCGGCAGGACTGGCTATCCGGATTATGCCCTGCAGAACAATAATGCCAACATCCACCGAATAGAGGGGCGCATAAAGGAACTGCAGGTCACGAAGGAAAGGGGAACACTGGAAACAGAAAATCAGTTCTTTAAGATCGTGGAGAATACAGAAGCAATGAGGTTACAGTTGTTTTTTGATGGAAAGCCGGATCTGGAAGTAAGAGAGGTACTTAAAAGCAATGGATTCCGTTGGGCTCCTTCCCAAAACGCATGGCAGAGACAGCTTACAAATAATGCCAGGTATGCATTAAAGCAGGTGGTTGACAAACTGAAAGAGCTACAGGAGGCCTGATGTATGGCAGAACTGCTTACCAGAAAGATTGCCATTGAGTATAGAGATAGGGCGAAGCACCTACCGTCAAACGGCCTGCAGGACATAGGGGATAGGCGAAAGCTGAGGATGGAACTTCAAAATAGATGCGGCCTGACAGAATTGGAGGCAATCAATATTTTAAATGGGTTCCATATCGGAATCTATGTGGAGATAGCAGGGAAGAGGAACGCGGAAATAATCCAGGATGCCAGGGAAGATGGCAATTGTGGCTGAGAAGGTATGGCATGGGCGAGGAGGTGATGTGTATGGAGATTGTCGGATATTATATCTATGGAAATAAGGGATATGTGGCGTTCCAGGACGGGAAAGAAAATCAGGACGCATTCAAAATTACCGATGGGTTTCACGATAAGCCATTGTATGGAGAAGATACCGGGAAGTGCCAGGGGTACTGTAAGGCGAGAAAAGAGGACATTGATCTGGATAAGATCATCAGCCGTATGCGTGGGACGAGACCCTGGCATCCATTGCTGGATTTACTTAGAAAGGAGTGCATAACATGAATGGCATAAAGTTAAATATTAATCATAGTGATGCAGAAAAGATAGCTGAGTATATCAAAAATATTGCCGGAAACGTTTCGCCCAGTGATATTGTGGAAATTGTTTTAAAAACAAATGCTTTCCAAAAAGAGAAAGAAGAAAGGCCGAAAGTAACCATTACGAGCAGAGAGATTGCAGATGCTCTCGGGCGCCCCCACACAGTAGTAGTAAAACAGATCGCAAAGTACCTGTGCGAAGGGAAAAAGGAAGGGGATGCAAATGGATTCATCCTGACATCGTTTGTATGCTCGCACAAGAATAAAAAATCGTACCCTATGTATGAATTGACAGAAGATGCCTGTAAAGAATACCGGAACCTGGTGCAGGAGTATGGTGGGGGGATAAAAAGTGTCACAGATGGATTGCGGCGTTTTGATCAGGCGGTGGCTGAGAAGTTTCATCCGGGGAAATGGAACTCAAAGGGTATAGTGGGAAATGGATTCCTGCTGGAAGGAAGGCCAAGAAGTGAGTATGAGAAATACTGCAATATGTTTAACGAGTTTATTACCGGCCCTGCAGTGGAAGGAAGGGAGATTGCAGAGCTGACGGAAAAATTTCAGAAATTCCATGATGTTATAAATGCTACGCCATTAAAGGCTCAGGAGAGCAATGAACTGGAATTTGCCCTTTACGACGTGGCAATTGAGGCGGAAATGCAGGGGTTCATCTATGGGTTTAAGATGTTTGACGCCCTGCTGAATGAGAAGTTAGCCCCGGCAGTGTAACAAGCAAGCACAGCAGGATATGTAAAATTGAAGGAGGAATAGGAAATGTATTTTGATGACTACGAAGATGATTATGAGCCCACACAGGAAGAAATGGAGGAACAGGACGGCATGGAAAATACGAATGCATCGGTAGAGAAAGGAATTCTGGAGATTAAGTTTAATACGGAGAATTTTGCCGCTGGAATTATGCGGTCTGTAGTGTTGGAAGTCAAAAAGAATCTTTACAGTGAGATTGTGAAAGAGATCAAGGATGAGGTACTGGAAGATATTAAAGAGAAGATCCAGTATGCGACAGGCGACATTATCAAGGGGATTGTGCAGGACTTTATGGATCACGAGAAAGTCAGCATCGGCGGGTACAGCATCTGGGATGACGAGCCGAAAGAAGAGCTTACCCTGCTCCAATATGCCAAGCGTTGTGTAAAAGACTGCATTGAAAACAGCAGGTTCCGTATCGTCAAGAGTTTCGAGAGGGACAGATACCGTGAGAAGTATACGGCGAAAACACAGGAGTACACATTTGAAGAATATCTTCTGCAGCACCTTGGCATTGATGATGAAGTAAAAAGCTATCTGGATAAGCAGGTGGATGAAGTCCGCCAGCAGGTAAACCGTGATGTAAAGGCTGCATTTGATGAAAGCACGAAAGCGATGCTTTCCAATGCAGTCCTGCAGGTTATTATGGCAAATGATACATATAAAAAGATTGAAAGAAATATTTCCAGCATAGCAGACAAGACGCAGGAGTAAGGAGGAAATATGGAAAACAATAGTATTACATATATTGCAGTAGAAAATATTTATCAGCACCCAGACAATCCCAGGAAAGATTTAGGGGATTTGTCAGAGCTGGCGGAGTCAATTAAAAAGAAAGGGGTTATGCAGAATCTTACAGTTATTCCGGGGCACTGGGATGAAAAAGCGGAGTGGAACGAGGAAGGGTACACGTTGATTATCGGTCATAGAAGATGTGCTGCCGCCAAGATGGCTGGACTAAAAGAACTTCCTTGCCGGATAGTCGATGATATGAGTAAGAAAGATCAGGTCTCCACGATGCTGGAAGAGAATATGCAGAGGAATGATCTTACGATTTGGGAGCAGGCGAATGGTTTCCAGATGATGCTTGATCTGGGGGACACGGAAGCGCAGATTGCTGAAAAGACCGGATTCAGTAAAACCACAATCCGGCATCGGTTGAATATTGCCAAACTGAACCAGAAGGAATTGCAAAGCAAGGAGAAGGACGAAAGCTTCCAACTGAATTTGAAAGATTTGTATGAGCTGGAGAAGATCGAGGACATCAAGATCAGAGATAAGGTTTTAAAAGAGGCAACGGATTCGAGGAATTTGGTATGGAGGGCAAGACAAGCTGTAGTGGCGGAAACAAGAGCCAGGAATAAAAAGCTGTTTTTGAAGCTTTTTGAAAAGAATGGAATTAAGAAAGCACCTGATGGTACTGAACATGAGAGGTATTCTGGAAAATGGGATATTCTTCAATCCTGGCAGTTGGAAAAAGAGGTACCAAAAACATTGAAGAAATTTGAGGACGGGGCTTTGTGGGAGGTATTCTGGAGCAGCGAAATAGCGGTTATCGTCCCGGCTAAAAAGCAGAAAAGGGAGTTGTCCGAATACGAGATTAAAGAGAAGAAGAAAGCCAAAGCAAAGAAAGAATTGAAACAGAGGCATAAGGCAATGTATGTGAAGATTGACCGTTTCATAAAGGAAATCATTACAAAAGAGGTAGAGCCTCTGAAAGAGGATGTTGAGCTGTATAAAGCTTTGGTGCTGGCAATGGTAAAAGGTGGTGTGGATTTCTACAGATCTGATCTAGTGAATTTCTATTCTGGGAGAGGAATGTATGAACTGGAAAGCAATGATCCAGAGAAATATAAAGAATTTTTGGAATGGGAGAAGAACCTGAGTCCTCTGCATTTGGCTCTTGCATATATGAGCAGTATTAAAAAGTACGAAATGTATAATTACAATGTGGAGTACAAACAGGAAAGCGCTGAGAAGGTGATGGCGGTGGTTGATTTCCTGAAAAGATATGGGTTTTCTGCCACAGAAGAGGAAAAGCAGATGCTTGACGGAACTCACGAATTGTACCAAAAGCGGGGGTAGGTCATGGAGAACAGGAAAGAGATTACGGCGATGCTTTCATTGTCAACCCAAATGTACATAAACCCCAATAAGGATCCAAGGATTTATTGGGCTAGGGAGGTTACATTTGATTATGCCACCAGCAAAGCGGTTCGGGTAGATTTTATGAAATTCAAGCCGGTCAACAATACGGTGTCCGGAATCGAAAAAGGAGATTTTTATTGTTACGAAGTGAAGTCCTCAGTAGAGGACTTCCACTCGAAAAACGGCCATAATTTCCTCGGAGATTATAACTATTACGTCATGCCGGAGGAAGTATACGAAAAGGTGAAAAATGAAATCCCATACGGGATAGGCGTGTTTGTCCCTGAGAAAATGAATTGGCGTGGCGCATGGTATGACCTAAAGTCTGTGAAGAAAGCATTGAGGAAGGACAGAACGAGGCCGGTATCTGAAATGTTATTGATGATGTTCCGGTCGGCGGAGCGAGACAGGGGGTGATGGGATGCTGATTTTGCCAATCAAGAAAAAGTGGTTCAACATGATTTTGTCGGGCGAGAAGAAGGAGGAATATCGGGAGATTAAGCCGTATTACACATCAAGGATTAGAAATTTACTTGATATTACAGATTGTGATGATGACGACGAAGCTGTTTTAATTATCATTAAAGTTTGCACAGAAGTAATTGGAGAAACACGACCGTTTAACGTCATGTTTCGCAACGGTTACAGCAAAGCTTCTCCCTCATTCGTTGCAAAGTGTACGCTGTCAGTCGGTAAAGGGAAAGAAGAATGGGGAGCAAAACAGGAAAAGGAATACTATAGGTTTCATATTAAGAGTATATAGGGAAATGGTGACTAACGATGGAAAAGTGTAACGAGTGGATGTTCCAGACAGTAAAATGCCAGGCATACATGAAGAAAATTAACGATGGCAGGTGCATAATTAAACTAGAGCCCAGGGAAACGGAGGATGGGCTAGAGCGCTATCTGTATAGCGATTCAAACAGGAAGAACGCAAGCGGCACTGGTGTATGGACGAAAGAAGTTGAGGATTGCGATGGAAGCCTGGATTTCCTGAAAAACTATTATGAATGTGTAGAGAAGGAGTTTACCGGTATTGTTGTCGGCATGAAGATGGTCGTGGTTTCTGCGTATCTGTATGTTGATACCGCGTATGATACGTATCATGAGTGGACATATGTGGGGAAGGAGATTCACGAGCAACGAAAATGTGCCTTGGTTTATTATGGATGTAACAGGAGCAGGCTGGTTCCTATGGATTGTATGGAGGTTATTGAGGAATTCCCGAAAGGATTAATGAGAAAGGAGTAATAACGAATCCCGGTAAACCGGGTTGACCGCCAAAGCGTGAAAAGTGGCGAGAACAAAAGGACTGACAGCAGCGTGAAAGAGGTATGAGTGGGAGCTACTTTGCGAAAGCTGTACCGAAGTAGCATGGGAGGCGTGAGGTCCTATCCACGAGCGGAATTTGTTTCGTGGTGTTATGAAGAATCTTTCGTATTATACATTGTCGCTAAGCGGCGGCAAGGATAGCCTGGCATTATTCTTAAAGATTTTGGAGGAAGATGTAAGGCTGGATGAAGTTGTAACTGTAGATTTAGGCGATGAATACCAAGCAACATATGATGCACTTCTGTTTGCGGCAAGTATATGTTTGAAAGAGAGGATCAAGTTTACTGTCCTCAGCATACCAGAAACAGAAGAATATCAGGAATACAGAGCGAATACAGGAGTTGAGTTGAGTATGTTTGAGTTTATGGTATTTGAGCATGAAAAGCGGAATGGATGTAAGGGATATGGATGGTGTGGAAAGCAGCGATGGGGAACAGCTATAAAAAGGCAGCTTTTAAATGGATATTATCAGTCATTAGAGAGATTTGTGATCGAGTATGTAGGCATAGCGGCTGACGAGGCACAGCGAATAGACATAAAACCTCATAAGAATTATGCAAAGTCATATCCATTGATAAAGTGGGGGATGATGGAGGCGGACTGTCTGGAGTATTGTTATCAGCATGGAGTGCAGTGGAAACAATCCGGAATCAGATTATATGACATATTGGATAGGGTAAGTTGCCAGCATTGCCAGCAAAAAAATCTGAAAGAGCTGAGAAATATCCGAAAGCATCTGCCGGAGTTATGGAGCAGTTTCAAAGACTGGCAGGACAAGGTGCCTTTTTCATATAGGTCTGATGGCAGTACGATCTATGACTTAGATCAAAGGTTTGTATCCGAGGATATGCAATTGAGTTTGCCAATATAGGATAAGGAGGCGAAGATGTGAGAGCATTTGAATTAAACAGGAAAACATACAAGGGTATCAGGAAAATGGATCATGGACAAATGAGTGCTTTCTGCGAGAACCTGTATAAGAGAGGATATGAAGCGGGAAAGCAGGAAGCGTCCGGATTGTCTGATGAAGAAATTACACAGGCAATTCTACAGGTAAAGGGGATTGGAGAGAAGAAAGCAAATGATATTTTACAGGCATTGAGTCAGGCAAAGGGGGAAAAAGATGGATAAAAGAAAAGTATACTTAGAGATACCTCAATTTACCGGGGAGAATGTACCGGTGGCAGTAGCAGCTCGTGTTATGAAAAAAGACCAGCAGTTTATCCGTCAGGGAATTATTCAAGGGCTCCTGAAATTTGGAGTGGCATTCAAAAAGGAAGGAAGCTCACAATTTGATTATTATATATCACCACTGAAGTTTTGGGAGGAAACGGGATATATATATGATGGGGCAGAGGCATAATGATGGTATTTCCTGCTGGATGTTGAATCGCAGACGTAGTGAGACCGACTAAGTAAATTGAATATGCATAAAATATAAAGAAAGCTGTAGCTATTGTAGTTGCGGCTTTCTTTCGGCTTTACCCGGAAAAATTTGTTACCTGTGGTGTGTTGCCTACTTGTTACCTATACGTTACCTGCGGAGCAATTTTCAGGACATTTCACAGCAAATCTGATACAAAACGGATAAAATAAAAAAGTACCGCAATCCTTGGAATTACGGTACTTTCAGACTTGTCAGAAAAAATGAATTTAGAACTTCCCAGCCTTGGCAGCTTCCTCAACGGAAACGGCAATGTACCGAAAAGACGCCGTTTTCAACCTTTTTTGTTGCCTGTGTGTTTCCTATTCACGAAATTTTATACTTTATCAGGACTTGTCAGGACACCATTAAGGTAGATTATGGTATTTTTTCGATTTCCCTTTTCAGCCATTCCAGATCTCGTTCAGTATATGTCCCCTCGGTCAGGTCTGTAATTCTGTGGCCGATAATTCGCTTGATCACGTATTCATCGACACCGGCCTTTTTGGCCATGGTAACGAAAGTTTTACGCGGGTCATGGGGGCGATGATCTTTGCGTAAATTTAGGGAGCTTATAATCTTATCAAAACGGCCTGCATATTTATCGTATGTAATACTCATTCCACCTTTGGGAGATTTAGGGTCATTAAGGAGATATTTGCTGCCAAGCGTAATGGCTTCGCTATAGTTTTTTGATATTAGTCCTTTTATGCGGGGGTGGATAGGTACTATACGGTTTTTCCCAGAATCTGTTTTCATTCCTCCTGTAATATATTGTCCTTCCAGATTAACATCTTCAATTCTCAAAATGGCAAGCTCTTGTGGCCTCCATCCCATATAACACTGAATCAAAATCCAGTCCACAAAACGTAGGCGATCCACATTGTCCCATAGTGCTTTCATTTCTTTATCCGTAAAGGCAATATGGTCTCTGGTGGAATCGCTTTTTTCCTTCACAATATCGGATGATAAGTCAAAAGTCCTTGCATAGTTTTTGTCCACTAATTCATATTCTACAGCATAATCTAACATGAGATTGAATAAAGATTTAATCCGGGCTTTGGTGTTGGGAGAGGCCATTACTTTTTTACCAGCATCTTTACCACGGTCAGAAATAATAAAACCATCCTCCATAATTCCTTTTATATGCCTAGCTCGGATATCTTTAACTCGCATATTGTAGATTGCATGACAGTATTTCCATGCAGAATTAATCGTCCTTACAGACGATGGACTTTCAAGTGTAGGGAAATAGGAATCAGTCCATTTTTGATAAAGCTCAATTAAAATGAGATTATTTCCTTGAATTTCATAGGGATTAGCACTGTATTCAGCTAATGCCTGTAGAGCCTCTTTCTTGGTTTTGAAGGTCCCAAGTGGGACACGGTTTTGTTTTGCTTTGCCAGTTTGTTCATCAAGGGACCATCCAAGTGTAATGCGGGCGAGATATGGTTTGCGCCTATTGCCAGATAATTTAGTTACACTTCCATAGCCGTTTGGCAGTTTCATAGCGTCACATCCTTTACAGATTGATTGATTCAATTACAGAGCAAAGCCCTGAATAGTTTGTCTTTATCGGTTCCAGTTTGAGCAGGGAGGATAAAGATATTCCTTTCTGATCTGGCATTTTTTCATTCAGAACGGATGTAGGCAGCACATAAAAATCCCAATAGTCCAGGTCGAGCAGGGAGACATCCTTTGTCTTGGCAGTAAAGAGGCAGAAAACATATAGGTCGCAGTTGCGTTTTGCCTCAGGGGCATAAGCAGCAGTTGTATTATCCCAAGCCAATTTCTTCCCAATATCAAAACGGATCTGAGCAAAGATATTTTCTGGGGTCCAGGCTTGGATGTAAGCGGCAGATTTTACTTCAATCCGGCGTCCGGAGGGGCTTTCCACATCAAAAGGAAGCCAGTTCAACCGCATTTGTGCATCCGGAGAGATATTTCTTAATGATGAATAAACGAGAAATTCTGCCATTACCCCACGCTGGGTGTTGTCAATTAAATCAGAATACGCCCAGATCCAAAAGTCTTTGACTGATAGTCCTGTATTGGCGCCATGAAAGGTAAATTCCTCATTTCCGGTTAATGGTTTCATAATTTCCTCCATTCCTTAGTCCATATTGGTACTGGCGGCAAGAATAGCATTCACACTGGTAATGTTACCATAGATGGAAGCAGATAATAATTCCTGGCACTCAGCATCCGATAAGGGGCCATACGAGTGCATCAGATCAAATAAGAACTGATCTGGCAGTGAGAGTCGGTTCTGCAGCATTCTGATTTTTGCAACGGTGCCATAAGGATAGTCTTTGGCACTAGAATTAAAACTTTCACAGAATGAAGAAAGATAGAAAAGCAGGGCTGCACATTCGTTCCCTGCTTTTTCTTCCGAACGTGCCAGCTTGAAATAAAGGGTGGAATTTGTCATAGGCATTCTCCTATTTTTAGTACCGGCTATGATGCCGATACCATTCTAAACTGACAATCTTTTTTCCTCGTCAAGGTATTTTTGTTCTTTTGTATAATTCTCTACCTCATTTTCCAATCTCCCAAGGTAACGCTGCTTTCTGTCAGAGGGCAATAAACGAAATAATTCAAGAAGTTCATCTTCTTCTGGGGTGGTAGATTTGCGGACGGGAGCCTCTTGCCCTGTAAGAAGGTAGTCCAGAGACACTCCAAGAAAGTCAGCAATAGTTTTCATATACTTGGCTGGCGGATCATTGGTGCGCGCTTTCCATGTTGACATTGTTGAGGTACTGATGTCCAGTTTTACGCAAAGTTCATATGCTTTTTTCCCTTGTTCACCGAGAGTTTTGTAGATTCTTTCAATAATTTCCATTGGCAACCTCCATGTAAATAATTTCGCAAACAAGTATAAATATATTTACAAATTCGCAGTTGCGTAGTATAATATAACTATGAAATACAAATCATTTCAAAGTTGCGAGCTGAGAGGGTGACAAGTATTTCAACGCAAGTTTGCGGGTTTGTAAATAGACTTAATTCTATTATAGCACGCAAACTAGTGAAAATAAATACAAAGTAATTAGCAATTGCGAGAAAGGAGTGATACTCAAATGAGAAAGGAACCATCACAATGGAGCAAGGATGTCCGAAAAGCTATGATTGATGAAGGAATGACAATCAAGCAGTTAGCTGAAAGCATCGGTTACAGTTTTGCAGTAGTATCTTCGGTTATCAATGGGCGGTATTCCAACAAAACCTACAGGCAAATCGTAGAGAAGATCAACGAGAAGCTGGGAACAAAGGGATTGCCGGAGCGCATTAATACACCATCGAGGGACTGGTGCAATGCAGTTAAGTCGAAGCTTTTGTACCGGGATATGAGCATCAATCAATTGGCAGAGAAGATGGATGTCTCCAGAGATCGGCTATCGCTTGTAATTAATGGCAAAATGATGAATGAAGATATTGTGGATGCCATCAACCGTATTCTGGATATTAAATTGCCGGCCATTCCTGCTGGTGATGATTAGATTTTAGCAGAAGGGTAGGTAACATGGAATGGGAAAAGGACCTATAAGTGAGAACACAAATGTATATTTCCAGGCGAGGAAAAAGGCAGCAATATACAACGAAAGGCTATACAGCCGGGAAGGAGCTGCGGAACTTTTGGGAATTTCAGTATCTACGTTGGCAGATTATGAGCTTGGTAACACGAAGGTTGTGCCAGTGGACAAGGTGGTTCTTATGGCTGATCTCTATCGTACCCCGGAATTGATCACCGGGTATTGTATGAAGGAGTGCCCGGTTCATGGGTTCCTTCCATTGGCTACAGAAGAAAAAGGCATACAAGGAATTACGCTGCGGCTTCTGAAAGGCTTTAACGAAGATGAAATAAAAGCTGTGAAGGTGGATTTGATAGAAATAACGGAGGATGGGATCATCAGCAGCGAGGAAGTCCCGAAGCTGAAAGAAATCCTGAAAAAATTGGACAGTATGGCTGAGGTGATCAGCGGGATGAAGATCGCTGCTGAAAAGGCCATCAAGGGCAGATAGGGGATGGCGCTATGGAGAGGAAAGAGCTATTGAAATTCGGGCTGTCAGATATGATAAAAATATCCCTAATCGTAATTGCAGTTCTATATATGTCTGGGACTGTAAAGTGCGTCAGAGCAGAGTCCGGAATGAAGATAAGGGAGAACATAAAGGGGATAAACAATCTTTTTGACGAAACCTGCATAACTGCCCCGACTCAGGAGGAAATCCATTTTATTGAAGTAAAGGAGGGAAAAGAGAAAACGGCAATTGAGAGAAAGCCGCAGATATGCTTTCGGCTGACGGATGAAGAGTTTGATCTGCTGTCACGGTTGACGGCAGCCGAGGCAGAGGGAGAGGGATTTGAAGCCCAATATGCGATTGCCTGTGTGATCATGAACAGGGTACGCTCAGAAAGTTTTCCAGGCAGTATATCAGAGGTGATTTGGCAGGAAGAGCCTGTGAGGCAGTTTAGCTCTATGTGGAATGGCCGTTATGAAAGATGTAATGTGACTGACAGTTGCTATGAGGCTGTACAGTACATGGTTGAATATGGAAATGACCTTCCAGAGGATGTTTTGTATTTTACGTCCTGCGGCTATCTTCCTAACACTGATCCATATATGCAGATTGGAAATATGTTTTTCAGCAGACAGAAAAGGACGGGGTAATGAGATATTTTAAAGAGAACTGGCAATGGATAGTTATAGGAATCACTTTAACTGCACAAGCCGTAAGGGAATCTTATGTGGAAAGAGGATATTTTGCCTATGGCGGGGAATGGATGGTCTTGCCCTTTGTTCTTTTCACTGTAGAGCTTGTAAGGAAAGTGAGAATGATACTATCCGAAATATTTAGTTCATTATGTGGAAAAAGGGAGGAATAGGGAATGGAAGAACAACAGACAGGCTTAAGTGTTTCAAGACAGGTTAAGGGGATGATCAGCGATGAAAAAGTAAAAAAGAAATTTGCAGAAGTGTTAGGGCAGAAAGCACCACAGTTTCTGGCGTCTATAACAAACGTGGTATCTGGAAGTACGCAATTGCAGAAATGCGATGCAAACTCGATTATGGCGGCTGCGTTTGTGGCAGCGACCTATGATCTGCCAATTGACAGTAACCTGGGCTTTAGTGCGATTGTTCCTTACAATAATAGCAAGTGGAATCCCCAGACAAAAAAATATGATAAGCAGATGGAAGCCCAGTTCCAGATTATGTACAAGGGATTCATCCAGTTGGCAATCAGATCCGGGTATTACAGGAGGATGAATTATGCGGTTGTATATCAGGATGAACTCAAAAGGTTCAATCCTATTACCGGGGAGATCGAATTTGTGGAGGACTTCTCACAATGCACTATGAGAGAAAAAGGTAATGAGGAAGAGGTTGCAGGTTACTACGCGAGGTTTGAATTGGTTACAGGATATGTCCAGGAACTCTTTATGTCGAAGCAGAACGTGGAAAATCATGCAAGGAAGTATTCTCAGGCATACCGTAGCGACATTGAGAAGAAAACTAAGAAAAGCAAATGGACCACAGATTTTGAAGCTATGGCCTTAAAGACTGTAATCAAGCTACTGCTCAGCAAATGGGGGATCCTGTCAATCGATATGCAGAGAGCAATCCAGGATGACCAAAAAGTCTATGACGAAAGCGGAACCGGGGCCTATGGAGATAATAAACCTGATGTAATTGAGGCGCAGGATGCGTTCATCGTTGAAGATCATCAGCAGAATGAAGGGGAAAGCGGAGCAGCGGAAATTGGAGGATTAGACCTGGAAGAGGTGGAAGAATAGGAGGAGTAGAAGATGCAATTGACAGCGGAGAATTATTACAGCAATGAGGCTAACAGAGAGTATATGAGTGTTTCACAGTTCAAAGATTTTTATGGTACATATGGGCGTTTGGGGTGTGAGTTTACAGCCCTGGAAAAACTGGAAGAAAGGTGGGAAGAGGAAGAAACCACAGCTCTTCTTGTAGGCAGCTATGTGGATGCCTACTTTGAGGGTACATCGGAAAGGTTCAAGATAGAGCATCCCAATATATTCAAGAAAACCGGCGACAAGGGCTTGTTGAAGGATTATGTAAAGGCAGAGGAGATAATCGCACGTATTGAGCGTGATGAATATTTCATGAAGTATATGTCCGGGCAGAAGCAGGTCATTATGACAGGGGAATTATTCGGGACAAAGTGGAAAATCAAGATCGACAGTTATATTCCGGACGTGGCAATCGTGGATTTGAAAGTTATGGCATCCATTACGGAGCTGAAATGGGTAAAGGATATTGGCTATCTTGATTTCGTGCGTTACTGGGGCTATGACATTCAAGGAGCGGTTTACCAGGAGATTGTGAGGCAGAATACCGGGAAAAAGCTGCCATTTTATATTGCAGCAGCAACAAAGGAAAAGGAGCCGGACATTCGCATTGTCCATGCGACAGATAATTATCTGCAGGAAGCTCTTAATGTGGTGGGAGCAAATATGCCAAGAGTCCTCAGAGTGAAGAGTGGGGAGGCTGAGCCAGACAGATGTGAGTTGTGTGATTGCTGTAGGCATAACCGGGTGCTGACAAGGCCGATTTCGATTATGGATTTGACATCAGGAATTTAAAAAGGGATTGTTCATTGACAACTGAATATGGTACGGATCGTTGGTAGCAAAAATTTATTAATAATATATATTTACTTATGTGTCACCATATGCTATGATATATGTATCACCAAAAGAAGGGAGGTAAAAATGTCACCAAGAACTGGTAGGCCAACTGATAATCCTAAAAAGCATGAGACCAGAATAAGAATGTCTGATGACGACATAAAAATTTTGGAGTATTGTTCTCAGATAACCGGAAAAACCAAGGCCGATATTATAAGGGAGGGTATCAGGAAAGTCTATGAAGAAATAAAAAGATAGAGTGTTGCACCGCTACCAACGAACACAACACTCTACTTTCACACCAACCGCCAAAACGATTGATAAATCCATTCTATCAAATCTAAGCGGCGGAATCAAGAGAGAAAAGGAGCCGTATCATATGAAAAAATCCAATGACATTTTTGACGTATTAAGCAGCACAGCATCAGGAGCCAGGATGCTTCTCGAGACGATCATAGAAGATTATGGAGCCCAGGATTTCCTCCAGTGCGTATTCTTTGGCCTGAATGAGGCAGATCAGGAAAGATTCCTGGAAGCAACTGCCCAGAAAGCAGGTGCCAGATGAATAATAGCTGTAAATTTGCCGGGGGGGGGGTACTGCATGTGCAGTACCTGTCAGGCCGTGAGGGAAGCAATGGAGGATGCAGAGAAAATCCCAAAAGAAGAGGTAGACAAGCTTTTTCGTGAAGCAGAGGAAATGATGAAAGAATGTGGAGGTGGTGACAAGTAAAATAGGCTTGTAAAGGGGCAAAAAAGTGCGAGGGTATATTTTTATATCAGAGGGCATTTATAAACGCTCCCTGAGCCTATTATTGTACCTTGAAGGTACGCAAATGCGAATTGCAAGGAGGACAGCTTACGCAAATGGCAACGGGAAAAAAGTATTATTGGATAAAGCTAAAAAAAGATTTTATGACAAGTGATACCGTAGATTTCCTTATGGGGCAAAAAAATGGTGCGCAATATGTTGTTTTGTACCAAATGCTCTGTTTGATGTGCATAAATACCAGTGGAGAGCTTGCTAGGCAAATTGGAGAAGTAATAATTCCGTTTGATGTTGATAAGATCCAGAGAGATTGTAAATATTTCAGCAGAGATACAGTGACAATTGCGTTAGGCCTTTTTAAAAAATTAGGACTTATATATGAACAGGAATCAGGAAGTCTTATTATAGCTGATTTTGAAAATCTTATTGGGTCTGAGACTGACTACGCAAAGCAGAAACGAGAACAAAGGAAGGTAGGACAAATACAAAGACAGTTAGCAGACAATAATGTAGACAATGTCTCTAGTGATGTCTCTAATTTGTCCACACAGAGTAAGAGTACAGAGAAAGAGATTAGAGATAAGAGTACAGAGATTATAGATAAGATTTCAGATACAGAAAAAAACTCTATAACAATTTCTAACGAAATTGTTTGTCAGACTGATGTCCAGCGTATGGTGGAAACATGGAATGAATTACAGAATTTTGGGATAAAGCCTATTACTAAACTGGACAGCATATCAAAGCGTTATGGTTCACTTGTGGCAAGGATAAAGCAATATAGCGTAGATGAAGTGTTAGAAGCCATTGAAAAAATTAAATGCAGTGATTTCTTGCAGGGGAAAAATAATAATGGCTGGACAATTACTTTCGATTGGTTTGTGCGTCCGAATAATTTCCCGAAGGTATTGGAAGGAAATTATGACAATAAAGATTTCAAAGGAAATGGGAAAACGGAAAGTTCTTACGTGGAAAAAATCGCTAATAGGGTCAAGGAGATAGATAACTGGTGACAAGAGATGAATTTAAAATTTTGGTTAAAGGGCTAAAGGCAGTTTATACGCAGCCGTCGTTCATTCCAGACAGGGATGCATTTGAAGTCTGGTACGGTTTGTTGGGAGATTTGGATTATAGAGTGTGTAGCAATGCGATAAAAATACATATGCAGACGGTAGAAAAGGAACCCACAGTTGCAAGTATTAGGAGACAAGCAACACGTTTGCAGGCTGATAGCGGGGAACTCAACGAGATGGAGGCGTGGCAGTTGGTTTTAAAGGCAATGAGAAATTCCATTTACCATGCGGATGAAGAATTTGCGAAGCTTCCGCCGATTGTACAAAAAGCGGTTGCCAGTCCGGGACAATTGCGGGAGTGGGCCATGGCAGAAGATGTGGATGGTACATGGATGAACGTTACCCAATCTAATTTTATGCGTACATACCGGGCGGAGACAGTTAAGGACAGGGAAATGCAGAAATTAAGCCCAGATATTTTAAAATTAATGGGTAATGAGAAAAAGCTGGAGAAAATATGCCAATACGAGAGTAAGACAGTATCAATTGCAGAGGAAAGAAAGTCTGTGGAGAAAAAGGCAGTTCAATTAACTGGAAAACTGCGGGTGGCATATGACAACATGATGAAAGCATTAGGGTGATGATATGGCATTGGAAAAGGTGGCAGAAATCAGCATTTACAAGTTAGAGGATAGAAAGGCGGTTGCGGGCATTCTTCTGGAAAACGGCTATACAATCGGGCCGGGGGTAAGGAAAAAAACGCCGACTGGAAAGCAGATGGATTATTTCTTAAAGGTGTATAAGGACAGCGAGCAGGATTCCACCAGTAGTGAGTAGGAGGCATTATGGAGCGGATGGAAAAGGATGAAGCCATGAAGAAGATTAAGTTTTCTGTACCAGGTCAGCCATTTGGGAAACAGAGACCCAAATTTTCCAAGGCAGGGCGCTATGTAAAGACATATACGCCTGATGAAACGGTGAGATATGAGAATCTGGTTAAGCTGATGTATCAGCAGGCGGCGGAAGGGAAGATGTTCAGCGAGGATGCGGCCCTGGATGTGAGGATTATCGCTTACTACGAGATCCCGAAATCCACTAGCAGGGGAAAGAGGAGAGCCATGCTGGAGCATAAAATCCGGCCAACAAAAAAACCGGATTGGGACAATATCGGGAAGATCATCTGTGACAGTCTGAATAAGGTGGCATACCATGATGATGCTGCTGTCGTGGATGCACAGGTGAGAAAGTTCTTTTCCGAACAGCCGAGGGTTGATGTGACAATCCGGGCAATAGGACTAGATTAAATATAGGAGGTAGGTAAGGAGATGGCATACTGCCAAAGATGCGGCGGCTATTGTGCTGATCACTACACATATTGCAAAAATTGTTATTTCAAGCTCGGTCAACCAGCCGGAATGGCAACCAGAAGGGGGCACAAATGCAGAAGGTGTGGTGCAACTATATATGGTAGATACAATTATTGCATGAACTGTGCAGAAAGAAAAGGATTCATCAAGAAAGATTATTAGGAGGTGTACAGATGGCGGGAAGAAAGAAAACAGCAACGGAAGTGGTGGGGGCTGAAATCGAGAACGTGGCAGCAGCAGCGCAGCCGGAAAAGATGGAGTTCCGGTTAATCAACCCTACAGAAGATGGATTCCTACGGGAGATAAAGTGGAACAAGGAGGAATTGGAGGCAGCAGTAAGGCAGAAGATAGCCGACTATGAGAATGTTGTCTATACAGAGGACAACATAAAACAGGCCAAGGAAGATCGGGCGGAACTGAACAGTCTCGTTAAGGCTATCGAGGAACGCCGGAAAATGGTTAAGAAGATCATCAATGAGCCTTATGATACGTTTGAGAAAGAAGTAAAAGCGATTCTCGCGTTAATCAATGAGCCTGTAGGAATCATTGACAGGCAGGTGAAAGCATTTGAAGATCAGCAGAGGGAGAAAAAGAAGAATAGCATCCGGATGGCCTATGGTGAAGTGATTGGGGATCTGGCAGAAGTGCTTCCATTTGGACGGATATTTGACAGCCGGTATTTGAACCAGACTTATAAGCTAGCTAATGCTCAGTCCGAGATCAAGGCAAAGGTTGAAAAGGTCCGCATGGACCTGGAGACAATCGACAGCCTGGAGAGTAAGTATAAGCTGAATGCAAAGGATGTTTACATAAAGACTCTGGATCTTAGCATGGCACTGGCAGAGAATAAGCGGCTGTCTGACTTGGAAGCAAAGCTGGACGCAGAGAAGAGGCGGAAGGCTGAGGAAGAGGCCGAAAGGAAACGCCTGGCCGAGGAACGTCGGAAGGAGGCCGAAGAAAAGGCGAAGCTGGACGAAGAGCAGAGAAAGGCTCAGGAAGCGCAGAAAAAAGTAGAACAGGAAAGTGTGATCAAACAGCAGGAAAATGTGATCGAAAGCCAAGAAAACGGAACGGAACCCGTAAAAAGTGTATCAAATGGGGGAGAAAGCGGAACGAATCCATTGGGAAGTAATCCAGTATCTGAAATAGGGAGAACCATTCAGACTATTGAGCAGCAGGCGTATGTGTCGGCAGTAGATCCCTTTACCCAGCAGCAGAAAGCAGAGCCGCCAAAAGCTGGGGAAAAGCGTTACCAGACCAGGTTTTATGCTAAGGGAACCAGGAGCCAGTTAGAGAAGCTGATTCAGTTTATGAATGATAATGGCATTGAGTATGGGAGGATTAAGGCATGAATGAAGAATTTGAAAAGAGGTTGGATTTTGATAGCGACACTTTTGAGGATATGAAAAGAGATATGAACTTTGTCCTCCAGCGATTGATCGGCAATATGCAGGAGAAAGGCACCAGTGAGGGTAGCATGGCATTGAAGATTGATGTCACGATGGTAAATGAATATATCCCGAATTATGATCCAGATGTTGAGGGAGAGACGAGGAAAGTCAGCAAGCCCCAGTTCAAGCATAAGGTCACATCAGCGGTGAAAATCAATGACGAAAAATCCAGTTCTTTCAACAATGAAATGGAACTGGTGATGGATGAAGATACCGGAATATTCAAGCTGGTGCCGATTGCCAATACCTCACAGCGGAGTATTTTTGATGCGGATTTCCAGCAGGAGGAAGAGGATGTAGAAGGCGAGGACGGTTCTTCTATCAATTCAAACTTGATAGAGGGAAAGGAAATCCCAAGGCTTCCTGGGCCGGATGGCAAGGGCGAAGTAATTGATGGGGAATTTAGGGAAGTAGATATTCCTGAGATTGAGCCGGGGGAAGATGGATCCGAAGGGCCAGAAGATTAAGAAGATATAACGGATGAACTTTTAGGGGATGATGAGTCAGAAGATGGATATGGCTATGAAGAGCCGGAGGATGATTGAGTATGCACTTTATGGGATTTTGCGAATTATGGGGATGAGAGCCATCATGAAATACCCAGGAAGCAAGTGGTCTATTGCAGAGTGGATTATCAGTTTCTTTCCCGACCATCATAGCTACTTGGAAGCGTTCCTGGGGAGTGGAGCCGTCCTATTCAACAAGTCGAGGTCAAATATTGAGACTGTGAATGACTTGGATGGGAATGTGATAAACCTCTTTGAGTGGATTAAAAATGATCCGGAAAAGCTGGCACAGAGAAGAAACAACCTGTTATTCACAGGTATGCAGCAAGAAAAGGGAAATATTGTGGATGAATTTTGAACCATATGGTCAGATGCGGATAGAAGATTATCTGCCGAGGAAATAAAAAGAAAGGAGCCGAGCCTCCGGCCGGGGTGACGTGTACACGGGCTCCTGAAAAATGGAAGGACAGTTAAGCTTATTTCCAGAGGAGCAGAAGCTTCCTGCGAAAATAAAACAGAAGAAAGAGAAAAAGAATATTGATCCAGCCCAGACATTTGATGAGCGCATGAAGCGGTTCTGGCATTATATGGAGACCAAGGGGATGCATGAGCAGTGGATCGAGACAGTAGTAGGCGAACTTAGGATAATAATAGATGCCTTGGCAGATTATCACGACATAGTGAGCGGGCGTGTTGGGTTAATGGAGGATCCCTATGCTAAAGCCGCATGGGAATACCAGCTTAAGAGGATAAAACAGATCCAGGGAAAGCTGGAGGAGTCGGTCGGATATAACAGGGATGAGCAGCTTGAAACCTGCAAGAAGCGCAGGCATTCCAATGATGGCGATATTGGGGAGGATGCGCTCGTCCTTGCATCCCGCGGATAGTGGAAGAGATATTTGAGGCAATTATGCAGGCACGATATTGACGGGAAATTTAAAATGCCTGAAAGGGAGCTGGGATTAAGGGGAGATTAGCAGGAGGGTTTGAGGTGAAAGAGAGGATTTATATCAGCGTGCCTGTTACTGGGACAGATGATTACTTGGAACGGTTCAGCGAAAAGGAATGCGAATTGGAGAAATGTGGGTACTCTGTCATTAACCCGGCAGCAGTGGGTAGCATGCTTCCAGAGGATACAGCATACGAGGAATATATGGGGATGAGTTTAACCATGCTGGGGATGTGTGGGAGCATATATATGCTGAAAGGCTGGGAGAAATCGTGTGGGGCAAACCGTGAATACGGGTATGCGCTGGCAAAGGACATGTCAGTTATTTTTGAGTAGTTAAATCGGAGTTTAGCGGAGGTAGGATATGTGGAAAATAAAAATTGAGTATGAGGATCAAGGCAAATTGACATTGACCGGAAATCATAAGGACATACCGCTTCGGTTGGCACGGGAATATTATAGGGACTATGTTGTCGGATCAAGATGCAAGGCGATATACCAGCGCTATCCCAAAAAAGATTATCCGGAAATGGATTTTTCAGAAAAGATAAAAGCTTTAGCGGAGGTGGCGCATGAGAGATAGGAGGTATGTAATTGTCTGTAATGAACATTCTGGTATGTTCCGCGGAACCTTATTGTTTTGGGGCAGTAGGACAGAGGATGGACAGGAGAGGTCATTCGGTGGATATACAAGTGATATAGATAACTGTGAGATTTACTCCGAAAATGAAGTAAAAGAAAAAGGTTATTATTTCCCTAAGTACTATGATGGTATGACATGGGAGGAATTCCGTGGATACGATGATATTTTGATTGAGCCTGAATATTTGGAAAGGTTGGGATATAAGCAAATGAGGGTATGTTATAAACCTTAATTAAACTTTAGTGGAGGAATGAATGGCTGGCGTACATATCAACGGGAAATTTGTAAAAGAAGTCAGGTGCTGGAAGTGTGGCAGCAGTTTTCTTTCAAACCGTTCTGATGCCATGTTTTGTAGTAAACGCTGTAGACTTGCATATTACAAAGCGACACATCCACACAAAAGGGATATAAAGTGCGCTAATTGCAGTAATCGGTCAGATCGGTATGGCAAATGTGAATTATGGAAAAAGTTTAAGGGGAAAACGCATCCTAAGAAGTGTGAGATTAAACTTTAGCGGGGGTGTATGGGATGATGGCTGGTAAGAAAATGCTTGCAGTTGCAAAAAGAGATTATGAATTTTCAAGTATCGAAAAGTGGAAAGAAGGTGAAAAGTACAATATGGTATATGATGAACTTGGCGGCGTAATTGAATTGGAAAGTGATGGAGGATATATTGGTCATTGGTCTACAGCGGCATTTAAAGAGATTCGTGATAATTTTGATATTAAACTTTGATGGAGGGAAAATTGAAATGGCATATGCAGAGAAAACCTCTGTCTCAGTTGCAAAGACAAAGGCGGATATAGAAGAAATGGTACAGCGCTATGGAGCAGATCAGTTTGTTTCAGGATATAAAGCGGATACGGCGGTTATCGGTTTTTTCATGGATGGCAGGCAGATCAGATTTATTCTTCCTTTACCAGACAAGCAGGCACGTGAGTACTGGTATACTCCCGGACGGGGCCAGAAACGGACGGAGGAGGCAGCATTCGCCGCATGGGAGCAGGCCTGCAGGAGCCGGTGGAGGGCATTGTATCTGATAGTAAAGGCAAAGTTGGAAGCGGTGGGTGCAGGAATCAGCACAGTGGAGAGGGAATTCTTATATGATATTGTCCTTCCTGATGGCAGGACGGCGGGAGAATGGATGGCACCACAGATCGAGGCTGCTTATGAGACAGGCCAGATGCCGCCAATGCTCCCGGTGTTCAGTTAGTGGCGAGGTGGTATATGAGAGAAATTTTATTTCGAGCAAAACGGTTTGGCGATAAAAAATGGGTATATGGAGATTTGCTTAAATATCAGGACGGCAATATGATAATACATTACTACAACTGTGGAATGCGACAGGCCGCAGATGTTATTCCCAAAACTGTCTGCCAGTACACAGGTTTGACAGATAAGAACGGAAGGAAGATTTTTGAGGGGGATATTCTTTCTCATGATGAAGTGGGAAATATAAAAGTGCAGTTTAAAAACTCTGAATTTTTAGTGCATGGAATTACACATAATATGTTTTCTACTTTGCTTAGTTCTGTTTATAGGGGATGTGAAATTATCGGCAACATTTTCGACAATCCTGAACTGATAAGAGAAAAGGATTAAACATTAGTGGAGGTAGATATGAAAGCAATAAATGAAGTGGATGTCAAAAACGGAGAAGAAGCAGATGAGAGGTATCCGATCACGCTGCTGTGGGCAAACGAGCATGGAGAGCATTTAGTTGTCCAGGCGGCCTTTCCGGTTGATTTAAAAAATTATCTTAGGGACAAAACAGTGACGGAGATAGGAGCATTATTCTTTCTGGGAAAAAGAATACCATGTGATGATATGCGGCATTTAGAAATGTTTTGCAATGATTGATTTGGATTTAAGGGATTGTGGAGGAAAAAGGAAATATGGAGAGATTAACAGAAAAAATAGGTTCAAAATATTGCTTAAAACATTGTTTAGAAGAAAATCCTTGCAGTGAAACAAGCGGGATTTGCCTTTGTGGTGAGTGCAGTTTTCCACAAAAGGCGCATCAAAAACTCGGAGAATATGAGGACTTAGAGGAACAAGGGAAGCTGCTGAAATTGGATTTTAAATATCAGAGGATAATGATAGGTCAGGAGATTTTCGTTGTAGAAGATGGTGCCGTAAAATCTAAAAAGATATGCCACATAAATGAGTGGTGGAACGATTATCACGGATTTCAAGGAGAATATGCCGCCATTCCGTCAAAAGGTTTTGGCTCATGGGAATTCAAATATGAGGATTTTGACAAGACTGTTTTCCTTATCAGAGAAGAAGCCGAATCCGCATTGAAAAAGATGGGCGGGTAAGTACGATAAACTGGCCTTTAGCGAAGAAAGGAGTGAATGATGGCAAGAAATTTTATGTATGTTTTTGAGCGAATATACAAGGAGCAGAACGCTATGCAGGTAGAGTTCCGGAAAATCCAAATAAAGGGGAGAAGGACAAGCACCGCTGATTTAAAGCGAGTGCGGAGCATAATCAGTAATTCCAACTATAAGGTATCTCGGGAGTGTAATGTACTTTTGAGTTATCCACGGATGCATATTGAAGGTACGGAGGTAGTGCTGGGAGAACCGTTGATTATGTTGCCAGACTGTAGCTTAGTAAATATTAAGCAGTTACAGGACATTGAATTAGGCAGAAAGAGAGCGGGAAGGAGGGATAAGGGAGCATGAGGACAGGTAATAAGTTTGGAATATGTAAAAATTGTGGCAGACAAATTATGTGGATAAGGACAAAGGCAGGTAAAAATATGCCGGTGAATCCTCAGTTCGTAAATTATCTGGAAGTAAAAGGTGGAAGGGAGCGTATAGTAACCGATGATGGACGGGTAGTTGCAGGGGAAAAGTGCGGGCCAAAAGAATCAAAAGATACAGGGTACATATCGCATTTCGCCACCTGTATGAAAAGCCGCAGGTAAAAAGAAAAGCCGCCCCTTGACGGAACGACTCGTGACTGAGAATATCATAACTCGTTAATGCGAGAAAATCAAGGAGGCGGCATTATGGAATTGGATAGGACTGAGAAAAAAATCCCCATGTACATTCTTACACAAGAGCAGATAAATCAGATCGCGGCTATAGCAGGAGAAGAAGCCGTAAAGCGGTTCTGGGCGGAACAGGTTAAGTCTGACAAAAAACGGGCAAGGCAAGAGAATAAGGTTAACAAAACAAAAAGGATGCTCAGTTCGTATCGGAGAATTAAAGCAACACTGTCAGATGAAGCGGAGTTTACAGAAGAAGAGCAGATTGAACTTCGATGGAAATTTATACAGGATCTCATGGGGAATGCAAAAGAAACAGTAACCCGGTCAGAAAGGACAATTAAGGATGAGGAGAAGCGGAGGCAGGAGGATTTATATTGCGTCTATCGCATAGAAAAAGCAGTTGAAATGTATCGGGAAGAATGCGAAAAGTCCAGAAGTGAAGAGGCGAAGCGCCGGTATCGGGAGCTTTACATGATGTATCTGGAGGAAAAGCAATATTCGGTACAGGAAATTTCTACGGTAGAAAATGTGAGTGAGAAGACGGTGTATAAGGATCTGGGGATAGCCTATGGAATTGTAGCTGTTTACCTGCTTGGAATGTGATTTAAATGTTCCCTGAGGCTATATCAAAAGCAGGGAGAAAAAGTGTAGGTTTACATTAGAAAATCACAATGATAATATGGTAATCAGCCAATAGCCCATATGTCACCCCTTAAAATAGTCAGTTGTTTTCTTCTCAGGTGTAGCGGCAGGTCAAAAGGCTTGCCGCAATGCCCAGATGATATTTAACAATTGGTTAAATAAGGCTATTTAAGTGTACTTAGAACTGTCTGTATAGTATAATTATTACAAGGACAACAGACCAAAAGGAGTGATTTGAAATGGCGATATGGACCAGCAGGTATAGCAATAAAGAGTTATCGGGCGACAAGCATTACCCGGTAGGAATTAGCATCGGGAAACCGAGATTTCGGTTAGGGTATGAGCTGAGAGAACAGTGCTACTCCTTGGCACCGAAGGGGTATATGCTGAACATGGATATTGAAGCGTTCAAGAGAGCGTATTACGGAAAGCTGGAGGAAATTGGAAAAGATAGAATTATCAGCATGGTTGCAAAGCTGGACGAAAGAGCAAGAAGTGAGGGTAAGGAACTTGTGCTTCTCTGCTTTGAAGATGTGAGGGTGGAGGACGATTGGTGCCACAGAACAATCTTCGCAGAATGGTGGGCGGAGAATGTGGGGGGAGTCATAGAAGAGTTGCCCGATCCGACACCGCCGAAAGCAAAGGGAAAGTCAAAGAATGACTGTAAGAAACCTGCCAAAGAGCCTACAAAGGAAGATAGTGGCTGTAAGCAAATGAGTTTGTTTGAATGTGGTATGGCAGGGATTTAATATAATATCCGGAACTGGTGAAAGCATCACGTTCCCTTTCCAAGGGAGAGTACCTGTTCATTGCAGGGTTCCGGTCCAACAACAATGGCATCGTATTCAATGAGTGCGGTGCCTTATTTTTGTGCAATGCGCTGTGGCAGGCATCAAAAATCCCCAGGATTATACTCGAAACTGTCTCAGCTTTTTGTATAATTTTCACAATTCAAGGAAAGGAGCGATAGCAAATGGAATTTTTCATGAATCCGGGTGCAATGTTTTTGGGGTGTCTGGGTACCTCAGAACAGAAATTCCTCGTAAAGCTGATTGAGACGGCAGCTCAATCCGGATATACCAGGTTTGTAGAGCCTTGTGCGGGTACATTCGCTATGGCAAATCTGGCAGTACAGAATGGATTCAGGCCAGAGCAGATCGAAACCAGCGATGTGAATATGATGTCTACGGTGCTTGGATATGCTATTACAGGTCAGTCCTTAGAATCTCTGGAAATTCATGCACAAGGCTTTGAGGATTCGGAGCTGCTTGACCCTGCAACGGCATTGTACGCACAACTGTTTCTCAGAACATCAAAGAATGCAGGAAATGATTATTTCTACCAGATGTTTACGGATCTTCGGTTGAGGCGACAGGATCACATAGAGAGTATCAACCGGCAGATTGAGGTTGTGCGGAATCTTCTGCACGGAATGAGTTATAGGACACTGGATATGTGGGAGCATCTGAAAGGGGTACTGGATGATCCCCATGCCTTGGTTATTGCAAATCCGCCGACTTATTTTTCCGGTTATGAGAAGTTTTACGACACCCAAGGGAAAATGACATGGAAAGAGCCGGAATACCAAATGTTCAATCCAGAGACAGGACATCAGCAGTTCTATGATATGTGCATGGGAGCAAAGGCTTTAGTTCTCTGCTACCAGGAAAAGAGGGTAGGCGAGGCAGTAGGATATACGATCTATGCCCGATCTGGCACTAGGGCAGATTTGAATGCCTACATCACATCAAACCGAGAGGAAGAGGCGACAGCTCTTGCCAACGGAAAGAAAATCAAGCGCCCATCAGAAAGTAAACTGGAGCCGTTAGACTGTAGTACGTTGCCGAGGGATTATGAAATCAAAGAAGACAGCAAAGTACAGGTGATTCCGATTAAGGCGGCACAGGCCCAGTATTACCGTGCCCTGTGGACACATAATTTCGTGGGTTCCTCAGCTACCTATAACCGGGCATTACTGATAGATGGCTATGTGGCCGGAGTGTTCGGCCTATCTAAGATGGCAGCTGATTCCGTCTTTGTTTGGTATGTGATGAAAGTGCCACATGAGCAGTACCGGTTAGGGCGGCTTTGCTATATGCTTGCACAGAACCGGGCATTTGTAGATACTCTTTTAGATAGCATCGAACAGGAAAAGGTTGTGAAAATGCGCACAGCAATGCTTACCAAGTATCCGGAGAACAAAGAAGTCCGGGGCATAATGAAATTGGTAAATCGTATAGAGGACAAGCAGAACGGTTACAAGCTGACATATGAGGCCAAGCTGATTGCGGGCAGATCAGAGCAACAGACATTGATCGAATGGCTAAGGAGGGAAAAACAGTGGCAAACGAGCAGAACGAAAGTATCCACGTCGAAGGATGCTCAGTAATTTATGATATGGGATCCGGCTTGGTGATTGCGAAAGTCCAGATTGATAAGGTCAAGGAGCAGGACATCAACGCCAGGATAATGAAAAATGAAATGCAGGATCAGTTGACAGCCAATATCTTGAAGAGAGGGCAGTTGGAGAGTCTGCCTTTTTTAGTTCTGAAGGACGGAAAATTGGAGGTAGTATCGGGCCATCATAGGATCAAGAGCGCAAGGGCGGCAGGATTAAAAGAGATTGTTGTGATTTTGGATGTATCCGGACTCTCACGGAGCCAGATAGCGGCAAAGCAGTTGGCACACAATGCAATCTCCGGATTTGACGATGATAGTACGCTGCGTGAAATCGTGAAGATGATTACCGATGTGGATGATATGATCGAGAGTTTTGTCGGAAAGGACATCATGGAGGAACCATTGAAGCAGTATGATAAAATGTTGTCACCTGCCATCCAGTTTGATTTTAAGAATGTGACATTTTCATTCCTTCCGCACCAGATACAGGATATGGATGCTCTGATAAAGAGCTTGGAAACTACTGCATCGGAGATCATCGGAGTGGCGTCATACGAACAGTGCAAGGGATTCGCGGAAACACTCAGCCGATACCAGAAGTTTACGGACATACGGAATATTGGCGCTGCTATTCATTCGATGATACAGAATGCTAACGAGAGAATGGGTGAAGTTGGGTTCAATGAGGAAGAGGATTGGACTTACCTGGCGAAACTGTTTGGCAGTAATGCAATTCCCGGAGAATCTGCGAAGGTGATACAGCAAGCTATCAAAAAGGCAGAAAAAGAGGGTACAGTAACAAGCAAGAACAGGTGGCAGCTTGTTGAGTACCTTTGTGCTGACTATCTCAGTGGGAGATAACATTTTGTATGGCGGCACAGCCAAAGTACAATGCCCTATACCACGATGATTGGGCGTGGTCTATGGCCGCAATGG
>CANDBT010000025.1 GCA_947383005.1 uncultured bacterium | reverse complement strand
AAGTTATATTACAGGAACCGCTCCGCGAACCCTGTAATCGGATTTACGGCGCTAAAGACGCGCCTTTTATCATAATTTGCTTCGCAAATTCTGATAAGTTATATTTTAAATCATTTTACTTGTCTTTTCAATCCTTTTTCCACAAGTTTGACATTATTTTCCCCTACAATCTGATAAAGCTGTCCCAGAGTCTCTTTACCGGCATTTACCTTCCAGTTGGCAGGCATGATTTTTTTCGCCCGTTCTTTTTCCAAATAAATCACCACGGTATCCTGGCCTTCGGAAGACCGCAGAATATCCATTACCTGCTGCTGTTTCTCGTTATACTCCGCCTTATTGGCAAACTTCAGCCATAATTCTTTAGGCAGCGAATCAAAAGGCGTGATGCTTTCCATAATCAATTTGCCAACCGGATCGTCACCAATGGAAACCCGCCCCTGAACAAACACTTTAGACTCCTCAATCAACAAATTTCGTTTGTTTTCATAATCCCGGGGAAATACCAGCACTTCCACAGCACCCACCATATCTTCTATAGTAATAAATGCCATGGTCTGTCCCGTCCTGGTAGTTTTTATCACTTTGTTGGTTATCATTCCTCCTACAGTCGCCCGCGCACCGTCCTGAACCAAGGCTCTGCCGCTTTCCTCCTCCACCTGGAAATCGGTCGTCTTTGCCGTAATGCTGTTTTCCCAAAGTTCCCTATATTCATCTAACGGATGGCCGCTGACATATACTCCCATAGTATCTTTCTCAAAAGCCAGGATTTCTTCCAGCGGAAACTCCGGTACATCCGGCATGGTAATCTGATATCGGCTCTTTTCCTCTTCACCGGCAAAATCAAACAAACTCATTTGGCCCTCGATTACATTCTTTTTTTCCTTATTTTTATTGTCCAAAAGCTCAGGCGCAATCATGGTCTTTTGCCGGCGATTCCCTGGAAGGGTGTCTAAAGCTCCGGATTTGATAAAACTTTCCAGCGTCCTTCGGTTCACTTCCCTGCCGCTCATTCGTTCCACAAAATCATCCAGGGATGTATAAAGGCCGTTCTTTTCTCTCTCCCGGATAATGGCATCTACTACTGTACGGCCCACGCTCTTGATCGCTGATAAACCGTAGCGTATGCCGTCTCCTGACACGGAAAAACCGCTCTGACCCTCATTGATATCGGGAGGCAGGATAGAAATACCCATCTGACGGCAAGATAATACATACTCAGCCACTTTTGTATTATTGTCCAATACGGAAGTCATTAATGCCGCCATAAATTCCTTAGGATAATAGTATTTTAAATAAGCCGTCTGTATAGCCACTACGGCATAACAAGCCGCATGAGACTTATTAAAAGCATACTTGGCAAAATCCGTCATCTCATCATAAATGTGGTTAGCCGTCTTTTCCTCAATACCATTATTCACACAGCCCCTGACTCCTTCTTCCTGGTTGCCGTAGACAAAATTTTTGCGCTCTCTCTCCATGACCGCCGATTTCTTTTTTGACATGGCCCGGCGCACCAAATCGCTGCGCCCCATGGTATATCCTGCCAGGTCACGCACAATCTGCATTACCTGCTCCTGATAGACAATACATCCGTAAGTGGGGCTTAAAATCGGTTCCAACTGCGGACAGTCATAGGTAATCAGAGAACGATCGTTTTTCCCTTTTAAATATTTAGGGATAAAATCCATAGGCCCTGGACGATACAAAGAAATTCCCGCAATAATGTCTTCCAGATTCTCCGGTTTCAGTTCTTTCATAAAACTCTTCATCCCTGAACTTTCCAACTGAAATATCCCGTCACATTTCCCGGTGCCGATAGACGCCAGCACATCCGGATCATTATAATCGATTTTTTCCATATCAAGATAAACGCCCTGATTGTGAGCTACCTGCCTGACCGCATTCTGAATGACAGTCAGAGTCCTCAGCCCCAGGAAATCCATTTTTAACAGTCCCAACTCCTCCAAAGTGGTCATGGTAAATTGAGTGGTGATCGTCCCGTCCTGCGCGCGGGAAAGCGGCACGAATTCATCCATGGCCCTCTGGCCGATAACTACCCCGGCGGCGTGCATGGAAGTATGACGCGGCAGGCCTTCCAGCCTCTTTGCCATATCAATCAAATATTTGACTTCCTCATCTTCCTGATATACTTTGCGCAGCTCCGGATTCTGTCTTAAAGCTTTATCCAGGGTCATCCCCAGATCTCCCGGTATCATCTTGGCGATGGCATCACATCGGGCATATGGCATATCCAATACCCGCCCCACATCCCGCACCACACCTTTGGCCGCCAAAGTTCCAAAGGTAACGATTTGAACAACCTGGTCCTTGCCGTATTTTTCAACCACATAGTCAATGACTTCCTGCCTTCGTTCAAAGCAGAAATCGATATCAATATCCGGCATGGATACCCTTTCCGGATTGAGGAAACGCTCAAACAGCAAATTATAGCGAATCGGATCAATATCCGTAATTTCCAGACAATAAGCTACGATACTTCCAGCCGCCGATCCTCTTCCCGGCCCCACCATAATATCATGAGATTTAGCAAAATGAATAAAGTCCCAGACAATCAGGAAATAATCCACATAGCCCATATTCTGGATAATCCCCAACTCATATTTCAGCCGCTCCTGCAGTGTGCCGTCATCTTGCGGATAGCGCCGGGTCATGCCATCCTGGCACAATTTATTGAGATAGCTCCAGGAATCATAACCCTCCGGCACATCATAACGGGGCAGCTTAGTCACGCCAAACTCTATTTCCACGTTGCAGCGCTGGGCTATTTTATGTGTATTATCGATAGCCTGCTGGGCATAAGGGAAAAGGGCACGCATCTCTTCTTCCGATTTGCAATAATACTGGCCGCCTTCATAGCGCATACGGTTTTCGTCCGTAACCTTTTTTCCCGTCTGGATACATAAAAGGATATCATGCGCGGCTGCGTCCTCCGCGTAAGTATAATGGATGTCATTCGTAGCTACCAGGTCAATCCCCAGCTCCTGACTCATCCGCAAAAGCCCCTGGTTTACCGTTTTTTGCGTCGCAATTCCATGGTCCTGCAGCTCCAAATAGAAATTCCCCTTGCCAAAAATATCCTGATAGTGAAGAGCAGATCGCTTTGCCTCTTCATACATCCCCCGCGCCAGATACCGCTGCACTTCCCCTGCCAGGCAAGCGCTGAGAGCGATAATCCCTTCATGATAAGCAGAGAGAACTTCATAATCCACCCTAGGCTTATAATAAAAACCATCGATAAACCCTTTAGACACCAGTTTCATCAGGTTCTGGTATCCCCGATTGTTTTCCGCCAACAAAACCAAATGATAATAACGATCCTCCCCGCTACCCACCTCCCGGTCAAACCGGGAGCCGGGCGCCACATAAACCTCACAGCCGATAATCGGCTTTATCCCTGCTTCCCGGGCCGCACGGTAAAAATCAATAACCCCGTACATTACGCCATGATCGGTTACTGCCATGCTGTCCATGCCCAGTTCCTTAGCTCTGGCCGTCAATTCCTTGATTTTGCAGGAACCGTCCAGCAAACTATACTCCGTATGGACATGTAAATGGGTAAATGCCATGGTTTCCTCCTTCTCCTTAAATCATTGTATCCTTAAATCACTGTAACAATTCGGACGGGTATCTTCTTGCCCGTCTACGCCGGACAAAAAACATAAGATACCCATCAAATGCTTCCTATGCCAGATTTGTGTACCCCATCAGCCACTTGTCCACTTCCCTGGCCACCTCCCGGCCTTCTCTTATCGCCCATACCACCAGCGACTGGCCCCTGTGCATATCTCCGGCGGCAAAAACGTTTTCCACATTGGTCAGATAGCCGCCTGCTTCCGTTGCCGCATTGCTTCTTTCATTCAGCTCAACGCCAAAAGCATCGGCTACATAATTCTGCGCCCCCAAAAAGCCAGCGGCAATCAATACCAAATCCGCCGGGACTTCCTTTTCGCTGCCTTCTGTCGGCGCCATAGTTGTCCTGCCCGTTTCCGGGTCTTTCTGTGCGTGGAGGCTTACCAGAATTGCTTTGCACACTTTCCCGCTCTCATCGCGGATAAACTCCTTCACTGTAGTCTGGTACAGCCGCGGGTCATGGCCGAATACCGCGATGGCTTCCTCCTGGCCATAATCCGTTTTACACACCTTAGGCCACTGGGGCCAGGCATTGCCCTCCGCCCTTCTGTCAGGCAGCTTAGGCATCATTTCCAACTGTGTCACGGAAGCGCAGCCATGGCGGATAACCGTTCCCACGCAATCATTTCCCGTATCTCCGCCCCCGATAACCAAAACATGCTTATCTTTAGCCGAAATATAATTTCCATCCTCCAGGTTGCTGTTGAGCAGGCTTTTCGTCGTCGATTTCAAAAAGTCCACGGCAAAAAAGATCCCTTCACTGTCACGGCCCGGCACCGGGATATCCCGCGGATTGGATGCACCGCAGGCCAGGATAATACAATCATAATCCCGTTTCAGTTTGCCCGCCTTATAATTATGCCCCACATCTGCCCCGGTAACAAAATTAATGCCTTCCTGACGCATCACGGCAATTTTCCGCTCAATAATCTGCTTTTCCAGCTTCATATTAGGGATTCCGTACATCAGAAGACCTCCCAGCCTGTCTTCCCGCTCGAATACCGTCACATTATGCCCCCGCTTATTTAGCTGATCCGCCGCCGCCAGCCCCGCCGGCCCGGAACCGATAACCGCGATTTTCTTATCCGTACGCAGCTTAGGAGGCCGTGCCTTCGCTTTGCCGGTTTCATAAGCCTTTTCAATAACCGCTCTTTCATTTTCCTTTATGCTGACCGGATCACCATGAAGGCCGCAGGTACAGGCCGCCTCACAAGGCGCCGGGCATACCCGGCTGGTAAATTCCGGAAAACTGTTGGTTTTCTTAAGGCGGTTAAATGCCTGGGTCCAGTTTCCATTATACACCAAATCGTTCCATTCAGGTACCAAATTATTTAAAGGACAACCCGATACCATCCCTCCCAGCACCATACCGGACTGGCAGAAAGGCACGCCGCACTCCATACAGCGCGCACCTTGCTCCCTCTGTTTTTCCTCTGTTAAAGGAGTATGAAATTCATGGAAATCCTTGATCCGCTGCAACGGGTCTGCCGCCCGGCCGGTCTTTCTGTCATACTCCAAAAATCCTGTTGGCTTTCCCATTTTTTCTCCTCCTCAATTTCTCATATTGGCGTAAAACGCCTCAATCTGCGCCTGTTCGCTGCTTAATCCTTTTTCCTCCATCTGCACAATCGTATTCATCATGCGCCGGTAATCATGAGGCAGAACTTTTTTAAATTTAGGCAGATATTCGCCAAAATGATCCAGAATATATTTCCCTTTGGCCGAATTCGTATAAGCCACATGCTCCTGAATCATTTCTTTCAGTTCCAGCACGTCATATTTATTGGCCACTTCTTCCAAAGATACCAGTTCCTTATTGAGCCGTTTATACAAATCACGCTTCTCATCCAGTACATAAGCAATGCCGCCGCTCATACCTGCCGCAAAGTTCTTTCCCGTAGGCCCGAGGACAACTACCCGCCCCCCGGTCATATATTCACAGCCATGATCGCCCACGCCTTCCACAACTGCCACGGCGCCGGAGTTACGGACACAGAACCGCTCGCCGGCTATGCCGTTGATAAATGCTTTACCGCTGGTAGCGCCGTAAAGAGCCACATTTCCGATGATAATATTATCTTCCGCCTTAAACTGTACAGCCTTTGGCGGATACACCACAAGCCTGCCGCCGGACAGCCCTTTGCCGAAATAGTCATTGCTGTCACCCACGAGCTCCAAAGTCAGTCCTTTAGGGATAAAAGCGCCAAAACTTTGGCCACCGCTTCCGTTACATTGAATGGTAAAAGTATCTTCCGGCAATCCGTCCGGATAACGCCTGGTGATTTCCGAACCGAAAATCGTCCCCAGCGTCCTGTCTGTATTGGACACATCAATCTGAAGGCTCTTTTTCTGTCCGTTTATCAAAGCCGTCTTTAACTTTTTCAGCAAGAACTGTTCGTCGGCCGTTTTTTCTAATTGAAAATCATATTCAATTTTATCTCTGTATCCTCTGAAACTTACGCCTTCATAGGGATTGTCGAGAATATTGGACAAATCCACCTTACTGGCACGGGCATAGGGGATATCTTCTTTCTTTTTCAAAAGCTCCGTCCGCCCTACCAGCTCATCTACGGTACGGACTCCCAGCCTCGCCATATACTCCCGCATTTCCTGGGCGACAAAATTCATAAAGTTTACTACATACTCGGGTTTGCCGCGAAAACGCTTGCGCAATTCCGGATTCTGGGTAGCGATTCCCACCGGGCAAGTGTCCAGGTTGCAGACACGCATCATCACGCAGCCCATAGCTACCAAAGGCGCCGTGGCGAAGCCAAACTCCTCCGCTCCCAGCATGCAGGCAATAACCACGTCCCGGCCGGTCATCAGCTTACCGTCCGCTTCCAGGATTACCTTGTCTCTCAAACCGTTCATAATTAATGTCTGATGGGCCTCGGCTACTCCAAGCTCCCAGGGAAGCCCCGCATTATAGATGGAATTTCGGGGCGCCGCACCAGTACCTCCATCAAAGCCCGACACCAAAATCACCTGGGCGCCAGCCTTAGCCACACCGGCAGCCACGGTCCCCACACCGGCTTCCGACACCAATTTTACGGAAATCCTGGCTCTTGTATTAGCGTTTTTCAAGTCATAAATCAACTGGGCCAAATCCTCAATCGAATAAATATCATGATGGGGAGGCGGAGAAATCAGCCCCACGCCCGTAGTGGAATGACGGGTTTTCGCAATCCACGGGTACACTTTTCCGCCAGGCAACTGGCCGCCTTCGCCAGGTTTTGCTCCCTGAGCCATTTTTATCTGTATCTCCTGGGCGCTGACCAGATACCGGGAAGTCACGCCAAAACGTCCGGAAGCCACCTGCTTGATGGCCGAACAGCGATTCATATTTTTCGGCCCCGCAGCCAGACGCTCCAGGCTCTCGCCGCCCTCGCCGGTATTGGATTTGCCGCCCAGCCGGTTCATGGCAATAGCTAAAGTCTCATGCGCCTCCTGGGAAATAGAGCCATAAGACATGGCTCCCGTCTTAAAGCGTTTGACGATCGATTCCACGCTTTCCACCTCATCCAGGGGAATGCCTCCTTCCTCGTCAAAACAAAAATCCATAAGGCTTCTCAGATTGATCGTCTGCCCTTCCTCATTCAAGGCGTGGCTGTATTCTTTAAATATCTCGTAATTCCCTGTTCTGGTTGCCTCCTGTAAAAGATGTATTGTCCGCGGATTATATAAATGCTCTTCTTGTCCGGCCCGCTCTTTATGGCTGCCTACACTTTCCAAGGTCAAATCCACATCCAATCCCAAGGGATCAAACGCCGTGGAATGAAGCACATCCACATCGCTGGCAATATCTTCGAGAGTAATGCCTCCTACCCGGCTGACCGTATTGGTGAAGTACTTATCAATCACCTGCCGGGAAATTCCGATAGCCTCAAATATTTGCGCCCCCTGATAAGACTGAATCGTGGAAATACCCATTTTCGACGCAATTTTTACGATACCGTGAAGTACTGCCGAGTTATAATCATCTACCGCCGCATAATAATCCTTATCCAGCATTCCGCTCTCGATCAGATACCGCACCGACTCCTGAGCCAGATAAGGATTGATGGCGCAAGCCCCGTATCCCAGCAATGTGGCAAAATGATGCACTTCCCGCGGCTCTCCGCTTTCCAGGACCAGAGCGACGGATGTCCTTTTTTTCGTTTTGACCAAATGCTGCTGCAAAGCCGATACCGCCAGCAAAGAAGGAATCGGCACATGGTTTTCATCAATATCCCTGTCTGAAAGAATAATAATATTAACTCCGTCCCGATGGGCACGGTCCACTTCCAAAAACAGGCGGTCAATGGCCTTCTCCAAAGAAGTATTCTTATAATAGGTAATAGGAATTACCTCAACCTTAAAACCGGGCTGTTTCATATGCTTGATTTTCAGCAAATCCGTACAGGTAAGAATCGGATTATCTACTTTTAAAATCTTGCAGTTTTCCGGCTTCTCCTCCAGCACATTCCCCTCTTCCCCCACGTACACCGTGGTAGAGGTAACAATTTCCTCCCGAATCGCGTCGATAGGCGGATTTGTCACTTGTGCAAACAACTGCTTAAAATAGTTGAACAGCGGCTGATGTTTATGGGAAAGCACCGCCAGCGGACTGTCCGCCCCCATGGCGGAAACCGCCTCGGCTCCGTTTAGGGCCATGGGTAGAATCATCGTTTTATACTGTTCATAGGTATATCCGTACGTCTTTTGCAGTCTGGCCCGCTCCTCTTTCGACATAAGCGGCACTCCCTTATTGGGGATAGGCAAATCTTTAAGTTCAATCAAATGGGAATCCAGCCATTCGCCATAGGGCTGCCGGGCCGCGTAGCGCAGCTTTAAATCTTCGTCGCTGACCAATTCGCCCTTTACCGTATCAATCAACAGCATCTTCCCCGGACGCAGCCTTTCCTTCTTTACCACATGTGACTGCTCAATGTCGATGGCTCCTACCTCCGAGGCCAGAATCACCTGATCGTCATCGGTAATATAATACCGGGAAGGACGCAGGCCATTGCGGTCCAACACCGCTCCCAACACATCTCCGTCACTAAACACGATAGAAGCCGGGCCATCCCATGGTTCCATCATCGTAGCATAATAACGGTAAAAATCCTTCACTTCCTGAGGCATATTTTTCTCATGCGCCCAAGGCGCAGGGATCGTCACCATCACCGCCAAAGGCAGTTCCATCCCGCTCATCATCATAAACTCAAGGGCATTATCCAGCATGGCCGAATCGGAGCCTTCCTGATTGATAATCGGTAGCACTTTGTGCATTTCCGAACGGAAAAATTCGGACTCCATGGTTTCTTCACGGGCCAGCATCTTATCCACATTTCCCCGTATCGTATTAATCTCACCATTATGCACGATAATCCTGTTCGGATGGGCGCGCATCCAGCTCGGATTAGTATTGGTACTGAACCGGGAATGAATAACCGCCAAAGCTGACCGGTAATCCTGATCCTGCAAATCATCAAAAAACTGCCTCAGTTCCCCAACCAGGAACATTCCTTTATATACAATAGTCCGGCTGCTTAAGGAAACCACATAGGTATTGTCATTGCTCTGCTCAAAAACACGGCGGGCCACATAAAGCCTCCGGTCAAACTCCAGTCCCTTATTCACATCCTGCGGCTTTCCGATAAAACCCTGAACGATATAGGGCATCTTTTCTACCGCCTTCTCACCGATACGTTCCGGATGGATTGGCAGATCACGCCAGCCAAGGAATGTCAGCCCTTCCTTTTTGACAATGATTTCCAACATTTTCTTTGCCTGGTTCCTGGCCAGCTTATCCTGAGGAAAGAAAAACATGCCAACGCCGTATTCCCTTTCTCCTCCCAGCTCAATCCCCAAAGGCATGGTGACTTTTTTAAAAAAGTCATGGGAAATCTGCAGCATGATCCCGACACCGTCCCCGGTTTTTCCTTCTGCATCCTTGCCTGCCCGATGTTCCAGATTCTCCACAATATGAAGCGCCTGCTCTACTGTCTTATGGCTTTTCCTGCCCTTTATATTGGCTACCGCGCCAATTCCGCAGTTATCATGCTCAAACCGGGAATCATAAAGCCCCGGAACCCTGTCCTGTATTTGCCCTTGTATTCTGTCTGGTGAAACGGTATGGCTCCTTCCCTGTTGTTCTCTGCTCTGGTTTTTATCCATAGTCATCTCCTCACCCTTTCCCAATCAACAGCTATTTTTATGTAGCCATTAATTTTCTATTAATATGCAGACCTATTGAACAGTTAAGATAAGCAACCGTTCAGATAAATCCTGAACGGCTGCGCATCCGGCTATAAAAATTGCTCCGCAATGAGCCGGATGCCTGTTACCATAACTCTTTTGTACGGTCAGCGCGGCAAACGCGCAGACCTATTGAACAGTTAAAATAATACTACAGATATACGGATTTGTAAATCTCTTTTTGATTTAAACTTTCAGATAATTTGTATATTTGTTCTTTTTGTATAAATTATCAGTTTATTGTGATGTTACTTGCAAAATAACTTTCTTTTATGAGCAATGTCCCAGTTAAAGAATCCCTCTTGCCCCGCGCAAAAAGCTATGTTATAATCTCCGACAACCCAATGCATGTCCGAAAGCGGACATCAAAAACGATCATCTTAAGGAGGTTTCTATCATGTCTCAAAAAAATAAACGCCTGGCCATGGCCTTTTTAGGCGTAATCATCACGGGGTTCTGCGTAGGGATTATTCAAAAAGGAAGCCTGGGCACCGATCCCTTCACCTGCTTCGTCACCGGCCTGGCCAATCTGTTCGGCTCCACATACAGCCGTTTTTACCTCATCATCATGGCAGTAATTCTGGTGGGCGTCTTTGTGCTGGAAAAACACTATATCGGCATTGCCACTCTGCTCAACTTATTTTTTACCGGTGTGGCCGCCGATTTCATGCGGGGTCTGCTGAATTTCGTTTTCCCCGAACCGTCAATGGCCATAAGAACCCTGCTTCTGGTCCTTGGCGTATTAATCTCCTGTTTTTCCGCCTCTTTGTATTTTACCGCTGATTTGGGCGTATCCGGCTATGATGCCGTATCTCTCATTGCTGCAAACAAATATAAGCTGCTTCCCTTCCGTATATGCCGTATCCTCAGCGATTTTTCCTGTGTAATCGTAGGATTTATCTTCCATGCCAATGTGGGCGTAGGCACCGTCATCACCGCTTTGTTTATGGGACCGGTCATCCAATGGTTTAATACCCATGTATCCGAGCCGTTCCTGTATGGCGCCCCACAGGATAAATAGTCCCATATATCGACAGACTTTACGCGCGGCAATCTGGGCTTTCCCCCTAAGCGGATATTTTTACTTAACATTTTTGATAGTTTTCCATACATAATCCCCTGTTCAAAAATCCTTGCTTCGCTATAATAAGGGAAAACAAGCCAACGCTCTCCCAAAAATTCGTAACAATTCAGACGGGTATCTTCTTGCCCGTCTACGCCGGACAAGAAGCTGGGATGTCCATCCGATGGGGAATTTAACATGAATTTTGGCTTACAAGCAAGCTTGACGCCCAAAATTCATGTTAAATTCCCCGCCGTCTAAACTGTTACAAAAATTCCGGTAAGGGCCATACACAGACATGGAGGATCACATCATGGCAATTATATTTCATGAAAAGTCAAAAGAATTCCATCTTCACAACAGCCAGATTAGTTATATTATCAAAATCCTGGAAAACGGCCATTTAGGCCAGCTCTACTTTGGCGCCCGCATTCATGACCGGGATGATTTCGGTTATCTGCTGGAAACCAGCCACCGGCCCATGACCGCATACCAGAGCGAAGGCGGCAATTTTTCCCTGGAACATATCAAACAGGAATATCCCGTATACGGCACTACAGACTTTAAGCTGCCGGCAATGGAAGTTCTCCAACCCAACGGCAGCCGGATTACGGATTTTTCCTATGAGAGCCATCGGATATATAAAGGAAAACCGGGATTAGAGGGCCTGCCCGCTACCTATACCGAGGATGACGAGGAAGCGGACACCCTGGAAATAACTTTAACTGACAGGCTTCTGGGCATGAAATTGATCCTCCTCTATTCGATTTTCAACAAAGAAAATGCCATCGCCAGAAGCGCCCGTTTTGAAAATTCCACCCGGGACTCCTTTGATATCACCCGTGCTATGAGCATCAGCCTTGATTTGCCGGACTGTGATTACGACTGGATTCAATTTTCCGGCGCCTGGTCCCGGGAGCGTCAGGTCAGAACCCGCCGGTTAGAGCAGGGAATCCAGGCTGTAAACAGCTCGCGCGGCCATTCCAGCCACAACCACAATCCCTTTATCGTGCTGAAACGGCCGACAGCGGACGAATTCCAGGGAGAAGCCATGGGTTTTTCGCTGATTTACAGCGGAAACTTCCTGGCACAAGCCGAAGTTGACACATACAATGTGACCCGTGTCATGCTGGGCATCAATCCTTTTACCTTTACCTGGCGCCTTGACCCGGGGGAGCATTTCCAGACTCCGGAAGCCGTCGCGGTTTATTCCAAAGATGGATTAAACGGCATGAGCCAGACTTTCCACCGGCTTTTTGGCCGTCGGCTGGCCAGGGGCCAGTGGCGGGATCGGGTAAGGCCGATTCTGCTGAACAACTGGGAAGCCACATATTTTGATTTTAATGAAGATAAATTGCTGGATATCGCCAGAGCGGCCAAAAATGACGGCATTGAGCTGTTTGTCCTCGACGACGGCTGGTTCGGCGCCCGCACGGACGATCATGCGGGTCTTGGAGACTGGTATGCCAATACGGACCGCCTGCCCGGCGGCATTAAAGGCTTGTCCGAAAAGGTGGAAGCTCTTGGACTTAAATTCGGCCTATGGGTAGAACTTGAAATGGTCAATAAAAATAGTGATCTGTATCGCGCCCATCCCGATTGGCTGCTGCAGACTCCCGGCCGTCCCCTCTCCCCGAGCCGCCACCAGTATGTATTGGATTTATCCCGTCCGGAAGTGGTAGACTATATTTATGAAATGATTGCCGCTATTTTGGCAGAATCCAAAATTTCCTATATTAAATGGGATATGAACCGTTCCATCACCGAGTGTTATTCCCTGGCTCTTCCGGCCAACCGGCAAGGCGAAGTATTCCACCGCTATATTCTCGGGCTGTATTCTCTGTATGAACGGCTGATTGAGCATTTCCCGCATATCCTTTTTGAATCCTGCGCCAGCGGCGGCGCCCGTTTCGATGCCGGGATGCTGTATTATGCCCCCCAATGCTGGACCAGCGACGATACCGATGCGGCAGAAAGAATCAAAATCCAGTACGGAACCAGCTTCTGCTATCCTGTCAGCAGCATGGGCGCCCATGTTTCCGCCACGCCCAACCATCAGTTGTTCCGCCATACGCCTTTGGAAACCCGGGGCAATGTAGCTTATTTCGGCGCTTTCGGCTATGAGCTGGATTTACAAAACCTTTCTGACAAAGAGCGGGAAACTGTCCGTGAACAAATCCGTTTTATGAAACAATACCGCCAGGTTATTCAGTATGGGACTTTCTATCGGCTGCAAAGCCCCTTTGAACACAATATATCCGCCTGGATGGTCGTCTCTGAAGACAAAAAAACAGCTATTGTAGGATATTATAAGATTCTCAATGACGTAAACTGCGAATACCGGAGACTGCTGCTGAAAGGCCTTGACCCCAATATGGCCTATCAAACCGAATCCGGAGAAACCCATTACGGCGATGAGCTGATGAATTTAGGACTGATTACCACCGACCCGTCCTCCGGCCAGCCGGCAAGCGGCCATCCGGAGCCTGGCCTGGATATATGTACCGATTTCTGGTCAAAAATAGTTGTGCTCAGAGGAGGCTGTTAAGTTCCTTCTCCATACGCTCCCGATAGGAAGCCGGCACGGAAACGCGATACTGAGTAGGGGTCATTCCCATGCGGCTTTTGAATTTGGCGGAGAACGCCGCCGGATTTTTAAAGCCGCAGCTGGCCGCTATCTCTTCCACCGGCTGATCGCTCAGCAAAAGCAGCTCTGCGGCCCGGGTAAGACAAAAATTCGTCAAATATTCTTTCGGAGACACTCCCAAGGCTTCATTAAACATCTGATATAAATATACCCTGCTTACCGCTACATGCTCAGCGATATCCGATACCTGGATGCCTTCGGAGTAATGTTGTTGGATATAAGCCACCGCCATTCTCAGATACCGGCTGATGTTTTTTTGAAGCCGTTTTCCCGCTTCCGGATATTGGCTGTCCTCATTGACCAGACAGGAAAAAAACTCATAAAACAGCCCATGAAGATAAAATTCGTTTTTCAGGCTGATCCGATTATTCTTTAACATTTCAAAAACCAAACTGCGAATCCTATCTGACTCCAGACTTTGAAAAATCAAATGGTTATGGTTGAATCCCAGATGATATAAATATTCCGGCGCCCTTTGCCCGGAAAAGCCTACCCATACATAGGTCCATGGATTATCCGGGCTTGCCCGGTACAAAGTAACCGTATCCGGTTCGATCAAAAAACCCTGGCCGGCTTGCAGATGATACTGCTGACCCGCCACCATATAATCCCCTTCGCCTTCCAAAACATAATGAATCACATAATTAGACCGCACAGCCGGCCCAAAGCTGTGAAGCCGACCGCATTTCTCATAACCGCAAAAGCACAAATAAAAATCCTGTATCTGCCGGTTATCCAACTGTAATACGAAAGACTGTTCCATACCTTTCCTCAATTTACTTTCATTCTATAGCAGGCTGCTTTTCCGAATACTTTTCCAAATCTTCTTTCTGCAGGCGATAATTTTTGGGGCTTAAGCCAAACTTCTTTTTAAATGCTTTGGAAAAAGCCAGGGAATCTTCATATCCTACGGAGGTAGACACCTCAGCTACCGGATATTCTGTGGAAATCAATAAATTAGCGGCCTTATGGAGCCGGAAATCCATCAGGAACTTCTGTGCGGAAAGCCCCAGTTCTTTCTGGAACACATGGTTCAAATAAGTACGGCTGATACCGATATAATTGGCAATATCCGACACATTAATTCCATAACTGTATCTCCACTTTACATAATCCATAGCTTGTTCCACATAAACGTTCCGATTATAATCATAATGGCCGGAAGTACTGTTTTTGTTGCAAAAATCATGAGTATAATTATCTACTAATAAGGATAAAATCATCATTAGGCAAGCATTTCGTTTTAAATCATTGGAAAAAGAAAGCTGAACAGCATTGAGAATCCGGATGATCTGTTCTACCAGCAGATCCTGGTTCCTAAAGGGAAGAACATAAGCCTGTTTGGAAAATCCGCTGTTTTTCAAACAAGCTTCGGCTCGAATCCCGTTAAAACCAATCCAGGCGTAGGTCCAAGGTTCTTCCATATCAGCCGCATAACTCACCTCTTCCCCCGGACGGATTAAAAACATCTGGTTTGCATTAAGAAAATACGTAATACCATTGACCGTATAAGACCCTTTCCCTTCCAATACAAAGTGAACAATATATTCTTCCCGAATGGAATGGCTGATTGCGTGGGTAGGAAGGCAATGTTCCAGGCCACAGTGGATCAAATAAAGATCCATACAAGTCTCCCGCAAATGTTCCAGACACCGGAATTCGGCGCAATCCGTATATTTGACGTTTTTCATGCGATCATCTCCTATTGATGTTTTGTGTTGTTACCAGTAAAATACAACAAGGAACAATCCGTTTTTATGTTGGACAGTTTAAATCAATTTTTGTTTATTATACACCAAATCAATTCATTTTTCCATATCCTTGTTCATTTTTCCATGTTAAATGTGTAAAAATTATTACTGCTTATCCATAGACAATATAGCTATCTTTTCATATAATTATAAGCAAGAAATACGTCATTATGACGGCATTATGACGAATATGGAGGTAAAGAATTATGAAAAGACGCAACAAACTTCTTGCACTGGGCCTCTGTGCGGCCTTGGCAACAGCCAGTCTGAGCGCTTGCGGCGGAGGCGGCGGCGAATCCTCTGACGGCGGGAACACCGGGGGCGGCGATGCCGGCGGAAAGCTGACCGTAGCTATCTGGGACAATGGACAGCAGCCCGGACTGCAGCAGATCCTCAATGATTTTACCGAAGCAACCGGTATTGAGACTCAGCTTCAGGTTATCGAATGGAACAGCTACTGGACACTTCTGGAAGCGGGCGCTTCCGGCGGCGATATGCCTGACGTGTTCTGGATGCATTCCAACGAAGCCGTCCGCTATATGTCCAATGGCATTCTCCTGGACATCACAGACAAGGTAAACGCCAGTGAAACTCTGGAACTTGACAAGTTCCCGGAAGATTTGAAGAACATGTACACCTATGACGGCAAGATCTACGCGCTGCCGAAGGACATGGACACCGTTGCCATCTGGTACAACAAAGATATGTTTGATGAGGCAGGCATTCCTTATCCGGATGGAAGCTGGACCTGGGATGATTTCTATGATATTGCCAAACAGCTCACCAAAGACGACGGCAGCCAGTTCGGTTTCTGCGCTAACCCGTCCAATGAGCAGGATACCTGGATGAATACCGTATATACTTTAGGCGGATGCGTACTGAACGAAGAAGGCAAATCCGGTTTTGATGATCCCAAGACCGTTGCTGCCATGGAATTCTTCGACAAGCTGGTTAAAGAAACCATGCCGCCGGCATCCACCATGTCTGAAACCGGTACGGACGTACTGTTTGGTTCCGGTAAGGTTGCCATGATCAGCCAGGGTTCCTGGATGGTTGCCGCTTTCAAAGACAATGAATACATCGCTGCTCATGCCGACGTAGCCCGCCTCCCCAAAGACCCGGCAACCGGCAGAAGCGTCTCCCTTTACAACGGGCTTGGCTGGTCTGCTTCTGCAGGCACCAAGAATCCTGAAGGCGCTTACAAATTGATCGAATGGTTCGCTTCCAAAGAGATGCAGCAGAAACAAGCTGAACTGGGTGTGACCATGGCTGCTTACGACGGCGTATCTGATCAGTGGGTCAACGACACGGATCTGTTCAATTTACAGCCCTACCTGGATGCTATGGACGACGTAGTTTTCCGTCCCTCAACCAAATCTACCCTTGCTTGGTGGAACCCCATGGTTGAAGAGCTGAAAAAGCCATGGAACGGTGAAGAAGATATGGCTACTGCCTGTGCCAATATCGCCCAGATTATGAACGAAAAAATCGCCGAAGAAAATTAAATCATAAACTGTTACTGTCCTGGCATGCCGCTGCCGGCTTCCGCCACGGGGAGCTGGCAGCCCGGGCATCCTGTTTTTATCTATGTTTTTATCTATATTTTTATCCGTGTCGGATGTATCCTAATGGAACTTCCTGATTGCCGCGCAGCGGGACAGTAACCTCATATCAGAGAGAGGTGAGTCTATGAGCACAATAAAAAAAGGAACCAGCCGGGAACGCAATGAATTCTTATGGGGATGGCTGTTTATCCTTCCTACTATGATTGGTCTTATCATATTAAATATTATCCCTATTTTCCAGACCATATATCAAAGCTTTTTCAAAACCGGAGATTTTGGAAAGGGCAATATCTTTGTTGGCGCAGATAACTATATCCGCCTTTTTGGAGACGCAGAAGTCTGGCAGTCCGTAATCAACACATTTAAATACGCCATCGTGGAAGTGCCGTTTTCTATTGCCATTTCCTTGCTCCTGGCCGTATTTCTGAATCGGAAAATGAAAGGTGTTTCTGCCTACCGCACAATCTTTTTCCTGCCTATGGTAGCGGCTCCCGCTGCAGTAGCCATGGTATGGAGATGGCTGTTTAACACGGAATTCGGCCTTCTGAACCACATCGTACACAATAACATCCAATGGATCTCCGATCCCAGGATCGCCGTATTCAGCATCGCCGTCATCGGTATCTGGTCCATTATCGGCTACAATATGGTTTTGTTCCTTGCCGGCCTTCAGGAAATCCCCCGCGATTATTACGAAGCGGCAGATATTGACGGTGCGAACGGGATTAAGCAGTTTTTCAACATTACCGTTCCGCTGCTTTCCCCGACTATTTTCTTCGTATCCATTACAAGAATCATCGGCGGACTGCAGGTATTTGACCTGATTTTCATGGTTATGGATAAAAACAATCCCGCTCTTTACAAGACTCAGTCCATTGTGTACTTATTCTATCAGAACTCCTTTGTGGAAAACAACAAAGGCTACGGTTCCACAATCGTCGTACTGTTGATCGCCATTATCATGGTCATCACCGTGTTCCAGATGGTCGCACAGAAAAAATGGGTATATTATAATTAGGAGGAGGAAATGTTATGGAACAAAAAGCAAAACTCATGTCAGCTCTCATTCATCTCATCCTGATTTTGGTATCGATTACCATGCTGGTTCCATTTTTATGGATGGCCCTTACCGCTTTCAAGTCAATGACTGAGGCTACGTCAGTAAATCCTTTTGTCATTTTCCCAAGCGTATGGAGGACTGAGAACTTTACTACCGTTATTAACAACATGAACTTCCCGGTTCTTTACTTAAACACCCTGCTGCTGATTGCAGGCCGTGTTATTGCCGCAGTTTTGACCGCTACCTTGGCTGGTTATGCCTTTGCAAGGCTTGAGTTCAAAGGCAAAAACCTGATGTTCTCCCTGATTCTGTTCCAGATGATGGTTCCAGGCCAGATTTATATTATCCCTCAATACCTGATGGTCAGCAAGATGGGGATGCTGAACACCATTTTCGCACTCGTATTCCCGGGCTTAGTGACAGCATTTGGTACTTTCCTGCTTCGCCAGGCTTACATGGGGCTTCCCAGGGATTTGGAAGAAGCCGCCCGCTTGGACGGCTGCAATATCGGCCAGACTTTCCTGTGGATTATGGCTCCTCTGACCCAGTCTTCCATGGTAGCGCTTGGTATCTTTACCGCCGTGTTTGCTTACAAAGACCTGATGTGGCCCCTTATCTGTAACCGTGACGTGATGCCTTTGTCTGCTGCTCTTGCTAAAATGCAGGGCCAGTACACCAGCAACTATCCGCAGTTGATGGCAGCATCACTGTTAGCCTGTATCCCCATGATCGTACTGTATCTGATCTTCCAGAAACAGTTTGTGGAAGGTATCGCTACTTCCGGTGGTAAACTGTAAAACAAAACAATACTTAACCTGCATTGATAAAACCTGCCGCTTCCCAAAACATTTTTTGTGGGGCGGCTGGTTTTCTGCATATAGCCTATTTGCCAATCAACAGGATGATTGAATGATTAACCTTGGCACGGACAGAAACATCTGCATACCCCTGCGAAAGGAGAAGCTATGAATTTCTTTAATGAAGATAATTTTCTGCATCAGTTTTTTCTGTTCCTGGGAAAATTGATTGCCCTCAACCTTTTATGGATGATATCCAGCCTGCCCCTTATCACCGTCGGCGCATCCACCACAGCTTTATATTATTGTACATTGAAGCTTCACAAGGACAAAGACATCTTCTGTTGGAAGGCATACTGGAAAAGCTTTCGAAGGAATTTTCTCCAATCTACAATTATCTGGCTTCTGCTGCTCCTGGCCGCCGGCTGCCTTTGGCTGGAATGGCAGTCCCTGGCCACCATGCCGGCAGAGATGGGACAAATATTCCGCTATGTGGTGATGGCTGCCGCTATCCTGCTGGTTCTGACTGCCCTCTATGTCTTTTCCACGGTTTCCGCTTTCGAGAATAAAACCTTCAGGCTGGTCAGCTACGCTTTCTATTTTGTGCTGAAAAATCCGGCCTATGCCATAGCCGTAACGGCAATCACCTGCCTGCCTATGTATTTTACCCTGGTAGATGCCCAATTGTTTCCCGTATATCTGTTTTTCTGGCTTATGTGCGGTTTTTCCCTGACTGCCTATGCGGATTCCTGGTTCTTCTGGCTTCTTTACCGCCCTTTTTTTCCTGAAGAGCCGACCATACCGGAGACAGCTCTCTAAATTTCCTATGTTGCAAAAAACCATCGCAATTCTTCCCGCGATGGTTTTACTTATCTCCATTATTATCTCTTCCGCAACAGCTCAGGCAACCTTTGAATCGCCATTTCATTTCATCCCTGGTTTCCCGTATGCCCTTCGATTTTTTTTGCCGTACTTGTACCGTTCCCCAACACGACATCCGCGGCTATCTCCTGCAGCTTCCCGGCAAGCTCCGTGTCTAAATCAGCTATATAACTGCAATTCTCCGGAGATTCCTGATAGACCGTCGCATAAACAATACAAGCTGTCAGATAAGTCCCGGCCGGCGAAGGATGATATCCGTCTTCATCCCACAGTTCAATCTCCGGATAAGAATCCGCACAGCGCATAAAACCAATCCCGGCGGGAATCACCAAATCATCCAATTCATCGGAAATCGTCATATAATTCTCTGCTACCACAGATTGAAGCTCCTGGCAGCTCTGCTTCTTAAATCCCTCTTTTTTCCCGTCTTTTGGCGCCCAGGTCATTAAAAAGGCTGTCTGTCCGCCGGCAGATTTCACCTTTTCATCCAGAATCCTGGCATAAGGGAACATGTCTTCATCCGGTGAATCCGACAAAGCTACGGATATATTTTCCTGAAGAACGACAAAATCCCACTTCTTATTTGTCACGGCACTGTCAAATAAGGCCCCTAAGGTATCCTCCGGATTCGCATACTGCCTCAAGGAATAATATCCTTTGGATAACTCGTAAACATCGCTCCTGTAGCCAAAAGCATCGGCAATCCTTACAAACGTCCCGGAAAGATCATTATAAAAAATATGGCTGTTGCCTACAAATAAAATCCGGGGACGCTCACCGACAGCAGGCGCAGGCGCTTTCCAATCAATTTGTGCCTGAAAATCCATCTGATGAATTTCTTCCTGCTCTTTAGAGGAACAGGCTGCCAAAAGTACCGTAATCAAAAACATACTTGCCAATTTTTTACAGCCATTTCTCACAGAAATCCCTCCGTTTCCCTTGGATATGCTCAAATGTTAATACTATTGACAACCGACCGTGATTAAACAATTTTTATCAATGATATCGACCGAAAATACACATCTCCCTTCCTTAATGCGCTCTCAATCCTCTGCCATATGACTCTTATTATAAATTTTGTCCAAATATAGCGGCGGATTATGGCGATCTTTATTTGAATTTTTCTCGTATTTATCCGTTCTTAACTCTATATTTATATTTTACATCATTTCTTAACAAAATGCAAACACGAAATGTACTTTTTATCATCAAATACAACAAGAGGCTGTCAAAAAACAGCCTCCCCTGCTCGATTCCCATTACTATATTGCTTTACAGTTCACCCAGCCCGCTCTCAATGGCCTGGCTAATCGTCTCCATAGCGGCTGCCTCATCTTCGCCGTCACAGATCAAGGTAACTTCGGTACCGGACTTGATACCCGCAGCCATAACATTCAATACGCTCTTGGCAATAATCCTTTTCTCGCCGCACTCAATCAGAACATCACACTTAAATTTCATCGCGGTCTGTGAAAGAACTCCTGCAGGTCTTAAGTGAAGTCCGGACGGGTTTACAATAGTCAAAGTTTTACTCAGCATAGCACATTTCTCCTTTTTAATTAAATTATAATCCCCCAAATTCACACACAAATCGTGCGAACTCCTCATTAAAAGTTTATTACAAATCGCGATAAGTGTCAAGCAAAAATCATAGAATTTCCGGCGTTTTTCACAACGGTAGCAGCAGTTCAGACAGAAGCATTCCGATAAGTACGCTCCAAAAAACATTTCCCCCGATTACTGGGTTTAGGAGCCGGCCCCCCTAGAGCGTGTCTGAAAATCTATTTTCTCCAGAACCGGCGCGTGAAAAAACACATCCGCAATAATTCTGGCGATACAGTCCATAGCGGGCGGAAAGCTCCACAGAACGCTTGTAACCGTTCTTTTTCTTGAAATCCGAGGGAAGATGCTTCACTCCGTAAATACTTTCCAGCTCTTCACCAATTTCGTTAAGCTTGCGGGCGTTTTTCAAAGGGCTAATTGTCAAGGTAGTCGTAAAATAATCATAACCGCCTTCCGCCGCCAACCGGGCGGCCTCCCCTAAACGCAGGCGATAGCAGCGAAAACAGCGTTCTCCGCCCTCGGGCTCTTTTTCCCAGCCTCTGACCGCGTCAAAAAAACGCTGAGGCTGATAATCCCCCACCAGCAAATGCACAGGATGTTTTGCCGGAAGCTCCCCGATAAGCCGCCGTTGCTCCTCCACCCGCTTTTCATACTCCTCTTCCGGGAATATATTAGGATTATAATAGAAAACAGTAATCGAAAAATATTGGGACAAATACTCCAAGACGTAACTGCTGCAGGGTGCACAGCAGCTATGCAAAAAGAGCCGGGGCACATCTCCCCCGCTCTCTTTTTGCTCGATAAGCCTGTCCAGCTCTTTCTGGTAATTTCTCTGATTCATCTTCCACCTCTGAGAAAAATAACTTGCAGAAAAACTGTTACAGAAAATCACGAATTCGTTTGCTCCGCACAGGATTCCTCAATTTTCGCAGCGCTTTTGCCTCAATCTGGCGGATTCGCTCACGAGTCACATTAAACTCTTTGCCGACTTCCTCCAAAGTCCGGGGATGGCCGTCCTCCAAGCCAAAACGCAGCACAATCACCTGCCGCTCCCGTTCCTTTAAATCTCCCAACAGCGCGTCAATATGTTCCCTTAGCATAACGGATTCCACATTGCCTTCAGGAGTCATTACATTGCTGTCAGCCACAAAATCACCTAAATTGGAATCGTCTTCCTCACCGATTGGCGTTTCCAAAGAGGCGGGTTCTCTGGCAATCTGCATAATCTCCATCACTTTTTCTTCTGACATTTCCAAGGCGTCGGCCAACTCGGTGACCGAAGGCTCATAGCCTAATTCCAAAGTCAGTTTACGCTGCATTTTCGACATCTTATTGATTGTCTCAACCATATGCACTGGTACGCGGATGGTACGTGCCTGGTCAGCAAGAGCCCTGGTCACAGACTGACGAATCCACCAAGTAGCATATGTACTCAGCTTATATCCTTTTGTATAATCAAATTTTTCCACACCTTTGATCAGGCCCAGGTTGCCTTCCTGCACCAAATCCAAAAAACTCATGCCTCTGCCGGTGTACCGTTTGGCAATGCTGACAACCAAACGCAAATTTGCCTCAATCAGACGTTCCTTTGCGTGTTCGTCACCCTCTGCCTTCCGTTTTGCCAAAACGATTTCTTCTTCCGCACTGAGAAGAGGCACCGTGCCAATTTCTTTTAAATACATCCTCACAGGATCTTCTGTACCAATGCCTTCCAGCAAATCAACCGCTTCCAGGTCAATCTCCTCAGCTTCCTTCAGGAAGCTGTCATCCCCGACAAAATCATCATCATCATCCAGCAGCAGAGGGCCATCCTCCATCAGATTTTCATCAATGTTAGGAACCACATCCACACGCTTCTCTTCCAGATAGTTGTAAATCTGCTCCATCTGGTCAGGTGTCAGATTATCCCCAATAAAAAAATCATTGATTTCTGCCACATCCAACATATTGTGCTTTGTCTTGGCAACTTCCACCAGCTTTATCAGCTTCTCCAAAAAATTGTCTTTTTCCACGGGTAACGTCCTTTCACTTAAAGGTAACATATAGCCTATTCAACTTATCATTATATATCACTAAATCACAGATTTCAACATTTTCTTCATTTATTCTACAGATATTCGCAAATTATTGGTAACAGTTCATGGGGTGGGGAAAAACAGATAAAAACAGGCGTCAAGCTTGCTTGTAAGACTGATTTTATCCGTTTTTCCTCATCGGGCGAACGCATAATGCTTCTTGTCCGTTGAAAACGGGCAAGAAGATGCCCCTCCCCCCGTGAACAGTTACAATCATTGTAACCGTTCAGACGCCTTGGGCAGATTCCTGCGGATAGCAATACTCCGGCAAAGATTTTCCACCTGCACTTCCGTCTGGCTCCCGCCAAACTCGCCGTCCAATACCCAGTCTATCGGTTCTTCCGATATGATTCGCAGAGAGCTGGCTTTAAATTTGTAAGTCAATTCGCTTTTTTCTTCTTTAAAAACAATGCTGGAAACAATACTACTGAATTCTAACGGAGTCTTTGGCATGCGAACCAGCAGCACCTCAAACAAACCGTCGTCCAACAGCACATCCTGACTGATAAGCCCCTTAAATCCCCCCACGCTTACCGTATTAGTAATGATTCCAAAAATAAATTTCCCTTCATAAACCTGATCATCACTTTCCACCCGCAAGGAATATTCTTTGATGGAGGTCAGGCTTTTCAATCCCTCCAGCACATATGCCTGATGGCCCAGCAGATTTTTTTTAGCTTGAGAAGTCAGATAAGAGACTTCGGTAAATGCTCCGAAACCGGCTACATAAGCAAAATATTTCTGGCCGTCAAACCGGCCGACATCCACCAGGCAAGCTTGCCCCTCCGCTGCCACACGAGCCGCGGCAGACATTCGTTTTGGAAGCTTTAAGCTGGCCGCATAGTCATTGGTAGAACCGGCAGGGATATATCCCAACAGCGGGCGATTATCCAGCTCCATCATTCCGGAGATCACCTCGTTAAGAGTACCGTCACCGCCGCTGCAGACAATTAAATCTTTATGCCCGCCCTCCAAAGCCGTTATGTTGCGGGCTTCTTCCGGCTCTTGAGTCACATGGAGCTGCAACCGATATCCTGCTTTGATAAAAATATCCGTTATCTCTAAAAGCCTGTTTTTTATCTGTCCTTTACCCGATTTCGGATTAATGATCAGCAGCATTTTCTTCTGTCCGTCCATATCCCAATGCTTCGCCTCCTTTTCATTATCCTCATTTTATCAGCTTTATATACCTGCTAAAAGCATTTGGAAGAGGATAAATCGTCTTTAAATCCTGTTTTTTTGCCATAAGGTATCCTTGCACCGGTTTTGTTAAACGCACCTTGTATCCAATCATCCGCCATTCCACATGGGAAAATATATGGCGGGCATCTGGCAGCCGTTCCCCGGCAATGCCCGCTTCCTCCTCCAATCGGAACGCATCTGCCAACTCCTCCTTCGCTAAATGGCCCAAAACGTTGGGAAGCTCATAGAGAGACGCCAAAAGCCCCGTAGGCGCCCGTTTACGAAGTCCTATATAACCGTTATATTCCAATATACACACGGTCCGCTTTTCAATCCTGCGCTCTTTGGGAAGGGATTTTACCGGTATCTGGCCGGCCATCCCATGTAACGAGGATAAACAAAACCCCGCAAGAGGACATTGGGGACATTTTGGCTCTCCCTTAGGAATACATAAGGTTTCGCCTAATTCCATCAGCCCCTGATTAAATGCCCCTGCCTCTACCTTCGGCATCGTCTCCGCCAACAGCGTCCCCATCCTTTTCTTTGTTGACTGCTTTAAAATATCCTCGCGGCTTTCCAGAATCCGGGACACTACCCGCAATACGTTGCCGTCTACCGCCGGATATGCTTTCCCAAAAGAAATAGACGCAATTGCGCCGGCTGTATAACTGCCAATGCCCGGCAATCCAACCAGCTCTTCGTATCGGGACGGCATAAAACCGCCGTATTTTTCCATAATAACGATAGCTGCCTTCTTCAGATTTCTGGCCCGGCTATAATAACCAAGCCCCTCCCACAGCTTCATCAAACGATCATCCTCCACCGATGCCAAGTCCGCCACGCCAGGAAGCGCCTGCATAAAACGGCTGTAATAAGGTATCACCGCCTCTATCCGAGTCTGCTGCAGCATAATTTCGGAAATCCACACATGGTAAGGCTGTGAATCCCGTCTCCATGGCAGCATTCTCCCGTTTGCCTTATACCAAGTCAGAAGAGGGACATTTATTGCCTGCAGACGGGATTTTTGTGCTTGCCTGCAGGCATCCGTAAATCTGCCGGCAGATTCGTCCGAACTTTGACTCTGGATCCGCCCATTTTCAGATATATCCATAAATCCCCCGCACAGAAACCTCCCCGGACATAACCGTGCGGATTCTTCCGTCTTCCTGCTTTACCAAAAGCTCCCCTTGATCATTGATGCCCAAAGAAACACCGGTATATTCGTCTGCCGATGACAAAACCTTCACCCCCCGGTCAAGATTTACCAGAAAGCGGTTATACTCTTCCTTTAACAGAGTCATATCCAATGTCTGCAAAAATTTCCGGTAATACTTTTCCCAGGATTCTGCCACCGAAGCAACCAGCTTCGCCCGCCTAACCGGTTTATCAACATGAAAGGCCAGGCAAGTAGCTGTCTGTCTTATTTCCTCCGGAAATTCCTTTATCTCGACATTAATACCTATTCCTACGACTATATAATGAATGCTTTCCACCTCAGTACTCATTTCCGTCAATATCCCGCAAACCTTTTTCCCTTCAATTACAATATCATTGGGCCATTTGATCTTTCCTTCAATACCTGTAGTCTGACATATTCCGTCTATTACTGACAGGGCGGCTACCAAAGTCAGAGCCGAGGCATGTTCCGGCATAAAATCCGGCCTCAGCAAAAAACTCATCCACACTCCGGTTCCCTCTAACGATACCCAGGAACGTCCCCGACGGCCTTTTCCCGCCGATTGCTCCACCGCTACCACCATTGTACCTTCAGGCGCTCCCTGATCGGCCAATTGCTTTACTCTATTATTGGTAGAATCCACATGGTCAAGAAATACCAAATTTTTCCCCAGCCACTCTGTATGAAGCTGGCTCTCCAGCTCTTCCCGGGTATACACATCCCCGCTGTCTGCCAGCCGATAACCGCGGTTGCGTACCGCCTCGATATCATAACCGTCTTCCTGAAGCTGACGTATTACTTTCCAGACGGCTGTCCTCGACACTTCAAGGCTTTCGCACAAGGCTTGTCCTGACACATAACCATCGGCTTCCTTCAGTATTTTCAATATCTTCGCCTTCACCGTTACCTCCCTATGCTGATGGCACTGATTACCCCAATAACCGCCAAACCTGCACCCAGCAAGCACAAGGCAAAACCGTTAAGCTTCACTTTCCGGTTCCTTCCTCCGTTTTTCAGCTTATACCATCCGCTCACTCCGTTTAGCAGCCCAGCCAGCCAAAAAATCACCGGAAACAAAACCTGATTGCTCTCCGGCTCTAAAAATGCCAGTATTGCGCAAACTACCACCAATATTCCTATCACAATATGCAGGATATCCAAAAAAAGAGCCTCATTGCGGAAAAACCGTTTCTTATCCTGATTGATCATAAGTATGGCCTCTATTCTCACAGAGTCGCCGCCATCACTGCTTTGATGGTGTGCATACGATTCTCTGCCTCATCAAACACTTTTGACTGTGCGGATTCAAATACCTCATCCGTTACTTCCATTTCGGATATGCCAAACCGCTCCCCCATCTCTTTGCCGATTTTGGTCTTTAAGTCATGAAATGATGGCAGGCAATGGAGGAAAATCGCTGTTTCTCCCGCATTCTCCATTACGTTCTTTGTCACCCGGTAGGGAGTCAAGTCACGAATCCTCTCCTCCCACACGGCATCAGGCTCACCCATAGATACCCACACATCCGTATAAATCACATCTGCCTCTTTGGTTCCCTCTGCCACATCTGATGTCAAGGTAATCGTACTGCCGGAAACCTCGGCATACTTCTGGCATTGAGCTACCAGATCCGGATCAGGGAAATATTTCTCCGGCGCACAGGCGACGAAATCCAATCCCAGCTTGGCGCAGCCGATCATCAGGGAATTGCCCATATTGTAGCGGGCATCCCCCATATAAACCAGTTTCAGCCCTGATAGTCTGCCAAAATTCTCACGAATCGTCAGCATGTCCGCTAAAATTTGAGTAGGATGATACTCATTAGTCAGGCCATTCCACACCGGTACGCCAGCATATTTCGCCAAATCCTCCACAATCTCCTGTCCGTAACCCCGATACTCAATCCCATCATAAATCCGTCCCAATACTCTGGCCGTATCGGCAATGCTCTCCTTCTTCCCAATCTGGGAACCTGACGGGTCAAGATACGTAGCACCCATGCCCAAATCTCTTGCCGCCACTTCAAAGGAACAGCGGGTTCTGGTACTGGTCTTTTCAAAAATCAAGGCAATATTCTTTCCCTGGCACAACGGAGCCGGAACACCCATCTTTTTCTTTTCTTTTAAATCGGCAGCCAAATCCAGCAATCCCACGATTTCCTCCGAAGTAAAATCCTTCAATGTTAAAAAATGTCTTCCTTTTAAATTCATAACTTTCCTCCATATCCTGACCATATTTCCTGTTCGTCTGACTTAACGTAAACTTATCCAAATCATATTCTTGTTTAAACCTACTACTATAACTTACTATAACAAAAAACAACTGTCAAGAAAAGCAGGAAACCTTTTTGATTTCCTGCTTGTTTCTTGTAACATAATCATTCAATTAACCCCATTTTCCTTTGCAATCTCCGCAGCCGACTTGACTAAACCTGCCAACCCCTGCAGTTCTGAAGGAATAATAATCTTTGTAGCCTTGCCGTCAGCCGCCGCAATAAATGCTTCCAGGCTCTTAATTTTCAATACTGCCTCGTCGGCGCCCGCCTCTTTCAGGAAACGGATACCATCCGCATTCGCCTGCTGCACTTTCAAAATAGCTTCCGCTTCACCTTCCGCTTCTTTAATCCGCTTTTCCTTCTCCGCTTCTGCATGAAGAATTGCTGCCTGCTTATCGGCCTCCGCATCCAGAATCGCCGACTCTTTTTTGCCTTCCGCAACCAAAATGGTCGACTTCTTTTCTCCTTCTGCCCGCAAGATAGCCTCACGCCGCTCCCGCTCCGCCTTCATCTGTTTCTCCATGGCATCCTGAATAGCGGCCGGCGGGATAATATTTTTCAGTTCCACCCGGTTTACTTTTATTCCCCATGGGTCAGTCGCAACATCCAATGAGGCACGCATCTTTGTATTGATCGTCTCTCTGGATGTCAGCGTCTGATCCAACTCCAAATCGCCGATAATATTTCTCAAGGTAGTAGCTGTCAGATTCTCAATGGCCATAATCGGATGCTCGACACCATAAGCAAACAGCTTTGGATCTGTAATCTGAAAAAACACCACGGTATCAATCCGCATAGTAACATTATCCTTGGTAATCACCGGCTGAGGTGCAAAATCCACTACCTGCTCTTTTAAAATCACCTTCTTGGCCACCCGGTCGATAAAGGGGATCAGAAAATGCACGCCCACATGCCAGGTTCCCTGATAAGCTCCCAATCGCTCGACCACCAGGGCATTCGCCTGAGGAACGATGCGAATACAAGATACCAGCAAAATCATAACAATCACAAAAAATACCAGCAAAAAAATTATAATTGGCATATTACGCCTCCTCCTGTGCCGAACTGACAATTAATTTCACGCCGCGGATCTCCTTGATCAATACCATAGTTCCCACCGGGATAACCATCTCGGCCTTTTCGCCTCTGGCTGTCCACTCCTGACCATTTATCACTGCAGTGCCGGTGTCCAAATCATTATTAATCTCAGCCGTAACCCGCGCCCGCTTGCCAATCAGACTGTCCGCATTGGTCTTTGTCGTCTGACTGTTCACGTACTTAAATGCAAAAGGTCTGGTAAAAAACAACAGCAGAAAGGATACAATCACAAAAACTGCAAGCTGAGCCTCCACACTTACGCCAAACAAAGACAGCAAAAACGCAACTACGGCGCCTCCTGCAAACCAAACCGTAGTCAGGGCCATGGTTACGATCTCAATACCGATTAAAGCAACGAAAGCAATCAGCCAATAGATTGGAGCCATTCCTGCCACCTCCTTTTAATACTTTTCCAAACATTCAAACACACCCCGTTATCATCATATCATAATTTGCCGGTTCTTACAACGGATTTTGGAAAATGTAAGAATTTACCGTAACAGTTGTGTTACTATTCAGGTAGGTCTGCACAGAGTCTGCCCCAGCGAAGCGAGGGCACTTGCTTCGCTGACCGTATGATAACTTGGGCCGGCGAGCAAAAATCCCTCTACACTCCGTTTCGGTTCATCCTAAACAAGCGCCACCGGCGCTTAGGACCGCCGCACAGCAGGCTAAAAGATCCCCCTTCGCTGCCGGGCGGCCTCAAACATTAACAGAGACGCGGCAACCGAGGCATTTAAAGATTCCACTTTACCGGCCATAGGTATCCGAACCTTGATATCTGCCAGATCAGCCGTTTCGGCAGTTAAGCCGTTCGCTTCATTGCCGATAAGAAAAGCGATGCTGCGGGTGTACGTTTCCTGGTCGTAATCTTTTTCCCCTGACAGATGGGCGGCGCAAAGACGAATCCCCCTGTTTTTCAACTGGCGAAGCGTTTTTCCTAAATTGTCTGTATAAGCGAAAGGAATACGCAACATTGAACCCATGGTGGAACGAACGGCTTTGGGGCTGTATATATCGGCAGTACCCATGTCCATCAATATGCCTGTGGCGCCCGCCCCTTCGGCAGAACGAAAAATGGTTCCCAAGTTTCCTGGGTCTTGTATGCGCTCTAAAATCACAAGGTGTGCGGGAACATCATCTGCATTTTTTAACACCCGTTCCCAAATACAGGGCGATTGACGAACCAGTGCCAGCACTCCCTGCGGTGATTGTGTATCGGACATAGCCGGAAACACCTGATCCGCGACCACCTCCGTCCTCTCTGCTATCTTCGCCAGCGCCGGATATTCAGGAGTCTCTTTAAAACTTTCCGATACATAAAGGACAGCCAAACGCCCCGGGGGGATTTCCCGGCACATCCGCAGGCCTTCTGCCACAAACAGCCCTTCTTCCTTCCGCGTTTTCGCTTTTTTAAGCAAAGCGCTCACATATTTTACCTGTTTATTGGCAGTACTGCTGATCATCTTTTGCCCCTCCTAAAGCCGTTCCAGATCTTCCATCCACACTTTTTGTACTGCATCGCTGGGCATGCGTAAATCGCCCCTGGGCGATACGGCTACGGACCCCACCTTCGGGCCGTCCGGCAGACACGAACGTTTAAACTGCTGGGCAAAGAAACGGCGGTAAAAAATGCCCAGCCATTTTTTGATAGTTTCACCTTCATACTCCCCGGCAAAAGCCCGCAACGCCATACGGTAAATTTTAGAAGGCATATAACCAAACCGGAGCATATGATACAGGAAAAAATCATGCAGCTCATACGGGCCTACCAGATCTTCCGTCTTTTGGGAAATGGAGCCTCCCTCCGGCGGCAAAAGCTCCGGGCTGACCGGAGTATCCAGCACATCCTTAAGTACCGCCTCCAAAGCTTCTTCCTTACAGGTATCCGCATAATACCTCACCAGATGGCGCACCAATGTCTTCGGGACAGAAGCATTAACTCCATACATGGACATATGATCGCCGTTATATGTGGCCCATCCCAGCGCCAGTTCGGACATATCGCCGGTTCCCACCACCAGCCCTCCGACCTGATTGGCAAAATCCATCAACACCTGGGTTCGTTCCCTGGCCTGACTGTTTTCATAAGTTACATCGTGAACCGACGGGTCGTGAGCGATATCGGAAAAATGCTGCATAACCGACTTTTTGATGTCAACCTCTGTCAATGAAGCCCCCAGCTCCCTGGCCATCCGGCAGGCATTCCGATAAGTACGGTCGGTAGTGCCAAAGCAGGGCATGGTCACGGCATGAATCTGTTTTCTGGGCAGCCCATGCATATCGAATGCCCGCGCCGCAATAAGAAGGGCCAGCGTGGAATCCAAACCGCCGGAAATTCCCAGCACCACATGCCCGCAGCCGGCGTGAGCGAGACGTTTTTTCAAACCCATAGCCTGTATGGTAATGATCTCCTCGCACCGCTTGTTCCGTTCCGCCTGGTCATGAGGCACGAAAGGACGGTTATCGATAAAGCGCAGCAGTTTTTTCTGCTGCATCTCTTCCATGGCTGACGTATCAAGAGAAAAATCAATACTCATATAATCGTCATCTGACTGAGGCGGATAAGTGGTTGCTCTTTGCCGTTCGCTGCCGAGCCTTTCCAAATCTATATCAGCATAAACCGTCTCTGGCTGAAAGCGCCGGGAAACAGCCAGCATAGTGCCGTTTTCCGCTATAATATTGTGACCGCCAAAAACCAAATCCTGAGTGGATTCTCCTTCTCCCGCGTTGGCATATACATACCCGCAAATCAGCCTGGCCGACTGGCCTGAAATCAATGCGTTGCGGTAAGTATCCTTTCCTACCAGATCATCGCTGGCGGAACAATTGGCAATAACCGTGGCGCCAGCCAGTGCATGGCGGATACTTGGCGGCGAAGGAACCCATACGTCCTCACAAATTTCTGCTGCTACCGTAAGTTCAGGGATATCCCTGCAGCGAAACAGGATATTTGTCCCCATAGGCACCTGCCCGTCCAGCCATCCGGTCATTACCGGTTTCCTCATCCCGGCAGCGAAATGGCGCTGTTCATAAAATTCCGAATAATTCGGCAAATGGGTTTTGGGGATAATCCCCAAAAGCCGGCCGCCGCATAAAACCGCCGCCACATTATACAATTTGCTGCCATGTTTCCAGGGAAGCCCCACCAATACCATCATATGCTTTCCTTCTGTGCATGCGACTATTTTTTGCAATTCTTCCCTGGCGCTTCGCAAAAGAGGATACTGCAAAAATAAATCGCCGCAAGTATAGGCCGTCAGGCACAATTCAGGGAAAACCATCAAACCGACACCCTGTTTTACCCCTTCTTCAATCTGCTTACAAATCTGCTCACGATTATATATTGGGTCTGCAACCCGAATCTCCGGGGTGGCAGCCGCCACCCGGAAAAAACCATCCTTCATTTTTTCTCCCTTCTGCTGCCTTATGCCAGGCAGCCGGCAATCGCAGCCGGCTATGGCTGCCTGTTTAAAAAAGAATCCTGCTCCGCAAAATTCGCTGCTTCCATAAAATATGGCTGAACCCTCTCCATTCCTGGCTACGCTGCACCAATACCGCGTTTTGCCCCCCCCCGCTATATTTTCGGCACCGGTATGGGCGGCAGAAGTCCCGGGGACTCACGATCCTCCGTCGGGCACGCATCACACAATTTTCGGATAACCTCCCCCGCAATCAACAGCCCGGCCACTGACGGTACAAATGAAATACTGCCAGGCACAGCCCGGCGGGCTGTCGTCTCTTCCGGCGGCAAAACCGGCGGAAGCGGCGGTTCTTTAGAATAAAGCACCTGTAAATGCCCAATCCCCCTCTTTTTCAGCTCACGGCGCATAACCCTGCACAGAGGGCACACGGAGGTCTGAGAAATATCGGTAATCTCAAACCGATCTCCGTAAAGTTTGTTTCCGGTTCCCATAGAAGATATCACTGGTATCTGATGTTTCTTCGCATAACAGACAATAGCCAGCTTGGCAGCAACCGTATCAATGGCATCGATCACATAATCCACCTGGCCTATATCCTTCATCAAGCTATCCACATTTTCCGGCAGCACAAAAATTTCATAAGTTTCCACCTGGGCAGCCGGATTAATGTCCAGAATCCTTTCGCGCATCACCTGTGTTTTCAGCCGGCCGATTGTGCTGTGGAAAGCAATGCTCTGACGATTTATATTCGTCAGGGAAACCGTGTCATTGTCAATCAAAACCAATCGGCCTATCCCGCATCGGGCCAATGCTTCAATACAATGCGCTCCCACCCCTCCCACGCCAAAAACAGCAATGGAAAGGCAGGCAAGCTTATGCAGATTCTCTGTCCCAACCAAACATTCCGTCCGTGAAAATTCATGCATGATATCTACTCCTGTGCCTTCATATTGTTGCCGCTGTCCAAACGGGCATATACCCTGCCCCGTCACTGTATTTATCCATGGCCAATCAATAAAGCAGTTATATCCATAGCGTGAACAGTAACATTTCAAATCCCCCCATCCGGTCTCACATCAAATTTTTATCGGGACGGCTTCTCTGCTCGGCAATCAAATCGGCAAGCGTCACCGAATCTACTGTCTGGTCAATAGCTTTCTTAAGCAGCTTCCATACGGTAAGGGCCGCACAATAGCCCGCCCGTTCGCACTGGTTGGCCTCGTCATCTAAACAGGGAACCGGAGACAAACTGCCTTCCGTCTGGCGTAAAATCATGCCTACCGTGTAATCCTCCGGCGCCTTAGTCAGCATATAGCCACCCTGCGCGCCGCGGACGCTGCGCACATATCCGGCTTTGAGAAGCGGCGTTACAATCTGCTCCAAATACTTATCAGAAATACCTTGTCTCACCGCGACCTGACTGATCTTCGTACATTTTCCCTGGTTTAAGCCAAACTCGATCATCATGCGAAGGGCGTACCGCCCTTTGGTGGAAATCTTCATTATTACTGTTCTCCTTAACTATGCACACTTAATTGTGCAGCTTTCATTTTGCGGTTATCCGCAATGTATTGATTCGTTTTTGAAGTTATTTTCCATCCAGTCATTCCCTATGCAGTTATTAATGGAGTTTATCATTTTTTTCATAAAATAGCAAGGGCAGATCAAACGATTAATTTATGGGGACTATTGGTTTTCCGCCCTTATGATCCAATCCACATGCTGTACATAAACCCGGTAATCCTTTATTCCCATTTGGGCCAATTGCCTTTCAATTTCTTTATAATAGAAACTGCAGATAATCACCCTCCTTTTTTCTTCCGGCACTTCCAATATCTGTTTGGGCGGCCTTACCGGGATACCCATTCTCTGCCGGCCCCACTTGTGCTCATCATTATCCGTCAGAAAATCCGGTCGGTACCGGCCCCCCCATTTCTTCATATAGTCCTCAAACATCATCCCCGCCCCAAAAATAATAATTTTCTTCCCCCGGATATCCTCAAACATGCCTGTCAGCATCCGCTGATATTCGCCGTAAGGCTTTTCCGGATCAAAAATCCCGGTATGTTTTGGTTTCCGCTCGTCCTCTGGCGGATACTTCCGGTAATCCTTACCCATAGACATAAACAGGTAATTATCATATCCCGCCGGAACAGGGACCTGTTGCTGTTCGAATTCAAGAAACGATACCGACTGGAAATCGGCAGCGTTAAGCCTTCTGTGCATATAATAACCAGAAAAAAAGGCCACATCCTCCGAATCCTTATCCGTATACCGCCGCATAGCCCTGTCCAGCATCCGGCACAGCCTGTCATGGCTGTAAAAACAAGACAAAAACTTATACATCTTCCACTGGCACGGCTTCATATCGGAATAGGACGGATAATCATTCCCATAAATCTTAGCCAAAAGTAACCGATGGCAGCGTCGGATTTCCTTTTTCTTTTTTTCAAACAAGGCTTCATCCATCGTACAAACATCCAGCGGAAGAATATCGATCCAAATTCCCAAATTCCCCTTATGATTCAAATCCCTGGCTTCAATTCCTGTAGTCATGGCATTCCTGACCCGGGCAAACCCTCCCCAAAACATGTCTTTTTCCGTCTCCGGCGTATGAAGGGACAACGGAGCTGCCAGCTCTTTTTCTGCCGCTTTCAGGAAACCGTCATAATCCTTTCTCGGCATGGCAATATCCAAATCGTCATCCCATGGAATAAAACCTTTATGCCGCACCGCACCCAAAAGGCTCCCATGGACCAAAAAATACCGAAACCCATATTTTTTGCAAATGCGGTCAACTTCCGCCAGCAAAGACAACTCCACCTTCCATATCTTTTTCATTTTGTCGGATATTTTATAATCGGCAATAACCTCCTCTTCCGATCGCAGCCTTTTTATATTTTCCTGTATCTTTTCCCTGGTGACTGACGCCCACCGGTAAAACTGCCCGTATTTTTTGTGATTGCGCACCTGATCCAAAAACCGGTTTTCCTCTTCCTGATAAATGTCCCAGGTATCTTCCATCCCATACCGGCGGATAAGCTTTTGCCGGGGATAATACCGCTCCCCATCCGGCGTAAAACAATAAATATAATGAATCGCCCGGAACAGCACATACTTGGCCGGATAATTTTCCCGGACAAATTCCTGATCAAAATAGAGGAACTCCCCCGTCTGCGGATGATAAAAACAATTCAGCGGGATCAGCTCCATATACGCTTTTTTCAGTATGGGGCCAAAATCCAGGGCGGGAGCCTCCAGGGACGGATCTTCCGGAACGGGATTTCCCGGGGCAGGATTCTCCGAGGCAGGATTCCCCGGGGCAGGATTCCCTGGGGCAGGATTCCCCGAAGAGGCGCCCCCTGCGGATGCCCCTTGCAATTTTATCTGCTTTGGCAACGCTATCCTCTTTAACAACGCATTTTCCGAATCCGGCGCCCGCTCCGAGGAGGCAAGGATATACGCGTATATCTGGTCAACAATCTGCAGGAATTTCCCCGGGTCTTCTTTAATCACTTCCTTGATATAGTTCGACAGCGTTGGCCATGGGACATAAGGAAGCCGCAGGCTCCCATCCGCAAGCAGCGTATGTTCCACAACCGGGATCTGATGGGCTTTCAAGTCTTCTATATGGGAAAATAACTGTCTGGCGCTGGCCTTTCCCTCCTCAAACAGAGGTGTTTTTGTCACGGTTTTACCCTTTTTGATGGCAGTCACATAGCTTTTTCCCCTCCCCCGGTCTGTGGAAACCGCCGCGTAAACCACCTGGCACAGCTTTCCTTCCTCTTCGCTTTCCCCCGTCTCCATCTGGCTGCACTCAATCAAAAAAGAATTGGCAAAAAAAGGAAAAACCCCGTTTTCAATTACATCATCATATAACTCATTTTCCATTGCCACCAGGGAATTGTGGTTCTCATAGTAAGGGATCAGCCGCTCTTTTATATTCTTCTTTGGCAGGTAGTTGTCTGAATATATAAGCTGCGGCATCTTATAATCCGGCAGGGGATAATAAAACTGCATATCGCCAAACCCCGCCCTGGCAAGGATACTTTTAAGTTCTGCCCGGTCAAAGGAATATCCCCGGGTACCATTGGGATAATGGTTTATCCCCTCAAAAGCGTTACCGCCATGAGATTCCCTGGCACCACAAAAATATTTAAGGCCCAAACGGTTATCTGCTGCCAGCAGCAAAATCCCGTCTTTTTTCAGAAGCGCGAAGATTTTCTTCAAATATTCAACATAATCTTCCCGGTTTTTCGATCCTCCGCAAGCCCGCTCCAAAATCCCGGTAAGGATAATATAATCAAAAGGCTTTTCCCATTTTCTCTCACTCCACTCGCCGGCATATACATGCAAATTCCCCTTATCTTCCCATCTTCTGGCTAAAGCCTCCGCACGGACAACCGAACGTTCCGTTGCTGCCACATAACTGCACCGGTCGCACAAAAGTCCCGTCAAGGCTCCAAAGCCGGCGCCGATTTCCAGCACTCTCGCCTCTTGTTTAAATTCATACCAGCTTAATAAACCCGTTCTCAGGCTGGACAATTGATACCACACCGGGAAACGGCTGTCCTCAGAGATTTCTTCATCATAATAATCCTTTTTTACCAAATCCATGTATTCCAAAACCGCCCGATCCGTTTGTGAAAGCGGACGGGCGGATGGAGCATTTTCTTGCTTGTATAATGTTGACATACCCCTCCTTCACCACCTATTCCGTGATATATTTGATTTTGGGATGCCCTGCAAAAATTCTGGCGCTTCCTCAAAAATCATTGATAAGCGGCCTAAATAAACTTCCATATTGATCAATATTGCTTCTCAAAACAATTTTAGCGATGGAAGCGGAAAAAGAAGGCGTTTCATTAAATCAATATGCTATATATACATTAGCACGATAAGAGCCTTCAACGGCACAGCCGGTCTGCAGAACCAGCTTTTCGCCCTATAGCAGGGCTTTCCGCCCCATAGTCGCGCAGATTGATAATATTTGTTCCAGAACCCAATGGGAAATAGCGTAGGATCTTATAAAACATTGCATCACAGATTTTGGGCGTCCACAAGCCGCAACTGCCCTTCCAGCCCCAGGCTGGTAAGCTGTTTATAAGCAGCTTCTTTATCCTTCATCGTGACTGCCACAGTAAAACTGTCTTCCCGTTCCAGAGTCCGCAAATCCTCTGGACCGTATACCGGCAACCCATCCACACGGGTCAGCCGTTTTTCACGCTGATTATCCAAAAAACCGGCAATTTCCCACTCCTCGTCCCTGCCTTCCAGCCGCATCTGCCTTATCGTCCGCTGGCCGATTCTTCCTGCCCCAAACAGATACAGCCGCTCCTTCCTTTTTTGCTCCTGGAGCTCCTGGCGGATCCATGTGGAGCTGGTTCCTTGGGTGTAAGACAGAAATACGATATCGGAACCGACAGACTGAAGAGCTTTTCTTTCCTCATCCCATTCACTCCCATGATCATCCCCTGAAAAATACGCATCATAATGGTACATTTTCCAGGCATCCATTTTAATTGTGTTGGAAAAATCCACCTTGACCACCTGGTCAACGTCCCTCAAAGCCGCAACAATAGCTATCCGTTCCTCGAAAGGGATACAGGGCTTTTTCCCTTTAAAATGTACAACCAACTCATCCGTCAAAACTCCTGCCAGCAAATATTCGCTCTGCTCTTTTGCCCGTCGGATTAAGTTCAAATGCCCGATATGGAACAGATCAAACACGCCGGGGACATATCCCCGCTTATACTTTTTTGGTTGTTGTATTACTTTATGATTATTCATGTTGTTGATGATATTTCCTCCAAATAAGCGACGTTTTATTTTTGTTTTTTACTGTTTAAAGAAAGGCGCTAAAGGATTTACAAAGCGTACACTACCGTTTCACACGGGCTCATTTGATAATGTCGGATATAAAGTTTATAGCGGTCATCCAACTTCAAAATATATTCCGGTATTTCAATAATATCCTGCGGTTTGTGATATACGCAAACTGCCATACGCGGATGATCCCGGCAAATGATCCGCTCTGCTCCCTGCAATGCCCTCAACTCTGCCCCCTCCACATCCAGCTTAATAAACGATATCGGATGATCTCCTGCAACGGTGTCAATAGATGTCGCAGAAATAACGGCAGTACCCTCTCCTATTTTTGAACCCTGCCCCCCGGTTTCCTCAAAGGACAGCTCTGCCTCCTTATCCCATAATCCCTTATCATAAATTTCAATATTCCGGATTTCCTCTTTTTCGCATTGTTTCAAACAATATTGATAATTTGCCGGATCGGGTTCAAAAGCATATATCTTTTCGTAATTTCCGGAACACCATTTTACAAATTCCCTGTCCGTATTGCAGTTAAAACATCCGCCATCAACAAATACCTCTCCCGATCGGGGAACCATAATATCCCTGTCAAAGTATTGCCTGGAATACAAGGCATCGGTTATCGCGCCCAGGTTGATAATCCTCTCTTTGGGGAAACCGTTTTTCCCTAAAAATTGAGCGATTTCTTTGTGGTATGCGGAAGTATTTATAGCGACGTATATATTATTTTTTATCTTAATCAACTCGTCAGGGGACATCACCGGAATCCCGCGCCACCCAGCTTTTTGTTTGGCCTGGCTGCTGTCGCAGATAAGGCGGATAGGAAAATCAGGATACAAATCCGATAAAATTGAAAGATCATTGCCTGCTCCGTAAATCACCACGTTATTTGTCTGACTTTTACAAAATTCGATCGCTCGATCTAACTCTTTTTTTTGCGGCAACACCGCTATTATCCGCTGGATATATTGGTAATCACCAGTCAAGGTATATAGCAGCCTGTTTTCAAAGAAAAATTTTGACTGTCTATCCTGCAGATGGTCATAAATATTTTTAGTTGTATTGGTGAATTTTTCCATGTTTCTATCCTCTCTTACCTATAAACCCCTTTCATTTATGGTGGTATCTGATGGCAGGCATGGGAGTTACTGTCTAAGCCAAAAAATTTTCTCTTCCCTTACCCCTAACTCCAACAGATATTTTCGAATATTGTCTGCTGTTTCCTTCTTTGCTATTGCTATAATCAATTGCTGATAATCATGTTTAATAACCTCTGACGGACTGGCTACCGGCATCCCTTCACTTTGATATTCCTGATAATTTCTGTCTACCCACAATACTACCGAGGACGAATATCGAATCCCATTTACTTTATCTTTACCTGTGATCTGACGATAAAAACGCTGTCCTACTTTGCCCGCCCCATAGATAATAATATTCTGCCGGATACAATCAAACACATTTGCCGTACGAAAATCAGATTTGCCGCAAAAACATGTGTAAGTTTTCCGGCAAAATTTCCCCCATGGCGAATGGTAAAATTTTTTATATTGCTCTATTTTCCTTTTTTGCTTCCCGCTGCATCTCAGTAACGAATATTTCAGCGAAGAACCCCGATAAAAATACTCAGGCGCTACGTTTTCTCTATACCAAAATATTTTCTTAATTTCTTTATCCGACAGTTTCGGGCCATATAACATTACCTGTTTTTCCCGCCCTGTCAGCATATCGGGCATGTCCCCAAAATAATCCAGCAGTATTTCATCCGACTCGTTATAAATGTAGTTTAAATAGGGTAATATGCAATTAATCACACCAGAAAACTCTCGATTTTTATTCAATACTTTTTCGTAAATCCCGGCAAATTGTTTAGCTCCCTCGATAAATTGGGGTACTTGGTGATTAATTATCGCCTGGGCATCTACATTAGAAAAAACCGGCAAAACATCTCCGCTCTCTGCTTTTTGATACCCGATTGTCTGTTCATGAGGTGCTCTGCACAGCATTTCCAGCAATACATAATGAGGAATAAAATTCGGATAAAACACATAATAATCACATATACCATTGTTTATTTGATCCAAACGGTAAAAATAATTTTTTACTTTTCCTTTATAAAAACATCCCAATGCTTTTGCCAAAAATTCCTGTGTAAGACCTGTTCCTGCCAAATCTACAAAAGCAAATTTGTCATCATGGACGTCTACTTCCTGCTGCAAATATTCTATGAGCAATTTTCTTTTCGAATCATAAATATGGCAAAGCTGATTCAGAAAATCAGGATGATTTAAGAGACTATTTAGAACTATTGTTACGACAGGTATATTCCAAACCAACTGCTTGTCACATAGTTTTTCCGGAAGAAATTCTTTCAATGCCTGTTCTTCCACCTGAAAAAAATCGGCCATATCCGAGAGGCCGAAAATTCTGTCCTTATAAGCCCCCTCAAAAATTGCCGTTATCTCATTTTTAAGATTCTCTGTATCCGGAATTCTCCATGCCTTCCTTGAGCCATAAATATATCGGGTGAATACCGGCAAATTCTCCTGTCTTATCCATATATCTGCGATCTCTTTCAATATATAACCGTCTCTTGCTATAAAATAAAGCCGTTGTATCCCTCTCTTTACACAATCCTCCAACAGCCACTTGACATAAGGACAGAGCATCGGCCCTCCTATCGTGCATCCCAAAATATAAGCGTTATTTTTTTCTCCCCGAAGGCGTGCAAGCTTTACTGCGCCCAGCATTAACTGCTTTCCTGCATCACTATCCCCATTTTTGAAATAGTTCTTCTCTATATCCTGCAACTGTTCCGGCAAATACAATTCACAGGAAATCCCCAAACTTTTAGGCACTTCAAAATCCGAATGCACATTATCGCCAAAATGTATCCAGTCATGATATTCCAGATGTTCTTTTTCCTTTACTAACCTGAATAGATTTCCTGAATATTTATTCTTTTTCTCTATATCCGAAGATACATACAGAGGGATTTCTTCAAAAACCGGATCTGCTTTTATCAGCATCTTCCGTATTGTATCTGCATCCAAATACATATCGGAAATCAAAAGCACTTTCTGATGGTTTTCTACCAGCCCCTTCAAACGGGCTATGTTTTGAGGAATTCCGTATACATAATCAATTTCTGTCTGTCTCTCCAAACTCTGCAAATAAACAGCCTGGCTTGGTGAAATTTTATGCCCGTTTACTAAAACGCTATATATCTGTTCCAAAGTAACATCTTCAATTCCTTGCCTGCAGTATGTATTCCGGGCCACCTGCTCTGCCCCTATCCGCAGCTCATAAAAATGATTCTTCACAAAACCGTCCAGCTCGCCGTTGTCTCCCATCAGCCTCTGCATAACGGCAAAAATACCTGTCGGTGTAACCGTGCTTCTTGTTATTAAGGTATCAAAAACATCAAAAGAATATACCACTGTACTATTCAGCCTTTCCGCCGTTTACGGCAATCATAAAAACGGCCAAAGATCATTTGCTATCAATTCCTGAGAATAAATAACATTTTTTACGCCCCATCTTCTTAAATTACTGCTCATCTGTTTATAATTTTCTGTATCTTTTTTTGCACATATAATCACTAATGCTGTATCTTTGTACTGCATCAAATCCTGTATCGGCTGTATTTCCATGCCGTTTAATGTTTCTCCTTTATTTTTTACTGCCGTTACTCCGCATAATATTTTTTTATTCCAAATTTTACACTCTTCCAGTTCAAATAGCAATTTTTCTGCAAACACTCCCGCACCATAAAGAATGTACGTATCATACTGGGCCAAAAGCGACAAGCGATTGGAATTCCAGTCGATATATTTCCATATTCTGGCTTTCAGTTTCTCCGGTTCAGTCAGACAAAGCATAAGTTTTTTCATGAACTCCGCGTCCAATTCCCGTATGTTCCATGCCTCTTTTTTTCGATAAACCAAAAAATCGTGCAAAATAAGCTGAAGCAACTCTTCTGTGTATTTTTTATCTACTCTGGTAAGACTCGTCATATTATGGGTCAGATTAAAATAAGCGCAAATTCTTAAAAGAATATCTCTGTCACCAGGATAATTTTCTATTTTTTTTCGAATAAATGCATATTCCTCAGAAAAAGCATAGACCTTTTCTTTGCTGTGAATCGAAGAATTGGGATTGTCTTGCCTATACAGGTAAAAAGCCTGATCCAACAAATATATTCTCCTGCAGTACATCAGCGTCTGAAACCAGAATCCGTTATCCTGATAAGATGCTCCCGGCGTCTCCTGATGCCGAATCTGATATTTGTTAATAAATTCCCGGTTATACATGCAGGACCACGTATACATAGCCGAACGAAACACCACTCTGTTTTTCTGACAATCGATTACATGATGGTATGTATCGGCTCCTGAAGCTTTCTTATATCTGGCACACACGCGATCTCCCAGAGTCTTAAATTCATAATAATCGGTTTTAATCATATCCAGTGCATGCTTCTCACATAATTCATATAGCGTTTCACATAATTCCGGCAAAATAAAATCATCACTTTCCAAAAAAAACAAATACTTTCCTCTCGCAAGGTCAATACCGATATTCATGGCCTTTCCATACCCGGAATTCGGTTTGTCAACTATCCTGACGCGACTGTCTCTATGCGCTATTCTTTTTAATATCGGTAATGAACCGTCGGTAGATCCATCGTTGATACAGATTATTTCAATCTCCCTCATCGTCTGGGCCAAAGCGCTTTCCAGACATTGTTCCAAATAACATTCTACGTTGTAGACAGGCACAATTATTGACACTTTTCTCATAAAAATCCCCTCCACAGCAGAAATTCACTAAAAATGATCCGGTTTTTAACCTTGCGCAAAGTACTATTGATTACTTCTTTTGTATTTTCCTTATTCAATGCTAACAATATTCCTGTTTTTCCGTCCGCCAATATATCCGGCGAAAACCTAATGATTTCATACTGTCCCGTTGTCTCTGTTTTCTTGGGCTCTCCTGATATCATATATCCTTCAAATTCAAGACCCATCTCTTCTAAATATCTTGTATATCTTTTCGCCTTTACCCCTGCTCCATATATATAGACGCATTCAAAACGATGGCAGAATCTCTTTATCTTTGCCTTAAGCCACATGGTTTTTATATAACGCCAAAAATCCAGCGCCGCTTCCTGCGGAATGACGGATAAAAACCATAATGATAATACGGGTACTGTAGTTAAACTATGCCACTTTCCTCTATACTGCCGATAAACCGATGAATTGAAAATATTCTCTGCCCTCAGCGTCTTTAAGTTCGAATATGACAATATCATAGAATTAACGCCATTTTTCCTAATTACCTTTTTCTTATTTTTATTCTTATAACATCCCGGAAGCCTGTTTATCATCGTCGGCCAGCAATGGCACCAAACGTAAAAAGTCTCCTGCTTCCAGCCCGAGGCTTTTTTCAAAGGCGATACAATAATATCGGATTCTGCAAACGATAAATGTATGGCTTTCCATTTCTCCATCACACTGATCTTTTCAAAATAAAAGGCGACATGAGAAAGATTAATCGAATCCGGGACAGCATATTTTTCTATTAAATATGGCCAATCTACGTCTGTCAATACAGTCGGAACCCTGACTATTGTTGCTCCATATAGAGTCATCTGCCATGCGCAATCCAAAAAAAATCGGTTTTTATCGGCATATATTTTATCTCCAAGCTTTTCAACATCATGGTGGTTGGGGATAATCATATCATACCCTTGATCAATACAAGAATTTACCGATTCCAGCACACGTTCCGACCAGCTTACTGCATCACCACATATCCACAAATAATCATATTCCTGCTTACTTCCAAATTCTTTAAATATATGATACATTTTCATATTGGAATGCATGGCTGAATCAATTTTGATAAAATGCAGCATGTCACAGTGTTCCATTGCCTTACGGACGATAACCTCCGTATCCGGACTCTCGCTGGAATCATAGACAAAGATTTCAAAACCATGTTTGATATAACGCCCAATATGCTTTTCCATAAATTCCTGAATTATCTGCGGACGGTTGTAAGTCGGTATGCATAAAGCTACATTTGCGTTTTTCATAACATCTATATACCTTTTATCTTCGTTTGCTGTTATACCCATGAGCCAAATGATTTACCAATATAGTTCCCATATTTTTGCAGTCCCCAATCATTTGGCAAATCAGTATGCTCTGAATATAAAATGTAACTATTTTCTTCCGCCCAGGCATCCAATATCCCCTGCCCTGCTAAAATTCAATCTTCGACGCTTTTCCCTTTTTTGTAAAAGCTTCAAACTCAATGATATTTTTGTCATTTACACAACTATGTTTTGTTTTAATTTGATCTATAATTTGCTTCAAATCATAAGAAGGGACAACGATAATCCATGAATTTTCATCTAATTTTGCCCTATCTAATGTAACCACAGGAATTCCTTCATAAAAATCCAGTTTGGGGTTTTTATCAATAAACTGGTCGACATGGCAATATTCCCTTATCCTTTTATAAAAAGCTTTCCCGATTTGCCCGCATCCATAAATACTGACAGAATCCGGATATTTAATCGTTGAAAAATCGGTATTCTCCAAACTCTCCCATCGATGAAGACGAGACTGAAGCATTCTAACTCTCCCTTCCATTTTCGCCTCATAAAGGAAAAAATCATCTCGGGAAAACCCATATTTATCGTTCAAATACTGATAAAATACATGTCCATTTTCCTCATAATCAAAATATACATTATAATAACGGATTACATTGTCAAATTCCTCAACAAATTTTTTGCTACTTTCTATAAAAAACATAAATTTTTTGCAAAGCACATCAAGATGAGTCAAAGGTAAATATTGCTCGTTTTGAGCACAAAAATATTTGATAAATGTCCTGTCCTCCATTTCATCAATTATTTTATATATAGCATATCTTAATTCTATCGATACCCTAATCCCGTTTTCTGTCGTAAGTGAGCTTTCATTCATATTTTTACCAAAATAATGAATCCTTTGATTTACTAATATTTCCTCTATCACATATAAATTAGTTTCCTCCAGGATTTTCATCCAACAGTAAAAGTCCGCGATTTGCCTATAAGGATATAATTTCCCAAAATATTTAATATAAATATTTCTTTCACATACAAACGATGGGCAAGACAAATGATTTGCACGGGTTAAAAAAGAATCCCACCATCCCTGTTCTGTTTTATTATATTCACAAAAGAGCTCTTCCCACCCTTCAATATCGTTCAACCGTGCATCGACGAATTTAGACCATGTAAAACAAACTTTTGCTTCCTTATTTTTACCGAAAAACTCCATTTGCTTTTCCAGTTTTTCCTTTTTCCAAACATCATCCGAATGCATAATGGCAAAGTAATTTCCTGAAGCCATTTTTATAAATTGCTTTTTTACTTTCAGCAAATCATTCTGTTCTAATCGGATAGTTTTCATCCTCTGGTCAGTGAATTGTTGAATCACTTCCCAGGAATTATCTGTAGATCCATTATCAAATACAAACAGTTCAAACTCTGAATACGTCTGTTGCAGCACGCTCCTTATTGCATCCCCCACATACTCTCCATGATTATAACAAGGCAGAACCACGCTTACTTTTTCCATTATCCCTCCAAAGCAAATCTTTCTTCATTATCCTTCACTAAGGTATTTAATTCCCAGCATACAATTATCCAATAATCCTCAGTCTTTTACAAGATTTTCAGCAAAATCTCATTCAGCCGCTTTCTCATATTTTCCTCTGTAAAATATGATTTATAAACTTTCGAAGTTTGCATGCCTTTTTCCTTTAACTGTTCCGGGTTTTCAATACACCAAACCATCAATTTAGAAAGCTCATTTATATCCTCATTTGGAAAAACCATCCCTCCAAATCCCTGCCGCATAAATTCACTTTGCCCCACCTGATCCGACACGATACAAGGAATTCCATACTGCATTGCCTGCGTTACAACAATTGGCATTGGATCATCTCTGGATGGACAAATCAGCACATCGATTTTGTGATATAATTCTTTCACTTGCTTTTGGGTCAATTCTCCCATCATGAAAACTTCCGGCATCTGGCTTTGTATTTTCTCCCAATCCGACCTGCATTTTGACGGAATTTCTCCTGCAAATAATACCTGTATTTTTTTTCTATAATATTGTGGTATCTGTTCCAAGGCCCGTATCAAAATATCTTGTGCTTTTCGTTGACTTACATTACCGATCAAAGCAAATACTACCTTCTCATTCTTCTTTTTCTGTATTTCATTTTCCATATCAGGAATATAATAATATAATTCCTCTATTTTCTTTTCAGGATAATAACTCTTAAAAACTTTTTTTACTCTATTGCTTACTGCAAAATAATAAACATTTTTTCCTTCATCAGGCAGTACATGCTTTTTATAGTACCGCAGTTCAGATTCATGTAGCCACCACATAACAGAAATATTTTCATTGATAACCATTGTCCCTAATTCCGATAACACCAAACTTCCTACAATGGCTAAATCAAACTTTTTTAACTGTTTTAAAAATTCTGTATTTTTATAATATAATTCCAAATCCGTAATATAATCTATTCCTAATTCTTTAAATTCTTCTTCTAAATTTCCATTCCCCAATGCTCCTAACAACACATGATAATTCATTTTCCTTAATAATAAAGCTAAATTCATTAACGCTACAGGAACACCTGAACGTGAAAAATCATGTGAAAATATAATGATCTTTTTTGCTCCATATTGCTCATTCCACTGTTGTAATGTTATTTCTCTATCATCTGACACTACCATGGATTGTCTTTTCAGCAAACTATTTATGTCCGCATAAGTTTTTATTTTCTCTGATGGGACATTCATTTCTAATAATTGACGTTCAATTTCCCTAGATTCCTTAATTAGTATAAATATGTAATCACACAAAGCAAAATCAACTTGATTTGGAGCATAGATATGGTTTCCATTTAATACTACACCTTGCTTTTTCCTATCGTTATCAATCACATAAACTATTTGAATCTTATCAAAGTATTTTCTAAAACGTTTATAATAACTTCCTGTGCCAAATATAGCAACCTTCATGTTACGTTTACACCTCTTCATATCTTAATATTTTTTTACCATACAACAAAAGTTCTACCAAATCATATTCCAATCCGCTTACGCCTGCATTTCGATTAACTGTTTGGTAAAACTCTTTTTGTCCGTCATACAATCTCAATTTCATAGAGCAATGATATTGGCTTTCCCATGGAACAAAACATATCTTTTTATCGTATTGGGTTAGCTTTGAAAATGCTTCTTCTGTCTGTGAATCCTCCGTATACATTTCAACAAAAATATTGTTACAATTCAATTTGTTTTTTCTTCTTTCCCATCCGGAAGTTGCTTCTGAAATGTCATTTACATGGTTAAAATGAATATGCACATCCTCTCCTAAAACCATCACGGGATAGCGCTGACCGCTATGGATATCATTTTCCCAGTGCGAAAAAGTTAATGAAGATGCCAGATATTCCGGCAAATATCTAATTAATTTAAGATAATCCGAATCTAGCAAAAAACAATTCTTAAAAGGGGACAAACACTCCAATCCCAATCTAAAATATGCTATGCCTCCCCAGCAATTATTAGATATAATACTAATGTTACTTTCTTTCAAACAAACATATTTTTTAAAATCTAAATTGGGAATCCAAAATACTTTATAACTGATTAATTTGTCCTTAGATATTCCATATTCATTAATTGCTTCATTTGCTATATCAAAATAATTCTCTTCATTTAAAATAATAATATATTGAAAATCTAACCCAACAAGCTCTTTTGGTTTTACCACATAATGACCATCTAATAATTTAGCCACAGGCAGGCTTTTAGCCGTTACCGCTACAACTTGGAATTGCCTCATGCTTTCACAGTAACGAATATTATTGTAAAACTTATTATAAAACGAACCTAGCCCCCACAAAACGACTTTAGGAATCATAATATTCTCCATTCGTATAATTATCCCCCAATGCTATAAGCAATTCGGAAATCGCCATAACCGGATATTCTCCGTCACGCTTTAACTTATCAATAATATTTTTGGTGTTCTCCATCACAGTCACAACAATCATATCCACCCTTTCCAACTCATCTTCTATCCGGTATATCGGCAATTCGCCTTTAAAATCCCTCGCCGTACGGTCAATCCCGTATTTTACTTGGATACCGCTTCCTTTTAGCTCATCATAAAGGCATTCTCCTATATAGCCCATACCATATATCGCTATATTCAAGTAGTTGTTTTTCTTAAAGAATTCACTGATCTTAATTCCTCGGTTTTTTATTTTAACCCAGTCTAACATGAGATAAAACATCTTTTGAAATTTTATATATCGACTAAACCAATTCCAATCTTCAGAATTTATCCCATCTGTTGTTTTCATCTGGATTCCACAATTTGCATATTCTCTTCTTGCTATCTGCCTATTTAATAACGATAATTCTTCCTTTTCCAATAATCCTATAAAATCCAATAATTCAGACATCTCTTTAATCGATTCCAGCATTTCGGTCTCGCCAATAGAATCAGGATTCCTTTGCGGAGTATGGTAATATAAATAATCTTTATTCAATGAAAACTGGTTGTTTTTCTTCAATGCCATAATCCATAAAAGATAATCATCAGCCCCATTACATTTCTGGATGTGCTCTAACCACTCCTGCGGTATACTTCTTTTCCTGATCATAACTTGTCCTGGCGAACATATATTATTTCTCACTGACAAATAATAATCTAAATCATTTACTCTGCCAGCAAATGTTTTTTCTTCCCATAAAACCCTAAATCTGCCAAGCCATCCGTTGCAAATACAATAATCTGAATTATCTGTCACCATCTTATGCCATTGGCTATAAAGCCAATTTTCCCTAACCAAGTCGTCTTGATCAAGCATAATGATATACTCTCCTCGGGCGTGGTTTATCCCATTTACTCTCGAATGATGTATCCCAAAATTTTTCTCCTGTTCAATTAAGAGGATATTAAAATGCCAATTCTTCTTTTCAACTAAAATTTTTTCATCTGGATAGTCATTTACCAGTATCAATTCTATTTTACATTTTTTAAACATATCCTGGTATAAGCAATTTTTTTCCAGCATACTTAACAGGTTTTCACAAAATTTTCTACCCTTGTAAAGGGGAATAATTACTGATATATCCACTTTCACTCCCATCTCCCCTATTTAATATAACTAAAGATCCCTATTCAAATAGATGGGGTACCTTCCTTTCCAATTCCCACTTATAATAGTTTTCGATATAATCTATTCCTATTGGTTCGTGAGAATAGCGGATAGTCCCTAAATCAACGATTTCATCTTTCATAATTGGCAAATCCAAAATCTTAACCAATTCTTTTTTGGGAGTCATCCCATCCTCTTCCATCATGCTAATTTCAAAAAATTCATCTTGTGAATATGTTCCATAATTCAAAATTTTAGTAAAAAACACTTCGTCTGCCCCTAATTGCTTTCCCCATTGGACAAACAATGGCATTTCCTGATAATTCTTTTTCTGTACAACAAAATTCATTCTAAAATACGACAATTTTCCGCTTTTCCTTAGTTGCGAAGCGAATTCCATATTTTCTCTCAATATATCAAAATTTCCATTTCTTCTAAGCTTTTCATAAGTTTCTTTCGTTGCGGCATCAACGGATACCGTCAAAAAAATTTTCCCCAACTTATTTTTAGAAAATTTTTCCCAGTTTTGCTTATTAAACAACGTCCCATTTGTCAATAACCGAATCCATTTAACTTTCCTCATAGCATCACTCAAATACATTCTCTCATATCCTTTTCCTACAAAAACTTCTCCTGTTCCAGCCATAATAATAAATTCGACATGAGGAAGTACTTTTTCTATAAGAAGATCGGCATACCTTATATTTTTTTCATACTCTTTTCCATTGGCTATTTGAACTTTATCCCTACAAGACTCGCATCGCAAATTACAGGAATCTTCAAAATTTACCAGCAAATTTCTTGGAAAATCCTCTATATTCATATATTCATTTATTAAATCAATCTTCCCATTTCTTTCCCGTCCGATAAAAACCGGGCACATTTCACTATTACAGAACGAATATGTACGGTTATTAATTGCCAAACACATTATTTTATGGACAATCCCCGTCCATATGCTTTCTATAGAACCCTCCTCTACATTACCGATCCGCCCTATGACAAACGGTACGCAGCAACACTGCAGTTCTCCTGTTTGGTTTAACTCTACATGATTGAAAATTGTCCGGCACTCAACATTGTAACAATTTTTGTCAAAAATAGTTTTCTTCAGCATCCAGGAAGGCTGGGTTAATAATTCTCCCAGCGTGCAATAATCCCGATAATGAATCAATCCTCTTTCTTCCAGTGATTTAATAATAGAGTCCGATTTTGCAACGGTTATAACAACAAAATAGCTATCCCATCTATCAACTTTATCCGGCAGCAAAATTTTCTTTCCGCTATTTTTCCAATATAACCCCTGTTCTTTTGAATCCACAAAAAACTCTATATTATCTAGCCCATAGAAATAAGCCAATTTCTCCGCACGCCGTCCGGCTCCCCAAGCAATCATTTTCTTTGCGCATGAGTTTAATGGATATCTGTCTAAGGACATAAAAAAATCTTCTTCATACAGAAAATCAGCTTTATATTTCAATCCCATATTTTCCAGTTTTTTTCTCTTTTCATCTTTTTCAATATCGCAAATTATGATCCGATCATAGTTTTTCTCAACTTTATACCAATCATCAATTTTATAAACAGGCAGACCCATCCAAGCCTGTTCTTCCCCGTCTGTATAAAAGCAAACGATATCTGTTTTATCAAATATGTACATAAAATCCTTGGCAATTCTATTTACTCCATATATCGCATATTTCACTAATCAGCAACCTCCTCTTCGAATAGTATTTCCTCTAATGACCACACCGGAATATGTGTCCTCTTTTTCAAATCCTTGGCAATATTATCAAATTCAAATACAACACTAACAATAATAACATCCACTTCGGGGAATTCATCATCCAGCCCTAAAACGGGAATTTCTTTTATATTCCCCTGCTTTCTGGAATCTATTGCGTATTTTACCACTATATCCGATCCTTCCAAAGCTGCCCTCAAATGCTGGCCTAAAATACCCATCCCATATATCGCAATTATATGTACTCCCATTCGGCTCAAAGTTCCAGCTATCGGCCTTTTTTGCTCATTCCTTCTTAACCATTGATCTAAAATCAGCCAATTTTTTTTATACTGTTCCATTCTATTTTTATAAAACTTTAAAAGCTCTGCGCTGTCTTTTTCTTCATCATCCTCATATTCATCCACATAAGTCTCTAAGGCTCTTTTTGTTGCCGACAAAAATGCAAACGAATTCTTTTTGTCTGGCTCCAAATACATACCTTCTCCCCATTCATTCCACGCATTAATAAATGTAATTTCACTTCCTAATTTTTCATTTATGTTCAGCAATTTTTTTAAATATTTTTCATATATAGAGCTATCGCAACCTGTAATTACAACTCCATTTTTCCCTTTCCGCGGAGTTGTGTCAAAATCAACAATTCCTCCAATATACGTCCCTTTTTCGGACATTTTCCCCTGTGCAATAATATATTTCCAAACTTCCTCATAAGAAATTGTCCTTACAGATTTGTCAGTTTTATAATAATTTGGAGGAAACATGCTTCCTGTCGCGTGGAAATATACCGCATCTAAAGCTCTTTTTGACGAAGCGTTTCCCCCTATACAATAAATCCCAGGAAATCCACTATCCTTCCCCCACTGGTTCCAACAATCTATCATTTCCGTTAAACAAGGAATATTATCAGAACGATAGAACATAAAAACCGGTTTCCCATGGATTTTTATATATCGCTCATCCTTAAAAAAAGGAAGCAAATAGTCAAAATGTTGTTTCCAGGCAGATTTTCCACCATATCCTTGCTCTAATAAAACACCATTACCCTCCGCACCGGTTTTTGAAGGTTCAAATTTTTGTGCCCATACGTTTGAATCAACAATAGCCGACCAGGAACGCACCCAAGATTCATTTGCCCAAGAAAAACAAAACGGCATATGGATATCTTTCCATTTCAAGAGATTCTCTGCCGGTTTATCCAATATTCTTTTTCCATTTTTAAACCAATAATGATAAAAACATTGTCCATATATATTATATTTCTTCATTAATTTTAACTGCCAAATCAAAGTTTCCTTTTCCAGCAAATTATAATACCTGTCCCCTAAAGGTTCTCTTGGCTGGTTATGTCCTTTAAAAATAGGCATTGCTCTTTTTACAGCAACCCAATCTGTATAACCCTTTCCCCACCATTCATTATTTTCTTCTGATTCATAAAATTGTGGTAAGTACATACTTACAATTTTCATTTAATTCCTCTCCCTAATATTTTGAATAATCAATTCTGCTAATTCAAAATCTTGAGATGTATTAATATCAATTGCTTCCTTATAATCAATTTCTTTTATAAATGGTTTTTCACCAATACGCGCATGGCATTGATCAAATACTTCTTTTTTAAACACATATACTCCCGATGTTTCACGGTAAATTGGTTCTAAATCCTGGCTTCGCGGCAAATTATCTTTCTTAAAATTTAATGGCTGCCCATTTTTCCATAAAAAATCCTGTATTTTAGTTGCTGTAAAAGCAGAATCATATTCTCCTGATATTACAGCGTCTATACATTCGTTAATAGTTTCTGCTTTAATAAAAGGCGCCGTAGCATGCGCATATACATAAATATCCGCCTTTACTGTTTTATAAAACTCTTCAAATATTTGTGTGAAATTTGACGTCGGCAAATCCAAAAAGCATGGTCTTTTAACAAAGTTTATCCCCTTTATCAAATAATCTTCAATTGCGCTATCTGAACAAAAAACATCTATTTCATCTAATCTTTTCACATTCAAAAGCGTACTCAATCCGTACTGGATCAATGGCTTGCCTCCCAATAATTTAATATTTTTTCCTGGAAGCCTTTCGTTATTTAATTTTATCGGCATTATCCCAACAAGATTTTTCAACACTCATTTTCCTCCTTCTTTAAAAACTCCTCCCATTTCTCCAGCACGTAAGGTTTCCTACATTTTGTTTTATATTCCAAGGGAATTGTCTTTAAAAATTTTTCAAACTGTTCTACCGTCACTTCCTGATGCTCTTCCAATAAATAACAGGCAAAATTAGGATGATAATGATTCAATCCCGTCAAGAAAAGATATGGTGAATATCCCCATTGTTTTTTCTTATAAATTGGCATAATATACCGGCTAATTAATTCCAAATAGAGATGCAAATTATACTTTTCACCAAAAAACAAATTATAGTAATTTGCAATTAGCTCTGTATTTAAATTTCCGGCTCCCCTTCCCATTCCATATAAAGAACAATCGATAACCAGCTTTCTCTTTGTATTATATTCTAAAATATCCTGGGCAGTTATAAAAGCTAAATTCATATTATTATGTGAATGAAATCCAATAACTGTACTTTGTTCCAGCAAATTATCTAATATTCTGAAATACTTTCGAAAATCCTCTTTAATCATATAACCAAAACTATCAACAATAGATACTGCATATGGTTCCAATTCTGCAATAAGAGAACTTAATTTTGAGTACTCGTCTATAGTGTAATCAATGGTTACCATTGGCTGGATAAAAAGTTTATATCCGGCTTTTTTTATTTCTTCAGCCAGTTTCAGCGCCTGACGTATTTGGTGTTTATAAAATACAACCCGTATGCCATCAACATATCCTTTTCTATGTGCTTCTATATCTTTTAAAAAGAACTGCTCTACATCAACCATCGCCAATATCACTGCATTTTTTCTGTCCGGCGGCAAAAAATCATTGATACGGGAAATTGTATCGAACTGAGTCGTATTACCGCTGTATTTTTTTACCGAATTAATATATCCCACTTCAATATAATCCATATTAGATTCTATCAAATCTTTGATTATATTCCTAATCACTATATCATCAAACTTCCACCCTGAAATATAGCCCCCATCCCTAAGCGTGCAATCTAAAAGATTATATTTCATCATTTACTCTCCAAACAAACTATCAAAGTTTACCTTTTCCAGTTCATTCCAATCTGCTTTTCTTGTCGCGTTTTTCAAACTCATCCCACGGGACTCCATATATATCCTGGCATTCTTTATGGCCTTTAAGTTTTCATCCCGCTCACCCTTTGGCAATCGTTCATTTGTATCTGGCGAATGATAAAAATGCGATCCCTCAGCCTCTGCTATCATATTCGCTGTCAAATCTACTCCCAACAGATATATTTCTGAGAACCCCATATAAGCTGCGATCTGGATAGCGTCATATACAACGGTTTTTCCAATATAAACACCTTTTACAATATCTTTTGAAAATGGATAATCCTTCTTATCTGCTGATAAACCGCCATATTCATAAATCCCCTCTTTTTTATTAAAAAAATCTTCCCCATATTGATGTCTGATAAATTTTTCCATACATAATTCTTCTATTATTTTTGCATCTCTTTTTATCATAAAATAATCACATGCCGTATAATAGTCAGGCCGCCAATCCGTATGCTGAAAAGCTAAATATATCCGGTTCACACCAAAACATATTTCTTTTTCTTCATGTAATTTTTGTAAGTCTCTATATGTAAGACTTGGTCCGTTCCCGATAACAAAACATCTTTTTCCTTTATGTCGATCCTTAAATTTCTCTAATTTATTATTTTGATAAGAATATTTGCTTCTATATATTTCATTTATATCGATAACCTTACCATAATCAGTATATGTGATTTGTCTTTTTTCAACATAATTTGTTACTATAAATACAGATTCTTCTTTTTTTAATTCATTTTTATCTGCATAACAAACGCTCCCATTATAGTTCATTTTTTTCAATTCTTCCTCTATCATCTCCGCAAAGGGATGTTTTGATTGAAAATAAATAATTGGATATTGGCATAAATTTAATTTTTCCACAATATCCTTTCCATTTTTATAAAAACCATTTTGCATATATGGGCATATATAAAAATTTTTAATATTATTTTCAATTAACACTTCCGAGATTTTTTCTGACGCGTAAAATCCAGAAACAACCACAACTTCCCCACAATTCGTATCTAAATAATCCTGTAATGGTATAATAGGTATACCATCAAAAGTGTTTCCCTGCAACCTTTTATCACTATCAATTATTGCCTTTATCATTTCTTTCCCGAAAAACTTGATAGTTCCCACACAATTGGCCCCTGCACCAAACAAATATAATTGTTTTTGCACGTTTATTCCTCCTGTATCTCCGTATCAAATAAGAGCTTCCATCAAATTAACTACTTTTTCACTGGCATGTCCATCTTCCACAATGCCAATTTTTTTAATAAAATCTTTGACCTTTTTTTCATATATTTCCTGATTGAAAGTTAATATATTCTCAACTAATTCATCATTATTGTACGCTACAGAAAACGGGATTTCATTCATATCAAACAATAAGGAGCCTCTGTCTGCAATATAATTATTCAAATCATCTGCATAAATAAATCCTGGCTGACAGGTCAGAAAACTTTCGAAAATCATACTGGAATAATCGGTCAGACAAGCGTCAGATGCAGCAATAATTTCATTCATATCCATTCTATGACTTACGTCAATTAAACGCCCATTCTTCCTTTCTATTGGAAATTCTTCCAACTGTGCCGCCAATTGGGGATGTAAGCGCAAAAAGATGTACCAAGTTCCGCCAAACCGTGTCTCTAATGCATGGATCACCCTTTCAAAATTAACTGAACACGATTCAGCATTCACATTTCTGACTTTATTTTGGCTTCCGCCGCGAAATGTAGGGGCATACAACATAATGTTTGCCTCAAATGGGATATTATACTCTTTCCGAAATTGTATACGCTTCTGTCGAACATCTTGAAAGAGGACATCACATCTTGGCGTTCCTGTTTCCGCTATTTTGCCTTGATAAATCAGCCCTTCTGGCCACATTTCTGTACACCATCTGCTGCCTGACAACGCATAATCAATCATCCCCGAATCATATTTACTAATCAAATACGCTATTTTAGGCAGCTTATTTCCTCTCTGCTTTCCAATCGGCTTTAGTGCTACAGTCCCATGCCATGTTTGTAAATATACCGTCCCCTTTCTCTTCTTTGTCCCATAAAACGTCCTCGTATTAGCAACCCAGAATCGTGCTGTGGAAAGATGATAAGCTCTTGTCCATAAAGTACTTTTTACTTTTTTTATCTCATTTGGAAATTGTTTTCCCATATCTTCTAAAAGCCAAAAAATCTCAAAGGAATTTTCCCCTTTTTCTTTTCTGCGCATCAATTCTTCGGCAATATATTTGGGACTGCATCCATATCCTCCTTTTCCCTCAAAAGTCCACATAACAATCTTGTTCGGTTTTATGGGAAAAATCCAGCACATATAATAAACCAAACCACAGAAAAAAGCCTTTAATTTTCTTTTTAATATATATCCTTTTTCTGCGACGCTTATTTTATCCATAACTATTATTTCCCCTCATCGTTCAATCAGGTTCAAAAACCGCTCTAAACTATAAACCAAAAGTTTTTGTTCACCGGTCAGTCCTTCAATACAATCAGGCAAAAATTCGCTTCTTACCGGGCCGTTCCAATCTTTCATCCAGTCTTCGGCCGGCCTGGACATAGGCAATTTCTCAGGTACCTCTAACCCAGGATATTTCATACGGAATAATTCTCGAATCAAATATTTGCTCTCACCCTTACGGACTCTTTTTAAATCCAAAGGTTCTTTCATTTTCAATCTTTCATATGGATCTACCGAAGTAATTGCGGCTAACCTGCAAGCGTTTGAATAAGCGCCCGATGCAGATGTCAAATATATTTCTTTAATAAACGTAATAAAATCTATCCCTTTTTCTCCCACTCGGTACAAATCATACACCGGCGAAAGAGAAACAGCATTTTTCAAAACCTTCTCAGGATCTACAAAATTATACCTTTTTATCCATTCATCATAATTCCAATCCTGGGACAGCATCCGATCCATTCCGCCAAATTCCGTATCAGCACAATCACCATATATAATATACTCGCTTCCTTCTTGCTTCGCCTTCCTCGCCATTTTATATGCCTGCGGCTCATTTGGTATAATTGGCGATCCATCCGCAATCATTAACTCATCCATTAAATCATCATAATCCTTCCAGCTAACCTCAACAATTACATGATCTAAATGATTAATCTCACAAATTTTACGAGCTTGTTCTGTTTCGTCAACAGCATTTTTGCCAATACATTTTGCTGTATACGCCTTTATTCCCGGAGGCATATAAGAAGCTAGGATTGCTGAATCCATTCCTCCACTAAGAAAAAGAGCAGCCTTGGATAAATCAATTTTTTCCAATTGTTTTTTTATATTTTTATCAATTTCTTCTGCCGTTTTGCATGACATCTTTTCATCATTTTCTATTGGTTTATAGTCATTATGCAAAATTCCTTTTTTGAAACAAATATTCTTATCATATACATACCGAAACGCAAGATATGAGCTCATACAATATTCTTTATCTGCTTTCATTTTTCACCTCGCTCCACGTTTTCTTAATTTCTGAAGACGATATACCTTCTGTATATGGGAAGTAAATTACATCTACCCCTTCGTTTTTCAGTTGCCGTTCATATTCTTTATAGCAAGCTTTTTGGGCCGCATCACTCCCCTTAAATAACACTTCATAATGAAGCGCTTTCCATGCTTTATATTTATCCACATCATTTTCTTTAATAACCTTGTCTACACACTTAATATTTTCTACTATTTGTATTCTTTGCTCATATGGAATAATAGGAACCCTTCCCTTCAACTTTTTTGCTAATTCATCAGTGCTCACGCCTACAATCAAATATTCACACTGTTCTTTTGCCCTCTTTAAAATATTCAAATGGCCAATATGGAATAAATCAAACACGCCTGATGTATACCCAATCTTATATTTTTTATACATTAGTTTTACCCTTTATGTAATTATATATTTGAGAGCCAATCGAATCTCCATTTTGATCATTATGATAGCATTCATAAGCATTTTTAAATATTTTTGTATTCCCTTTCGCGATATACTCAATAAATTGCAGTATAGTTACCATATTCTCCCATAAACAAAATGGCGTAGAACGCGAAATTCCATATTTCTCTATCGATTTTCTTTCCATCTTTAACATTTCATTTTGAGGCAAACGGCAAGGAACAGATTTCCAACGATCTGTATTCATATTCCATACATATATCATACTGTTTCCCATACTATATATTAGCGCCGTTTCCATACCACGTCCCTGCATCCATCCAAAACTAAAATGATAGTTAATGGACTCTTCTTTCACTCTGCTTAAAATACCCTTCATTCCATTTGTTTGATAGGGCTTTCCGGTTTTTTTATTAAGAGCCACTATGTCAACCGAGGTTCCGCAACAAACAATAATGTTCTCTCCATTATCTAATATTGATGCCCAATGATTTTCGGATAATTTTTCCTGCTGTTCTATTGGGTATGAATACTTCTTAGCTTCTTCAGATTGTTCATCCCATCTTACAATACTGTTTTCACCATATGTAGAAAGCCAAAAATATTTTCCATCAAATATCATATGGCCATACCCATGTTTATAATCACCTATCTTTTTATATATAAAACTATTATTTTCCATATCAAATATAAGCATTTCACTTCTACCACAAGTTGCCAAATATAAATAATGATCTTTTCTATAATATCCCCAAAGAAATAATATTTTTTCTTTATCCTCTGAAGCAAATGAGGCAATACACTCTTTATATTCAACAACTTCTAAATTATCCAAATCGATTTTGATTAATGCCGGATAACACACAGGAAGCAAATAAATATTCCCATTATACTCCTCTATTCCACCGAAACGCATTACCTGGCTTTCCGCTTCTCTATTCTCGATTTGAGGTAAAACAACTTTAACTGCCTGGCCTTTTTCCCTATCATATATATATACATCCTCTGTATTATAAGGAACCAATATAATTTTGTTTTGTATTTTTTTAATTCCACGATAAGCAGCCCAAATATTTTCAGCAGAACCTGGAAACGTCAAAATTTTTTCCACGATTCCTTTTTCTACATCCACACAGAATAATTCATGCCCATATCCTACTTTTGCAGGAACAAAATACAACTTATCCCCCTCCTGAAAAAATGTATGGAACCACAAAAAATCCCTGCTTTTCCCTACGGTATCCTCTACTATCTCCCACTCCGTAAACATCACCGCCTTCCCCAGCACTCCAAAATAATGCGCCAGTGAAGACGAATCCTCCCCCAGGTATGCGTCTGCCACCACGGCAGCCACTCCCGCGTCCCCGCTCTCGTCAAGGATTCCCCAGCCCTCCCGCACAAACTCATCCTTGATCTGCATATATTCCTCATACAATTGCGGCCGTATCGCTTTAAGCGTCCCTTCAATCAGCGGGTGGGGCCGCCACCACAATACCACATCCTCTCTATCCTTAAAGCAGGACAGGACATAACGGATTTTGTCCGTCACACAATTGCTGTGATGCAAAATTCCCGTAACGCTGATATTAAACAGCACCACCTTCTTCCCGGCAATCTTTTTCCTCCACTCTGCCGGGATTTCCTTTCCGATAATCTCTTCCCGCCGCCCTGCCAGCTTCAGCAGCCGGTCGATCTTAGGTGAACCAAGAACCACAGCCTTTTCGCGGGCATACTCCTCAGACAGGGACGCGAGCTGTTCCCGGTTTTGCAGGATAATCTTATCCACATGGCGGTACCCCGCCAAATCCCGGTGTATTTCCGGCAGCGGGCCGTTACCCATAAAGAAATACGGGATATATACCAGCATGTCGGTATATTTTTTCAAATTGTCGGAGTAATAATCCGGGTGTATCGTAGTCACATTATTGGTATTATCAAACGGGTTATGGATATAAATGATATCCGGCTCCTCCTGTTCCAAAAAAAATTGGCGGTAATGGACAATCGGCACATAAGCAGGAAACATTTCCCCCTCATAACAGGCTTTTTCGACCATGCCTTCGGGATTTCTCTCATAAAAAGGGATGGGGACGACAAAAGCTTGGCAGTTTTCATCCGCTGCCGCCGCCTCCCACACGCTTTCCATGCAGTCCCACATCGAAGCCTTATAAGGCATAAATACCACCTTAAGCTTATCTGCGGGAAACATCTTCAGCAAACCCTCTGCCCGCTTAAGCGTCTTGTCCAACTGCTTTTTCAGGGCTTCTATTGTTTTTTGGCCATTTTCTGCCTTATCTCCGCGCTCTGACCTTTCCGTCTTTTCCCCGTTTTCCACTTTTTCCCTGCTTGCCGCCTTTTTGCTGTTTTCCGGTTTTGCTCCCTTGCCGTCTTTCTCTCCTTCGCTGCTTTCCTCCCATTGGCTCATTTGATAAAGCTGATCGCAGTATTCCTCCAGGCAGGCTACCGCCTCCGTCCCCATCCCTTCGCTTTCCTCAATCCATTCCCCCGCCTTCAGGGTATAGAGCTGGCATTGCCTCAGCATCTCAAGAGCCTCCGTCCGGCGCCCGCTTCCAAGCAACATCCACGCCTGCTGCTGCATCTCTGCCAGCAGTTGGAAAATATCCGCAATTTTTTTCTTTATCCTTTTTCTCACGCCAATATGCTTCCTTTCCCGCATCCGCGTTTTTCAAGCGGGCTGCCCTTCTTTCTGCCTCTTCCGCTCTTCCATAAACTTTTCCACTACTCCTGCCATCGCCACGGATTCCTCCTGTGTCAGGCAGTAAGATATTCTCTCAATCCCGTTGATTTTCGATACGAAATCAGCGATCTCATAGCGAAGCCCGTCCCCCAAAAATTTAGGCGAATATTTGTCAATCTTTGTCGGGTCCTCATAACGCACCTCAAAGGATTTTGTCAGCCACCAAGGTGATTCCGCCAAAATGTAACCGCCTGTACCGGCAATCACCAACTGCCCTTCCGACTTTACCCCGATACCTGTCTTTGACATAGCTAAGGCATGTTTAAACCGGAAATGGATTTTCGAATACAAATCCACCCCGTTTTCCGCCAGGATACTGTCAAATTCTACGTTCTCATAGTGGCATCCCAGAAGCTTAAATATCGGCAACAGCGTATAACTGCCAAATTCCAGAAAAGCCCCGCCATATTGATCATCAGCCATTTCCCTCAGTCCCGGCGGCGTGATCCGGGAAAAACACGCTTCTACATCCCGCACCTCACCGATTATCCCGCTGCGGGCCAGATTCATCATCTGCATAAATCCAGGGCAAAAAGCAGTCTTTATCCCTTCCGTCAGCACTACGCCTTTCTCTTTGGCCAGATGATACAGCTCCTCGGCCTGCCCTACGGAAAAAGCCAACGGCTTTTCGCAAAGGACATGGCGCCCCCGGCTAATCGCCATCTTCGCATAATCATAATGAGTCTCATGAGGCGATGCTATATAAATCGCATTCACCTGCTTTAAAAACTCGTCAAACTCTTCATAATACGGTTCCAACTTATATTTTTTCCCAAACGGCAAAACATTTTCCCTGTGAGGGTTGTAAACCGCACCCACATTTACCCCGCTGACAAATTTTGCCTCCGCCAAAAACCTTGGCACAATCCGTCCGCAACCGACCACCCCTACCTGCACAATCGGGAATTTATTGGCCCTGAGAACAGAAGAGGAAATCTCCGGTGTCCTTTCCAAATACACCACCTGGCAAAATTCTTTCAAATAATCAAAAGTTCCCACCCAGTCCGAACCGACGGTAAAAATATCCACTCCCATTTTCTGGATGTCTTCCGGCTTTTGCCCCTCGTGATCCTCCACGATAATTTCATCAGCCAAGCCGGTCTTTCTTACGTTTTCCACACGATCCAGCAGGGAATTGAGCACATTCAGCTTTCCTCTCTGCCGGTCATAATACTCTGTGGTAACACCGACAATCAGGTAATCCCCCAGCGCCTTCGCCCTTTTCAAAAGGTTGTAATGCCCTTCATGAAACAAATCGAACGTCCCATAGGTAATGACCTTTTTCATTTGCTCCGCTATCCTCTCTCTATGTAATCGGTAATCACCGCATCGGCCCCCAGTGCCCTCATCCTTTCAAAATCCGCCTGCTCGTTGACCGCCCATACATGCACCCGGATATCTTTTTCATGGCACTGGCGGATAATATCCCCGTATTTTTCCTGGCTCATCTCTCCGTCCGCGGCGCCATCACAAACTTCCCGGCCTGCCCCTCCGTCCGCGGCGCCATCGCAAACTTCCCGGCCTGCCCCTCCGTTCGCGACGCCATAGCAAACCCTGCTGCATGACGGATGCAAGGCATACGCACCATATCTGGCCGCATATCCTGCCATATCCAAAAAACCGTCCGCATACAAAAACGCCGTCTTTGCCCCAGGCAAAAGCTGCTGTATTTTCCTGATAGAATAGTGATTAAAAGAGGAATAAACCATCTTTTCTGCCAGCCCTTTTTCCTCGGCCAACCTGAGCACCTTTTCTTCCAATCCCGCATAATCAACCACGCCGTTTTTTAATTCCAGGTTGATGGTCAAATCACTTTTCTTTACCAGGTCATAGACTTCTTCCAACGTGGGTATCCTGACTTTGCCGTAAGCAGGAAAGCGTTTATTCACGTTCAATGCCTGCAGCTCTTCCAGCGTATATTCCTTCACCCATCCGCCGCCTTCACTCAGCCGCTCAAGCCGTTCATCATGGATAACCACAGGCACGCCATCCTTTGACAACTGCACATCCAGCTCAATACCGTCAGCCCGCATCAGCAGTGCCAGCTCAAAAGCCGGAATCGTATTTTCCGGCGCATGCCCGCTGGCTCCCCGGTGCGCCCATATCTTCGGGCGCCGCCGCCTGAGTGCCACATTTACGGAAGAAAAATATCGGTTTGCCTTCTTCCGGAAGGAAACCCGCCGGTCTTCCCCCGCGCCAAAACGGATAAAATGCAATTCCTGGTTTTCAAAATCCACCAACAGGCTGTCCCACAGCTCCTGTGTCCGCTTATCTGCTTCCCGGTATGGACAGGCAGCTCCCTTGGGCTTTAACCCTGGCAGATATTCCAATTTTGCGCATCCTGTGGAAACCATCGGGAAACTGCATTCCCCAAACACAAAATCCCCATGGGTATGCCCGTAAAAAAGGCCGATGATTTGATATTCTTCCCGCTGGTTGCACTCTTCCAAAACCTTGACCAGCCGCTCCCCGTTCCGTGTATAAAAACTCCAGTAATCCAGCTTTGCCAACGGGGCTTCATGCGAAAAAACCAAAAATTTTGTGCCGGCCGGTGCGCCAAACAAAACCGCCCGCAGCCAGTCAACCTGTCCGTCCGTATATCCGTAGCGGATTTTCTCCTGGTCATCAAAAGACGACAAAAAAATCATCCGCACCTTCCACTTAGGCAAATCAACAAAATAACTGATACTCCGGCCATCAGCAAAACTGCCTTCGGCCTGTCTGCCGACAGTTCCGCGCTCGTCCGGCCCGCTGGCAAAATCGCCGCCGTCCTGTCCGCCAGCAAACCTGCACTTATCCCGCCCGCTGGCAAAATCGCCGCCGTCCTGTCCGCCAGCAGGCCCGCGCTTCTCCGGCCCACTGGCAAAATCGCCGCCGTCCTGCCGATCCGAAAAAATGCCATCAGCCCATACATCTCCATAAAGGCGGTACAACTCCCTCATCTCCTCCGCCGTAAACGTATTCTCCCGGTTCCGGAAATAGTTGCTGTCATGATTTCCCGGCGTAATATACACCGGAACCTGGCATCTTTCCAGATCACAAATCATCCTCCTGACATAAGCTGATGTCATTTCCTTGGAAACCATCCCGTCTGTCATATCCCCCAGATGGATAATTGCCTCATAACCAACCCGCTTCGCCACTTCCTCTATGGCATATGCCGTATCCTCCCAAGTCCCGTTGACCGTATAATGGGTATCCGCCAAAAGGCACATCTTCAACAAATGACCCGCTTTTTCTGCTTTTTCTGCTTTTTCTGCTTTTTCTGCTTTTTCTGCTTTTTCTG
>CANDBT010000024.1 GCA_947383005.1 uncultured bacterium | reverse complement strand
AGCATCATATTTCCAGTGCAACCATTGATAAGCTGCGGAAAGACAAGCCAATGAACACTACTACGCTTAATGACCTCTGCCGGATTCTCAACTGTAGGATTGAGGACATTGCCCTATATATCCCATCTGAATCGGATCAGGCCCTCTGATTGAAAATATAATTGCCTTATCAATTTATCCCTATGAAGGCCCTATGTAGGGGGAGGTTTCAATTCCTGGCATTAAGCACCTATATGGAGCATACCCCTATACTTTAAAATTAAATGTATATCTTAGGATTTTAAAAATATCCCTGTTGCCTTACCAAGATTACCGCCTATACCGTCTTTATTTAAAATTTAAAGATAGACCATTAATTATAGGGCAAGAATAGAGTATCTATTATGGAATTGTTATACGCGGGATGGAGGGGGGTAGGTTTAAATTTCATATACTTATTTCATTCTATTTTGTATCTCTTTCTCCTTATCAAAAAAAGTGTCTATCAAAAATAATATCCCCATTGCAGTAGCAATTACTTTTCCCTGCCCATTCTTATTACTACTTATATTTTTGTTTTGCAATTTTTTGATTGATCTGTAATGGCAATTTATTTGTAATCAGCCATGGGGATTTTCCCTTTGCTATTTTAACCACCACCAAATCGTGGGCGTTAAATTTCACTTGGCACCATTTGTCCCTTAGTAAACTTTACTCACTCCTTTTTCGTGGTGAGGCAGCATTCTTTTATTTAATTTCGTGGTCAATAAAATTCACTCTGCCTAATTTCGTGTTGAGTGGTTCTTACTTTTTCCTAAGTAGCCACCAAACAATCAACCACTCTCCTGATCTTCTCCATTTCATTACTGTAAATCCTGTATGCCACATTCTTTGCCGATTCTACAGAATCATATATTTCCGTCTGTAGCCTTCTGACGCTCCCTTTTCCAAAGGAATATAGAATATATTTATTTTCTTTTGGCTCATGGTTGATTTTGAATTCGATATTGATCCATCCGCATAAATTGATTTCACAATGGCTACATATAATCACATTATCTGATACAACATCTTTCCATTCTAAATCTTTGAATTGCATATAATGTCTCCTATACTAATTTCCCCTCAACGGGCACCATCCAGGACTTCCTTTTGGCAGCATATCCACACCTAACTTCCCCATATCATCTGTCCTGCCTTCATGGTCACAGTAATAAATCCTATATGTATAATCGTACATCTTCATAAAATTACATCCGGCACAGTTTGGCACATTATCCATTAATTTTAACCCTCCCATTTCTTCATCCTGTCAGCCAGGCTTCCACTAGCATAAAACTTCATCTTTTTATGCTCCGGGACAATACATGGCTCCCCTGTCTTTGGATTCCTTGCGGGCCTCTCCTTCACCGTTTTCAGTTCAAACTTCCCAATCCCGGCAAATTTTACAATGTGCCCATCGTTCAGGCTGCTTATCAATGTTTTCATGAACGCATCAACTTCCTTGTCTGCCTGATTCTTGCTTATGCCCGCTGTGCCCGCCATCCTCTCCGCAAATTTCTTTTTGTTGATAACCATAGTTATATCCTTCCCTTCCTCATGCCCTTACGGAAATCCCTTTACTTTTCAAATATTCAACTGCCAGTTGCAGCAGGCTCCCATTATCGATTGTGTTTTTCATCGTATCATCCCATACATGGGGCTTATGGCTTACATCCAGCCCGCCATGCAATCCGGAATTTGCCCATGCAGCAACATCATACCCGGTAGCATACACATAATTATCCATGCTTTCATAATCAATATACACGCTCGCTTTGGCTCCGCCCTTGCATGGTTTTGCCTTCACCTTTACCGACGAATACAGAAAGTCTTTTGTCCTCCTGTAACTTTCCGGTGTCCATCCGGTATAATAATCCAATAAGTAATAGTTTAATGTCTCATATACCCTGTCTGCCAGTTTATCCACCACATTTACAAGTACAGGCTGTAATGCCTTCTCAAGTTCTCTCATGTTCCTTATACACTGTGCCATTTTTATTCTTCCTTTCTTATCTTCGCGTCTTCTGGTATAAATCCGCTTTTCTTCAAAATGTCCATCTGCTGTCTGCTGAATGGTAATTTTTCTAAACCATAAATACCGTTTTCCATATTTTCTACCAAAATTTTGTTCATAGCATTACCTAAAACATTATTGCGTCTTATTCTTAGTTTGGTATATGGTGGATTACCGCCGTCTTTATTACATATGGAAAGATTAAAATTACCTTCGTGGACTTTTAATTCTGGAATGATTGTCCCTACTTTTGATATCTGTACCCTTTCGCCTGATAGCAATGCTTTTCTGCATTCATCCATGTACATATTCAGGATATTTTCAATAATTTTCTTATCATAAACATTATCTTTTCTATCGCATATGCGTTTTGCCATTTGATTAGCTGTCAATCCTCTTATTCTTGCCATTGGTTTTGTTTCTCCTATGATTTTGATTATTTAGTTTTCGATATTGAAAATGTGATTTTGACCGTATGGTTTTGTCAATAAAATGGTGTTTTTAAGTTGCTGTCATTTCATTATTACTTATATATCCATCCCCCGTTTTCATCCTGTCCGGCCACATGTCCATCATACCAACGGTTATAAAACTGCGCCATCTCTCGGTATTGCCTTTCCCATTCACTATCGCTTACCTCCGATAAATGTTTTGCAACCCTTTCTTTTGTATGTTTTCTTTCTTTCGCTTCCTCAAAATTAATGATCTTCATACTATTTCCTCCAAATATCTTTTCTGTTTTTGTTTTCCGATATATTCAGGCACTAAAATAAGTTCATGAACGGTTATCAATCGCAACTGTTCATGAACTTATTTAGATGTCCGACGTATTCAATTATAGTTTTTTTGTTCGTATCAAACCCTTTTTGTTACTACACCAATTCTACACCAATTTGTCATGGAGATATATGAATTTATATAGAGATTTATCTTCCTATAAAAGCCTAAAAGCCTTATACTATGCGGTTTTATAAGGATATATGGACTTATATGAATTTATATAAATCCTGCATGCCACTACTGCAATAGTGACGGCTGACCTCGTAAGAGGTTAAACAATCTACTGTTGAAGATAAGCCGCTTCTCTGGCTTTTCTTTCGTATTTACTATAACATATCTGGAAGTAAAATCAAGGAAAAAAGCTGCCTGATACGGCAGCTCTATGATAAGAGGCAACATGGATATGGCAATCGGCTTCACACACCATCGGCATAACAGTAGCACACCAACTCCGTCCCTCCCCAAGACCGGATTTTCCGTCCCAAGCCGTAAACCGTACTGCTGATCACATATTCCCCGTCATTAACGTAAACTTCTATCATATGTTCGTCCACATAAACTTCCAAACGGTTCCCTTCTTTCACCACAGGAGTTTCAAACTGAGTGCGGTAGTTTTCCCCTTCACAGAACACTTTCGTCCTGTCTGTACAAATCCTGTTCCCCCTCCGGTTAATCCGATAGCCGCCTATATCCAGACATCCTCCATCCTCCAGATTCAGACAGATCCGATACCCGCCGCCAGCCAGTTTATCCGTTTTCATTTCTATTTCCCCGTTTTCCTCTCTTCCTTCCCCATGTCCTGTCCCTGGCTCTCCTGCCGTATTTGGCGACTTCTTTGCCTTCTGGGACTCTTCCTGTTTCACCCCCTGGACATCCGCCGTCTCAACCGGCTGAGAATATCTCAGCCGTACTTGCGGATGAACACGGAAATAAATATGGCTGTTTTTCACCTCTACCACCCGCGGCAGGCAGAACATGCCGTTCCACGGTCCGTTCGGACCTTCCGTCACGGTTTCCGGCATCCGCAGCCAGGCAATCAGCACCCGCCGTCCCTGGGCATCGATAGTACTTTGAGGTGCATATAGATCAAGGCCATAATCCAGATACTGATAATTATCCGGCAATTTCATTTTGCAGCCTTCCTCCTGGAAATCAACCACCATGCAAATCGCCTGATTTTCCTCCCATTTTCCGTCCTGCAAAAACCGCATAGGGGAAAATACCAGCACCTGGCCGCCTTTCGTCTCAAAATAATCCGGGCATTCCCACATCCAACCCCAACCGTCACCTTTTGACACATCGTTGACAAAATGCCAGTTTCTCAGGTCGTCACTTCGATAAAAAAGCAGTTTGCCCCTGCCTTCCGGGCTGCGGCTTCCCATCACCAGATACCAGCCATCTTTCCCTTTCCAGATTTTGGGGTCGCGGGTATGGGTGCGATCGCCGATACTCTTATCTTCAATAGGCGGAACCACCACCATTTTCCCTCCAAAATTATCAAAATGTAATCCGTCCTCTGAAGAAATCATCATCTGACATGATTCAAAGCGGTCATTCAGACAAAGGTGGATATTCTGCGGATCAGCTTCAAAATAGTGGACTCCCGTATAACAAAGCACCATTTTCCCTTCGTTTTCCACGGCGCTACCGGAAAAGCAGCCGTTCTGATCTCCGTATTGAGAAGGGAAAAGGGCAATCCCTTTATGTTCCCACTCCACCAAATCATCACTAACTGCATGGCCCCAGTGCATCGTACCCCAGCAAGGCCCATAAGGGAAATGCTGGTAAAATAAATGGTATTTTCCTTTATAATAGATAAATCCGTTAGGATCGTTGATCCAATTTCCTGGTGCTTTCAAATGCCCTTTCTGTACCATGATCCGATATCCTCCTTAAATCTGTTTCCCTTGCATCAGCCAGACAGCCCCTCAAACTAAAATCACACACAAATCCGTTCTTCCGTATCCTTATCAAAGAAGTGCATCCTCGATGGCAGGAATACAAACTCAATCGTATCTCCGATTTCCTTCAATTCATATTTGGAAACTCTCGCTACAGTCAAGCTGCCGCCAAAAGTGGTATACAGATTATTTTCATTTCCCATCACTTCCGCATTCTCTACTACTGCCTGCTGCCGGTTCTGGCTATATAACTTTAAATTTTGTTCATCCAGTTTGATATCTTCTCCCCGGATTCCCATAATCATCTCACCCTGACGGCCTCCAAGCCTCGCCGCTGCCTCGTCAGGCAATATCATCTGATTGCCGTCTCTAAACTGTATCTGATTGCCCTTTACCGTTACCGGATAAAAATTCATCTGCGGGGAACCGATAAATCCTGCTACAAACTTGTTCACCGGATTCTCATACAATTCCATAGGCCGCCCCGCTTGCTGAACCACGCCGTCCTTCATGATAACAATACGGTCAGCCATAGTCATTGCCTCTACCTGATCGTGGGTAACATAAATCGTCGTGCTGCCCAACTCCCGATGGAGCTTACTAATCTCGTTGCGCATACTTACCCGCAGCTTCGCATCCAGATTGGATAAAGGCTCATCCATCAAAAACAGCTTTTGATTTTTGACAATAGCCCTTCCAAGCGCCACTCTCTGACGCTGGCCCCCGGAAAGGTTCTTCGGCTTACGGTTGCGGAATTCTTCCAGGCCCAGGATGCGAATTGCCCAATCCACCTTCTTTTGAATCTCCTCTGCCGGAACTTTCATATTTTTCAGGCCATAACCGATATTCTTTTCCACCGTCATGTGAGGATACAAAGCATAATTCTGAAATACCATGGCAATTCCCCTGTCCTTGGGCGCCACCTCATTGACTCTCTTTCCGTCAATATATAAATCCCCGCTGGTTATCTCCTCAAAACCGGCTACCATCCTTAACGTGGTAGACTTGCCGCATCCGGACGGACCTACAAAAGCGATAAACTCTTTTTCCTCAATGGTCAGGCAAAAATCCGTAACTGAATTTCTTTCTGCATTTGCATATTTCTTATTGATATGTTTAAATTCGATAAAGCTCATCTGATCATCCCTCCTTAGACCCCGTTGAGGTCACTCCTTCTACAATCTGTTTGGAAAATAGCGAATAAATAATAATAACCGGTATCGTTACCATAGTAATCACCGCCAATGTCTGCCCCATGGTAGTATTCTCATTGGACGTAATAGAGTTAAGCCCAATCTGCGCTGTTAAAAGATTACTGGAAGTAAACACCAGCGACGGCCAAAGGTAATCATTCCACACATTTAAAAAGGTAAATACACTAACCGTCGCCACCACGGTTTTAGACATTGGCAACACCATGGTAAAGAAATACTTCAACGGACTGCAGAAATCCAACTGAGCCGCTTCATACACATCATCCGGCAGATTGATAAACACCTGGCGGAACAAAAAAATATTAAAGGGGTTGACAATCATGGGCAATATATATCCCACTACCGTATTCAAAAGTCCCACTCTGGCAATCATCAAAAAATGAATCGTAATAATTGTTTCCATCGGGACAATCTGCAAAAGCAGAATCAAAAGCACCCACCGCTCCCGGAAGGGAAAATGGATTTTCGCCAGGGCGTAACCGGCCAGGCCATTGACCACCACTCCGCAGACAATCAGAATCGCTGCGTAAAACAAGGTATTTACCATATAGCGCAAAAAATTGGTATTGGTCAAAATCGACAGGTAATTGTCAAAAAAACTTCCTCCCGGCGCCGGCGGAATAAATGCCGCCACAGTATTCATATCGGCCGTAATGGCCGCATCCGGTTTAAACGAATTGGCCAGCATCCAAACTACCGGAAACAGGAAGAACAACGACAGTATCAATAATCCTACAGTCAAAAGCCAATTAATTCCTTTTTGCTTTTTTGTCAACATGATTCTCCTCCTTATCCCTGGTCAGTATGGTTTGGACAATGGTCAGCGCCATCACAAACACGGCAAATACGATCGCCATCGTGGAAGCCAGGCCAATCTCCCAGTTCACTGTACCTGTCTCATAAATATTGTATACCATAGTATAGGTTGAATGGGAAGGGCCACCTCCCGTCATTACCATAGGCTGCACAATCATGCGAAAAGCTCCGATAGTAACGGTGATAAAGACAAATACACACAACGGCTTTAACTCCGGAAGGGTAATATCTTTAAATTTCTGCCACTCGCTTGCATGGTCCATCTCCGCCGCTTCATAAAGCCCTGGATTAATCGCCTGCAAACCGCCTAAAAAAATAATCATCTGATAGCCCATACCTTGCCATACGCTCATGACAGCAATGGAGGGAAGCGCCTGCTTTGCGCTGTGGATAAAAGGCTGGGCAGAAATCCCCAAATTCCCCAACAGCGTATTGAGAATCCCCTCCGGGCTGTATATCTGCATCCAGAGTGTGGATACCACCGCCAACGACATAACCACGGGCACAAAAAACGCTACCTTAAAATATTTTTTGCAGATCGTCACTTTATTGATCAGGAGCGCCAACCCCAGAGCGCCCAGCCCCTGACAAGGAAGAATAATCAGTACAAACCGCACCGTATTAAAAAATGACTGCAAAAACAACTCGTCTTTAAAAATGCCCACATAATTTTTCAGTCCCACAAACCGGGTTAAATTGGGGTTCAGCGCAAAATAATCCGTAAAACTGAACACCAGGGTCAGCACCATTGGGATAAACAAAAATACCGTCAGCAGCACCAGGGCCGGCCCGAAAAACGCCATTCCCAACAACGAATCTGATCTTCTCTTTTTCATTTTCTTATATAACGCTCCAGTTTTGCGTTAATCCTTTCTACAGATTTGTCTAACACCGGCCCGCTTTCCTGTCCTCCCAAAGCCACACTTTCCAATGCCTGCTGAAAAGAAGTGCTGACCTGCGGATAGACCGGCGTCTTTGGCCGCGGATGGCCATATTCTTTCAACTGTTCATACAAAGCGGCATAATTCTCATCGGTCTGAAATACATCGATATCGTCAAATGCCTCATAAGTAGAAGGAAACGTTTTGGACAATTCCCATATCCGCATGCCGCTTTCCACCCCGCTCATCCATTTAACCAGCTCTGTGGCCCCTTCCAAGTGCTCTGTTCCGGATGAAGCCGCATAAGCCCAAGAGCCGGTAGGCGTATACCGTCCGCCATCCCAATTATCCCCTGTCACATAGGGAGCTACTCCCAAATTGATATCCGGGTAATTCTGATAAACGGTATTCACTTCCCAGGCGCCATCAAACTTAAAAGCAGCCCGGCCGCTTTCAAAAAGATGGTCAATCGGAGCTTCCGCCATATATCCCTTTTCCACAACCACCCGGAAAAATCCCAAAGTTTCCTTCATTTCCTCCGAATTGAAAAAACCATCTACCCCTAAACCGTCTTCGCTGACCAGATTTCCGCCATTCGACCATACAAACGGTGCGTAATAATAAATGCTAGCTTCCCCTACCGGAAACGTCATATCCAGGGGATATCCGTTTTTCTCCTCCATCAGCGGTTTCAGCTCTTCCAAAATCTCCAAAAACTCGCTCCATGTCCACGGATTGCCTGCCTCAGGCACCGAAATCCCGGCCTCCGCCAAAATATCCTTATTATAATACATGCCTACACTGGACTCCATCACCCCCAGCGCATACAACTTTCCCTGATAAGTCCCTTGTTCCAATATAGATTCCAGATAAGCGCCCTTTTCTTCCTGAGTCAGCTCCGCCAACGGCTGGATAATCCCATTGGCCGCATAAGCGGCAATATTAGGTCCGTCTACCGTCAGCACATCCGGCAGGCTTCCGGCCATTACCGAAGCATTTACTTTGTCGGAATAACCGCCTCCGCTGTCGTTGCGCGGCACAAATTCAATATCCGCAAAATACTGTCCGTTGTAAACCTCGTTAAAACGATCAACCGACTGCCGGTATGCCTGCCCCTCCTCTGTGTCTTCAATAGAATGAACCCACAAGGAAAGATACTGCTCTCCGGGGTCAAAACCGGCTATATCCCCCGGATTTACCTGTTTTTTCTGACACCCCGCCAGACATCCGGCCGTCAGCAAAACTGCCGCTGCCGCCATGGCTGTCCCGCCAGCTTTTCTTCTCCCGCTCTTCTTTCTGACTCTCCTCACACTTCTTTTCATGATGATCCTCCTGCCTTTTTAGCCTTTTGGGCTTTGGGGGCCATTTTGAACTTTCCGGCTTCATTCGGGCCTTTAAAGCCCCTTTCAGCTTTTTCGGCTTCCGGAAGCCTTCTAACTTCCCTTCTTGGCCTTTCCCAATCCTTCCTGAGATTTATCTGCTTCTATCATGTTTTTATAACCGGTAAAGTAACCGGTTATTTTTATAGTCATATCCTACCACAAGCATTCGCTTCTGTCAATCCTCTCTTTTCACTTTTAGCAATATCTCCAATCTCCCCTAGTTTTTATTATGCAGAATGCACATAACCGGTACCTTAATCGGTTATGTGCAAAATTTTCCTGATGATCAAAGTCAGTCTACTTGGCGGATTACCGTATTTGATTGTCCATCCGCTGATTCTTTACCTCTTCGGCAAAACTTTGACACACCAAACAACACACGCTGCTCCTCCCGCCAACCACAATGCGGCTAAGTCTATTCCCGCAAACCGGGCATGGCTCGCCTCCATGCCCATAAACCCGCAAAAACGGCGTATTGCGATAATCCTGGCCTTTCGTCCGCAGATATTCTTCCGGCGTTATTTGGTTCTTTTCTATAAAAAAGGCAAGACTTCCGGGAATAACCGCGGCAAGGCGCGCCCAATCTTTATCCTTCAGCCGGTTTGCCGGACACATCGGATGAATTCCTGCAGCAAACAAAATCTCGTCCGAATAAATGTTGCCAATCCCGGCAACCACCGTCTGTTCAAGCAAACATTCCTTAATCGCCTTCTTTCGTTCCCCCAGACGTGCACGCAGATACTCCGCGGTAAACCCCTGATCAAACGGCTCCATACCCAATTTCCCTATTCCGCTATATGTATCATCCTCCCCTTTTTGAATCAGCCAAAAACGGCCGAAGCGGCGTGTATCAGAAAAACGCAATTCTTTACCATCATCCAGGCGAAATATGACATGTGTATGTTTTTCTTCCGGCAAATCCGGTGGCGTAAACAGCAGGCAGCCCGTCATCCGCAAGTGCAGTATAACACGGGCTTCATTTTCCAACAGGATAATCAGGAATTTCCCCCTGCGCATCATCCTCTCAACTGTCCGGCCGGCCAGCCTCCTGCAAAACTCATCCGCCAGGGGATAAGCAATAACTTCCGGGCGCTTTACGACTGCTTTCACAATTGTAAGCCCTTGTATTTGCGGCCCAATCACACTTTTTATGGTTTCAACTTCTGGCAATTCCGGCATAACTTTTCCCTCTACGCTTTGCCCTTTCCGGCACAGGACATACGCCGGCCGGACACATTGCGCCCTTTCTTACTCGATTTTCTATCTGATACAAACTTATCCTATTTATACCCTTTTGTCAAATACCAACATAGTTACCGTTCACGTGCATTCACAGTTCTTCTGTTGTTCACAGCCCTTCTATTGTAGCGCGTTCAATAATAATGATGTTTGCTTTTCGAGGTAGTTGGGGGTATATTGTGGATAACAGGAGATATTTGCCAAATTCACGGCGGAAAAGCTGCCTGTGATGTGCAAATTGTTCAAGTCCCCCTATCCCGTATCTCCGACATCACCAATCGAGTAGGGGAAATCTTCCTTTGGTGCCCGTGTGCATAAATGAGGGGGACTGTAAGCCTCCGGCGGATGTGCAGAAAATGAGAATGGAAGTTGCCGCTTTGCGTCCCCCATTTTCGCGCAGTCCAACGCGGATGCGCTGAACATTTAAGTAAAGGAGAATATCAGTATGGCTACGAGGGATATCCGTAATCCTATTGCCCGAAAAGCAGCAGAATATGGGCTGATTACTTTCAGTATCTGGATTATGGTGGTGGGAATCTATTTTTTTAAATTCCCGAATAATTTTGCTTTTGGCGGCGTGACCGGATTTTCTACGGTTTTTGCCAGGCTGACCGGATGGTCGGCAGGAGATTTTACGTTTTTTGTCAATACGGCATTGCTGGTGTTGGGATTTCTGTTCCTGGGTACAGACGTGGGGGTAAAGACGGTTTATGCCAGTATGCTGATGTCTGTCAGCCTTTCCGTGTTGGAGCGTTTGTGTCCGATGAGAGGCCCGCTGACCAGGGAGCCGCTTTTGGAGTTGATTTTTGCTATCTTTTGCCCGGGCTTCGGCTCGGCGGTATTGTTCAACATCGGCGCTTCCAGCGGCGGCACCGATATTATTGCGATGATTTTAAAGAAGCATACACATATGAATATCGGCACAGCCTTGCTGGTTGTGGATCTGACTTCTGTGGTACTGGCATTTTTTGTGTTTGGCCCGACCACAGGTTTATTTTCCTGTCTCGGTCTTATGGCTAAATCTTTGGTCATTGATGATGTGATTGAAAATATGAATTTATGTAAATGTTTTAATATTGTCTGTGATAACCCGGAACCGATTTGCCAGTTTATTATCCATGACCTCAATCGAAGCGCTACGGTATATAAAGCGGAGGGAGCCTTCACTCACAGGGATAAATCGATTATCCTGACAACGATGAAGCGGAGCCAGGCTATCAAACTGAGAAACCATATCAGGCGGATTGAGCCGACGGCATTCATCCTTATCTCCAACTCCAGCGAGATAATCGGAAAAGGGTTTTTGGCCAGTTAGATTCATATAACCGTTCAGATTGAATATCCGTCCCGGAAAAAACCGGGGCGGATATTTGTGTTTTTGCATATAGTAAATAGTAACAGCAGGTTATTTAATGGTAACAGTCCAGCTTTTGTCCGTTGAAAACGGGCAAGAAATGCCCGTCTGAACTGTTACATTTGATGAATAGAACTTGTCTGTATGTTGGAGGAGGATTGGACATGAAGGAAAAAGAAATTTCCGCCACTTGCAGCCGGGCGCAGCAGGAATATATGGACAGAGAACGGATTCATCGGCGCAAGGTGGTTTTCTGCAGGGGAATGCTATTGGCAGTTTTGCTTGCGGGATGGGAAGTGTGCGCAAGGACAGGGATAATTGACGATTTTATTTTCAGTTCCCCCAGCCGGGTTTTTAACTGCTTTTGGGATATGCTCCAAGACGGAAGCATATGGGGACATGTAGGGATTACGCTCTGGGAAACTTTGGTCAGCTTTGGCCTGGTGGTGTTTCTAGGCTTGGTAGTGGCGACAGGATTGTGGTTCAGCCGCAGCATGTCAGAAATACTGGAACCGTATCTGGTTATGCTGAACAGTTTGCCCAAATCGGCTTTGGCACCCATGCTGATTGTCTGGCTCGGCAATCATGTGCAGACGATTGTGGTGGCGGCAGTGTCCGTAGCGGTATTCGGTTCCATACTGACCCTGCATAACGGATTTTCTGCCATTGACCCGGATAAAATCAAACTGATACACTCATTGGGCGGGACAAGAAAAGATATCCTGACCAAAGTTCTGCTGCCAGGATCGGTATTGCTGATTATCAGCAACATGAAAGTAAATATCGGCTTGTGCCTGGTAGGTGTCATTATCGGAGAGTTTCTGGCAGCACAGCAAGGTCTGGGGTATTTAATTATTTATGGAAGCCAGGTATTTGGCTGTGAGTACATACTGACAGGAAAAAGGACAGCACTTCTGGCATAGAATAAAAAAAAGGATATTTTTATCATATGCCAAAAGAACGCACAAACCAGGAAAAATCACCGATAGAGAAAGAGCATTGGGAAGGACAGATGTTGGGACAAATTGCCAGCCTGCTGGTAAAAGAGAATCTGATCAGCCCGGAGGAGCAAATTCTTTTTCTCTCCCTGGCCAATAGGGGGGAATAGGGATTGGCGCTACTGCGTGCGGCTATTTACTGCAGATGCAGTACAGAGGAGGAGAGCCAGATCGATGCGCTGAATATCCAGGTGGAGGAAAGTGAAGCATGTGTAAAACAACATGGGTGGTTTCTGGCAGACCGGTATGTGGAATCCAAGAGCGGTACCACGACCAGGGGGCGGAATGAATATAACCGGCTGTTTGGAGATCTCATGGAGGACAAATTCGATGTTATTGTGATCAAAAGCCAGGATCGTTTGATGCGGAATGTAAAGGACTGGTATTTGTTCCTGGATCGGATGGTAAATCAAGGAAAGCTCCTGTACATGTACATAGAACAGAAATTCTATACCACAGAGGATACACTGATTACGGGGATTAAAGCCATCCTTGCAGAGGAGTACAGCCGGGAACTCAGCAAAAAAATCAATAATGCCCATCACCACCGGCAGTTAAGCGGCGGCAGGGCCATGCTGACATCAAAGGTGTTCGGATTTCGCAAAAAGCAGGACGGTTCCCTGGAAATCGTGGAGGAAGAAGCGGATGTAATCCGAAAAATCTACGAATACTCCGCAGTCGGATACGGAAGCCGCACCATCGCCAATCTGTTTCTGAACCAGGGATACCGGAAGCGGAACGGAAAGCCTTTGACAGCCACTTCCGTGGGCAGGATTATCCGTAATCCTCTGTACAAAGGCACCATGGTCATGAATCGTTTACACTATGATTTTGAAAAGAAAAAGACCATAAAGGTTCCGGAAGAACAGTGGATTTTCCGGGAAGGGGCGGTTCCGGCCATTGTAAGCCCGAAAGCCTGGCAGCAGGCCAATGAGAAAATGTCAGAACGGGCCCGGGTCTTCCACCGGGACAGAACTTATAAGAAAGGCTGTTGCCCCGGACAGTATAGCTTGTCCGGAAAGCTTGTCTGCGGCCAGTGCAAAAAGCCCTATTACCGGACATGGAGACGCGGATATGCAGATAAAGAGAAGATTATTGTAGAATGGAAATGCAGCAGCTATCTGGAAAAAGGGAGAAAAAACAGCAACCGTAAAGAGAACATCCGAAAAACCGAAAAGGAATCGGGAGATGGCTGTGATGGTGTAAATCTGAATGAAGAAACCGTGTTCACCCTTTTAGGGCAGGTCTGCCGCCGATATTATGATTTCCGGCAACAGGATAAAGACGGGATCACCCGCCATACGGTCAGGATCCTGCAAAAGGTTTTTTCGGAGATTCCCACAGATCAGGAGCGAAAACGGCTTGAGGAAGAACAGCAGCGGCTGCAGCAACAGAAGGACTTCCTGCTGGCTAAATTTTTAGAGCAGGTAATCTCTGAGCAGGATTACCAAAGAAAAGATAAAGAGCTGGGAAGGAGGATAGCCGGGCTTTATCAGCGGAAAAGTCAATTAGAACAGAAGGAGCGGGAAATCCAAAACCCAAAACAGCGGATTGAAACAATAAAATCCAGGATGGAAAAGGGGGGAATCGAGAAGGCCGCGATTATCCAGATGCTTCATGAGATCCGGGAGATCCGCGTACACGAGTGGCATCTGGAAATCTATTTTGAGCCGCGAAAAAGCGTAAACCCGGCAAAAAGGAACTGGAGGGAGGGGGAACCTGGCCAGGGACTTTTATCCGGGGAGTTTATGGTAAAAGCAGATTATCCCTTTGGGCCAGAGACAAAACGGGGACGGTATCTGGATCGGAGAAGGATTATGGATCTGATCAGGGAGAATCCCCGAAGGTCGGCGCAAAATCTGGCAGAGGATATGGGACGATCCCCGGGCATAGTACGCAACCGCATGCAAGAATTAACCAAGGACGGTTATATCCGGTTCTGCGGACGGGGACAGTGGGAAATTTTGAAGGAGCTTCCTGAAAAGGAAGTAAGTTTCCGGGAAGGTACCCTATGAAGGTTAAAAAATGCAACCTTTCAGACGGGACATATTAATACTGCCTGGCGGCAGATTCGGCATGAATTTGGGCTTACAAACAAGCCTGACGCCCAAATTCATGCCGAATTCCCGCTGTCTGAACAGTTACAAAAAATACAGCCACATCCCTGCCAAAATTCCCAGAAAAATAACTGCCGCAATACCAAGCAGGATTTTTCCCATGTGGGCGCCGCTGTCCATGTGCTGTATGCCCGAACCGGCCAGGATGCTCCAGGGACTGTAGCCTGCAATTCTGGATAAAGCGGAGGGTTCCTGCGCATTTCCCTTAATGGTATACAGAAAATCCTTCCAGTCTTTCAGCAGAATGGCGCTTCCCAGGGCAAATTCTTTATCCGGGCTGAGATTTTTCAGCAGGGACCGAAAAAAGCCGGATTCTCTGGAATAATGAACAGACTTTGGGAAAGCAGGATCTTCCTGTTTCTCACGATATTGCTGGTAAGCATAGTCTTGCCCATCCTGGATTGCCTTCTGAGGATTCTTCGTCTGCCAGTACGCTGCCAGAGTATGATTGTATATGTTAGCGCTTCCTCGGGAACCCAGGTACTGGTTGATGATTTTTTCGATGGCATCTTGCAGAATCCGGGCAAGGAAACGGGTATGGCTGCATTCCCCGGCGTATATCTGGCCTTTGATAGCCATAACTGCGGCCAGAAGCCCGGTAACTTCCTGGTTTCTGGCGGTGATGCCAGGATTATTGAACAGATTGCCAGTGCCCCTTACATGTGCGGCAAACCGGTTTGCCGCCTCGAGTTCCCTCCCTGAGCAAAAAACGGCGCGTGTCTGGCAAAAGGCTTTCCCGGCAACGCCGTTTCTGGCATCACGGATAGTTTCCGTCCGTTGGCGAAGCTGTTCCCGCCAGGAATGCTGCTGAGTTTGATACACCTGCTGAAATCCGGCATTCTGTTTTCTGGATGGCTGATAGATCATACCTTCCCCGGAAAATGGCGAAGAAGGGAAACGGGAGCGGATACCTGCATGCGCCCCGGCTGTATTCCGGGCAGAGGACGCCTGGGCAAAAAGACTGTGGACGGCCTGGGGAGACAGCATCCGTCCGGCGGTCTGCCGATACAGGCTGGAACGAATGCCGTCCAGAGAAGCAGAATCTCCTGCCTCCTCCAAAAGAGCCGTCAACTGATCCAAATTCTGATCCATAATCAATTCCAGCTTTTGGGCAAGAAGAGAATCCAGACGTTCCATCTGCTCTGCCAGATTCTTGCCCTCCGCATATTTGAAGGCAGCTTCTAAAAGGCTAAGATACAGTTTTGACAATTCCGAAAGCTGATCCGCCAAAGGAATATCCGGATCCGGCCACCATTCCAGAAAAGCTTCCCAATCTTCTTTGGCCATTTCCAACAGCCATTCGGACGTTTCATCCAGGATGCCAAGATGGTCTGTGCGGGAATGTGTATCAGAGAGTTCCGCCGTATCTTTGGGCTGTTCCGGTTTGATATCCTGATCATCCGATTGTGCCTGCTCCCTCTGCTGCCGGGTTTTCCGGGAAACTTCCCGGATCAGCGCTTCCCCGCCTTTCATTTCTGTCTGCTGCCGGACAAGCTGAAACCTCTTCCCTGCATTGGCAGCCGTTTGAGAAGCGGTGCTTGATGCTTTTAATTTAGACATATGATTTCCCTGCCGTAATGGAAAAATAGGATTATTGTCCACACCATGTTCTTATTAACTATATCGGCCTGATTGCCAAAAGAATGATAGAATTAAAAAAATATTTCTCCAAAACGGATTTCGGATCCTATCATTCTGTACCCACACCTCTTTAAGCTGGATTTGGTAATGATGAGCATAGTAATCCTCTGTCTTTTGTCGGCTGCCCTGTATCAAGGAATCGCCTGGCTGGAAAAACGGTTTCTGTAAATTTTCAACAAACCGGGCAATCGGAAAATAATGTGCTCTCAGAATCTCTCTGCGCCTGATTTTGTGAGATGATTTTTGTCAAATGTGCATAAATTTATGAGGCGTACGTGGAACGTACGTTGATTAAATTCAGGTGCATATGACGGAAAATCAGCCACAAAGGCAGGTGCAGGAGAGATTCCGAGAGTACATAATACCAAAAAGGAGGGAACTCCGCGGAATCCATGCCTTTTGAGGCCATTGATCTCCCGCGGAATTCCCTCTGTCTTTTTGCCCTATATTCTTAAACACGCTTTATTTGCGTCCCTGTAACGTTTGTACTGTCATCCTGCAGCAACTTCCACATTTGATTGAAATAAGAAGAAAATTCCGCCGTATTCCGTCTTTCCAGCGGGCTGCCGCAGCCGTCCGGGAAAGTGATGGGCAGTACGGCCTTTACCCTCCCGGGTCGGCTGGAAAGCACGATAACACGGTCAGCCACGCTGATCGCTTCCGACAGGTCATGGGTAATCAGAATCGCCGTTTTTCCCGTGCTGCGAATGATATTGCTGATGTCATCGCAGACGGACAGCCGCGTCTGATAATCCAAAGCAGAAAACGGTTCGTCTAAAAGAAGCAGATCCGGTTTTAAAATCAGTGTACGGATTAAGGCAGCCCGCTGGCGCATACCGCCGGACAGCTCCGAAGGGCGAGAGGTTTCAAAGCCTCCCAAGCCATAGGTCTTCAGCATTTCGGATAAATCCTGTCTGCTCTTTTTATTCAGTTTTTTTTGGATTTCCAATCCCAAAGCGGCATTCCCGTAAATCGTCCTCCACTCAAAAAGATGATCCTTTTGCAGCATATAACCGATGCCTTCCGTCGACTGTCCGAAAGGTATGCCATCCATAAGGATTGAACCGTCTTCTGGCGAGAGCAGGCCGCAAAGCAGGGAAAGCAGAGTAGATTTACCGCAGCCGGACGGTCCGATTATAGCCAGGAATTCTCCTGTGCGGACGGTAAAGGATATATGGGAAAGAGCCGGCGTTTCACCATCCGGGGAATGGTAGGAATAGCTGACTTGGGAGACTTCCAGTTTTGGCTTCATAAAGCACCTCCTCACATATGACACAGGGAGGAAATGAGTAAATACTTTCCTCCCTTATATATCATATGTACCCCCGAAGCCTCTCTGTGCCTGATTTCATGGCGACATTTCATGGGATGGTTTTTTGTTCGTAGGAAATTGCATCCTATTTCAGGAAACGTAATAAATTTTTTCTTATGGCATTTCCTGCGCCCATTTTACTACATACATGAAAAAGCAGAATCTACCTTTCAAAATCACGCACGGTACGGCCCCATCCGCTTTCGGCTTCCTTTGCCGTCTCTGCCAGCCCCGGCAGGGACAAGCCGCCGTCGATAACCAGGGAAATCCCTGTGATATAAGAAGCTTTGTCAGAAGCCAGGAAAACCACCGCATTCCCAATATCCTCCGGTGTGCCGTAACGTTCCAAGGGTATCCGTTGCGAGAGAAAACGGATTTTTTCCCGATGGGCAGGATCTGCCAGTTCCTCTTCTTCCGGCGTAAAACGGCGGGTCGCTCCGGGAAGGATATTATTGACGCGAATCCCGTAAGGAGCCACATCCAGGGCTACCGATTTACATGCCCGGTTCAGTGCAGCTTTAATCCCCCCGTAAACCAAATCACCCGGATGGGCGCTGATGCCGCGCACGGAGCTGATATTGATAATGTTGCCTTTAATGTTATGCTCTGCCATGTAGGATGCCCCTTCCCGCATCATAATTACATAATTGCGGAATAAAAGCCGGTAGAGATAATCCATATTCTCTTCAGTCAGATCAAAAATACTTTCCAAAATCGTTACGCCAGCATTGTTGACCAACAAATCAAGCCCGCCCAGACATTTTACGGCCTCTTCGAAAAAAACCGTGCCTGCTCCTTCCCGGGATAATTCCGCCGGGAGAGCTTCAGCATATCCTTCAGGATAATTTTGGTGCAAATCAGCAATAACTTTCAGGGCGTTTTCTTTTTTATTCCGATAAGAAAACACCAAGTCATAGCCTTCCGCAGCCAGGCTATAGACAATTCCGCGTCCAATGCCGCTGCTTCCTCCGGTTACAATCGCTTTTTTCCGCTGCATAAATCTTCTTTCCTTTCCCCATTAAATTCCCCATCGTCCGGACTGTTACAATTGCGATGAAAATGCCAGAAATATCAGGAAATCCGTTCCGTTGTTGACAATGGAATGAACGGAACCGGCAGGAATATAAATAGCATCTCCGTCCCGAATCTTTTGGGTTTCCCCATCAATGGTAATTTCGCCATTTCCGGCAATAATATAGTAAATTTCTTCATGATCGCCATGAGCATGCGGCTCATAAGCTTTTCCCTCCTGAAGCATGGCATAAGCCACATAAAGCATTCCTTCCATACAACAGTGGGATTCCTTTGGATCATAAAAAGCTTGTCCCAACAAAAGTTTATAGTCAATGCCAAAATCGTGTACAATCGTGGGAGAAACGCTCCGCCAATTTCTAATTATCAAATTTCCTCCTTTCCGTCCATGCTCTTTGGACATCATGGTATACCCGCAGGGTGTTTCCTTCTTTCCGGAAGGATAAATCCTTCTTGTTCAAGGCCGGTGAGGATTTCTCCTCCGTCTGCTGTAACCAACACCTCATCTTCGATTCTTACACCGCCGAGGCCCGGCACATAAATTCCCGGTTCTATGGTAATGACCATATTTTGCTGCAATGCTATATCGGCTCCGGGAACAATATCCGGCCATTCCTGGCTGTTGATACCGATACTGTGACCCAGATAAGGATTAAACCATTTTTCCAGGGGATGCCCTTTTAATATATTTTCTGCGCAAGCCAGCAAATCCCGGAAATTTGTTCCCGGCCGGATCAAGCGGATACATTCCCGTTCAATTTTCCAGACAAGCCGGTATAGTTCCGTCAGGGCAGGGCTTGCTTCCCCCAAGGCAAAACTTCTGGTCCAATCGGAAGCATAATGATTGACAACGGAACCGAAATCCAGCAATACCACTTCGCCTGGTTTTAGCCGGCGTTCACCCGGCAGATTGACTGTTCTTGTACTGTTTTCTCCGGAAAGGACTTTCATGGTAAAGGGGACTCCTTCCGAACCGCGGCAACGCATAAAATACTCCAATGCAGCTACAATTTCCCGTTCTCTTTTCCCCGGACACAAAATTGTTTTTGCATATTCCATAGCTTCTCTGGCTAATTGTGCGGAAATCCTCAGTGCGCAAATTTCCTCCCGGGATTTAATCATTCTGGCTTTGAGAAGCGAGGGTGAGATATCTGTCCATTCCCGGCTTTTGCCAAAAAAGCGCAATTTTTCCTGAAGAGAAAGGTACAAATCCAATTCCAGCTTATCTCGTTCAATCCCCAGACAGCCGGAACAGTTTCCCGCAAGGGAGTCCAGCAGGCAGGCCGTGGTTTCGGATGGCTCGCCCGGTTTTTTGTCATAGGAAACCAGGTGTATTTGTGTTTCGTCTATCTGTTCCTTCACCAGAGGTTCCCAAGCCCGGGGAAAGATAAACCAGGTGCCCGCTTTTGTCATGATCACGGCATTCCACCCGATTTGAGCCGGTCTTCTGGCCGTAGTGGAAAAACCGATCGTATAAAAAATATTTTCCGGCGAGGATATCAGTACCGGACAACACAGTCCGGGGAATAATTCTTCGTAAGTTTTTCTTTTCATGATTTTTTACCACCATCGAATCAAATCCGTCACCCGTTCCCGCAGCCGGACAAATTCCGGCGCTGCAATATCCCGGGGGCGGGGCAGGGGATTTCTCATCGTTTCTTTTACGGTTGTAGGCTTATTGGTCAGTACCATGATATGTTCGCCCAGATAAACAGCTTCTTCGATATTATGAGTAATGAAAATCACTGTAGTCCCTGTCATTTCCCACAAGCGGACGAGCTCGTCTTCCAGCTTGAACCGAAGCTCGATATCCAATTGGCCGTAAGGCTCGTCCATCAGCAGCAATTCCGGTTCCGTAGCAAAGGCACGGGCAATGGATACGCGCTGCAGCATGCTGGCAGAGAGCTGTTTGGGATAATAGCGGCGATATTTGGTCAGGCCGACGATTTCCAGATAACGGTCGGTCAGTTCCTGCTTTTCTCTTTTGGGCACATGACGGATATCCAGCCCAAAAGCCACATTTTGTTCTACGGTCAGCCAGGGCATAGTGGAATTTCCCTGAAAAATATAAGCAATATGATCTTTTTTGGGATCAGCCGGATGTCCATCCAACAATATTTCTCCTGAGGTAACATCATAAATTTTTGTAAGGCTGTTTAAGAACGTGGTCTTGCCGCAGCCGGTAGGCCCTACCACGCATAGCAGGTCGCCTTTTTCCACATCAAAGGAGATATCGTTTAATACAAGCAGATCCCCGAATTTTTTCGTCAAATGGCTGACCTTCACTTTAACCTGGCGGTTTTCCTTTTCTCTTATTTCCATTTTATACTCCCTGATTGCTCATCTCCTGCATCCGTTCAGACGGAGTATCTTCTTGCCCGTCTGAACGGTTCCTATCATTGTTGGATTTCTTTCCGCAAGGCCAGAAATTCCGGCGAAGTGTATTGGCGGGGACGGGGCAGGCCAATCACATATTCTTTTTTTACCGTCGCCGGACAATTAGAAAGGACAATGATCCGGTCGGCCAGATAGATGGCTTCTTCAATATTGTTGGTGACAAAAATAACCGTTCTTTTTTCCGTCTGCCAGATTCTCTGCAGTTCTTCCTGCATAAGATAGCGGGTCTGGGCGTCCAAAGCGCCGAACGGTTCATCCATCAGCATGACCTTTGGTTCGATACAGTAAGCCCGGGCGATTCCCACCCGCTGCCGCATTCCTCCGGACAGTTTGACCGGATAAGCATGTTCGAAACCCTGCAGCCCCACTAGATCAATGTATTTTTGTGCCCGCTCCTGGCGTTCCTTTTTGGGGACGCCGGCCATTTTAAGACCATATTCCACATTTCCCATAACAGTCAGCCAGGGGAAAAGAGAGATATTCTGGAATACCACTCCCCTTTCAGGACCCGGGCTGGTAACCGGCTTACCTGCTACCAGTATTGAACCCTGGTCAGGCAGCTCAAAGCCGGCAATCAAGTTGATCAACGTAGTTTTTCCGCATTGCCCCGGCCCGAACAGGCAAATAAATTCGTTTTCCCGGGCTTCCAGGCTGAAATCGGAAACTACCTGATGAATCCCTTCAGGAACTTTAAAGCTTTTATCAATATTGGTGCATGTTATCAGCTTCCGCTTTTGTTCCACTGACATAGCCTCGCTTCCACCTTTCTGAATATCATAGAGAGCAGCATCCCCACAAGTCCGATCGCCAGGATACCGGTCATAATCTGAACCATATCATTATTATTCATTCCGGCGATAATAATCCATCCCAGCCCTTCTGAGGAGCGGACCATTTCCGCTGCCAGGACGGTGGCCCAGCAACTGGAAAGGGCCACCTGCAGTCCGGCAAAAATCGATGGGATTGAGGCCGGAAGCACGATAGTAAACAAGAGCTGTCTTTTTCCCGCACCCAGCATCCGGGCCGCCCTGAGATAATCCGGATCAACATTTTTAGCCCCGCTCCAGGCATTGAGAGTCACATAACAAAAAGAAGCCAGAAAAATTAAAAATATTTTTGCGTCTTCGCCTAAACCGATCCAAATAATCGAAATCGGTATCCAGGCAATAGGAGGAATCGGACGGATAATACGAAACAGCGGGGAAAAAACAGCTTCCACCAAACGGCTCCACCCCATAGATAAACCTAAAACCACACCTACGGCTGCTCCCAGGAAATAACCGGCCATGACCCGGATCAAACTATATAAAATATGGATAATCATTGTCCGGGAACCGATAGTCCCGCCAAACAAAGTAGCGAAAAACATACGGATTACCGGGAGGGGGCCAGGCATTAGCCGTCCCAGCTCCCCTTTTACCCCAATATGCCACAGTATCAAAAACGTCAGGATGGAAACAACCGCACAAATTAATTCGGTAATATTTTTTTGCTTTTTATTCATTGTGCATTCATCCCCTTTGCTACCATAGTTTCAATCTTTTGCAGGATTATATCCAGAACCAGTCCGACAATGCCAATCATCAGCATGCCAACAATAACCAGGTCCGGACGGGAAATATAACGAGCCTGCTGAATCATAAAACCCAGGCCCTTACTGGCGGCAAGCATTTCAGCGGCAACCAAAGCCATCCAGCTTCCGCCCAAAGCCGTTCGCAGTCCGGTAAATATCATGGGTAATGCCGTAGGAATGGCAATTTTGGTCAATTTTTGCCAACTGCTGGCGCCAAACACATCGCCCACCCATAAATGCAGCTCGTCGGTTTGGCGAATACCGGTATACGTATTGACGATGCAGGCCACAAAGGAATTGACAAAGATCACCATAGCTTTCGCTTCAATGCCGATACCAAAAATCAGGATAAACATCGGTGTCCAGGCCAGGCCCGGCACAGGACGGATCAAGTCGAATACCGGACGGATCAGCCAGTCACACCATTTATTCCAGGCCATAGCAATCCCCAGAGGAATCCCCAAAACGGCACCGATGCTGTAGCCTAACAAACATACTTTCAGGCTTTCCAGCAAATGCTGTCCCAAAGTAGCTCCATCGGGTTTTTTCTGGGTCAATTTGGCGATGAAGGTGCGGAAAGTTTTTTCCAGCCCCGGGAAAACAGAGCTTTTGGTCATTTTCATCACATCAATAAGCAAATACCAGACCAGCAAAACGACAGCCACGGAAGCCAGGGAAATCAACAGATATTTATATTTTTTCAAAAATTTTATCATCATTATTCGTCCTACTATTCTGCTTTTTCTTTATGGACCTGCAGCAGGCGGTCAACAAAATCGTGATTTAAAGCGCTTTCAATCTGAGGCATGGAGCCTTCCTCGATCAATCCCTGCTCAATAAGGAATTCGCCCATGACAGTCATGGTGTTGCCGAACGGGTATTCCGGATTTTCCAGATCTTCCCAGGTCCAAAAAGTTACATTTTTGATTTCAGAAGCCATATCATCTTCGGTATAGGTAGTTCCGCCTTCATTTTTATATAAATTCATCGCATATTCCGAGCGGGCATTGTCATCCTTTGCCAGACGATCCATAGCTTCATAGCAGCATTCAAGGATAGCTACCACATCATCAGGATATTCGTCAGCTAAATCTTTGCTGACGATGAAGGAATCCACCAACGGTCCGCCGGCCAGGTCAATATAGTCGGCAACCATAGTGTAATCGGGATCACTTTCCAGGATATTGGAATAAGGCGGTGTAGTTGCCAACAGACTGCCTTGGCCCGTGATAAAAGCCTCATATGCCTGAGCATGATCCATTGCCACAAACTCGATATCTTCAGAAGTCAATCCGAATGCTTCCGCGTAACTGTAAGCGATAAATTGCTGCGGCCCGGCGCCAAGGCCCAGGACTGTCGCTCCGGAAACCGTCTCGGCGTTTCCGTAATATTTTGTATCCTCATAAACGCCCGCACTGACAATCGCATCGTTGGTTCTGCCATACATGGCCTGGCCGCCGAAATTGATCGTGGTATCCCCGACATAGTAGAAATTTTCTGTAGGAAGCACATAGACGGCAGCCATGCCGTTGGCGGCAGCTTCAATTTCACCGGCATTCAATGCCTCGTTCAGAGCCGGCCCATTGGCCAGGGTAACGACTTCCACATCCAGCCCGGCTTCTTCAAACAATCCCAGATCCCGGGCATAATAGAGATACAAACTGGTCTGACGGACCTGACCGCCGATTTTCCAGTGCCGCCCGGACAAGTTGAGTCCTCCTGAAGGGGTATCGGTATGTTCATCCCCACCTGCTTCGTTTTTGCTTTCCGCTTGTGTGCCGTCCGCCTGATTATTTGCAGAATTTGCTGGTGTTTCGGGTTTAGATGAACATCCTGCTAAAAGCATTCCCATTATTCCTGCCGCTGCCAATGCTAAATATCTTTTTTTCATATTCATTCTCCTGTTCATTTAACTATTTCTTGATGATTTTTTCTGCCCGTTTGATGATTTCCAAACAGGCCCGTGAGTTATGGTATGGACATTTTCCTTTGCCGGCCATCTCGTCATTGGTAAAAACAACAGAAATATCCTCTTCCTGTTGTCCCGAAGATGATATCTCCGGTTCGGCGCCAACAGAAAACCAATCGCCAAATTCCGTATTTACCATATAAGTTTGCACATAATTCCATATAGAAACAGCCGCATCCAGATATATTTTTTTTGCCGTCCGCTGATACCGATCAATAAAAGCCGTAATTCCTTCGGCTTGAACCCACCAGATTTTACTGCGGTTTACTTGTGGTTTTTGCGTATCTGCCAGATAGTACATGCCGCCGGATTGCGGGTCTAAACCTTCCCCAAGCACATGGTTGATAATGGTTTCCACCGCTTTCTCTGCTTTTTGCAGCAGCTTTTCTTCCTGCAAAAGCTCGGCGGCTTCCATAATCAGATATGAACATTCGCAATCATGCCCAAAATTTATTTCGCCATCCAGCCTTGAGCCATCAAATGCCATTGCCGCTTTCATATGACCGCATTTCCAGTCCATTGCCGTATCCAAAAGAAAAAGCAGTTGCTGCTTCAGGCTTTGCAGCACGGACGGATCTTTGGTTACTTGTGCCAGGGTCAGGATCGCTTCAAACAGATGCATGTTGGAATTGAGAAGCGTTAAGGCCCCGGTTCTGTTTTTTACCCAGAAATTCACCCAATCGTCTTTTTGCCAATCCCGGGAAGCCGAGTCTCGATAGCCGCCGCCCGGCAGTTTTAAATATCGCTCAATCAGCGAAAATGTTTCCATAGCCAGCTCCAAAGCACGGCGATTTCCAAATACCCGGTAATATTCAGCCATGGAATAGAGAAAAAATGCCTGGCCATAAGTTCGTTTTTCCGGTTCCGCTACTTCCCCTTTACCTGTTACCATCCAGTATACGCCTTTATAAGTTTCATCCCAAAAATAACGGCAGATATAGTCAAAAGCGCGATCAGCAATCATTTTGTCCGTATCTTTCCCCCACAGCGCATAAGTGCGGCAAAACGTCCAGAGGATACGGCAGTTGAGCACAACCGATTTCGGGCTTTGAAGATCGGGCTTTCTTTGGGCATCTACCCTTCCGTAAAAACCTCCATGGACATTATCCATCATATATTCCCTCCAAAAAGGAAGGATATTTGTCTCGAGGTTGTGCTCCATCTGCTCTTTCAGATGGATAAACCGGGTTGTCTCTTCTTTTAGGGAAGAAAACAGGTCTATTGCTGCTAAATCAGAATTTTCAGAGGAAACATCGGCGTTTTCAACAATCAATACTTTTGTTCCGGGAGCTGTCACATGCGTATGCCATACTCCTTTTGGTATACAATATAGTTTTCCCGTCTCCAATTCGATTTCCTTTACTTTCCCCGGCCCTTCGTCGCCGCCTTCAGCGACATAGAGGGTAAATTTCCCTTCCAGTAATACAAAAACCTCATCGGAAGTATTATGCCTCTGCATTTCTTTAATCTCTTCTGGGTGGAACCGGGGGGTATCATTTAATATTGCCACCCGCCAGCCTTCAAAAAATACCAGCGGATGATAGCCGGCTTCACTGCAGCTTTTGATTACAAGCAGTTCTTGCTCCATGGCTTCACTCCTTATTTCGTTTAAACGGTTAAATTTTGTTTCCCAAGAGCTTGCGTTTTGTCCCAGCCGTTTTCCTCCTGTTCTTTGGAGAATTGAACAAAACTTATATCAATATCAGCTCTTTTTTATACTTTATGGTTCTGGTTCAGCAAAAGCCGAACCGTCCTGCTGTGAAACAGCATAAATTAAGGGGTGCCCTTGGGTATAAAATACAACAAAATTCCGATTAAGTAAACAAAAAATGCAAATTGTTGCAACCGTTTCTGCTTTTATGAGGATATATATGCAAATATTTCGAAAAAAACAGAAAAAAGAAGATTCAGATGGCAGAATAATAAGATGTCGTTCTGCCAGAAAAGCTGCTTCAAAGCCGGCCTTCGGCCTTGGAACAGCTTCGCTGGCAGAGGAATGTAGCCGAAGGACAGAATTATTTGATCCGGCTGGCCAACACAGCTTTTTTACAAGCTTCAATCTTTTCCAACTGCATGGGCCGTCTCAAAATTTCGGCTTGAATAGCGCCGATTATAGCCAGCTCACACATGCTGGCCAAATGCAGATACTGCAAATCATCAGGGATGTTATAGCTGTAAAACAGTTTCAAATCCGCTAACTTGCCCATGGTGGAAGCCGGGCTGGCAGTAATGACAATGGTGGTGGCTTTGTTGTGTTTGGCTGTAGTCATCGCCTCAATCACGGAACGGATTTCCCCGCTGTAGGCAATACCGATAGCCACATCCCCTTTTCCCAAAGTGCTGGCTGCCAGGTTCATATCAACTTTTCCGCTGACAGTTTGGCTCAAAATGTTGATCCGCAGTAATAGCTGCTGGGCATATAAGGCAGAAATGGAACCGCCGCTTTGTCCGAAAAAAACAATATTTTTGGCGTTTAAAATAGCATCGACTGCCCGTACCAGTACTTTTCCGTCTAAAGTCCGCATAGTATCGGATACGGCATTTTGGAAAGAATTCATCAGTTTTTGGATAGCCACCTGAATCGTATCGCTCTTTTGGATCGGCGTATCCATGGCTAAAGGAGAAGCCAGATTTTTTTCCATATAGACTTTAAGTTCACTGAATCCCTTGTAAGATAAAGCCTGGCAGAAACGGGTAACTGTAGAAGGGACGGTTCCGGTTTTTTGCGCCATGGTGGTGATGGAATAATGAATGACGGCTTCCCGGTGGTTTAGGATATAGTTGGCAATCCGTTTTTGCGCTTTGGACAAAGACGCGTACTGCATCTTGATCCGGCCTACATATTCAATGTCTTCGGAAAATTCTTTTTCGTTTTGTTGCTCTCCCATGGCCTCTACCTCTAAAATTGTGAACTTCAATTTGTATCAAATTCTACATCGGATGAATGGTTATGTTGTTTAATTATACCAAAACTTGCAGGCTCCGTCAAATCATTTTGGCAAAAATTTGCTTTTCTGGTGAATAAAAAAGAGAATCTATTGCAATTTTTTGCATTTCCTGTTTACGGGAAGGTTTTTTTCCCGTAAGATGGAACCAGAGAAACTCAGCCGTTTTTCTTCCACGACTTAAGTATGAACTAATAAACCAAAGGATTTCATATGAAAATAATACAGGTAAAAACAATCCTTACCTCCCCAAACCAGAATTATTTGTTTGTAAAAATACTAACGGATTCGGGAATCTATGGGGTAGGAGATGCTTCTCTCAACGGAAGAGAGCAGACCGTAGCGGATTTGATTGACACCTATCTGGCACCGCTTTTAATTGGGCGTGACCCGGAACAGATTGAGGATTTCTGGCAGTTTGTATATCGGGGAAGCTACTGGCGAGGGGGAAATATCATGATGAGCGCGCTCTGCGGCATCGATATGGCTTTATGGGATATCCTTGGCAAATCCGCCGGAAAACCGCTGTATGTGCTTTTAGGCGGAAAAGTAAGGGATAAAGTATTGTGTTATTCCCATGTATTAGGAAAGACCCAGGAGGAAAAAATTGCCCGGGCGGCTGAATATGTGCGTGTGCGGGGACTGAAAGTTATCCGGCTGCGGGCAGGACTGCCGGCAGCAAACGGAACCTTTAAGGTCAACGGCCACCAAAACGGCCCGAAGGTAGAGCCGTGGACGCCGGAAGACGAGATTTACAATACTATTGAGTATTTTATCCGGATTCGTGAGGCTGTAGGCAGAGATGTAGGAATTATTTATGATTTGCATGAACGATTCAGCCCGGATCAGGCTGTACGGATTATGCGGAAATTGGAAGAATACGATCCCTTTTTTATCGAAGATCCGGTAGCTCCGGACTGTGTGGATTCCCTCCGCTATGTGCGGGAAAAAACAGCAGTTCCCATTGCGTTCGGCGAACTCTATAAGAGCCGCTGGGAATGCCTCCCGGCTATTACCGGACGGTGGGTGGATTTCATCCGCTGTGATATCATCCGTATCGGAGGGATTACGGAAGCGAAAAAAGTCGCCGCTTTAGCGGAGACTTATGACATTAAAACGGCCTGGCATGGGCCGAATGATGTTTCTCCCATCACCCATGCCGTTAATTGGCATTTGAATGTGTCAGAGTATAATTTTGGGATTCAGGAAGATGGGACTACGGACAGCCTTATCCACCAGGTAGTGACCGGCGGCCCGCTGTACCGGGACGGCTATCTGACTATGGAAGCACGGCCGGGAATTGGCTGTGATGTGGATGAAGAGATGGCCGCCCGCTATCCCTTCCACAAAGCCTACCTCCCCGTTTGCCGGCAGGAAGACGGAAGTTTACATTCGTGGTAAATCCCCCCATGCCTGCCGTCAGGCGCCGCTATGGATGAAAGGGGGATTACGGTAAAAGGCCATATCCCAAAGGCAGGAAATACACGGATATTGTTGTCCGTGTACTTCCTGCCTTCTATTCATAGCGGCGCCTGGCGGCAAGCATAAGGCTTTACTGTACCCAAACTCCATCTGCATTGACTCTGCATCCATCCGGTGTGGTAGTATTTTCTTGCTACTTTGGAAAAATTCTGGTTTGCTTCTGTAATAGAAACCATTGTATTTGTATCAATCCTCATAATCCATCATCTCCTATATTCTTTCTCAATATAGTATATATAGTTTATAGGATAAATTCAACCTATTTTCAGCCAATAAAGCAATAGCATGCTTGTATAATCAGTAGGGGAAGATTACTTCCCCTACCCGCCGCACGAAAGCAAACCGCCTTCCAGCCACTTTAATCTCCCAATTTCCAAATATCCCGGTTATACTCCCGGATCGTGCGGTCAGAAGAGAAAAATCCCGCCTTACTGATATTTACCATCATCTTCTTCGCCCAGCCGATCCGGTCTTCATAATCTGCATAAGCCTGCTCTCTGGCCTTGGCATAGCTCTGATAATCCAACAAAGTCATGAACCAATCCTTGCCCACCAGTTCCTGATAAAGCCGGTCCAGATTATCCTTGTGGCCAATAGCCATCAATTCCTCACCGATGATGAAATCCACCGCTTCTTTAATCTCTTCGTTCTTCTCATAATAGTCTTTGGCAACATAATCGCCCTTCGCGTAATGCCCAATCACCTTCTCGCTGGACTCGCCGAAAATATAAATGTTATCTGCGCCGACCAGCTCGGCAATCTCGACATTTGCCCCATCCATAGTGCCCAAAGTTACCGCGCCGTTAAGCATAAATTTCATATTGCCGGTACCGCTGGCTTCTTTAGAAGCCAAGGAAATCTGCTGAGAAATATCACAAGCGGGAATCAGCTTCTCCGCCTTAGTGACATTGTAATTTTCCACCATCACCACTTTCAGATAGGGGCTGACCTCCGGGTCCTCATAGGTCAGCTTTTCCAGACACAAAATCAGATGGATAATATCTTTGGCAATCTTATAAGCCGGCGCCGCCTTAGCTCCGAAAATCACCGTTATCGGCGTGGAAGGAATTTTCCCCCGCTTAATTTCCAGGTATTTATGAATGACATACAACGCATTCATTTGCTGCCGTTTATATTCATGAAGCCTCTTTATCTGAATATCGAAAATAGAATTCTCATCCACGTCAATATCTTGTGTCTCTTTGAGATAACGTTTCAGGGCCAGTTTATTCTGGTGCTTGATTTCCAATAATTCCCTCAATGTATTTTCATCGGTCAATTCGCCCAGCTTCTCCAGCAAATCGGCATCGGTCTTATAGCTTGCACCAATTTTCCTGGTAATAAAGTCCGCCAGCGGGTGATTGCAATGCAGCAGCCAACGGCGGAAAGTAATGCCATTGGTCTTATTATTAAATTTCTCCGGGTACAGCTCATAAAAATCGGCCAGCTCCGTATTTTTCAAAATTTCCGTATGCAGGTAAGCCACGCCGTTGACACTGAAACCATAATGAATATCCATATGGGCCATATGCACCAGGTCATCATGGTCAATAATCGCCACCTCTGTCTTTTTAAACTGACGCCGGACCCGATCATCCAATATCTCAATAATCGGCACCAGTTGGGGAACTACCTCTTTCAGATAAGCGATCGGCCATTTCTCCAATGCTTCTGCCAGTATCGTATGGTTTGTATAAGCGCATGTCTTCCTGACAATCTCTACCGCCTCGTCAAAATCAATCCCCCGCTGAACCAGCAGGCGAATCAGTTCGGGAATTACCATTGACGGATGAGTATCATTAATCTGGATTACCGCATAATCCGGCAGGTCATAAAGAGTACAGCCCCTTTTCACGCATTCATCCAAAATCAGTTGCGCGCCGTTGCTGACCATAAAATACTGCTGGTATATTCGCAATTTCCGTCCGCTTTCATCGCTGTCATCCGGGTACAAGAACAATGTCAGGTTCTTTGCAATGTCTTCTTTATCAAAAGAAATCCCTTCTCCCAGGATTTTCTCATCCACGCTTTCAATATCGAATAAATGCAGCCAGTTCGTTCTGTTCCGATATCCAGTCACGGCAATATCATACAATCTGGATTTTACCGACATATTGCCAAACTGTACCGAATAGGAAACATCCCGGGGAATAAGCCAGCTTTTTTCTTCAATCCAGGGATTAGGTGTCTCTTTTTGCAGCCGATCCGCAAACTCCTGCTTAAAAAGCCCCAAATGGTAATTCAGGCCGATACCTGCCCCATTAAGCCCCAGGCTGGCCATCGAATCCAAAAAGCAGGCGGCCAGACGGCCCAGCCCACCGTTCCCCAAAGACGGCTCCGTTTCCGCTTCCTCCACTTCGCCCAAACTTTTTCCCGCCTCGGCCAAGCCATCCCTCACTTCATCATACCAGCCTAAGTTAATCAAATTATTGGACAGCAGCTTTCCAATCAAAAACTCTGCCGAAATATAATAAATTTTCTTTTTTCCTTCATTGCTCTCACGCTTGACGGCCTCCCTCTGCACCATAGCCATAAGGCCCCGATACACCTCTTCATTACTGCATAAAGCAATATCTTTGCCGCACTGTTCTTTCAGAAGATTCATCAAGTTTTCCATTATTTCCTCCTTCTCTGTCCGCCTGCCGCAGGCGATATAAAATGGATATTGCTATTGTTATTATATCCACATCCGCGGTTTTTTTCTTGCATTATTCAGGAAAAATATGGTACAATACTATCATTCTTTAAGCCATTCACAAAAAAAGGAGTGATTTTATGGATATTATCGAATACGAAAACTATCATGAAAAAACACGCAGCCAGGATAAGCCTTTCCCTTACCTGACATACCCTTGTTCCATTCCTCACGATTTCAAGCAAGTTCCTCTTCACTGGCATGACGAGATGGAGCTGATTTACATTAAAAAAGGCGCAGGAAAAATTTCCGTGGACTTCACTCCCCTGGAAGTTGCCGCAGGGGATATCGTGTTTGTCTGCCCCGGACAGCTCCATTCTATCAGACAGCTTGACGAGCAAATCATGGAATATGAAAACATTATATTCCCCCTGCGTCTTTTGAACGCCTGTCAGCCGGATACTGCCTGGGAAACCTACCTGGCCCCTATCGATCTTCGTCAGTTTATCCTTCCCTGCCGCCTCAGCCCCGATATGGATGCTTATTCCCGTGCTGCCGCCTGCCTGGACCAGATTGATCAAATCCGCCGCACGTTTCCTGATGCCTATGAACTGTTGATCAAAGGAAAATTGTTCGAATTTTTCTTCCTGCTTTACCATTATGGCCTGGTCAGCCGCAAAAACCTTACCGACATCTCCCACCGGCGCTCCCTGGAAAAATCCCGCCAGATTTTAAAATTTATAGAACAACACTACAGCGAGCCTTTATCCATAAAAAAACTGGCCGATTCCGTAGGTTTCAGCCAGTCACATTTTATGAAATTTTTTAAAAATACTTTCGGCACATCCTTTACCGCTTACCTGAACAATTACCGGCTTACTATGGCTTCCCGCCGCCTGCTGATTTCGGAAGACTCTGTCCTTTCCGTGGCATCAGAATCCGGCTTTGACAATCTCTCCTATTTCAACCGGAAGTTCAAAGAAAGATTTGGCATAACTCCCAGAGAATTCCGTCAGCAGGGATCTTAAGGTTATGGTTCACACCAGACCAATCACTCCGCTGATTAAGAGTATCATCCTAAGCTATTGGGGAACATAGAAATCACATCCGCAGCGTCCGTGTTCTTTCACCTGATAAAGAGCGCTGTCCGTATTCCGGTAAAGGTCATCAGTAAAACCGTCATCCGAAAAAGCCACTCCCACACTCAAAGATACCGGCGGAAGGCCGTCATCCGGATTTTTCAACTGCCGGTTAATCTTAGTGATCTTATCCCGAATCCGTTCCGTCATATCCGCCGCGGCTTCCAGCATAATAACGGAGAATTCGTCCCCGCCTATACGGGCTACATAATCCTTCGAGCGGAAATTTTCCTGCAGCGTTTTCGCCACTTTTCTCAGTATCTTATCCCCCGTCTCATGACCAAATCCGTCATTTACTTCCTTAAACTTATCTACATCAACGAGCAGCAGGGCAATTTGTTTTTTCTGCACAGCCAAAAGCTGCTTTAATTGATCAAACCCGCCCCGGTTTATCAGCCCGGTAAGCGCATCATGTTCCGCCTTATGGCGCAACATCGCTTCATTTGCAGCATTAACCTCATAAATGTCATTGTACGTTAATGCCAGATATTTAAATTCGTAAGCACCGGAAATCTCCAGCATCTTCTCCTCTTTGATACAGCGGATATATACTTGCAGAGGCTTGACAATCAAGGTAATCACCAGAATAAAATTGAAAATATTCAATACAAACAGAAGACTGATGTAAAGTCTCTGCCTTCCCATAGCTGTTTTCAGATCCTGGGAACTGTCGGACTGTTCCTGTTGAGTGGCTGCCAGCACCGAATCAAAAAAACTGTTGATATTATCATTAATCAAACTTTTCATTTCCTGATAATTTTCATCAAATACTAGCTGCTCCGCCCGTTCCAGCATAGCTTCCGTGCTCAATGCCTGATCTTCGGGAGTAAGTGAAACATCCTTTATTTCCTGAGGAAAATCTTCTGTATTCTGCCCGCCGGCCACAGCTACCAGCTTCATGGCATAGATCTCCCGTTCCATCAATTCATTCGATTTTTCCAGGGCTTTCCTCAGATAGCCATAAGCTTCCGCACTGTTGTTTTGCTTTTCCAGCACATCCAGCGCTTTTTCCCTGCGTCTGGTCACATGAACCTCGGTAAAATAATTGTCCACATGCTTCGGATTCATATTGATCACGTAAAGCCGCGTCTCCATAGTCAGGTAATCCGACGCATCGGTAACTTGGCTCGCCTCCTGCACGCTGGCAACATAATCATCGGTTGCCTTACTCAGACTGTTATATTCCATGGACAACTCGACGGTTGCACAGAGAACCAATATGTATAAAATACATGCAATAAGAATTAAGCCATAGCTTATCGTACGAATTCGGATTCCTTTTATGTTTTTCTTTTTGCTGTCCATCCTGTCTTCCTCTTACTTATCCACGTTTTTATTTTCTGTTTTCCAACAATGCTGATCCTGCTTTACATCTTCGATCATTTGCCCCATTTCTTTCTTATACCGGCTGTCCGGCCCTATCCGCTCCCATAGCTTATATGCCCTGGCCGCATAAATGCTGTCCCGGTTCATTTGATTCCCGGCGCAATAGTCATAATACATCTGTCCATATATATCTGCCATTTCTTCCTTCAAATCATCCGGTATGGCCGTAATCGTCTTTTTCGCCTGCTCAGCCAGTATCCGCTTCGCAAGCTCCGGGCCATACCGGTCAAAATCAAGCAGATTTTCTTCCGTACTTCCCTGCATCTGCGCATAAGCGGCCACATCTGCTTTTTTTGTCTGGAATTCCATCATGCCGTCTTCCTTCCAGGACAGCCATCCGTACTGACAGGGCGGAATACTGTAAGGCGGCAGCACAATCTCGGTAATCCCATAAGCATCTTCTGCCACTCCCGGCTCCGCCTTATGTTTCTTTATCCGCTGGGCATGAAGATGGCCGCTGATATATAAGGACAACTCATATTGTTCAAAAAATCGGATAACCTGCAGGTGATTGTCCATGGTGCATTCTGTTGTATACAATCTGCTCTCCGAAAGCAGATTGTGATGTCCCACAGGAAGCACCTGTATCCCCTGTTCCCTGGCTTGGGTGAGATATCTCTCTGCCCACTTTATCGTCTCCTCTTTCAACCGTCCGTTTACCCGATTGTAATCGTCATATTGGCAAGTATCCAGCATCAACATCCAATGCGTGTCATCCAGTTCATACAAGTAGCTCAGGGAAGCTTCATCCCGGCTGAACGCCTGGCCATAGCCGAACTCATCGTAAATATCCGCAAATTCCTGTCCCGTCTTCAGATACTCTGCCTGGGCTTTTTCCTCACCGAAATACGTGGCGGCATTGTGATTTTGGATATCATGATTGCCGGGAATCACCAGGACAGGCACTCCCGCCTGAACCGCCGGCCTGAGCTTTTCTGCCAGTGCCTGATGATTTTCACGCTCTCCGTTATGAGTGATATCTCCTGTCAATACCAAAGCGGACGGTTTTTGGGATATCGCTTCTCTCACGAGAGTTTCGATAAGCACATCACTATAATGATTTACCTTGCCATCGTCCGAAGCCGTCATGCGCAAAAAAGCCCCGCCGCCATCATGGGTAGACGCACTGATATAATGCAAATCGGATGCCACCATAATCGACGGCGGGACATAAGATTCAGGGATATTTGCTTCGGCCTCTGATTCCTTTCCCGCCTCGTCACAGGGCTTCCCACGTTCCTTCTCAAAATCCCCGGGAATTGTTTCCTCCTCTTTTTCCGGCTCCCGGTCAGCCAAAGACTCCTCCTCTTCGCTTGCTTCTGACGGCTCCGGCAGGCTTTCGCTCGCTGACGGAACGGCGCCGCTGCCCGGCTTTTCTGGCGCCTCCAGCCTGCCCATCAAAAACACTATCGCCAGGCAAAGCAAAAACAGCAGCAAATAAATAATCTGCGGTATATGTTTTTTTATTTTCATTATTCTATCATCTCTTTTCCAGTCCAGATGACATCATAACACATTTTTCCTGTGAGGAAAAGACTTATCTAAATTAAATGGCAGCAAACCAGGCCGGTTACTGTTCACAGGTACCCTGTGAACGTAACCGCATATGCCCATTTTAAATTGCCTTCGGCAATGGGGCATATGCTTTGCCCCCATAATGATATCTGCCCATGGCTAATCAGCGGAGTGATTAGCCATGATGTGAACAGTAACCCAGGCCGCCTATCGCCGCAGGCGATTTTAAATTGTCGCCAAAGAATTAATACAAATCGCCCCATATGGCCGTATGTTCATCCGATAGGCGCTTCCCTCGCCCAGGGCTTTTTCTATATAGGCAATATATTCATCCACAATATCATTTGGCAGCATGGCCATAATCACCCCGGCAAAACCGCCGCCGTGAATCCGGCATGCCCCTTTTTGCTTCTTTTGGATAAACAACTCAGTCAAAGCCAAAGCAACGGAAATCCCCTGCTCCTGATATGCGGAATTCGTATAGCAGTTCTGCAGCCATTTCCAAGAAGAATTGCCGGAAGCGGTAATCCCCGCCAGAAAGTCTTCAAAACGACCTTCCTTTAACGCTACCACCTCTGCTTCCACCCGCTTGTTTTCCTCAAAGAAATGCAGCGCTCTCATGACCGAACGATCGCCTGCGAATTCACGGATCTCCTGTAAATGCCCGATTACTTGTTCTTCCGTAATCTGCGCACAAACCTCTTTGCCGAAATATTCTGCCACCTTCTTCATCTCCAGCGGCACCGACGAATAATCAGCACTTAAATCTGCGTGTCCCCTTCCTGTCTGCACAATAATCAGGCTGTGGTTTTGAGAGGCAAAATCAAAATTAATTTTCTCTACCACTGGGTTAGCCGGATCAAAAAAATCAATGGTAATCAGTCCGCCCACCGCACACGCCATCTGATCCAGCAGTCCGGAAGCTTTATCCCAATACACATTTTCCGAGTATTTCCCTATATGGGCATAATTCACGGTATCCATGCGGCCTTCATTGAAAAATGTATTTACCATAGAGCAAATCAGCATCTCAAAAGCCGCGGAAGAGCTGACCCCGGCAGAACTGATCACATTGCTGGTAATGTATGCATCGAAACCACCTATCTTATAACCAAACTCTTTAAACCCCTGCAGTATCCCTTTAATCAAATCTTCGGTTCCCGCCTTATTTTCGCTTGGCTCCAATTCATCCAGGCTGATAGAAAACTCCTGGTCAAAAGTTTCACTGACCAGATTTATCCTGGAGGTATCGTTTACGGCAGCAATCCCAATACAATCCAAATTGATGCTGCCTGCCAACACCTTGCCGTGATTATGGTCAGTATGGTTGCCGCTGATCTCCGTACGGCCGGGAGAGCTGAACATCAGAATATCTTTATCTCCATATTTTTTCTGAAATTTTCCTATCATATCCTGATAACGGCCTATGTTTTCCTCTGCTTTATCCGAACCGTAAAGCTGTGTCATCAGGGCTTTTGAAGATGCGCTCTGCAAAAATTGCAATGTTTCTTCTGCTTTCATTTTTCTCCTTTCCGCGTCCCCGGGATATTGAATTTTTGTAACCATTCAGACAACGCTTCTCGTCCGACGTAGACGGGGCAAAAAGACGCCCTGTCTGAACTATTGCCTTTTTTAACCTGCCGGAAAACGCCGCGGCTTATGGCCGATATTATCAAGAAAAAGTATATCATACGTCCCTTAAATTAGACAATAGGTCAAGAGCTTCTTTTCACATTTTTCTTTCTGCAAGGATAATTTGGTGTTACGGTTCATGGGCTTCTTGTCCGGCGTAGACGGGCAAGAAGATGCCCGCCTGAACGGTTATCGTGATAACTTAATAAATACCTCCCTGATTCCTTCATAATAGCCCACCGTTATCACCGTCTTCTCCTCTCCCACCCCGGGAATCCAATATTTTCGGAAATACGGCGTTGCTTCCGTCAGCGGGTTTGCTTCTGTATCCGGTTCCGGCTTTGACAAACCCAGATAATTACACCAGGCTTTTGCTATGGCATCCGGATCGATTTGTTCCCACTGCCACTCCGTACGGGCATAGACCTCATAAATTTTCCCGTCATCCGCATCCATATAAACATCCATCAGACGATTTTCTTTTCCCACTCCCCGTATGCGGTCAGAAAGGGAAATTCTCCACACAGTCACATAATTTCGCGGTTCCCTCACATCAATGGCGGTATAAAGCACGGCATCATATAAATCCGAACCTGTCTCCTGCACGGAATCAGGAAGAATCCCCCGGTCTTTCAGATCCTGAAGCCCTTGGTTGCAAAACTCGCAGGCCGCTTCGGCAGAGAGGGTCTGGCCGGGTATCTCCCCGCCCGGCACCCCTCTCGAATTTTCCACAAAGGTATAGCTCCCGCCCATGTCCTGGCTTGCCAGAGCCTGTGAAAATACGTAAAGCTTTTCCGACGGACTCAGCTCATAACGATATCCTTCCTTGGCCGTCTCCACCTCTTCACGGTAAACGCTTCCCAGCAAAGAACGATCGCGGCAGCGGGAGATAACCTCCGGCCCCCAGACAGACACCCCCGCTACCAACATCAGAGAGAAAAAGCCGATTACCTGCTTTTTTGTCACCTTTTCCCCTCCTTTTGCCTTATCTTCGATCGTTTTTCCTTATCCGATCCTGATAATTCGCTATTGTTCACGGGAAGTTTTTTCTTGTCCGGCCCCGCCGACAAAGAAAAACTCATACAAGTCCCCTTTCCCGGTTCACTTTCGATTTCAAGCCTGCTTTTATGCAGAGTCAGTATTTCCGCACACAAAGCCAAGCCCAATCCCGCACCGTTACGGCTGCGGGAACGGGATTTATCCACCATATAAAATGCCTGGGTGATTTTTTCCTGTTCCTCCCTGGGAATGCCCATACCGTAATCCCGCACAGAAAAGCAATACCTTCCTTTTTCCGCATATCCCTGTACTTCTATGACGCTTCCCGGCTCCGATGCCTTACAGGCATTGTCAATCAGATTAATCATTACGGATTTGATCAGATTCGGCTCTGCCTGTAGCACACCATGCTCATATTTCCATCGAATTTCCATTGAATTATGATTTTTGTACATATTCCGAAGATACTGAAACAGCATATCCGCCGAAACCATCTGAGGCTTAAGCTGCCCGTGACGAGTCACCATAATCTCCAACAGACGAAAAGACATCGCTTCCAGCCGCTTCCCCTCCGTATAAATATAATTGGCCGACAAAAAACTTTTCTCCTGGTCAAGCCGGTGGGAACGAAGCATATCGGCATAACCGATAATCGCCGTCAGCGGTGTTTTCAGTTCATGGGCGAAAGCCGCCACAAAATCTTCCCGGGACTGGATTTCCTCCTCCAGCATCCCTATATTGTCCTCCAATGCGTTAGCCATCCGATTGAAATCCAAAGTCAATTGTCCCAGTTCATCGTCACTGACTTGCTTGGCCCGATAACTATACTCCCCTTCTGCCATCCGTTTCGTCGCACGCGTCAGCAATCGTATGGGCCTGGTCAGCCAGGAAGCGATCCCGTGCATGATAAAAGTTCCCGCCGCCAGCATCAAAACGGTTATCCGCCGGTATACCAAAAAGCCCAAGGCCCTTTCGCGGAATACTTCTGTCACATCCCTCATGGTTTCCAGATATAGAACACGATCCAAAGCGCTGGCAGTCATACACGTCTGCACATAATAATTGTCCTCCCGGCGGATAATCTGCCAGGTATTAACTGCCCTGTCCGTCTGGGACAGCAAAATATCGTCGCCCGTAAAGCCTGCACTCCCATATATCACCTGCATATTTTCATTTGATATCCGCAGCAGACGACGGCTTCCACCGCTTTCCAAATTTTGTGCAATCTCTTCTATGGTGCGGTCTGCCAGCACGTCATAACGGGCCGGAACATTTAGCGCGGCTGTCTCAAAAGCAAAACGTAAAATCCGGCTTTCTTCCATAGCCTGTCCGATTTCCCGCTCCATAGAAGTCTCAAATACATAATTGACCAGATAAAACCCGCTGAATCCCAGAGACAGGGCCATCACCACAATCGTCCACAACAACAGCTTAAAGGAAAATTTCATTGAGGCACCTCTAAACGATATCCCACCTTATAAACCGTCACCAGGCAGTCTTTCCATCCCAACTTTCTCCGCAGCCTTTGCACATGGAGATCCACGGTGCGGCTGTCCCCGATATATTCTCCCTCCCATACATTTTCATATAATGTTTCTCTGAACAGCGCTACATTTTTGTTGCGGATAAACAGCAAAAGCAGGTCAAACTCCTTATTGGTGAGCACCACAGGTTTCCCTGCTCTTGTCACCTGTCGGGCCTCCACATCCACTACCACATCTCCTGCCGACAAAAGATTTTCTGCCTTATGATAACGGCGCAATACTGCCTCCACGCGGGCAACCAGTTCCACCACATCAAAAGGCTTAACCAAATAATCATCCGCACCCAATTTAAGCCCTTTTACCCTGTCCTTTACTTCATATCTGGCCGTAATAAAAATTACCGGAATTTTTAGCGGACGGATATAATCCATAATATCGTATCCGTTGACTCCCGGAAGCATTACATCCAGCAAAATCAAATCAAAACGCTCAGCTTCAATTATCCGGACAGCTTCGGCTCCGTCCTGCACCGACGTGCACTGATATCTGGCGCCTGTCAAATTCATATCAATCAAATCACAAATCGGCTTCTCGTCATCCACAATCAATATTTTTATCATTCCTGCGCTCCCTTTACATTCCCCAGCCCCAAAATGCCCTGGCCTGTTTGATCAGTTCTTCCATCGTTGTTTCCTCCCCACATGGATACCAGCTTTTCAGCTCTGTATCTGCCAAAAATCCCCCGGTTTTTTGGTAATACAGGGAATAATCTTTCTCGATGATCATTTCCCCGTCCATCTCGTCGTCATTATAACGAGCCAGCACCGCCAAATCTTTCAGCCCATCGCCATTGATATCACAGCATTCGATTTGCTGGATTTCATACAAATTTTCATAATTCCCCATAGGCTGGCAGCTCCACACGATATCGTCTTGTTCATTGACCAGATAAATCATAAAAATATAATACTCCGCCATTTTATAGTAACCGGGTACTACCCGCAGCCGGCCTAATTTCTCGAAATCTTCCTCAATGACCCGCTCGTCATCAATGCAAAAACCGCACTCTGTCAGCTCCTCTAACGTCTTTGCCGTATAGAAAGCTTCCACCGAATATCCTTCCTTGACAAAAGACACCATCAGACGGATACTTTTATTCATCCCATAGCGGTTTGCCTGTTCTGACAAACGCCAATCCCGATAAAACCCCTGTCGGCCCTGAAACAGCACGTCCCCGATCTTATGGTACATCCTCATATCGGCATCAATCCGGCCTTCTGCATTTTCTCCAGCGATCTCACCGGCCTGTCCTTCACCGGCGTTCCCCTCGCTGGTATATCCTGCATTCTCCTGCCCTTCTTCAACAAGTTTTGCGCTCTTCCTGCCGGGAACAAACATTTCCCAGCTTTCCTGAATATCACGATAATAAGAAACCAACACCACATCAGTAAGGCCGTCGGCGTTCATATCCTGAAAAGAAACTGCCGCTATCCCTTGATTGAGTTGATCCAGACTTCCATAAACAATATAATTCGCCGCCAACTGCTCCGTCTTGTATACAATCCGTCCATCCTGCGCAGCAAAAAACAACACCAAACGATGGTACTGCCGATCTATGGCAGGTATCAATACTACTTCCCCATAAGCAGCAGTTTCCATAGGGAATACCTGTTCCCAGACAACCGTAAAACCTTCCCCCTCTATCTGAGCCCGGGATTCGATAGACTCCAGACGGCCCATATACTGCCGATATCCTTCCCGATCCCAATCCTCCTTTATGATTGGTTTATCGGTTTCAATGTGAATGATCCGCCCGTCATTTCCCGTGTTCGCAAAATTGGAAACCGACAATTTTTGCTTCCGTGCCAAAAAATCTCCCTTTATCACCTTTATGCTATAAAGACAAACGGCCGCCATGGCAGCTATCACTGCAACCATGGCGGCCATCCGCAGGACTTCCCGCGTTTTGTCCTTCTTGATTATCTGACTATTTCGCGTCATCTTTACCGAATATATCCTTTCAACCGTTCATAATCTGCGATAAAGTAAGCGTTGGCCCGCTCATAATCATTAAACATATTCTCAGAAAAACTCCCCGGCGCAATGGTTCCATGATACCAGGGCTTACCGTTAAAATACGACTGAAGATACTGGTCATTAAACCGCCGCCCTTTTCTCGCATAAATCTCATTTCTTGCCAGCCGCAGTTCCTCCTGCGTCAGCAAATTCAAATCAGCGCTGGTCACATACCGTCTGTCGCTGTCATAAATGATATAATCATTGACGCGCAGCTTGGCTTTAGAAACTACCGGCTCCCGATATACGGACGGCACATATTGATATTCATTACGCACCGCCACCACCTCATCTACATAATCCAGGTTCATGTTCCGCATCACTTCGTCATTATCCTGCTGCAGCGTCTCATATTCAACCAAATACATTTCCTTCTGCTGACGGAAAATCGCGTTATAGATTTCTGCCATATTGCTGATCTGGCCCACATTGCGGTAAAAACCGCCGGAATTGTTGGCAATATACTCGAGATCCGATGTGCTCAAATCGCTACCCACACCAATTATGTATATCGGGATATTATACCGCTGGGCCTTCTCTGTCACAATCGCCGGCGTACAATTACTGATATTATCCTTGCCATCGGTAAACGCAATCACACATTTTGCCCCGTCCTGAGCCGCCGTCTGCTCCACCGCCACATAAAGCCCGTCGTACAGGGCCGTCATGTTAAAAGTGGTAAGCCCGTTTACCGCATTTCTGGCCAGGTTAATATCCGTGGTAAACGACGTATTAATATAAACCGAATCGGCAAAGCTGATTACGGAAACGCTGTCCCCCGCCCCGGTTTGTACGCTGTTAAGGAAATCATTCATGACATATTTGGCTTCCTGGAGGGGCTGCCCGTCCATGCTGCCGCTTACATCTGCCAACATGCTGATATTCAGACGCTCGGCATTATCAAGCTGAACGGCCCGCAAAATATCCCGTTTTTGATATTCCGACCCCCCTGCATTTTCCTGTACAAAAAAGCTTTCCATCTTTAGCGATTTAACCGCCGTCTTGGTAGCCTTATCCTGAATCCTCACATAGACTTTTATTTTAGGGAATTCGCTGACATCAACCTGTTCTACTTCCATCTCATAATCATTCTCTCCATTGATAGCATCAAGCAGGTTCTGCCACAAAACCATCTGTTGACGTGCTTCTTCATATTGGCCGTTTTCAATATATTCTTCTGCGTTCGCTTTATAAGTTTCAATCTGTTCCGCCTCCGACGAATAGGCATTGACGACAAATTGTGATGTCAGCCCGGCCAGTATATCCTCCGCTTCTTGCTTTTCCTGCTGTTCCTCCTCTGACAAGTGTCTGCCGTCATCGTCCTTCTCTTTTTCGGAATGACCGAAAAGGCCGAAGTTAAAAGCCACTACCAAAAATATCGCCGCTGCCCCGACTGCCATAACTCCCAAGACTGCCGAAACAGCAATAAGAATCGCAGGACTTTTCTTTTTTCCTGGTACCTCAGGCGTCCCTCCCTGCTGTGGCGCCCCACAAAAAGGACAAAACTTTGCCCCGTCTTTAATTTGCTTTCCGCAAATGCCACAAAACATACCCTTCCTCCCACACGTTTTCCTTTGTTATTCCTTACTCCCTGACAGTAATATGCAGGCAGAGTATCTTTTTGTTTCAATCGAGCAGGGGAGAGCCATTTCCCCCCTACTCGCCGCGCGCCCCATGCGCCGCTTCTGCGACATACTTCCTCTGCATGGGACTTTGCATATAGAAAATTGAATCCTGCAAAGCAGGATTCTTTGTTCCCCGCCGCTTAAACTGCTACCCCTAGTATACGTGATTTGGCAAAAAAACACAATAGTTCTTTACGAAACAGGTTTAATTACCCCTTCTTCTGAAATTTCCACTCCGAAGGAAATATCTTCCATATACTGAAAAAATTCCTGCTTTTTTCTTTCATCTGTAATCATCTGTGTATAACCGGCGCCTGATGTGCCAGGAAGCAGCTTAAAAGACGGCTCTTCCTCCCCCTCCTCCAACTCAGCCTGCAAAAGAGCGGTTCTGGGTATGGAACTCCCAAAGACAAAATTTCCCAAACTGTAGATTATCGGCTTGCCCTGATAATACTCAATCCCCTGCAGCACATGGGGATGGGAGCCAATAACCAAATCCGCTCCCGCATCAATCATCTGTCTTCCCAAAGTCCTTTGGTATTCCTGCGGCTCCTCCTCTCTTTCAATGCCCCAATGAATACAGACCACAAGATAATCTGCCGACTGGCGCATAGCACGTATCTCCTCAAGCAACAGGCCGGAATCATAAGCAGCGAGCATTCCCGGCCGGCCGGCAGAAGCTGCCCAATCTGCTACAGGTATAACACGAGTCGCACCGATAATCCCCACTTTTTTCCCTCTTATTTCTGCCGTTACCGGGCGCTTTGCCTCATCAAGATTTTCCCCCGCCCCGGTATGGGCAATCCCGGCCTGGTCCAAAACAACACAAGAATCCAAAAGAGCGTCCCGGCCATAATCCAACGCATGATTGTTTGCCAGAGTCACCCCGTCAATTCCCATTTCCTGAAACAAAGAAACTTTCTCCGGCGGGAGACGAAAAGTATATTGCTTATCCTCCGCCTTTGTCCCTCTGCTGCTGAACGGAAATTCCTGGTTGACAAAAAAATAATCCGCATTTTCTATCGCTTGGCGATAGCCCTCATTGAGCACGCCATGAATTCCGCCCGCCTTTTCATATGCTTTCAGTACATGGTCGGAAAGCAGCACATCACCGGCAAACAGGAGGGTGCAGACTGCCCCCTCCTGACTCTCTGCCTGGCTTAAACCAGGCTTCTCAATTTGTATCCTTATTCCCTCCGATGTCTCCGGTTCAATGATTATCGCCGGCCCGCCTGCTGTCCGGCTTTCTATCCGCTCATAAGGCTTACCCAGGCAGCCGGACAGTAAAAACACTGCTGTAGCCATCAAACACCATATCCGATATTCCCTCATCTCCTCAAACCTCAACCCACTCTGTAATACCACGAATTGCTCCGCATTTCATGCTCCCGCAATTCCCAAACACCTCTAATCCGCTCATTTTTCTGCGAAAAAATGGCTGTACTAGTACATCAAATGGCCATAACGATCCCGCCGTCTCCGGCATACATAGTTGCCACGCCTGCCGTCTCCGTAATAACTATTTCCCGAAAATTTCCTCTCTTTATCAGCTCCTCTTTCACTAAAGCAGCCCGGTCCGGACAATTGCAATGGGCGATAACCGCCCTCTTTTCTGCCATATCGCCGGCTTCCCTCACGCCAAGCTCACACATCCTGGCAAAGGCACGATTTATGCCCCTTACCTGATCCAGCTTGATGATCACGCCATAATTTGCCCCCATCACCGGCTTTATATTCAGTGCTGTAGCAAAAAATGCCTGCAGGCCGGTCAGCCGTCCGTTTTTACGAAGCGGCTCCAGTGAATCAATCACAAAATACGTATGCTGCGTGTCCCGCATACGGAGTATCTCCTGAGAGACTTGCTGAAAATCCAGTCCTTTCTTATATAAATCCTGAATAGCCAGCGCCAGGTTCAGTTCACCTGCCGACGCCGATTCCGAATCAATAACCAAAATATTTTTGGGGCCATGTTCTTCTTCATATAGGCTTTTTCCCACCATAGCACTGTTATAGGACCCGCTCAAATGGCTGGAAAGCGTAATCACAAACACATCCTCTTCCGCACATTCGTATGCTTTTTTAAAAACCTCCGGCGAAGGACATGCACTTTTGGGACAGCTTGTACTGGCCTTGACCAACCGTAAGAAAGCTTTCTGATCAAAGGTTTCATCATCTATTACCAAAGCGTCATCCACCTGAAGCGTCAGGGGAACCGTTTGAAACCGCAGGTTCTGCTTTAATTCCTCCGTTAAATCCAGGCAGCTATCGCCAACTATCCTATAGCTCATATTTTTCCTCCTTGAAATCGTTTATACTCACGAGCATACTTCTTTGCCAAATGATTCGGGTGATTCTGCATAAAATATGAGAATCATATCGGCAAATCATTTGGCCCGCGGGTATATCTGCAATACGTAGTTTCCATTACTACTTATTATAGCATATATTTGCAATATTTCAATAGAGGAAAAGTATTGAATCGTTTCCATATAGATATTTTACTTGATACCCTTCCCAAGGCTCTGGTATTTCCAACTTGTTAATCATTTTCTCGAGTACATCTCCGGGAATCTGCCGTCTGCGTATCTGGTTTCTCTCTTGTATTTCCTTATAGGGGACCTCCAAATACACAATCTGCACCCGCGCGCCATATCCGTCAAACAACCGGACAAGCCTCTGCCTGGTTTCACGCAAAAGATTTGTCGCATTCCAGATAAACGGTTCTTTTCTCCGCAGCAGTTTCCTTGCCCGTTCTATAGCCAGATTAGCCACCTTTCCCGAACCGCTTTTGGGGGAAATGCCCAACTCCTTCCGGATATCATCCAAGGAAATCACAGGCATTCCATCACCATTTTCCTCAATCCAACTATCCTTGCCTGCCAGCGGAAGTCCTGCCATCATCCACACGGTAAACTCCGTATCATCATAAAGCTGCGCCCCCGGCTGCAGATTTTCCTTTTGGAAATACTGATGCCGCGTATAAAGATTGGCAAACGGATAGGCCCCCTCCCAAATCCCCAGTTCCCTTGCGTATTCGGCAAACATCTCTCCCGATTCCGACATTCGGCCTGGCTCCCGGCTCAGACGGCCTTTGGCGTCTGCCTTGGCCAAAAGATACAAAAGCTTTAAAGGTATGCTTTCCGCTGCCCGCAAAAGATCATATTCCATACGTTTCTTCTTCCAGAACCACACCGGCAGTCCATGGAAACGAATCAGTTTTGCTGCCAGCTCCCGCTGTTTAAAATCCAGCCCAAATCGCTCTTTGTTCCTGTAAACCATCGAGCGAAACACTTTTTCGCCCACAATCGTATGATTGGGAGAAGTCCACTTTCCTTCTTCCCACTTTGTACAATATGCTTTTCCGATATCATGAAAAGCAGCCGACAAAAACAGCAGCTCCTGCTCCTTTTTCGTCAACGTTTGCCATTCCGGCAGCCCGCACAACTCCTTGCAGACCATCCCTGTATGGATGTATACATCCCCTTCGCCATGATACTCCGGATTTTGCTGCACCCCCTTTAGCCGGCTTAACTCCGGGCACTGTTCTGCCAGCCGTTCAAAAGAAAACGCTTCCTCCCATATCCAGTCCAATGTTGTCTGCTCCACAATCATCCCCCTGCCATTCAAATACTGCTTGCATTTGTATCATCCGCAAACAAATCTCTGCCTTCCGACAAGCGGTTAGCGACCAAAGGCCGATTCATCCAATGGCTCTCCGAATCGAGAATCGTATTCAGAAACGAGTGACGCACATACTTCAGCCGTCCCGTCGTATAATCGCCCTCTTCTATTTTAATATAAATCCCCTCCATCATGCCGCTGACATCCGTCTGTTTTCCGGTGCGCTCCACATCCACTCCATACCGCTCACATTGCTCTCTCAGGCTCCGTTTTGGTTCTTCCGAAATAAAACGGCTGTGTCCAATTAATTCCGTGATTTCCTCTGATTTCCTGCAACGCCCCTGAGCCAGCACCGGCACCGAATGAATGAACGGCGCCGCCGACAAAAACTCCCGCCGTTTAGCCGTAGAAAAAAACATTTCCGTTTCTTTATCAAAAAGATCAAACTCCATAAAATAATGGGGCAGTTCATCATAAAATACCGTATGTTTAGCAAACATCCATTCCCCATACATCACATAACGGCTGCCCAGCAAATCCCGCAAATTTGCCCGAAAACAATCCGCCCAGGCTTTAAACAAATCAAACTGCCGTTCACCGTACCCGCCGTTTAAAAAATGCCCTCTGCTCTGCAAGTACATTTTCCCGTCTTCGCCAAAACTGATTCCACAGTTAGCCCCGTCAATCTTCTCCTCCAGTACCAGATATTTCCCCCGGATTTCTTCAAAAGGCACACTGTTTAAATCCTCATCTCCCGCCTGTTTCCTTGACCCCTTAAGGTGACGGGTTCGAGGATACTTATATATTTTTTCCATAATAACCTCCGCCTGATAAAAGGCGCGTCCTTTGCGAAGCAAATTTTGATAAAAGGCGCGTCCTTTGCGCCGTAAATCCGATTATAGGAAGCCGGTTTTGCTTCCTATAATATAAAATCTGGCATAAAAATCTGTGTCAAGCTTGTTTGCAAGCAGATTTTTATGCCAGATTCCATCCAAACCATTACCGAAAATGATTATTCAGCCATCATTAACATAATTTCATTGCTGCGGGCAATAAATTTCGTCATCCTTTCCGGATTCAATGTGCCATGGCTTAAGAGCGCCAAGTCGTAAAGCTGTTCGCAAAACTTAGCCGTATTTTCCCCGTCTCCATGATTCAGCACATACTGCACCAGCTTATGATTCGCATTAAGCACCAATGTCTCGCCGGCGCCCCCGAACATGGATGGATCCATACCATACATATTATACATCTTCATCATATCCTGCATCCGACGGCTGTCCTCCGCCACGGTCAGCATGGAAGAAATATGCTCGTTTTTCAGTTTTTCCACCTTTACTGCCAGCTTATCATTATTTAACGCTTTTTTGAAAATATCCGTTAATGTCTCTGATATCTTCTTAAATTCTTCATCGTCTTCTTTTACTTCTTCTTTAAAGGTATCATTGAGATCCGCATCAATCCGCAGGAATTTCAGCCCTTCATTTTTTTGCTCTAAATGATTGATAAAGGGATTATCAATATTGTGGGGAAGGATAACCGCATCCAGGCCCTCTTCCTTAAACATATTGATGTACTGGCTCTGCTCCTTTTCATCCGTCACATAAAAGACGGTATTCTCATGCTTCTCTTTGTTCGCCTCAAGGCAATCTTTTAATGTCAGATATTTCCCGTCCAGGTTCTTAAAGAGGACATAATCATTAATTTTCTCAGCAAACTTGTCATCTTTCAGGCAGCCGAACTTAATAAAAGGCGCAATATCATCCCAATATTTCTCATAATTCTCCCGATCTGTTTTGCACATGCCCGTCAGCTTATCTGCCACTTTTTTAGTAATATAATCCGAGATTTTTTTCACAAATCCATCATTTTGCAAAGCGCTCCGGGAAACATTCAGCGGCAGGTCAGGACAGTCAATCGCCCCTTTCAGCAGCATCAAAAACTCAGGGATAACCTCTTTAATATTATCGGCAATAAACACCTGGTTATTGTACAATTTAATTGTACCTTCAATCGAATCATATTCGGTATTAATCTTGGGGAAATATAAAATCCCTTTCAAATTAAACGGATAATCCATGTTCAGATGAATCCAGAACAACGGTTCCTTATAATCCAAGAACACCTTCCGGTAAAAGCTCCTGTACTCTTCCTCCGTACACTCATTAGGATGCTTATTCCACAGAGGAGTCGTATCGTTCAGCGCCACCGGACGCTTAAGAATCTTATATCGTTCTTTGGACGGCTCAATCTCCACCGTCTCCTTCTCCCCGTTTTCATTTTCCTTCTCTTCCGTCTTTGCCGGTTCAACCACTGTCTCCACAACAGTATCCTTATCCGTCAGTTCTTCCTTATCAATCGTCTCATACGCCTGTTCGGCCTTGACATTGTCCAAAAAAATCGGGATAGGCATAAAAGAACAATATTTTTCCAAAACCTCCCTTGCCCGGTACTCGTTGGAGAATTCATAACTCTCTTCATTCAGATATAACGTAACTGTCGTACCCTGGCTGTCCTTGTCCCCGTCCTTCATCTCAAAGGTCAGACCGCCCTCAGACTCCCAATGTACCGGGGTGCTTCCCTCTTTATAAGACAAAGAGTCAATCGCAACCTTATCCGCCACCATAAAGGCAGAATAAAAACCTAAGCCGAAGTGTCCGATAATCTGGTCTTCATTCGCTTTGTCCTTATACTTAGCCAAAAAATCCTGGGCGCCGGAAAAAGCAATTTGGTTAATATATTCTTCCACCTCTTCAGCAGTCATGCCAATGCCGTTGTCCGTCACCTGGATAGACTTCTCGTCGGGATTCACGCTAATCTGAATCTTATATTCCCAATCGTCCGGCCGGGAATATTCGCCCATCAATTCCAGCTTTTTTAACTTGGTAATGGCATCGCAGCCATTGGATACCAGCTCCCGGTAAAAAATATCATGGTCCGAATACAGCCATTTTTTAATAATCGGAAAAATGTTCTCACTATTAATGGATAAATTACCTGATTTGCTACCCATAGCATATCACTCCTATTCTTTTATGATGGTGTTTATCAATGTGCACCAGTTAATAAGGCTTATTTTAATACGAACATGGAGAATTGTCAACACAAAATTAGCACTCGTTTTAAATGAGTGCTAGCAATTTGTGTTCCGTTTATAACCATCCAGCGTTATTTGTTGTTATATGTGGTTACGTTCACCATCTTGGGATTCCACAATATTATATATTAACGAAGTGAGTCCCTCAAGGAGGATTTATGAAAAAAACATTTTCCCTATTACTTACTGCCGCACTTACTGCCGCCTCTCTGAACGGCTGTCAGACAGAAAGCACAGACACCGGCCTTACGCCGGTAACATTAAATGAAGTCGCCCATTCTATATTCTATGCTCCCCAATATGCTGCCATCGAATTAGGATATTTCAAGGAGGAAGGGCTTGATCTCACCCTGGTTAATGGCGCCGGTGCCGATAAAGTGATGACTGCTCTTGTCAGCGGGGATGCAGATATCGGCTTTATGGGATCGGAGGCCAGTATTTACACTTATGCTGAAGGCGCCGAGGACTATGCCGTCAACTTCGCCCAACTGACCCAGCGTGCCGGCAACTTCCTGGTGGCCCGCCAGCCGGACGATCATTTCACCTGGGATAAACTGAAAGGCACAAAGGTTCTGGGCGGAAGAGCCGGCGGTATGCCCCAGATGGTATTTGAATATATTCTCAAAAAAAACGGCATTGATCCGCAAACAGATTTATCCATTGACCAAAGCATCAGTTTCGGCCTGACCGCCGCTGCATTTACGAGCAATGACGCCGATTATACGGTTGAATTTGAACCTTTCGCCACCGGTCTGGAGCTGGAAGGCAACGGCTACGTGGTAGCCTCCCTTGGCACAGATTCCGGTTATGTCCCCTACACCGCCTATTGTGCAAAAAAGAGCTATTTAAGTGCCCATCCCGATATCGTTCAAAAATTTACCAACGCCATCCAAATGGCATAGAACAAAAACGTCTGTCATAATTTTGTAACAGATCGGACGGCGGGGAATTTTTCGGATAGCCTGGCGGATTACTTGCACATTCCCCCCGCCATATGATACAATGGAATAAAAATCCAACAGATATTTCTTGAGATAAAACAGGAGATGCACAAAAATCATGAAAAATGAATGGAAAATACAGATTTGGGGGGTCCGTGGGGCGGCTCCCGCTCCGGAAAAGGAATTCATGACTTATGGCGGAAATACCGTATGTGTCTCCGTTACCTGTGGTTTGAATCTTATTGTTTTTGATGCCGGAAGCGGATTGACGGTTTTAGGAGACATCCTGGAAAAAGAAGGGACACGCAAACGGGTGGATATTTTCCTAAGCCATCTTCATCTGGATCATTTGATGGGCCTTTTCACTTTCCGGCTCTTTTACCACCCGGAGATGGAAATACATATCTACGGACAAGCCCTGAACACCAAAAACAACGGGCTGGAATTCCTGCTTAAACATCTGATCGGACCTCCTTACTGGCCTCTGGGACTTGAAAATTTCCCGGCAAAAGTCTTTTTTCATCCGCTCTGTCCCGGAAAATCCATCCGTCTTACCGGGTCACAGCGCTTACCTGCCGACAATGGGCTGACCTTGCATACTTTTCCTGGGAACCACCCCGGCGGAAGTCTCCTTTACCGGTTAGACGACGGAAAAACATGCCTTGTTTATGGCCTGGATTGTGAAATCAATGAATCGATCGCCCCGGCCTATCTGAATTTTGCCCAAAATGCCAATCTGCTGCTTTGGGACGCAAATTTTGCGGAAAAAGACCGAAAAAAGGGATGGGGACATTCCAGTTGGGAACAAGGTATTGATTTCCGCCGCCAGGCGAAAGCCGAACGGATATTGATGCTTCACTACGCCGCTTCTTACACTGACCATTTTTTAGCCCGCCAGGAAGCGTTAGCCAGGCAAAAAGATTCCGCCGCATATTTTGCCAGAGAAAAAATGACGATCTTTTTGCCGGATTTTCGGATAGGTTATAACCATCCGAACGGCGAGGAATTTGACATATCCCAAAACAATTATTGAAAAGGAATGGTAAATCATTGATGAACACAATATTGCCTTTTAGCTCTGCAGACTCTTCTATTAAAAAAGTCCTGGAAATCGGAGTCCTTCTTTCCAGCGAACGGGATTTAAACCTTCTTTTAGAAAAAATCCTCTCCAATGTTATGGAGCTTGCCAACTGTAATGCAGGCACGCTGTATCTGCGCGACGGGGATTTTCTGCGTTTTAAAATTATGCGCAATGATGTCCTGCACACCTATTCCGGCGGGGACGGAAAAGACGCCGATTTGCCCCCTGTGCCGCTTACTCCCCAAAACGTGTGCGCTTTAGCTCTTCTGGAAGACCGAACCATAAATATCGAAGATGTGTATAACTGCAAAGAATACGATTTTTCCGGCCCTATCCGTTATGATTCGATAACCGGCTACCATACCCAATCCATGCTGGTAGTTCCCATGCGCAACCGTGCCGGAGAAAAACTCGGAGTTTTACAGCTTATCAATGCTTTGGATAATCAGGGCAATGTATGTGCATTCCCGCCGGAAATGGAACTGGTTCTGGAATCCCTGGCTTCCCAGGCAGCCATTACCATCCAGAATGTTTATTACATCCGTCAAATTAAGGAATTGTTTCATTCTTTCGTCCACGTAATGTCTTCCGCAATCGATGAGAGAACGCCATATAACGGCAGCCATACCCGTCATATGGCTCTTTATGGAAGCCGTTTTTTAGATTATTTGAATCTTCAGGCCAGGAAACATCAAAAAGAAGAACCTTTCCCCCCGGAGAAGAAAGAAGAACTGCTGATGAGCGTATGGCTGCACGATATCGGGAAATTGGTGACGCCTTTAGAGGTCATGAATAAAATGCACCGCCTTCTCCCTGAACAATACCAGAATTTCCGCCACCGTATGGAGATTATCCGGCTTAGCGGGGAAATCGAAAAATTAAAAGGACACATCAGCATAGAAGAAGAACAAGAATTGTACTGCCAAATCGAACATGCACAAAATTTTGTGGAACAAATCAATCAGGCGGGATTTCTCTCCGAACAGCAGCAGGAGGAATTGAAACAGCTATCCCGGCAGACCTATCTGGATAAAAATGGCAGACAGCAACCGTGGCTGCTCCCGGAAGAATACCAGATGCTTTCCATACCCAAGGGAACTCTTTCTCAAAAAGAGCGGGAAATTATGGAAGAACATGTAGTGATTACAGATAAGCTTTTATCACAAATTCATTTTTCCGACGAATTTTCCCATGTCCGGGAATGGGCGGCCAGCCATCACGAATTGTTAAACGGCAGCGGCTATCCCAAAAAACTCGCTGGTGAGGAAATTCCCACGGAGGTACGGATAATCACCATTCTGGACATTTTTGACGCCCTGGTAGCAGACGACCGCCCCTATAAACCGGGGATGCCCATAGAAAAAGCATTGTCGATTTTAACGGCCATGGCTCAAAAAGAGGACAAGCTGGATATGGAACTGACCCGGCAGTTTACGGAAAGCCGATGCTGGGAAGATGAAGGGCGCTGACAAAACGCAAATGACTAAAAAAGATAGGGAATGGTGAACATCATGAACAAATACCTCCGGCGGATTTCCGCCCTGTTCCTTGCCTTGTCCTTATGTCTGGTTTCCTGCCAGCCACGGCAAATTGCCACGACAATGGTGCTTAAAAAAACGGAAGGAACCGTAAATATTCAAGACGGGAAGCAAAAAACAATTGAACCGGCAGAACAACTGGGACTGTACAGCGGCTACCAGGTAGAGACTTCGCAAACCAGCTATGCATGGATTAATTTAGATAAAGTGAAACTGACCAAAATGGATGCCGAAAGCGAAATTGAGATTGCAAAGAGAAAAAACGATCTGGAAATCATCGTGCATTCCGGAAAACTTTTTTTCCATGTTACCGAACCGCTCGAAGATGACGAAAGCTTAGACATCCGTACCTCCTCCATGATTGTAGGCGTCCGCGGAACCTGCGGCTGGGTGGAAAACTCAAAGGAAGAAAAAACGCGGGTCTATATTTTGGAAGGAACCGTAGAATGCCAAAAAAACAATTCCGACGCGGAAGACAAAACCGTTCCCGTTTCTGCCGGACAAATGGCTGAAATTACCCGGCCTGCCGAGGGAGAAGAACAGATTGTACTTTCGGCGTTTGAGGTATCCGACATCCCCGAATATATCATGGAAGAACTACGGGAAGATGATGAACTGCGCCAAAAAATATTTGAGGAATCCGGATTGGATATTGCCGATGCAGATCAGGACCCAGGTGAATTATCTGATGGAGAAAACGCAAATCCGTCACTGTCCTTCAATGAACACGTATACCATGGATCGCCAGATTCCTGCCAACTGACTCCCTCCCAAGCCAGACTGTTTGCCGACGAACTTTCTCAGGCAATGAAAATCGGCTCCGACCAATATGAACAGCTTATTGCCGGACAGGCAGAATTTTCTTCCTATCCTTTCCAAAGCTATGCCATCCTGTTTGACGGAGGAAACGGTATTCCGGGAATATTTTTTTCCAGCGGCGCATATGCCTCAACTTCAACAGCTCCCGAACATCCGGGAGCAGAAGTAATAAGCTGGGCAGCCGTTTCCTACCAGACCATGTTCCATCTGGAGGAGCCAAATGAGATTTATCATACATGCCTGGAAAATCTGTTTCTTGCCGACGGGTACCTTTTTAGCGGCAACCTCATTGACGGCGGCACCTTTTACGATGCTTATGTCTACCCTCTCGTCGACGGACGCATGCAGAGAGCCTCTACTATGGCTGGCGCCAATTACGAAGATGGAACCTATCACGTAGACGGGCAGCCCGCGTCAGAAGAAGAATTCAACCAATGGACGAATACCTGGAAAACGCCTTCGGAAATCGGCTATGAATACGCAATCGATAGTTCCGGCGGCTGTTGGGGAATGGTTCCCGCCGAGGATGTCCTGGCTGCACTGACGGATTATGCTAATCAGGAATAATACATGTACTCTCGGAATCTCTCCTGCACCTGCCTTTGTGGCTGATTTTCCGTCATATGCACCTAAATTTAATCAACGTACATTCCATGTACGCCTCATAAATTTAGGCACATCTGACAAAAAATCTTCTCACAAATCCAGGCACAGAGAAACTCCGAGAATACATATACAAACTAAGGAGAACGGGCATGAAACAAAAAATTACAGGAAAGCATTTGCTGGCTATGGCGTTGTTCTCCGGATTGCTGACATTTCCCGCATCCCTGAATCTGATAAACCGGGCCGACTGGCTCGTTTCCGACTTGCTGAACCAGCGCCAAATGACCACCGGCGACCAAATCGTAGTGATTGGCATTGATCAGGAATCCCTGGAAACCCTGGGGCCTTACTCGCAATGGAGCAGGGATATTTTTGCCCAGGCTATCGAAGCCTTGAACCAATCCGACGAGTGCCGCCCTGCGGTTATCGCCATCGACATCCTTTTTGCCGGCGAGACTCAAAAAGAGCCTGACCTCCATTTGACAGAAGCCGCAGGAAAATACGGAAACGTCATTACTGCCTGCGCTATGGAATTTCAAGACACCTTTATCCAGGGCGAAGGAGACTCCTTCCACTGGGAACGTTTTCACGCATCTTCTTTTGATGAACCTTACGAAGCTCTCAAAAACGCGACCCGCCAGGGACACATCAACGCGATGATGGATTCCGACGGGATTCTTCGCCGCCATCTGCTCTACGCCCGGCTTCCTGACGGAAGAGAAATCCCCTCTCTGTCCCTGGCGGCGGCCAGGATGTACCAGGAGTATTACGGCCTGAGTGAACAAAAACTTCCCCGCCTGAATCAAAACGGCTTCTGGTATCTGCCTTTTACGGCTCTTCCCGGAGATTTCGGAGGGACTTTTTCTGTTGCCGATTTACTCTCCGACGATTTTTCCCCGGAATACTTTGCCGGAAAAATCGTTTTGATTGGACCATATGCCCCGGGACTTCAAGACAGTTACCGCACCGCCATTGACCACGCCGCTCCCATGTACGGCGTCGAATATCAGGCCAACGCCATTCATGCCCTGCTCCGTGGCGATTACAAAACAAAAATAGAAGACGGTCCCCAGCTCTGTGCACTTTTCCTCCTTTTTTTCCTGTCCCTGCTCTTTTTGTGGAAACGCCCGGTTAAAAGCGCTACTTTCTTTTGGGCTTTTACCTGCATAGGATGGCTTCTCATCTGCCGCCTGGCTTATCAGAAAGGCTTTATTTTGCGTGTTCTCTGGATTCCCGCGGGAATAACCATTCTCTATGCCGCCACACTTGCTGTCAACTATATCCAAGCCGCACGGGAACGCCAACAGGTAACAAACACCTTTAAACGTTATGTAGCGCCGGAAATTGTCGGCGAAATCTTAAAAGAGGGAACGGATGCCTTGGAACTCGGCGGAAAGCTCACTCATATCGCCGTGCTTTTCGTTGATATTCGCGGTTTTACCCCTATGTCTGAAATGCTCACCCCCAATCAGGTTGTGGAAATTCTCAACCGTTATCTCACCCTGATTTCCCGCTGCATCCTTGAAAACGGCGGAACCCTGGACAAATTTGTCGGCGATGCCGCAATGGCCTTCTGGGGCGCGCCGCTTCCGCAAGATGATTATGTGATGAATGCTGCCCGGGCTGCCATGGATATGGTCAATGGCTCCCGGACCCTTTCCCGGGAATTGATGGAGCAATATGGGCGAACGGTGTCTTTCGGCATCGGCATCCATGCAGGAGAGGCCGTTGTCGGAAATATCGGTTCCCCGCAGCGTATGGATTATACCGCCATTGGCGATACCGTAAATACTGCCGCCCGCCTCGAAGCAAATGCTCCCAAGGGAACGATCTATATTTCCCGCGCTGTGGCAGATGCTTTAGACGGACGAATCCGGACAACTTCTCTTGGAAGCACCATAAAACTTAAAGGGAAGCAGGACGGATTTGAAATTCTGACATTGGATGAATTATTATAACAAACAAATATCAAATATAGAGATGGATAATCATATCCTCCCATTTATTTTTCTGTACCCGTTTTCCCAGCATTGAGCGGTACCAAACAGCATCTTCATAGCACAGCTTCATGGATTTCAGCTTTGTGCAGCGAATCGTCTCTTGCCTCTCCGGCTCGGGATATTCAAATACCCGGTAACGGATGGTTTTTTCCTCTTCCCCTACACACCCAAACGGCCCGTTCCCTGTACGAAGATAAAGTTCAAAAGTATTATCCGAAATATGGATTATTTTCCAGACAAATCCGTCTACGATTTCTTTGTGCAGTTTTGGCTTTGACAAATCCGCAATATGCTTCAATTCCGACTTGATCTGGTCAGTCTTTTGCTTGTCATCAACCGGGGGACTCTGTTCTGCAGCCGTTTCCGCAAGAGAAAGCTTCAGCTTATCCATCTCTTTTTCATATTCTTCCTTTTTTGCCTCATATTCTTCCTTTGTAATCTCCCCGTCTGCCCTCATATCCAACAGGTTCTGTTTTCTCCTCTCCAGCCGGCCAATATTATTTTTCACGGTTTCCTGTTCCCATTGGCTTAAACCATTCTCCTCCCTGTAGCATTCCGCAATAATCCTTAATGCTTCCCGGGTATCTTCACTATGGCTCTTCCATACGTCATTAATCACATAATAAGCAATCATATCCAATTTCCATTCAGCAACCGTTCTCCGTGTGCAAAAATCTTTTTCCCCCTCTGCCGCCGTTCTTTTCCGGATTCCGTTTTTGTGTTGCTGATAACAGATAAAAGCAAATTCCTCTCCGCCGGCTGTTCTCCTGACTGTGCCGTTCCCGCAACCGCAAAGATACTTTCCGCACCAGACGCTTTCGCTCTTCTTCTTCCCTTTTTGGTTCATGCGATTATATCGTTTTTCACGGATGGATTTTGCCTCATAGAATACTTCCGCCGATATAATCGGTTCATAATTTCCCTGAATATATTCAATTTTATCCAGACTGTTTTTTATTCGTCTCTGGGTAAGATATCCGTCGGAAATCATCCCCATTTGCCTTTGTTTTCCCATATAAAACGGATTTTTCAGTACATTGGCAATTACCTGAAGCTGCCAGCAGCTTTTTCCGGTAGCTGTCTTATATCCCTGTTCTTCAAGCTTTCGCTTGATTACCCTGATTCCGCTCCCTTCCAAATACCACTGGTAAATCTTTTTCACAATCAGCGCCTGCTCCGGGTCAATTTCATAGCGGTTCCTTTCTGTACGCCGGTATCCTAAAATATTTCCCGTCCCCCGCAAAATCCCGTTCTGTCTGGAAATCCGCTGTCCGGCCCTCACATTTTCCGAAGTTTTCCTGCTCTCCTCCTGGGCAATAGTCGCCATAATGCTGAGACGCAGCTCCCCGTCATTATCCGATATCGTATGAATGGCATCACTGACAAAGTAGACCTCTATCCCCTGTTGCTTCAAAAGCCGCACATAAGACAAAGCATCCACTGTATTGCGGGCAAAGCGCTTCGTTTCCCTGGTAACGATCAAATCATACTTGTGAAACGTAATTCCGTCCTCAAGCATTCTCTGGAATCCTTTCCTTTTGCTCACGCTGGTTCCGCTTACTCCGGCATCTTCATATTTTCCCACCACAATCCAATCCGGATGCATCATAAGCAGTTGATCATACCAAGTCATCTGATTTTCCAGCGCAGATATCTGTTCATCGCTTTGAGTACTCACCCTTCCATAAAAAACCACGCGTTTTTTCTGCATATCAGATAGAATATTTCTTTCTTATCTCACAAAAAGTTTCAAAATTGATCACACCGCTTTTGTATGCCGCCCAAATTACTAATGCCGTGCCGTTGCCAATCGGCATATCTTTCACCACCCATACTTTCTTTTACTGCATGTATATGTGCCGTCATCTTGTCCTACCCCATATTTTTGTGGCAGGGCGCTCCCGGAAACTCCCTTGCCCCATCTTTGTGGCAGGTTTTTCGCCAAAAATGCCCAAATCCAATCAACGTATACTCCATATACGCCTCATAAATATGTATAACCTTATCTTTCCGGCCTTTGTTCCATTCCATCCAGAAAGGCATTGATTACGTCAATTCCCACTCCCCGGAAGAAATTGCCAAAGTTATTCAACCCCAGTTTAAAGAAACCCCTTTGGAAAATATCACCACTATTGTCGAACGTTACCAGTCTCAGGACACCTGGAAAACCGATGTTGTCTTTGAGAAAGACAGTTTTGACCTGCTGCAAAACATTTTGGAGGAAGCCGGTGAACTGTCCCAGCGGGTTTCTTATGAGGATTTGGTAACTACAGAATTTGCCAGAAAAGCAAAGAAAAAATAGCAAAATCCTTTACCGCCTCTCTGTCACAACCAAAAAATTGTAGTTATAACAATAAATAAATTGTATTTTTTCAAAAAACCTATTGACTTTTTTTGAAAATGGGCATATAATGCAGAAAACAATTTAATATTTTATCACAACAAAGTGAGCAATGGCGCTCGGGTTCCCTTTCTGGTAAAGGGACGCTCGCAGCGCATTTTTATTTTGGGAAAGGTGGCGGAGATATGGTAAAAGTAGAAAATCTGAAAAAGAATTTTGGTGATCTGGAAGTCTTAAAAGATATTAACCTGACTGTGGAAGAAGGGGAAAAGCTGGTTATCATCGGACCGTCAGGCAGCGGCAAAAGCACCTTGATCCGTTGTATCAATTATTTGGAGGAACCCACCTCCGGTGAAGTTTATATCAATGACCAACTGGTAACCAAGAAAAACCGCAGCGAAATGGCTAAAAATTATTCTTCCATGGTTTTTCAGCAATTTAACCTTTATCCTCATATGACCGTTTTGCAAAATCTGACTTTGGCGCCCGTCAAGCTGCAGAAGGTGCCGAAAAAGGAAGCTGAAAACACGGCCATGGAATATCTGGAACGTGTCGGTCTTGCCGATAAAGCGAACGAATATCCTCAAAATTTATCTGGCGGACAGCAACAGCGCGTCGCTATTGCCCGCAGTTTGTGCACCAAGCAAAAATTGATTTTGTTCGACGAACCTACCAGCGCCCTCGACCCAGAGATGGTACAGGAGGTTTTAGATGTGATGATTGGCCTGTCCAAAGAAAATATCACCATGGTTTGCGTAACCCATGAAATGGGTTTTGCCCGCCAGGTGGCCGACCGGGTGATTTTTATGGATGACGGCAACATCGTGGAAGAGGGAACGCCCGAGCATTTTTTCACTAATCCGGAAAATGAACGGACGAAAGCTTTTCTGGGCAAGATTCTGCATTAATTACAGCTATCCGGCCATTCATTCGATAACAACAGCCCTTTGCTGTCCGTCCGAGGTTTTCCGACGGTTTTTCCGCAAACGAGCTTAGTTATATTTGCAACATCATAAATATGAGGAGGAAACAATTATGAAAACAAACATCTGGAAAGCAAGCAAAATTCTGGCAGCAACAGCTATTCTGTCTATGGCATTAAGCGGATGCCAGGGTTCCGATTCAGGCAGCACCACCACTGCTGCACCAGCAGCCGATTCCGCCACTACCGCTGCTGATTCTGCCACTTCCGGCTCCGCTGACGACACCACGGCTGCCTCGGGCGACGTGACTGCCGATGTACAGAAAATCATCGATGCCGGCGTATTAAAAGTGGGAACCAAAGTTGACGTCCCAAAATTCGGCCTGCAAAATACCGGAACCGGCGAGATGGAAGGCTTTGAAGTTGACTTAGCGTATGAAATCGCTGGAAAAATTTTCGGCTGTACCGCAGAAGAGGCCAAAGAGAAAAAACTCATTGCGTTCCAGGGTGTTACCGCCAAAACCAGAGGCCCGCTTCTTGACAATGGAGAAGTTGACCTGGTGATTGCTACTTACACCATTACCGAAGAAAGAAAAGAAAGCTGGAATTTCTCCGATCCTTACTATACCGACGCCGTTGGACTGCTGGTATTAAAAGATTCAGGCATCCAATCCTGCGCTGACCTGGACGGCAAAGTGATCGCCGTATCCCAGGGTTCCACAACCAAAAAGGTATTTCAGGAATATCTGGATGAACAGGGGATTGACGTAACTCCGGAATTTGAAGAATTCGATGGTTATCCATCCATGGCCGCCGCACTGGCTTCTAAAAATGTAGACGTGTTCTCCGTTGACCGCGCTATACTGGCCGGATACAACGATGATACAACGATTATTTTAGACGACCGTTTTGCCGAGCAGGACTATGGCGTGGCTTCCAAACTTGACAATAAAGGACTGGCAGAGCTTGTCAATGGTGTGGTCAACGATTTGAAGAGCAGCGGAAAAATTGACCAAATGCTGAAAGATTGGGGAATCGAATAACTTATGATTAAAGATCTGTTTGATGTAAAACGATGGGAAGCCTTCTTAAAGGTACTCCCTACGGAATATATACCAGGTTTTATCATGACTTTAAAAGTAGCGCTGGCAGGACTCCTGCTGGCGCTCGTCCTTGGTGTTATCTTTGGTATCCTTTCCACAATGAAAATAAAAATCTGCCAATTCCTGTCGAGAGCCTACGTGGAATTCTTCCAGAATACACCGTTAGTCGTGCAGGTCTTTTTCTATTATAACTGCCTGCCTTTTGTCATTGGCGGAAGAGTCCCCAAATTCTGGCTTGGCGTAATCGGTGTAGGTATTTATCACGGCGCCTATATCGCCGAAGTCATCCGCACGGGGATTGAGGCCGTGCCAAAGGGCCAGTTTGATGCCGCCTATTCGCAGGGATTTGGCTATTTACAAACCATGTGGTATATTATCCTGCCCCAAACCATGAAAATGATTTTACCGCCCCTTACCAACCAGGCGTTAAACTTGGTGAAAAATACTTCTGTATTGGCTATGGTTGCCGGTATGGATCTAATGTACCATGCCGATTCCTGGGGCGGGGATCGCAATTTCTTTGTCCAGGCTTACCTGCCCTGCGCGTTATTGTATTTTGCCATCTGTTTCCCCTTAGCACGGCTGGCCCGCTATCTGGAAATTCGTTCCAAACAAATTCCCTCGGCAAAAAAGGCAAAGGGGGTGGCATAAAATGGGACAAATTCTGATAACTATTTTCACTAAAGACAATTTTTTGTTTATGATGCAAGGATTGGCTTTAACCATATTTATTGCTGTATGTTCCATTGTCCTCAGTTTAATTTTAGGGACGGTTATGGCTATGCTCCGCCATTTCTGTACAGGGAAACTGGCCTTTTTATCCTGGCTGGCCAGTGCCTATATTGAATTTTTCCGCTGTACCCCCAATGTACTGTGGATTTTATGGATACGTTTTACCATGAACGGCGATCCTTTGATAAAAGCCATATTCGCCATCACCCTGTTCACTACTGCAGTTATGGCTGAAATCGTCCGCGGAGGACTCAATGGCATCCCAAAAGGACAGTTTGAAGGGGCGGCTTCCCAAGGCTTCAGTTTCTGGCAGACCATGTTTTATATTGTGCTGCCGCAAACCTACAAAAGCATCATACCCGCAATGCTTTCCCAGGTAATCACCGTAATCAAAGATACATCCTTTTTAAAAGCGGTAGATATCGCCGAATTTATGCGGAACTGTTCTATTGTAATGGCCCCGCTGCGAACCCCGGCAGAAATTATTACCTTATACGCATTTATTGCCCTGACCTATTTTGTCATATGTTTTGCCCTGTCCTGCACTGTACGTTTTTATCAAAAGAAAATATTAATCAAATAGCCCAAAAGCCCTCCGAGAGCAATCGCTGCCGAAGGGCTTTTGTCGTTCTGGTTTCATCCAAACCGTTACAACTTTTATTCTGCTGCAGGGACATTGCTTTTTTTCCTGCCTCCCTGCATCAGCCATGCCGCCGCAGTCTTTCTTAAATATTCTTTGTAACCGGCCTTTTTTACCGAACCTTTTGTAAAAATCTCCACTTCCCCCAAAACCTTTCCTCCAAGCTCATATCGAAGGACTCCCACCTTCTCCCCTGGCTCTACCGGCGCCTTTATGTTTTCCGGAACCATCAATTTTTTTTCAATCGCCTGAAAATCTTCCCCGTTTAGGCTTAAATAAGAAAATCCTCCCCCATACTGTAAAGGGACCTGGCTCTCCACTCCGTCAGACACAGGCATCAAGGGAAGCTGGGGCATCTGTGTATCTTCATACAAACGGCAATTGGCATAACCGTAATTCAGCAATGTCTGCGCATCGGCAAACCTTGCTTTGTAATCCGGGGCAGCCATAATGGAAGCAATCAGACGGACACCATCCTTCTCTGCCGTAGCGGACAGACAGTATTTGGCCAGAGAGGTAGAACCTGTCTTCAGTCCCGTTACCTGAAAATTTGTCGCCATTTTTAACAGCTTATTCGTGTTAGCCAGACCAAACTCCGTAGTCCCCTGTTTCGTCACATGAGTAATATTTTCCATCCAGATGGTGGAATAATTATGAATCTGCGGGTATTTCACAATCAGCTCCCGGGACATGACCGCAATATCCCGGGCCGTAGTAACATGGGAAAGAGACTCCGTCAATCCGCAACAATCCTCAAAATGAGTATTGCTCATGCCCAATCCCTCTGCCCGCTCATTCATCATTTTGACAAACTCGCCCTCTGTCCCGGCGATATGCTCAGCCATAGCCACCGATGCATCATTGCCGGAAGCAACCACAATACATTTAATCAAGGTTTCCACTGTCTGTGTCTCGCCTTCCTCTGGTTGTGCGACGGCAGGACGTAAAATCAACGCGTCCATCCAGGCAACACTTTCCTCTGTAATTCCGTGCGCATCCGCCGGACACTCCAGAAACAAGAAGCTATCCCGCCTGAACCGGCGCCGATTAACAAACTTTCCAACAGATATGTATAGCCGTTTCCTGATAAACACAAATACTGATCAAATGAGTATCGGCAATTCTTCTTATTTCTTCTTTGCCCCCTGCTTTTACCGTCCCCCAAAATTCTCCTGACGGCGCTTCTGCCAGCGCTTTTCTTTCCCTGCGCAGCTCATCTTGCCTCTCGGAAAGCTGGCAATGCCTTTTTTTATATTGTTCCCTCCCTATCTTTCCCTCCAGTAGCCTCTCATATAAAACAGCTTTTTGCTCTTCAAGGCTATTTTCCACTCTGCGGTATATCAATTGCTTTTCTTGCTGTTTTTCTTGCTGTTTTTTTTGCTGTTTTTTTTGCTGTTTTTCCTGCTGTTTCTCCTGCCGTCTTTCCCGTTCACTCTTTGCTCCCCCCGTAATCCTGCTTCCCCGTCTTTCCCGCCATCCTCCTTTTTCTTCCTCTTTTTCACTCCCTTCTGCCTGCTCTCTCTCCGCTTCCCCATTACCCGCAAATACCTGACTATACAAATCATTTATATGCACTATCACTTCCACCAGCTTGACCTCATCAATCCTTCCTTTCATACAAGCAAACCTCTCTGTCCGTTCCCTTGTTCTGCAGCAATAGGAAAAACATTTTCCTTTCTCACGAGATAATGCGTAACCACAAACACCGCAGCGGATTTTCCCCGAAAAAATTCCTTCCCCTTTCCCCCTCTCTCTGACTTCCCGGTATTGGCGCAGCATTTTATTTGCCACCTGAAATTCCTCTTCCGTAACAATCGGCTCATGACATCCGCAAACAATAATCCACTCATCTTTCCCCTTCTGTTTTGCCTGATAATTTCCAACTGCCATACGGGAACGCTTCCCGTATATATTCTTCCCCAGATAACGCTCATCCCGCAAAATCCTGGTAACCGAACTGATATCCCACAAACTATCCCCCTGTATTCCCTCCCACCAGGGATGGCTGTACCCCTGTTCCCGTTTCAGTGCACTGGGAGTAGGAACTCCCTCTCCATTGAGCAATCGGGCAATGGTTTTCACCCGAAAACCCATTCCCGCCAGCCGATAAATATAACGGACAATCCCGGCGCCTTTTTCATCGATGACCAGATGATTTCTGTCCTTTTTATCCTTTTGATAGCCGATAGGGGCATATGGGCTTAAAAAATCTCCCCTTCGCGCCTTAGCCTGTTTCGAACTTTTTTCCTTCTCAGAAATGTCCTGGCTATACCAGGCATTAACCAGATGACGAAAAGACATTTCCAGTCCTTCCGCCGGACTTTTTTCTTTAGCGCTGTCATAACCATCATTGACAGAAATAAAGCGAATTCCCATGGACGGGAAAATTTGCTCTATATAATCGCTGACCCTTAAGTAGTCCCGGCCAAAACGGGAAAAATCCTTAACCAAAATACAATCTATCTCCCGCTTTTTCGTTTTTTCTATCAGCGCTTTTAAAGCTGGCCGTTCAAAATTTGTTCCTGAATATCCGTCATCTATGTAAACGCTGTCTTTGATACAATTCGATTTTATCTATGGCATACCACATCAACACAAAACCGGAATGAATTCTGTCAATGGTCAGGTACTTTCCCGAGCAAACATAACAACCGGTTACTTAACTGGTTATTATTTAGATTGATTTTTTGGTTCCCTGCTGTTATACTAAAAATAATTGTAACAAGCTCTTGCCGTCATGCTGAATATTGGAGGATTATATGGATAAAAAGAAAGTAACATTTAATGATATAGCAAAATACACCAATTTTTCAAAAACAACGATATCAAGATATTTTAATAATCCGGATTCCCTTACTGTGGAAAACCAGGATATTATCGCGCAGGCGCTTATTGATCTGGGGTACCAAAAAAACAAACTTGCCAAAGTGCTGGCAAACGGAAAAAGCGAATTCATCGGCATCATCATCCCTAACCTCTACCTGCATTATTACGCCGAAATGCTGAACCAGATTTTAAGTACCTACAAGACTTTCGGATATAAATTTCTGGTTTTTGTGAGCGAAGGCAACACCGAAACAGAGCGGGAATATATTCAGGAACTGCTCGCATACAAGATTGAGGGCATGATTATTTTAAGCCATACGATTCCCTCCAGCGAACTTGCCTCTTATAATCTCCCAATCGTCGCTATTGAACGTGAAGACCGGCATATACACAGTGTAAATACGGATAACTATATGGGAGCAGTCCAGGCAACCAGCCTGCTGTCTAAAAATAATTGCGATGTCTTAATACATGTAAACTCGATTTTCCCAGAGGATGTCCCCGCATATGGCCGTATCCAAGGCTTCGAAGATATCTGCACGGAAAACAACATCAGACATGATTTAATTTTAAGGGATTTAGGCCACTCCCCGCAGGAAATCCATATGATTATGTCAGAAATATATAATCATTTGAAAAAGAAATACCCAAACCAAAAAAGGGATTATTCATGTCAACGGATACTCATGCCAACAGTATACTGAATATTATTTTCCGGGAATATGGCTCACTGTCAGATGAATACCGTATCATCGGTTTCGATGATTCCCCCATTGCAGCACAGGCGATTCTTCCAATCAGTACTGTTGGCCAGCAGATTGACAAAATAGCATATGAGGCAATGGAACTATTGGTATCTCTGATGGATGAAAGAAAAAAACGGCGCCCCAAACCGCAAACGGAACTGATTCACAAAAAGATAACACCTATTTTGATCCGGAGGGAAACAACAGAATAGCAACCAGATGCAGCTTATAAAGCTTCCGATCCAGTGTTAAGAAACTTTTTAAAACCAGCAGACACCCGTTCCGGAAAAGCCATTGCTGTTCACTCCATGATGATATCTGGTTCAAAAGGCTAAAAATCCAATGCAGATTTCCCGGCCATCCCAAAAAGTAAACCGGATATCCTCCCTGCTGAAAACCGTCACATAGTCCACCAGGCTGCGCCAGTCATCTTCGTCAAATTCCTCATATATATGCGGGATTTCCCCGTTTTGCTGGCGCAGCCCATTCTCTTCCCTTATCCCTGCTGCCCGTAATTTTCCTGCCTTTTCCCGATTTTCCCTCAAAAGAAGATTTACCACTCTCACAAAAAATTCCTTTATCTGCTTTTCCGTCAAATGAGGAGTCGTACATTTTTTCTCTCCGCCAAATTTATGGTTGCATTGCCACACAACCCGGCGATATGCGTCGTTGGAATGCCACACTTTAGGGCCATACCAGCCCCCGCAATCACCGCATTTAATCTTCCCCGCCAGCAAGTCCCCTGAACTTTGCCTTTTTTGCTGCCGGCTGCGAACCGCCATCATCATCTGTACTTTTTGAAAAACGGACGAAGAAATAATCGCTTCATGATTCCCTTCCACATAATACTGAGGAAGTTCTCCCCGGTTGGCCTTTTTCTTTTTTGTCAGGAAATCCACCGTATAACCTTTCTGCAAAAGCGCATCCCCTTTATATTTTTCATTAGTTAAAATACTTTTTACGGTACTCTGAGACCACCGCGTTTTCCCCCCGGGACTGAGAATACCTTTTTCCGTCAGCCTCCTGGCAATGGCATATGGCGACCTTCCCTGCAGAAAAAGTCCGTAAATTTGCCGGACAACCTTTGCCTCCTCTTCATTAACCACCAAGTTTCCGTCATTTCCCCGATCATAGCCTAAAAAACGCCCAAAAGGGACTGTCACTTTCCCGTCGGCAAACCGCTTTCTCTGTCCCCATGTACAATTTTCCGAAATCGACCTGCTCTCCTCCTGTGCCAAAGAAGACATAATTGTCAAGAGCAGCTCCCCTCTTCCGTCAAAAGTCCAGATATTTTCTTTCTCAAAATAACATTCGACCTGATTCTCTTTCAATTTCCGTATCGTTGTCAGGCTATCTACCGTATTCCGGGCAAACCGGGAAACGCTTTTGGTCAAAATCAAATCAATATATCCGCTCAGGGCATCTTCTACCATTTTCTTAAAGCCGTCGCGTTTATTCGTATTACATCCGGTAATGCCTTCGTCTGCATATACAGCAACGAACTCCCAGTCTTCCCTGCTGTTGATATAAGAAGTATAATAATCCACCTGCGCTTCATAACTGCTATGCTGCTCTTCATGGTCTGTAGAAACGCGGGCATATGCTGCCACCCTGCGCTTTTTTCCTCCGGCCGCAGCCGCCTTTTCAAAATCTCCCTTCTCTTTTGTTGCCGGTATCGTGATTACACTTTTTCCCATTGCTGCTTTCTCCCATTATAAAAACCATATTGAAGGCTTCATACGGCATTTTATGTAAAATAAGTTTGTCCATATTCATACTATGTACTCCGCACATACTCCCTCCGGGGGATGCGCACAGTTCGCCTGGGTATTTG
>CANDBT010000023.1 GCA_947383005.1 uncultured bacterium | reverse complement strand
GCGGAAATAGCGAGTGCCGAATTCACCGGAATTTCCGCAAGGCAGTACTAGCGCTGATATGAAAAGTAATTTAATATCTATTGACATGGGGGACAAGTTGGATGGGTAATCTCTTAGCAAGTAATAACTGTTTAAATTTTATTCGCATAGTTGCTGCCTTTCAAGTTATGTTAGGCCATATGATTGAGCACCTTGAATTACCAATTAATAATAATATATTATATTTGACATATTTCCTTCGAGGTGTTCCTATTTTCTTTGTTATTTCTGGTTTCCTTATGTGGTTCTCAATTGGCAGGTCAATATCGTATAAAGAGTACTTAAAAAAACGTTTTTGGCGTATTTACCCAGAACTCTAGGTAGCAGTTATAGTAGAAATATGTGTTCTGATTCTTCTGTATCATGATTGGAATGTAAAGAGCCTATTGCTTTTTTCTTTTGGACAAGGTACTATTTTTCAATTTTGGACACCTGGATCCCTGCGTAGGTATGGCGTTGGTACTCCTAATGGTACTCTTTGGACTATAGGATTAATGATACAATTCTACATTATAGACTGGTTTTTTTACAAGCTAATGAAAAATCGAAAAGTTAATATATGGATTATGGGATTTGCTTTATCATTTTTAATAAGCGGGGTAGGGAATTATATATTTCATAACTTTATTAGAAATGAGATCATTGGGAAACTCTATTCTGTAACCTTTATCGGCTATTTTTGGCTTTTCTATTTTGGAATGTTTCTGGCCGAATTTAAGGATAGATTACTCCCTTTTTTGCAAAAATACTGGTATGCGCTACTTGCTATTGCGTTCGTGTTTTTTTTGACTGGATGGGATTTTTTCTTTGGATATTATTTATTCTGGAGTTTATTCATGACTGCTGGATTAATTGGGTTTGCTTATCGGTTTACACAACTATCTATTAGTCCTGATATATCTTATGGAATATTTCTTTACCATATGACTGTAGTCAATGTGTTTGTAAACTTTAAATGGATGGGAAGATGGTTGTATGTGTTACCAGTAGTATTAATTAGTATTATGCTTGCGTATGTTTCCACAGTAACAGTAGGACGCATATCATTACAAATAAAAAGCAAATTGTAAATCAAGTTGTTCATTATTCAAAATAATAAAAATTCGATTTACTTCTCTCATTTGGATTATTTCAGCGAATAAACATACCACAACATTTCCGGGAAGTAAGACTGAGAAAAATATAAAAGGAAGAGAAAAGCGAGGAAAATAAAAATGCAGAACATCACAGAAGCGTTTAAAAACAAAATATTGGTAATTACCGGAGGTACAGGAAGTTTTGGTTCAACTGTTTTAAAGCATTTTTTGACCTCTGACATTGGTGAAATCAGAATAATATCTCGCGATGAAAAAAAGCAGGACACTATGAGACATGCATTACAAGCCAGGTATCCTGAACAAGCCGGAAAGGTACAATTTTTTGTCGGAGACGTAAGAAACATTGAGAGTGTTCGTGATGTGATGTATGGGGCGCACTATGTGTTTCATGCGGCGGCCTTGAAAGAAGTTCCCAGCTGCGAATTCTTCCCTATGGAGGCGGTAAGGACCAACATAATAGGAACGAATAATGTAATAACGGCGGCTGTGGAGAATAAGGTTGAGAAGGTTGTGTTTTTAAGTACAGATAAAGCGGCGTATCCGATCAACTCTATGGGAATGACGAAAGCTATCGGAGAAAAGGTGGTAGCGGCAAGAGCGCAAAAGGCATTTGAACGCAATGGTACTGTGTTGGCTTGCACCAGATATGGTAATGTTATGTGTAGCAGAGGTTCTGTCATACCACTTTTCATCGATCAAATTAAAAGAAAAGCACCTATAACGATTACAGATCCTAACATGACGCGATTTCTCATGAATCTTGATGAGGCTGTAGATCTGGTTGCTTTTGCTTTCGAACATGCTGAACCCGGTGATCTGTTTATCCAGAAAGCAGATGCAAGCACAATTGGGAATCTGGCAGATGGAGTAATGAAAGTGTTCGGACAGACTGAAAAGAAGATCATTGGAACACGCCATGGCGAAAAGCTGTATGAAACATTGATGACCAGAGAAGAACGGCTACGATCAACCGACATGGGACATTACTTCAGAATAGCCCCGGACGGAAGAAGTCTGAATTACGATAAATTCTATGTTCAAGGTCAAGTTCTTACTGAGGGTGATGAAGCATATACCAGCCATAACACAAATCGTCTTGATATTGATGGCGTGGTTGCCAAGATCATGACTACAGATTATGTGAAGGAAGAACTGGAAGGTCACCCTCATACTGTAGAAGCGTAAAATCACACTTTTATTAGCGAATAGGGTTAACTTGTTTAAGACTTTAAATCTATAGGAGATAACCACATTATGGAAAATTATCCGACATGGAAAGAAAACGATAAAATCAAGCTGATGATCATTGTGGGGACCCGTCCCGAAATCATCCGACTTGCTGCTGTGATAAAAAAGTGCAGGAAGTATTTTGATACAATTCTGATCCATACAGGTCAGAATTATGATTACAGCTTAAATGGCGTGTTCTTCAAAGATCTTGGCCTTGCGGATCCGGAGCTTTATTTGAATACGGTTGGCGAAGACCTGGGTGCTACTATGGGGAATATCATTGATAAGTCTTATAAGGCGATGATGGTATTACAACCTGATGCTATACTCGTTCTCGGTGATACAAATAGCTGTCTTTCTGTCATCAGCGCCAAAAGGCTGCACATTCCGATTTTCCATATGGAAGCCGGAAACCGCTGCAAAGATGAGTGTCTTCCAGAAGAAACGAACAGGAGAATTGTGGACATCATTTCTGATGTGAATCTGGCTTATTCTGAACACGCCAGACGATATCTGGCGGATTGTGGTTTACCGAAAGAGAGAACTTATGTGATTGGAAGTCCTATGGCGGAAGTTCTGACAGAGAATTTGGAGGCTATTAAGACATCTGATATTCATAGCCGCCTTGGTTTGGAGAAGGGGAAGTACATCCTTTTATCTGCTCATCGTGAAGAAAACATCGATACGGAGAAGAACTTTATCAGATTGTTTACTGCAATTAACAAAATGGCCGAGAAATATGATATGCCCATACTATATTCCTGTCATCCGAGAAGCAGGAAGCGTTTGGAAGCCTCTGGATATAAACTCGATCCTCGTGTTATTCAGCATGAACCACTTGGCTTCCATGATTACAACTGCCTGCAGATGAACGCATTTGCGGTTGTATCTGACTCTGGTACTCTACCGGAGGAGAGCTCATTCTTTGTATCTATCGGTTGTCCGATTCCGGCTGTGTGCATTCGCACCTCTACGGAACGGCCGGAGGCACTTGATAAGGCGTGCTTCATTCTTTCAGGTATTGACACGAAAGGTTTGCTCCAGGCGGTGGACGTAGCAGTTGAAATGGTGAAAGAAGAAACAAACGGCGGTGCGATTCCGGTACCTGATTATATCGATATCAATGTTTCCGATAAGGTTGTAAAACTCATCCAGTCTTATGTTGGTGTTGTGAATACTATGGTTTGGAGAAAAGATGTATGAAGATATTAGTGACCGGATCTGCCGGTTTCGTTGGAAGAAACCTTGTGGAAAATCTGAAAAATATCCGAGATGGAAAGAATAAAACGAGAACAAAGATATTTATAGAGGATATTTATGAATATGATAGAACGACTACCCCAGGGGAGTTGAACAGGTTCTGCTCTGACTGCGATTTTGTATTCAACCTGGCGGGGGTGAATCGACCGCAGGATCCGGCCGAGTTTAAAACTGGCAACTTCGGATTTGCATCTCAGCTTCTCAACACATTGAAGAAATATAATAATTTGGCACCAGTGATGCTGAGCAGTAGTTTGCAAGCTAGCTTATCAGGACGTTTTGGTACATCTGAATATGGAAAATCAAAGTTAGCTGGTGAGGAATTGTTCTTCTCTTATTCAGCAGAAACAGGTGTGCCGGTTTTTGTTTATCGTTTTCCAAATCTTGTGGGAAAGTGGGTAAGACCTAACTATAACTCTGCTGTGGGAACTTTCTGCAATAACATCGCAAATGATCTGCCGATTACAGTGAACGATATAAGTGTAGAGCTTGAGATGCTTTTTATTGATGATCTGATCAATGAGATGTTCGACTGTTTGGAGGGGAAAGCTCATCGCTGTGAATACCCGAAGGCTAGTGTAAAAATCGATGGAGTAGTATATGATGGACTGACACCAAGAAGTAATGATCATGGCAGATACTGTTATGCGCCTGTAACGTATAAGGCCACACTTGGAGAGATAATTCATTTACTCCATATATTCCATGATCAGCCTCAGACTCTTATGATGCCGCAGATAGCACCGGGAAGTTTTGAGAAGAAACTCTATTCTATGTATCTGTCATATCTTCCAAAAGAGAAGATTGCTTTTGATTTGAAAATGAATGTGGATGATCGGGGAAGTTTTACGGAACTATTAAAGACCATTGATCATGGACAGTTTTCAGTGAATATTATCAAGCCTGGCATCACAAAGGGACAGCACTGGCACAATAGTAAATGGGAATTGTTCATTGTTGTTTCTGGACATGGTCTTATTCAGGAGAGGAAGATTGGTGCAGATGAGGTTGTTGAGTTTGATGTAAGCGGAGAGAAGATTCAGGCAATCCACATGCTGCCAGGATACACCCACAATATAATTAATCTGTCTGAAACGGAAAATCTGATTACCCTGATGTGGGCTAACGAGATATTTGATTCGAATGAGCCTGATACATTTTACGAGCCGGTATGAGTGGCTTTTTCTCCTCAATATGATACTATTAGTGCCATGTTAAGTTCAAAACTGTATCAAAACTGTTTCTTCTGTGTATTTTGTGTTTGCAACAGATATCCGGTTTCATAATTGGTTGGAAGGATAGAGGAATGCTGAGAAAATGCAAAGCGAATATCCGGTATTCTTTAAAAAGAGGCATTCACAAAAGAGAAGAAACATGACAAAAGTCAGGATTGTATTCCCATGAATAGATCGTTATAATGGAAACTGACGAAACAAAACGATTTTCAAAGGAGCAAAGACCATGGAACGGGAAATATTACTGCTTGGTGATCCCAGGCTGTATGAAATTTCAGAGGAAGTGAAGAAAGGAGAGTTAGAGTTACTGAAACCGGTATTTACAGATATGTTTGACTGTATTAGAGGAATCCGCCGGAATTATGGCTTTGGCCGCGCAATCGCGGCTCCTCAGATTGGAGTGAAGAAACGGCTGATCTGTATTTTGACTGACAAACCCTATGTGATTATTAACCCATCCCTGGAGTTTATCGGGGAGGAGATGATGGAATTGATGGATGACTGTATGTCTTTTCCCAATTTGCTGGTGCGGGTACGGCGCTATCGCCATTGTATCCTGCATTACCGTGATGAAAGCTGGCAGGAACAGACGATGTCCATGGATGATGATATGGCTGAATTAATCCAACATGAGTATGACCATCTGGACGGCATCTTAGCAACTATGAGGGCAATTGACAACAAATCCTTTGTTATGAGAAGGTGAATCGGGCAGGAGAGGCTTCTCACCTCTACTTGCACACCGGGACAGTGGTCAGCTTGACTGACAATCTTCCTTGAAGTGCCTGTGTGCGTAAAAAAGACTACCAAAACCAGTACTTCCGGTTTGGTGGTCTTACCAGTATAAACGATTTCCTTTTTATTCCTCTTGGCATTTGGGGGTTGACACACTCCTGCAGGAGGCATTGCTGAGGAAACTCTTTTTTGAATGATATTGCCGAGTTCGGCTCTTTCTGCGGCCGAGGTAGGCATTGCTATCAGTGACGAGGCGCAAATTGTCAGAGAACGCTGATGATTGGATTGAACAGCATGAAGAATCTGTTGAAGCAAACATTATAATCACAGGCTGCGGCAATGGGACTTTGGTATCTCATGCTGCAGCCTTTGTTTTTCCATAGGAAAGTTCGTCCTATTCTTTGTTAATTTACCGGCTCTTTACATAGGTATTCAAATCATGGACACAGTACTCATTGTAAGGATACTGGTCTGTGGTAACATATCCGGACGGTGCGTCTATGAGCTGGGGGATACGGTTGACGATGGTTGCACAGGTCATCTCCACCGTGGCGGGCCGGTTGACAGAAACTGTGGTTTCCGGCTCACCCACAAAGGTCCAATCGTTCCGGTCAAACTCATCCGGCGCAAACACTTTGCCCACACATTCCGTCACCAGAGTGATTCCTTCCTCCGTCTCCGTAGTGACAACCGCCCGCATACCGGTGGGATCTCCGGCCTTGATGGTCGCATTTAGCGTCGTGGAGAACAAATCTTCTGAATGGGAGGTAGGATAGCATTTCTGGGTTTGGGAAATAACATGGAGATTCATCTTGCTGCAAAGCCAGCCATTCTGGTTCCACATATAGGAAGGAACATATTTGCCGCTTTCGATCATTTCTTTCAATTCGTTGGAAGGCATAGTGTTAATGTTGGCGATTTCTTTTTCAAAACGTTCCTGTGTGAAACCGGCACCGTGGCCTTCTGCCAAGGCAATGCCATAATCCTCCACATTGTACCAACTACTGCCGAGAATTTTTGTAATCTTAAAAGAAGAACCTGCCAGATTCGTCACCATGGTGCCCCATACCAGATCACAATATCCGACGCCGGTCAGGGTACAGCCGCCTTCCTTGGCCAGCTGATCCAATTTATGAGTCAGGGCGGGAGATGAGTTCCAGGGATATAACGCTTCCTCGCAGGTCGTGATGGCATTGACGCCATGTTTGGCACAGATGGTTAAAATATCTTCCAGTTCTGCAACCGTACTTCTGGTGGCAATAATACACACATCCGGTTTCAGGCTGCCGAGAATCTGGTCTGCCTGCTCTGCCGGGGAGACGGTCACACCGATAGCCGGGTAGCCATCGCCTACTATTTCGGCAGCGTCCTTTCCCATCAATTCTGGATTCATGTCAAAGGCAGCAACTAAAGATGCCCCCTTTTCAATCCCGTAGCGAATCAGGTATTTGCCCATTTTGCCGCATCCGTATTGTACGAAAGTAATTTTTCTCTCCATAAATGAAACCCCTCCTTATATTGAAAACTGTATACAACAATTGAAAACTGTTACAACTATATTAATAAGATTAGTTTACACCTTATAGCAGGTATAAAGTCAATAACAAATAAATGTTTTTTTGTTTTCTGGTTGAAAAAATAATAAAAAAGGCATATACTGAATTTAATATAAACAGGGAAGGAGCAGGAATGGAGCAAAAGCTTTTAAAAATCGGGGAGATGGCAGAGCTGAATCATATCAGTACGCAAACCTTAAGACTTTATGATAAGATTAAACTTTTAGAGCCTAGATATCTGGATTCGGAAACCGGATACCGGTATTATACTTTGGATCAATGTGCGAAGCTGGATCTGATCCATGCCCTGAAAAGCTGTCGGCTGTCTCTGGAGAGAATCCGGGAGATTTTTGAACTTTCTTCAGAAGAGCTGCTTCTGCAAGCCCTGGAAGAGCAAACCAGCCGTTTGAATGATGAAATCTACAGCCTATCGGCGAGCCGCAACAATCTGAACCGTATTCAAAAAAACCTGCAGGTGCTTCGCTCCCTGCCACCTTTCGGCCAAGTGTTTTTTGAGTACATTCCGGAACGGAAAATTGATATGCAGCGTACAGAATTCGATTTTTTCGCCCAGGGATACAAGGGATATGAAAATATGCTGCGCCATATGCAGAATTATCTTCATGAAAATCATTTGCCGCCATCATATTTTGTCAATGTGGGAACCATGATGGAACGGGAAAATTTTGTGGAAGGAACCTATAGAGCCCAGACGGCCTTTATCTTTGTAGATGATCTGTACCCGCTTACCGAGAATATCCGCGTTCTTCCTCAGGGTATGTATCTATCCATAGTTTCAGATGATACGTCCCTGGAGACAGCATATGCCAGGAAACTGCATGAAGAGATGAAACACGATAGCATGATACCTTGTGGAGACTATATCTGCGAAGTTCTGACACAGTTTCCCTTTAAGGATTCCGGACAGTTAATCTACAGGATACAAGTTCCTGTCAGGCAGGAGAAACCTATTGTTCCATAGTTTTAAAATCATATTTATTCGCTCTGACGGCATACCAGCTTTTAAAGGACGGGGCTTTAAGAGCAAAGGAATTGGCGGCGTCATATCATCCGAAATTTAAATCGAAAAACGAACATGTGATGGGGGATCTTGCCTGTTCCGTTGCCATGAAGAAGACCGCTGGACAAAATATTCATAAATCGAGTAGGGAAGAGCCATTTTCCCCTACTCGCTGCGCGGCCCGCACGCCGCTTTAGCGGAATATTCCTCTGTGCGGGCCTGTGCATAAAAATGCCCATATTCTTATTAAGAGGAAATATGGGCATTTTTAATGCGGGTCAAAATGACTTTTGACCCCTATTTTATAATAGAAAAGATAATTAGTTTTTCGGCACGTGCCACTCCCAGTTCCGTATTTCTTCCAGATCCAGACCGTGATCCGCGATATATTGCCTGTGCTCAATCAGTTTATTATTCATCTTCTGAATCAGGTGAGAGCCTTTATTGCCAAGCTGCGGCAGATGGATGATTGCGTCTTTTACCAGATTGAAGCGGTCGATCTGGTTCTGGACACGCATATCAAAAGGAGTCGTGATGGTTCCTTCTTCCAGATAGCCGTGTACATGCATGTTGTGGTTGTTGCGTTCAAAGGTCAGCTCATGAATCAGGGTAGGATAACCGTGGAATGCGAAAATAACCGGTTTATCCTTAGTGAAAATCGCATCATACTCGAAATCGCTGAGTCCATGGGGATGCTTACGGTCAGACTGCAGTTTAAACAGATCCACCACATTAACAACACGGATTTTCAGCTCTGGCATTTCATCCCGAAGGATGGTAACGGCAGCCATAATCTCCAGAGTGGGGGTGTCGCCGCAGCTGGCCATGACCAGATCTGGTTCTTCGCCGCAGTCATTGCTCGCCCATTCCCAGATTCCGATGCCTTGTGTACAATGCTTTACCGCCTGTTCCATGGTCAGCCACTGGCAGCTTGGATGTTTGGAGGCAACAATGGCGTTCACATAGTTTTTGCTCTTAATACAATGGTCAAAACAGGACAGCAGGCAGTTGGTATCCGGCGGAAGATACATACGAACCACATCTGCTTTTTTATTGGAAATATGATCCAGGAATCCAGGATCCTGATGGGTAAAACCATTGTGATCCTGCTGCCATACGTTGGAGGCCAGGATAAAGTTTAAGGATGCAATCGGCTGTCTCCAGGAAAGCTGGTTGCATACCTTCAGCCATTTGGCATGCTGTGCCGCCATAGAATCCACAATACGGATAAATGCTTCATAGCTGGCAAAGAAACCATGGCGTCCGGTCAGAAGGTATCCTTCCAGCCAGCCCTCACACATATGCTCGCTGAGCATGCCGTCCATAATACGGCCGTCTCTTGCCAGGCATTCATCGGTATCCAGCAGGCCGGCATTCCAATCGCGGTTCTGTTCTTCAAATACTTTATAAAGGCGGTTAGACATGCTTTCATCTGGTCCGAAGATGCGGAAGTTGCGGTTTTCCTGGTTTAATTTAAAGATATCACGGATGTATCCGCCCAGTTCAATCATATCCTGCGCTTTGGTTTTTCCGGCCTCTACCGAGATGCCATATGTACGGAAATCAGGAAGGCGCAGATCCTTCAAAAGCAGTCCGCCGTTGGCATGGGGGTTGGCGCCGAGACGTGCCGTGCCTTTGGGAGCCAATTCCTGAAGCTCCGGGATCAGACGGCCGTTCTCGTCAAACAGCTCTTCCGGATGATAGCTTTCCAGCCACTCTTTTAATTGATCCAGATGTTCGGAGGATTCCATGGTAAGGGGAACCTGATGGGCGCGGAAAGAACCTTCGATCTGTTTGCCGTCCACAAATTTAGGTCCGGTCCAGCCTTTTGGGGTACGCAAAACGATCATTGGCCAGATAGGACGCTCCGGATCGTTGGCCTTGCGGGCATGCTCCTGAATGGTTTTGATTTCTTCAATCACGGTATCCATGGTTTCGGCCATCTTTTTGTGCATAGTCATCGGGTCGTCGCCTTCTACGAAATACGGTTTCCATCCACAGCCTTTAAAGAAACTTTCGATTTCCTCGTGAGGAATCCGGGAGAAAACCGTCGGATTGCTGATCTTGTATCCGTTCAGGTGAAGAATGGGAAGAACGGCGCCGTCCGTAACTGGATTCAGGAATTTATTGGATTGCCAGGAGGTGGCCAAAGGCCCTGTTTCGGCTTCACCGTCGCCTACGATCACTGTGGCGATCAGATCCGGGTTGTCAAATACAGCACCAAAAGCATGGGCAATCGAGTAACCCAGCTCGCCGCCTTCGTTGATGGAACCTGGTGTTTCCGGCGCACAGTGGCTTGGAACTCCGCAGGGGAATGAAAACTGTTTGAACAATTTCTTCATTCCTTCCTCATCTCGGCTGATGTTGGGATATACTTCACTGTAGCTTCCGTCCAGGTAGGTATTGGCGATCAGAAAGTTTCCGCCGTGCCCCGGGCCGGAAAGCAGGATCATATCCAGGTCGTACCGTTTGATAGCACGGTTACAATGGACGTATACGAAATTTTGTCCCGGAACGGTTCCCCAGTGCCCTACGATTTTTTTCTTAATCTGCTCCATAGCAAGAGGCTTGCGCAGCAGAGGGTTATCCAGGAGATATAGCTGTCCTGCTGACAGATAGTTGGCAGCTCGCCAGTAAGCGTTCATTTTTTCCAGCATTTCATTGGATAACGGCTGTTTTTCCAAGCAGCTTGTTTCTTGCATATTCATCCTTCTTTCTTTTTTTGATCTTTACTGTCTGGTGAGATATGAGATATCGAAGCTTCGTTATTTCTTTAACCATCATGATTGTATCATGGGAGAAAAGAAAGGTAAAATATTATTCTTGCATCATATCCATCAGTTTTTGATATGATGTTACCGATAAGTTGTTAGCGCTGGATGAGGAAGTTCTGGAAGGTCTTGGATGCAATGCTCTGGGGATATTCGGTGTCGCATACCAAAAGAATATTTCGCTTCGGCATCTGTTCGTTTATGGAAATTTCAAAAACCATTCCCTGGCGGATGTCCTCTTCTGCAAATTTTGCCGGAAGAAAGCCGATACCCAGGTTATGACGGACTGCCGGCAAAATCATGTCTGTGGTGGCCAGCTCGATATCCGGATCAAACTGCAGATTATGATCCGAAAAATAACGGTTAAGGAAATTTCTGGTTATGGATTGGGAAGTCAGGCTGATCCAGGGATAATCTTTTAATTCCTCCAATGTCAGTTCCTTTCCTTTTAAGTCCTGAAATTTATTTCCGCCGATCAGGATATCGTGGTATTCCTGAAGCTTTTTCACCTTTAATGACTTTTCTGTTTGGAGAGGAGCAGAGGAGACGATTGCCATATCGATTTTTCCGGCCTTGAGCGCCTGGATTGAATCGATGGTACTGTTGTTCAGCAGTTTAAACCGGACGTTAGGATATATTTTGTTGAAATCTTCCACTGCCTGGAATAAACAGCAGTGAAGAGCGGTCTCTGTGGCACTGATGCACACGGTGCCGTTTTCCAGGCTGGTTCTGTTTGCCAATTCATTTTCACCTTTGAAGATTTGTACGCAGGCGGCAGAAATATATTCGTAAAACAGACGTCCTTCCGGCGTCAGTTCCACACCGTTTTTGCTGCGGATAAACAGCCGGCATCCAAGTTCATTTTCCAGATTATGTATGGTACGGGTTACTGCTGGCTGGCTGGTCATCAAGACACTGGCAGCTCTGGTTAAGCTGCCATACTTGGAAACATAGTAAAATACTTTATAGTACTCAAAATTCCGTTCCATTTGCTTCTTGCCCTTCTTTCCTGTCTTCTTTCTTGCCCTTTAGTTTTCTTGCCCTTTAGTTTTCTCGTTTTAGTTTTTTTGTTTTAGTTTTTTTGTTTTAGTTTAATAGAGGAGAAAGATTTTGGCAAGCAGAGCAGCCCTAAAATTAAAAAAACTATTGACATCTGCACGATTCGGTGCTATCATAACCCACAACTTAATACTTCAAACCGTTGAAGTGGAGATAACGGCAATGATGCCTTTACAGAGAGCCTGGGATGCTGAGAGCCAGGTGAGAAACAAATTGTCAAATGGACCGCTGAGGGCGCAGTCAAATGTGGTTTTTACGTTATTGTCCGTATTGACAATGGCGTTTTCACAAAGTATTCTGCGACGTTGCAGGCAGACGTCATTTGCCGGGGATATGTTAGTATCCTGCTAAGCGCATGGTTATCTCATGAATTCAAGGTGGCACCGCGGATAGTGTTTGTATTATTCGTCCTTGACAGATGGTATTATTCTGTCAGGGGCGTTTTTTTATGCACAGACCCGCACAGAGGAATATGCTGCTAAAGCGGCGTGCGGGCCGCGCGGCGAGTAAGGGAAGATGATTCTTCCCTACTCGATATTCATAGGAAAGTGCGTCCTATGGAATAAAAGCCATCCGGACAGGTTGCTGAGTGCCGGTGGCACTCGTTTAGCAACGGCCGGAGTGGAACGTAGAGGCACTGTGGCAAAGAGAAATTATGTCGCTAAAACGACCCGTTACAGGCGGAGAATCATGCTTTGAAATTTGGAGGGAAAATATGAAAATTTCACCTGATTTACAAGAAGTCAAAAAAATCGCCGCCACCGGAAATTATGATGTATTGCCGGTGAGTGGTGAGATCTTATCCGATTTTACTACACCGATTGAGGTGATAAAAATACTAAAAAATGTATCCACCCACTGCTATCTGCTGGAATCCGCCCAGGCGGACGAGACATGGGGACGTTACACATTCCTGGGATTTGACCCAAAGATGGAGATTACCTGCACAGGCGGCGTGATGAAAATCGGGGATCTGAGAGTGAAGACGGATTGTCCGTCCGCTTATCTCCGTCAGATTCTTGCCGGTTACAGAAGTCCCCGTTTCGATTACCTCCCGTCTTTTACGGGTGGTCTTGTGGGATATTTTTCTTATGATTATCTGGGATATAGCGAGCCTTCCGTTAAATGCGACGTAGAGGATACGGAAGATTTTAAAGATGTTGATTTGATGCTTTTTGATAAGGTCATCGCTTTCGACCATTTGCGGCAGAAGATCATTCTCATCGTCAATATGTCCCTGGATCATGGGGAGGCGGGATATAACAAAGCGGTTTTGGAATTAAAACACCTTGCCGAACTTTTAAAGAACGGGGAAAAGAAGGAGGAGACGGGAGGGAGACTGTTAGGGAAGGTTACGGCCCTTTTTGACAAAGGACAGTTCTGCGGCATGGTAGAGAAAGCAAAGCATTATATCCGCGAAGGGGATATTTTCCAGATTGTGCTTTCCAACCGTTTGTCCGCTCCTTTTGAGGGAAGCCTGTTGAATACTTACCGCGTGCTCCGCACCATCAACCCTTCGCCTTATATGTTTTATTTTTCAGGGACGGACGTAGAAGTGGCGGGTGCTTCTCCCGAAACTTTGGTGAAGCTGGAAAACGGCGTGCTGCACACTTTCCCTCTTGCCGGAACAAGGCCAAGAGGGAAAGATACCAAGGAAGACAAAAGGCTGGAGGAAGAGCTTCTTGCCGATGAAAAGGAGCTTGCCGAACATAACATGCTGGTAGATTTGGGAAGAAATGACCTGGGAAAGATCAGCAAATTTGGTACTGTGCAGGTAGAAAAACTGCATTCTATTGAACGTTTTTCCCATGTCATGCACATCGGCTCTACTGTGCGCGGAGAGATAAACAGCGGCCATGACGCGTTGGATGTTATCGAGGCGGTGCTTCCTGCAGGAACCCTTTCCGGCGCGCCTAAGATCAGGGCTTGCCAGCTTATCGGAGAACTGGAAAACAACAAACGGGGAATTTACGGGGGCGCCATCGGATATATTGACTTTACGGGAAATATGGATACTTGCATTGCCATCCGCATCGCGTATAAGAAAAACGGCAAAGTATTTGTGAGAAGCGGAGCCGGGATAGTGGCGGATTCTGTTCCCGAAAAAGAATATGAAGAATGTCTGAATAAAGCGAAATCTTCCCTTAAAGCCCTGGAACTTGCACAGGAGGAAGCATTATGATTCTTTTGATTGATAATTATGACAGTTTTTCTTACAATCTTTTTCAGCTTATTGGCGAAATCGAACCGGATATCCGGGTGATCCGCAATGATGAGATGACGGTGGAGGAGATTCGCGGATTGCATCCTGACCATGTGATTATCTCCCCTGGCCCCGGCAGGCCGGAACATGCGGGGGTGATTATGGAAGCAGCAAAGGTATTGGGCAAAGAAATCCCTGTTCTTGGCGTCTGCCTGGGACATCAGGCTATCTGCGCGGCCTTTGGCGCGACGATTACCTATGCGAAGAAGCTGATGCACGGAAAGCAGTCGGAGGTAAAATTTGATACAGGCTGCCCTCTTTTTGAAAAGTGTCCGTCCATCGCCCCCGTAGCCCGCTACCACTCTCTTGCTGCAGATGCCAAAACCATACCTGAAGAGCTAAACATTACCGCCCTTACCGCAGACGAAGAAGTGATGGCGGTGCAACATCGGGAGTATCCTATCTATGGCGTGCAGTTCCATCCCGAGTCCATTATGACGCCGGGCGGAAAACAAATACTTAAAAATTTCATAAGGATTTGAAAAGTTACTGTTCACAGGTACCCTGTGAACGTAACCGCATATGCCCATGTTAAATTGCCTTCGGGTTCTAAGCGCCAGTGGCGCTTGTTTAGAACCGACCGGAACGGAGTGTAGACGGGGGCATATGCTTTGCTCCCATAATGATATCTGCCCATGGCTAATCAGCGGAGTGATTAGCCATGGTGTGAACAGTAACTTTGAAAATTCTATAATGGCTTGAAAATTTTATAAAGGGGAGATAAACCATGATTAAAGAAGCAATCGTGAAAATCGTAAACAAAGAGGACCTCACTTACGAGGAGGCATACACGGTCATGAATGAGATTATGAGCGGTGAGACGACCGTTACCCAGAATGCCGCTTTTCTTGCGGCGCTTTCAACCAAAAGCGCCAGAGCCGAGACTACGGATGAGATCGCTGGCTGCGCGGCGGCCATGAGGGCGCACGCGACAAAGGTAAAAACCGATATGGATCTTTTTGAGATTGTCGGTACCGGTGGCGACAACGCTCGCAGTTTCAATATCTCTACCACCTCCGCCCTGGTGGCGGCTGCTGGGGGCATGAAAGTGGCGAAGCACGGCAACCGGGCGGCTTCCTCCCAATGCGGTACGGCAGACTGCCTGGAAGCCCTGGGCGTAAACATCCAGCAAAGCCCCGCAAGATGTGTGGAATTGCTGAAGGAAGCAGGGATATGCTTCTTTTTTGCGCAGAAATACCATACTTCCATGAAGTATGTAGGCGCCGTCCGCAAAGAACTCGGCTTTCGCACGGTGTTCAATATCCTGGGTCCTCTCACCAACCCGGGTTCACCGTCCATGCAGTTGCTGGGCGTATATGACGAGTATCTCGTTGAACCCTTGGCACAGGTATTGATCAACTTGGGAATCCGGCGGGGAATGGTGGTTTACGGCCAAGATAAGCTGGATGAAATTTCCCTGAGCGCACCGACGACAATCTGTGAGATTCGTGACGGCTGGTTCAAATCTTCGGTTATCACGCCAGAAGACTTTGGTTTTGAACGCTGCCGGAAGGAAGATTTAATTGGCGGGACTCCGAAAGAAAACGCGAACATTACCCTGGCTGTCCTGAAGGGAGAAAAAGGTCCAAAGAGAAATGCTGTTCTGATGAACGCCGGCGCGGCGCTGTATATTGGCGGAAAAGCCGACAATATAAAAGAAGGAATTGTGCTGGCGGCCAGGATTATCGGCTCCGGCAGGGCATTGGAGACCTTGAACAAATTGATCGAGATCAGCAATCGGCCGGAGGTGGAAGGATGACAGATATATTGGATCAGCTTGCCGATTACGCACGGGAGCGTACCAGGCAGGCAAAGAGGCAAATACCGCTGGAAGAAATCCGGCGGCAGGCATTGTCGCTTCCCAAGGGTTCTTTTATGTTTGAAAGAGTATTGAAAAAACCTGGACTTTCTTTTATCTGCGAGTGTAAAAAAGCATCTCCTTCCAAGGGGTTAATTGCTCCCGATTTTTTGTACCTGCAGATCGCGAAAGAATACGAGAAGGCAGGCGCCGACGCTATTTCCGTACTGACCGAACCCAAATGGTTTCTGGGCAGCGACCGCTATCTGAAAGAAATCTCGAATATGGTTTCCTTACCCTGCCTGCGTAAGGATTTTACGGTAGATGAGTATATGATCTATGAGGCAAAGGTGTTAGGCGCAGCAGCCATACTTCTGATCTGTTCGATTTTAACGGAGGAAGAGATCAGGGAGTACATCAGCCTTTGCGATGACCTTGGACTTTCCGCCCTGGTAGAAGCTCATGACGAAAGGGAGGTACAGACAGCGCTGGGATCAGGAGCACGGCTTATCGGAGTCAATAACCGTAATTTAAAAGACTTTTCTGTGGACACCGGCAACAGCCGTAGGCTTAGGGAACTGATTCCCCGTGACGTGGTATTCGTTTCCGAAAGCGGCGTAAGAAATGCCGGGGATGTGGCAAAACTCCGCGAGATTGGTGCAGATGCCGTTCTGATCGGCGAGACACTGATGAGAGCGCCGGACAAAGCTGCCAGGCTGAATGAACTGCGAGGTGCGGGATGAGCAGGATAAAATTTTGCGGATTGTCACGAGCCTGTGATATTGCAGCGGCAAATGAACTGAAACCGGAATACGTCGGATTTGTCTTTGCTCCCAAAAGCAAACGCTGTATCACGCCAGGGAAAGCAAAGGAGCTGAAGCGGCTGCTCGCTGATGGGATTCAGGCTGTTGGCGTATTTGTAAATGAGAATCCCGAAATGATCGCGGATATTTTAAACAGCGGCGTTATTGATCTGGCTCAGCTCCATGGCAGCGAAGACGGGGATTATATCCGCAGGCTGAGGGGGCTTTCCCCCAAACCGATAATCCAGGCTTTTTGCGTAAAAACCGAAGGGGATATTATGGCCGCAGAAGGAAGTTTAGCCGATTATATCCTGCTTGATTCCGGTGCAGGCACAGGAGCGGTATTTGATTGGAAACTGATACAAAATATCAAAAGGCCCTATTTCCTGGCCGGTGGGCTTTCCCCCGAAAATGTAGAAACCGCAATAAGATATTTGAACCCTTATGCCGTAGATGTAAGCTCCGGCATAGAGAGTGACGGAAAAAAACAGAAAAGCAAGATGGCGGAATTTGCCACCGCTGTCAGAAAGGAACGTAAACTATGACAAATCCCAACGGACGCTTTGGCATTCATGGCGGACAGTATATCCCGGAAACGCTGATGAATGCAGTGATTGAACTGGAAGAAGCATATAACCATTATAAAGATGATGCCGAATTTAACCGTGAGCTTTCTATGCTTTTTAACGAATATGCAGGCAGGCCGTCCCGGCTTTACTATGCCGAAAAAATGACAAAAGATTTGGGCGGTGCGAAAATTTATCTTAAACGGGAAGATTTAAACCACACCGGAGCCCATAAGATCAACAATGTACTCGGTCAGGCGCTTCTTGCGAAAAAGATGGGCAAAAGCCGCCTGATCGCCGAAACCGGAGCCGGTCAGCACGGAGTAGCCACAGCTACCGCCGCTGCGCTTATGGGAATGGAGTGCGTGGTGTTTATGGGAGAGGAAGATACCGTCCGACAGGCTCTGAATGTGTATCGCATGAGACTTCTTGGCGCTCAGGTGGTACCGGTCAGGACAGGTACGGCAACTTTGAAAGATGCCGTATCCGAAGCTATGCGTGAGTGGACTTCCCGTATCAGTGACACCCATTACTGTCTCGGTTCGGTTATGGGTCCACATCCTTTTCCCACCATTGTCCGTGATTTTCAGGCAGTCATTTCAAGGGAAATAAAAGAGCAGATCCAGAAAAAAGAAGGCCGGCTTCCGGATGTGGTTCTCGCTTGCGTGGGCGGCGGCTCGAACGCCATTGGTAGTTTCTATCACTTCATCGGGGATGAAAAAGTGAAGCTGATCGGCTGCGAAGCGGCCGGAAGAGGAATTGACACATTTGAAACAGCAGCCACCATTGCCACGGGAAGACTTGGCATTTTCCATGGCATGAAGTCTTATTTCTGTCAAGATAAAGATGGCCAGATTGCTCCGGTTTATTCGATTTCCGCAGGCCTTGATTATCCGGGCATCGGCCCTGAACATGCTTATCTGCATGATATCGGCAGGGCAGTATATGTCCCCGTGACCGATGAGGAGGCGGTAAATGCTTTTGAGTATCTGGCAAAAACAGAGGGAATCATACCGGCCATCGAGTCGGCCCACGCCGTTGCCCACGCCATAAAAATTGCACCGGCAATGGACAAAGATAAGATTGTGGTAATTACCATTTCAGGCAGAGGAGATAAGGATTGCGCTGCCATTGCCCGCTACAGAGGGGAGGATATCCATGAGTAATATAAAAAAAGCATTTGAACGGGGGAAAGCATTCATTGCTTTTCTTACCTGCGGGGATCCGGACCTGGAAACTACGGCCGGCGCTGTCCGCGCTGCCGTGGAAAACGGCGCGGACTTAATCGAGCTTGGCATCCCCTTCTCCGACCCCACAGCAGAAGGCCCTGTGATCCAGGAGGCAAACGTAAGGGCTTTGAAAGGCAGTATTACGACTGATAAGATATTTGATTTTGTCAGGGAACTGCGCCGTGACATTAAGGTACCGATGGTATTTATGACTTATGCCAATGTGGTGTTTTCTTACGGCGCCGAAAAATTTATATCCACCTGCAGAGAAATTGAAATCGACGGACTGATCCTGCCCGATCTGCCCTTTGAGGAGAAGGGGGAATTTCAGCCCTTATGCAGCCAATACGGCGTAGACTTGATATCCTTGGTCGCGCCTACTTCCGAAAACAGGATTGCCATGATCGCGAAGGAAGCGGAAGGTTTCCTCTATATTGTTTCCAGCCTGGGTGTCACAGGCACACGGAGCGAGATCCGAACGGATATTTCTTCTATTACAGATGTGGTAAGGCAGAATACCGGGATTCCGTGTGCCGTAGGGTTTGGAATTTCCACTCCCGAACAGGCAAGGTCAATGGCAGCTCTCTCTGATGGCGCTATTGTCGGCTCTGCTATTGTCAAACTGCTTGAGCAATACGGCAGAGAGGCGCCAAAATATATCGGAGAATATGTGAAGTCTATGAAGGAGGCTATGGTAAGCCCCATTAAGAATTGACAAATCCTCTTGGGTATTCTAAAATATGGTCAGGACACCATAAGTTGATGGATGATTAATATTCCGGCTTTAAGGTTTATGAAAATGTGTCCTGAATTGGGGAATTTTTAAACAACAATAATTTTACAGAGAAAAGGAGAGATTTATATGAAGTATGTATGTGATGTGTGCGGCTGGGAGTATGATGAGGAGAAGGGATATCCGGAAGGAGGGATTGCTCCCGGAACAAAATGGGAGGATGTTCCTGATGACTTTGAGTGTCCTTTGTGTTTTGTAGGGAAAGACCAGTTTTCAGAGGTATAAAATGTGTGTTGGCGGTATCCCACGGCGGAGCCTGCTTAACTTCTTGAGAGGAATTCAGAACCCGATAGAAGGATTAAAAAAAGGGTTCGGCAACTGTTGTGTTTTTGTCTATGAGTATGAGGATGGAATGTTTTCTTTAAAAAAGGTGATCAGGGAAATAGAGGAGACAGCAATATGAAAAGAGGAAGGGCTTTGCCCCGTATTAAGCTGTCTGATGTCCAGAAAGACAAGTTGAAGGATGAAATAAAAGCTTTTTATCTGGATGTGCGTGGAGAAGAAATCGGGATGATTGAACAGCTTCAATTGCTGGAATTTTTTGAAGAAAAAATGGCGCCGATCATCTATAACAAAGCCCTTGACGACACAAAGAAATGGTTTGGCCAGATGATGGAGAATTTGGATTCCGACTATTATGCCTTATACAAAAACGAGGATTGACGAGATTCAGAAAAAGTGATGGAATTGAGGAAAGATTAGTACCTGGTTTTTATTAGGGGAAACGCTGATTAAAGCGTTTCCCTCGTCGGATTTTCGCTGAGAAGCAGCATTTCTTCTGTAAATCTGTACGCATCCGTCGGAAGCTCTTAAGGAAGCGGTGATTTAATCAGCGCTTCCTTAGATTTCATTAGAAAGAAGGGCCAGGATTTCTTCCGTAGATTTTCCCGATTCTTCAATAGCTTTTAACAGCTTAGCTTTATTTTCTCTCATGGCCTTTTTAGCGGCAATGGCAGCGGCTTTCTTTTCCTTGATGGCAGCGGCTTTTTCCGCTTTTAACTGTTCTTTGTATGCGATTTTTAATTCTTCTTTCGCGGCTTTCAGATCGGATTCCATTTTTGTGATTCTTTCATGCAGCTTTAAAGCTTTGCCAGTATAAACGATTTCTTTTTTTACTCCTCTTGGCATTTAGATAGCCTCCTTGAACGAAAATATAGTTATAAATTAATATAATAATCATACAATAACTTGTCGCTGTTGTAAAGAAGTGATTTTCAAAAGAAAGGAAAAATAAATTTTTAGGTGTTATAACCGGTCAAAGTTACACAACCGGAAGCATACCGGAAGTACATTTTTGAAAGAGAGGAATTCAGAAATACCTTTTGGCCTCAACAACATCATAAAACTGGAGTTAAAGGATGAAACGAAGTGCTAATTTATGGGTTCGGTTTAATAATATGAAAATCGGCAGAAAAATCATGCTGGTATTTGTGCTGGCTTCGATTGTGCCTATTTTGGCTATTCAGTTCATCAGTTACCATATGAATACCAATTCTCTGAAACGTAAGATTGATACATTATGGCAGGCAAGGTCAGGGACTTGATTGAAGAGGTGTCAGAGGCAAAAGATAAGCAAAAAGATGCGGAGATATACGGGCATTGGAGGCACAGATTAACCCTCATTTTTTGTATAATACCCTGGATTCCATTAACTGGATGGCGATCGAAAGAGAAGAATAGCTACAGCATTAACAAAAGAAATCAGATGGCCAGCATGGAGGAGATGGCTGATTGGCTGGAAAAATATATCAGCCTTCAGCAGATGCGGTTTAACCATTCCTTTCAGTTTAAACTTAACATTGAGGAAAGAGCCAAAAAGGTTATGATTTATAAGCTTTTACTGCAGCCCTTTGTGGAAAATGCCATTATCCACGGATTCAAAGGAATGGAAAAGGGTGGAGTACTTAGGGTAGACATTTTTGTGTCAGAAGCAGGAGAAAAACTAAATATTATTATTGAAGATAATGGAAAGGGAATGCCAAAAGAAATAGCAGAAACATTTAATGTGAGAGAACAGGCAATAAAAGATGGAGGAAGCAGCATTGGCTTGCACAACGCTTTTGTCCGGATGGATATGTATTATGGAAAAGAGGCAGCTTGGAATATGAACAGTATTGAAGGGATGGGAACAGTTATCACATTGACGATTCCCTTGCATAATGCAGTTTAAGGGGATGATTTGCAAATCCTGTAAGAAGTTTCCCAGACGTTGCATAATTTCTGATAACTATACTATAAAGAAGCTTTGCTTTGCAAATTCTGATAATCCATACTATGTATGAAAAGGGGTATGAACAATTCAAAAAGAATTAGAGAAAAAGTAAGAGGGACAGGGCATGAGGATTTTAAAGAGAAGGGGTAAGGTTTTCTGGGCTATAGGGCTGCTGGTAGTGGGAATCAGGCTTTTTGTCCGTTTGGATAAGTATGCATGGGAGGAGGCTCCTTGGAAACAGCCCCCGTCATCGGAGACAAAGAAGCTGGAAGAATTGGAATTGCCATCGGAGCTTTTCGCAAAGCCAGAACTAGAGGAAGTTCAAAAGTTCCTGGGAAAACTGGAAAAGATAGAGAGAAGAAACATGCCGGAGGAATCCGAAGGAAGGACGGGATTTGAAAGTCCGGAGGAAGCGGTTCTTGGTTATCTGGCAGGTCTGCGGGACAGTGATTTCGGACAGGTAAAGGACGCATTTTGGGATAAAAATGAGGTGAAAAGGATTTACGGGCAGTACAAGGTCCTCTGCGGTATCGACAGAATCCCGGTGAAAGCTTTTGGCGGCCAGATGGAAAATGGAAGTCAGGAAGCCGGAGAGTTTCTGGAACAGGTAAAGCGCCACATGGAAGAGGCAGATTTTGATGGCTTGGAGTTTATGGGCTTTGTTCCTGTCATGGATCTGGCAGGGAATAAAAACATGGACACGGAGAGTTACCAGCAGTATCTTGAAACTGTTGAAGACAGCGAGGGCGGCATAGAACTGGAGAGCAGGGCGGCTGTCATCAGGATAGATGAATGCCAGTACTTGCTGTTTTTTGATCTGGCGAAAAAAGAAGACCAATGGTATATTTACAAGCCCGGAGATGTTTTGACAGGATTTTTGAATTTGGATACCCATATGACCGGAGCCATCCGACTGGATGCTGATGGCGAGTCCGCCATAGAACCGTTGCTGGAAGGGAAAGACGAAAAATTGCCGGAAACCAGCGGGAAGGTCAAGACAGTGCAGGAGAGGCAGGATGGGTTTGACAGTCCTCAGGCGGCGGTGAAAGCCTATCTGGAAAGCCTGAAATCTCATGACTTGGAGCAGGCTGTAAATACTTTTTATCTGCGTACATATTGGGAAGAGTACAGCTTTGATGCTTATACCCAGTGCCAGTTGCCTCGTTTGTTTGGATGGCAGGATATCGGTCTTCCTCCTGCCAATGACTTGGCCAGGGCAGTTGCAGGATGGGATCAGGAGGCGGATCTGAAAAGGGATGTGGAGAGGCAGGGGATGATTGTTTGTTTGCTGAATCAGTATTTGGAGAATCCAGAGAAGGATTTTGAGGAAAATGTTTTTGACTGGGAGATGCTGGGCGAAAAGCTGGATTGGGGGTCTCTTGAAATTCTGGGTTCTGTCCCAAAGAAGGTTTTTGTGGATTTAGGCAGCACGAAAACGTCTCAGGCAAGATTTGATACTGAAATGGAGAAGATAGCTCTGGGAGCGGATGGGCTGGAATCTTGGGCCATGGGCTATGAGATCGGCGGCAGGGAATATATTCTTTTCATGGAAGTAATTCAATATGGTAATAAATGGTACAATAAGTCTTTTGGGACTCCGGTTTCCGGGGAAATTGGAGTCCCAGAGGAATTGATGGGAATGATACCAGCCATAATGTTGGGAGACTGGGAAAAATTCGAAGGGCAGGTTGTTGATTTTTAGTATCAGTTCAGACGGCAGGGAATTTAACATGGAGCATCTTCTTGCCCGTTTTCAATGGACAAGAAGCATCGTGCGTTCGCCTGATGGGAAAAACAGATAAAATCAAGTCTTACAAGCAAAATTCTGAAAGTTCTTGACAAAGAAGTACTTCTTTGATATCTTGAAAAAAACAGAATAAAGCGGCAATCTTTACGGACCTATGACAGCTTTTATAAGCATAAGGATGGGAACAGGGAAACCGGTGAAAATCCGGTACAGTCACCTCTTCTGTAACGCAGACGAGAAACAGTTGCCACTGGCAGGAATTTAGCTGGGAAGGTGTTTCAGAGGATGAAGCGAAGTCAGAATATCTGTCGTAGAGATTGTTTACATTTTGGGGATGAAAGAATGTATGGATTTAGTTACGCTCTTGCGAATGCAGGGGCGTTGGTTCCTTTGCCCTGAAAAGCGAAGGAACCTTTTTTCATATTACAGGAACCGCTTCGCGAACCCTGTAATCGGATTTACGGCGCTAAAGATGCGCCTTTTATCATAATTTGCTTCGCAAATTTTGATAAGCTATATTACAGGAACCGCTTCGCGAACCCTGTAATCGGATTTACGGCGCTAAAGATGCGCCTTTTATCATAATTTGCTTCGCAAATTTTGATAAGCTATATTACAGGAACCGCTTCGCGAACCCTGTAATCGGATTTACGGCACTAAAAACGCGCCTTTTATCATAGGAAAGTGCGTCCTATGATACAAAACGCTCCGCGGAGTTGCTGAATGCCAGTGGCACTCGTTCAGCAACGACCGAAGTGGAACGTAGAGCGCACTTTGCACAAAGGAAGATGGTTGCTGTCGCAACTGCACTCCGGCGTGAGTGTGTGTCAAGACGCACACGTTTATGTTGGGAGGAAAATCATATGCTGAAACTTTATTCTGTGTCAATAAAATTTCAGGGACAAAGCGGTTTTCTTTGTCCAGTAGACCATGTTACCCTGGAAGTAAAAGATGGGGAACGTCATGTGATCATCGGGGAAACGGGAAGCGGAAAAAGTGTCCTTCTCATGGCAATCCTGGGTTTAAGCAAGGGAGAGGTGACAGGAAATATTTTGTGGAATGGCAAAGATTTGATTGATTTTTCTCAGAAGGAATATGCCAAGATCAGAGGCAGTGAGATTGCTTATATCCCTCAAGGCAATGCAAAAGGAATGGATCCCCTCATGCGGATCGGAGATCAAATCAGTGAAATGCTCCGGGTTCACCGGAAATTTAAAAGGAAGGAAGCATGGGAGCAGGTGGTGGATGTCCTGGGCCGGTTGGATTTTGAATCCCCCGGAATGTGGGCTAGACAGTATCCCCATCGTTTGAGCGGTGGCATGAAACAGAGGGCTTTGGTGGCTATGGGGATATTGGCGGGGGGGCAGCTTTTATTGGCTGACGAACCGACAAAAGGTCTGGATGAAGCCAGACGATATGAGATAGAGAAGCTTTTTGTCCGGCTTTTGGGGGCCTCTCTTTTATGTGTCACCCATGATTTGAGCTTCGCTCAGGCAGTTGGGGAGAAAATATCCGTCATGTATGCGGGACAAATCCTGGAGTCTTGTAATAAGGATGAATTTTTTCGTGATCCTTGGCATCCGTATTCTCAGATAATGATCGGATCTTTGCCTGAGAACGGTTTTCAGTTTCCGGAAGGTTTCGCTCCCTCCCATGAAACATATGGGAATTTAGGCTGCCGGTTTGCGGACAGATGTTTTAAAGCAGATGAAAAGTGCAGGCAATGTCCGCCTGTAAAGCAGGTGGGAGAAAGGCAGGTGCGATGCTGGTATGCTGGTAGAGACACATAAATTGACTAAGGTCTACACATCTGGTCTGTGGAGGAGAACATCCTTTAAAGCTTTGACGGACGCGGATATCTGCATAGAGAAAGGCGAAACCGTGGGGATTTTTGGAAAGAGCGGTAGCGGAAAGACAACGCTGGCTAATATCATAGCCGGAATTATGCCAGCCACCAGAGGAGAGGTGCTTTTTAAAGACAAACCTGTGAAATATCCATTCCGCGGATCTATAAGGAAAGCAATCCAAATGGTATATCAACATCCCGAAGAGGCATTTGATCCGCGTTGGACTCTTCGCCATAGCTTGATGGAGCCTTACCATATTCAGAAGATTCCTTTTGAAGAGGACGTATTTGCTGAGTACCTGACCAAAGTAGGTTTATATAAAGAGCATTTGTCCCGGAAACCAGATACCTTAAGCGGCGGAGAACTGCAAAGGGCTGCTCTGGCTCGTGTGATGGTCATGGAACCAGACCTGATTATTTTAGATGAACCTACCAGTATGCTGGATTCCATCTCCCAGGCGCAGCTCTTAAGTATTCTCCGGAATTATCAAAAAGAACACGGCAATGCTTACTTGTTCATTACCCATAACCTGGATGTGATGAACTATCTGTGCAGCCGCTGTTATTTCCTGGAAACGGGAAAGATTGTAAAGAAGGTGAATGTTTATGAATTACCATAAACAGATGAAGTTAGGGAAAAAGGTGCTTTTCTATTTACTTACTATATGGCTGGTAGCCAGTTTCAATTTTTTCCTTATCCGTTTTATGCCGGGAGATCCGTTGGAACACCTGGTAGGTACAGAAGATTATCTTTATCTTACTACCGCCCATCCAGAAGTGCTTGAAGAATTAGGGGCAAAATACGGCCTTGACAAAAGCGCTTTACATCAATATGGGACTTATCTTTTTCGCCTGTGCAGGGGTGATCTGGGCCGTTCTTACAAAAATAATCTCCCCGTTCTTGACATCATTCTAAAAAAACTGGGGAGGACCTTTCGTCTTATCGTCCCGGCTGTACTTTTAGCAGCGGTTTTGGGGATTTTGCTTGGAGCGGCGGCTGGCTGGAACCAAGGTCACAGATCGGATCGATGTATATCACGGCTGGCACTGATCATCTATGCGATTCCTGGATACTGCTTAGGAATGATTGGCCTTATGATCTTTTGCTTTTGGCTGGGGATAGCTCCTACCGGAGGAATGTCAAGCGGCGGGCTATCGGGAGGCGCTTACATAAAAGATCTGCTGTGGCATATGGCACTTCCTGTAGGAGTGCTGACTTTGAGCAAGCTCTCCTATAACGTTCTTATGATGCGCAGCAGTATCATAGAAACCATAAAAGAAGACCATATCCTGATGGCAAAAACCAGGGGATTTTCCGACTGTCGGATTCTTTTTCGGCATGTGCTTCCCAATGCCGCACTTCCGATGATTCCCATCATTACCATGCAGACAGGAAGTATTATTTCCGGTTCTATGATGTTGGAGCAGCTTTTTAACTGGGATGGCATGGGACTATTAGTGTATAAAGCAATAGGAGGCAACGACTATCCGATCCTTCAGGGAAGCCTTCTGGTGCTTACCATATGTGTAGTTCTGGCCAATCTTTTGTCGGATTTCCTTTGTGCGCTCTCTGACCCACGGATCAAGGATGGTGTATGGAATGAAAGGTAGATATGACTGGTTAAAACGTGGATGGCCTATGGTGGTTTTGCTCTTTGTGGCATTATTCGCTCCGTGGATTGCTCCTTATGATCCATGGGAGATGAGCATCCCTTTCCTTGGCCCGTCATGGGAACATATATTGGGGACCAATGATGTGGGGCAGGATATTTTCAGCGAATTGGTCTTCGGAGCCAGAACTTCTTTATTGGTAGGTTTTACGGCTTCTCTGGCGATTACGGTAATGGGAAGTTTTCTGGGAGCATTTGCCGCTTACTATGGAGGATGGGCAGATCGGTGCATTATGGTATTTATCAATGTGGCGTTGTCCGTTCCCTCACTCCCTCTTATCATTGTCCTTTCCGCGTTTTTAAAACGGAGCGTATGGAATATAATTTTGTGCATCTGCCTGACAGGGTGGGTAGGAACGGCCCGCATCATTCGTTCTCAGGCGTTGCGGCTTAAGGATATGGGATTTATTCGCAACTGCCGCACCATGGGATGTAGTTCTTTGTATATTATCATCCGCCATCTGCTGCCGAATTTGAAAGAAACGATTCTAACCAAAGGCATGTTGTCCGTAGCCTCTTCCATGCTGACAGAAGCCAGTGTCAGCTATCTGGGATTGGAGCCGATGACAAGCAAAAGTTGGGGGACGGTTCTTAATGATGCGTTTCGGGCAGGAGGGGTATTCAACGGATATTGGTGGTGGTATTTGCCACCGATTGCCTGCATCAGTTTGAGTGCGTTCTGTTTTCTGTCATTGCAGGAAGAAAGTTGATTGACAGAAAACGAATTCATGGAAAAAGCAATTTAAGACGAGGAGGAAAAAATGAAGCGAAACAGAATAGGAATAAAGAAAATGATTTCCCAGCTCTTGGCAGTTGCTGTGTTTGCTGCGCTGACGGCGTGTAGCGGGAAGCAGGAGACAGGAAAAAGCGAGGCTGGAATTGTGGGAACAGAAAGCACGGCAGAGGAAAGCATAAATAGTATCATGGCCAGCCAGGAAAGCCGGGAATCTGCCGGCATGCCGTCTTCGGACGGAGATGTGGAGCTTCTGAATGTAGGATGTATCTATGAATTTGATGTGGAAAGTCCTTATTGTGATCTGATCAAATATTTGAGTTATGACAGTTTTATGTATGCCAATCTGGTGCGGTATGATGAGAATAATGAGGTGGTTCCCTGTTTGTGCGAAAAATTTGAGATTGCAAAGGACGGCACAGCAGTTACTTTTTATTTCAAGGAGGGAATCAAGTGGCATGACGGACAGTCTTTGACTATGGAAGATATCGAGTTTAGTCTGAATTTATGGTTGGATGTGTTAAAGCCTTCAGTGGCGCTGCGGTATATGAAGGATGTGGAGGTTTTGGATGAAAACAGCATCCGGGTAAATATGCAGAGTTCTTGCGCCTATGTATTTTTGCGCCATATGATCATGTCCAGTGCGGGATGTGTGATTTATCCCAAGCATATTTGGGAAGATGTGAAGGATTTAAAGTCTTTTAGCGGCCCAGATGCAATGATTGGCTGCGGCCCGTTTGTTTATGAGTCCTATGATGAGGAAGCAAAGGTAGCATATTTCCACAGATTTGAGGATTATCATGAAGGTGCTCCCACCATCAAACGGGTAGCGTTCCATCTGTATGAGAGCCCGGAAAGTGTGGTTATGGCATATAAGAATAAAGAAATTGATTGTATGTTCCAATATGCGGCCGGGCTGGCAGGGATCTATGTTCCTGCTTTGAAGGAACTTGATTATCTGGATGTGGGAGAAGAGGTGAACTTGGGTAGTTCGATTCTGGAGTTTAATTTTAAAGATGAACTAATGCAGGATCTTGATATCCGCAATGCGGTTTATGCTGCTTTAGACTATGAATTACTTGCTGCAACAGGGGGCGGTGATTACTGTGTCCCGGGAACTAAAGGTGTTATTTCACCAGGCAATATCGGTTATGCGGCGGATATGGCTGTCAATAAGCAAAATATCAGTGAGGCGAATCAAATCCTTGATGATGCCGGGTATATAGACACTGACGGAGACGGATTAAGGGAGAAGAAGGATGGGACAGAACTCAAAATTATGGTAAGCCCCGCCTACAGCGCGTCTAAAGGAACTCAGTATCAGCGTCTGGCCCAGGTAGTGGTTCGTGATCTTGAAAAAGTAGGAATCAAGGTATATCTGGATGAAGAAGTATCCAATTCGGATGCCTGGAAGGCAAGATTCAGCCAAAATAAAGATTTTCAGATTGCTATCACCGGTTGTTCTCAGGGGGTGGCGATTATCGATACGGTAAACCAGGGGCTGGTGGAAAAAGCAGGTTCCGACGGGACTCTAACCTGGAACGGAACTAATAACACGCCGGAATATGTGGAGATATTCTCCCGGATCATAAATTCCCGAAATCCTGAAGAATACGCGGTAGCGGCGGATGAAAGCCAGCGTTATCTGGCCGATCAGATGGTGGCTATCACCCTTGGCGTGGAGAGCATGTTCTATCCCTATAATACCGCAGATTATACAAATTGGTCCGCTCGTAACGGTAATGGGGCATTCTCATATGATACATGGTTTACGGTGAAAGCAAAACAATAAAAAGATATTGCCCAGGGCGGGCGGAGCATACTGGATCAGATGTATGATCTACCGGTAAAACAGGAAGCGTATTCTTTGGAGTCCGCTCCCTGTTTTCTCATCCAGCTTGCAAAAGCAGAAGCATTTTTGTGCACAAGGAACAATGGTAAATGTTGCCGTTCAGAAAATCAAAGCAAACGGAATAAGCCGACAACTTTACCCAGAACTTCCATATTAGATACAATGATAGGGTCCATGGTATCATTTTCCGGTTGCAAACGATAATAGCCATCTTCTTTGTAAAAACGTTTGACCGTAGCGGAATCATCAATAAGCGCTACAACAATATCCCCGTCCCTGGCAGTAGAAGTCTGCTCAACAATAATTTGATCACCTTCAAAAATACCGGCATTGATCATACTGTCACCTTTAACACGCAGCATAAAAGTCTGGGCGTTAGGCAGCATACTGGCAGGGACAGGAAAGTAATCCTCAATATTTTCCTCTGCGAGAATAGGCTGTCCTGCAGCAACGGTACCTACTAAAGGTACGGATACAAGCTCCTTGCGGGTGAGATTAAAAGAACTGTCTAAAATTTCCATAGCTCTTGGCTTTGTTGGATCTCTGCGGATATAACCGTTGTTTTCCAACGTTGATAAATGGGAATGTACGGATGACGTAGACTTCAGATGGACAGCCTCGCATATTTCCCGTACAGTTGGCGGATAGCCTTTTTTTAAAATTGTATTTCTGATAAAATCCAATATTTCTTTCTGTTTGGATGTAATCTTTCCTTGGCTCATGTGTCTCCTCCTGATTTGTCTGTTGCTTTTTGCTGTTTATATAGTAACATATGTTCGAAAAAAAAGCAAACTTTTGTTCGCTTTTTTTAAAAAAAATATTGACAAACATATGTTCGTGAAATATAATGGCAATACAAGCAAAGAACGTGTGTTTGGGAGGACAATATGAGAACAAAGGTTAAAGATAAAAGAAGAATATATTATAAGGTGATTAGTGCGGATACGGGGGCCTGTCGGGCTTCTGGAAGCTGGGATACTTACGATGGCAGGCTGCATACGGATATTTTGCTCGGTCAGATCAGTGATATAAAGAAAGAGGGCAGAAGAGCAGTTAAAACCCGAAAAGCAGAATTTTCATCGGGAAGAGGAAGAATATCCGGTCGAGTGTATCAGATGAGAGTACGGCAGAAAAAAATCAGGAAATTTGTTACTATGTTGTTGATTATTGCTGCTTTTTTTACGGGTTTCTTCGGGCATAGCCTTTTTAACTCATTTGCCAAAGAGGAGGACAAAGAAGCCCTAAAGCCATATTATACAAGCATCCAGCTCCAGCCCGGCGATAATCTTTGGAAAATTGCCTATCGTTACGCAGACGGGAGCGGATATACAGTGCCTGAATATGTAGAAGAATTAAAACGAATGAATGGACTGAAGGACGGAACAATTCATTCCGGTGAGTATCTGACTATCGTATATTATAAAAAGTAAATTTGCTATGCAAATTTTGGCAGGAGAGGAGTGTTTATAAACTCGGCTTTTCCCTAAGCCGGACAGCATTCCGTGCGCTCCGGCGGCGTTCATCTTCCAGTGCAGCATAATGTTTTTTTGTAGTATTTACATCTGAGTGACCGAGGACATCGGCTACCAAATAAATATCGCCGGTTTCCCGATATAAATTTGTTCCATAGGTGCTGCGCAATTTATGGGGTGTGATTCTTTTAGACGGAGTGACAATTTTCGCATATTTTTTTACTAAATTTTCCACGCTTCGAACATTAATGCGCTTTCGCTGCAGAGATAAGAATAGCGCATTTTCACTGCCGGGCATAGGTTCGATACCGAAACGTTCGTCCAGATAATCCTGCAGTGCATTTTCAACCTCTGCACCGAAATATACCGTTACCTCTTTTCCGCCTTTTCTATGGATATGAATGCCGCCGTTTTTAAAGTCTATGTCATTGATATCCAGACCTACACATTCAGATACCCGAATGCCTGTTCCCAAAAGCAGAGTGAGGAGGGCAAGGTCCCGGAGCTTTGTCTTATTATGGAAACTTTTTTGCTTGTCGGTAAGGTTTTCACCTTGTTCTACCTCATCCAGCAAAAGGGCAACTTCATCTACATCCAGCCGGATTATTTCTTTTTCATTTAATTTTGGCAATCGAACCAAGGCTGCTGGGTTATTTTTAATTTTTTCTATACGATAAAAATAGTTATAAAAGCTTTTTAAAGAGGAGATTTTCCGCATGATTCCCCGTTCTTTGTTAATGACTTCCTGGTTGTGGTCATTAAAGCGGTATTTAAGATATTCCATATATTCTTCAAGATCGCTGATATTAAGCTGTTCTAAATGTTCCAACCGGATATCCAGACGATTCATTTTGCTGAAAAAAGGGTTTTCTTTAGCCAGGAAATCAAAAAAAACACTTAAATCATAAGCATAAGCGATTCGGGTTCTGGAAGATGTGCGAGGTTCAATGCCTCGAAAGAAATCATTGCAGAACGGGGGGAGTTCTTTTATCAGTATCCGCAATTTTTTAATGTTTTCAATATCCTTTTGTTGATAGTAGGCTAATTGTTTCATTTTTCTCCTTTGGGAGAAAAACGGTTCAAAAACAATCTAACTATTCGTTAAACTATTCTTTCGCGAATAGTTAGACTATCTGATTCCCGTTCTTCTCTCTTATACTATTTTTCATTTACATTAATTTATTTAATTCTGCCCCGGACCTTCTAATATGCCATTGGGCTGCCCCGTCGGCCCCGTCGGCGCCTGTGCACCTGGACCGACAGTTTCATCTTTATGATCATCAGATGCACCGGGAGCGCTAACCGGCCCGTTATTGTTTCCTTCTTCGGGATAGCCGCCGGGTCCGGGATTTGTTGTTGGATTGTCATTTCTGTCGTTTGACGGATTATCATCATTTGAAGGTATTGTTTGTGCAGGAAAATTTTCATCGGAATTTTCATTGGCAAATGTTTCTTCTTCTGTGCTTTCAAAATCATTACTTTCCGTTGCTCCGGTCTGTTGATTTTCGGACATTTCGGTTTCGTTACCTGGCGTTTGCAATTCCGCTGTTTGCTGAGGCGTATCCTGGTTTTGATTTTCCTGTGATGCCGGAACCTGGCCATCGGAACTACTGCCTTCAGCGCCTACATTTTTCCCGCTTTCAATATCTTTTCCCGGTTCGCTAAGACCACTATCTTCCGCTATTCGGGCACTGATGATCTTTACCACTCCGGATGGGGTGAACTGTGTATCATCATATAAAAAAGCATGAAGCTGGATAACGTTACTTTCCAGAGTTGTCGGAATTACACAATCTTTCTTGCCGATCATCCGTTCCGAATGGGAAAAAGGAAAACCTGAAGTTTGACCAATATAATATTTTTTTACATTTTTAGCCATGAGTAATACATCATCCACGCCGATACTGGTAGAAATTTGTGGAAATACGGCGCCTACCAAAGTTTTCAATGTATTAAAATCGGCATTTTTTGCTTTTTCCATGGCAAGGCCCAATACTTTTCGCTGACGTTCTGTCCGGTTAAAATCCGTATCCATTAAGCGAAGCCTGGCATAAGCAACTGCCTGAACACCGTCTAAATGATTCATACCGCTGTGTTCGAGGTGAACGGAACCAACACCTGTGGACTCCACGGTTTCCGTAATAAAGGAATTGATATAGGCAAATTCTTTATCTGTGATTTCCAAATCTATGCCGCCAAGAACGTTTATGCCGTCAGCAATGGCTTTCCAATTGAAGGTGGCATAATCTTCGATATGTAAGTCCAAATTTTCTTTTAGAGCTTCTCCGGCTTGTTCACGGCCACCTAAGAAGTATGCTTCGTTAATTTTATTATAGTTGCCTTCCGGATCAATTTTCAGGTATGTATCACGGAAAACAGATGCCAATCGGATTTCTCCTGTTTTTTTATTGATGCTGCAAAGGATCTGGACATCAGCTAATGCTCCTCTTCCCAAATTGCCGTCCCGGGAGTCTACACCATAAATGACAATCGTCCAATAACCATCATCCCGGGATTTGCGGAACAGAAATATTCCGAAGAGAATCAAAAAGGCAACAAAAAAACATAGATAAAATTTTGTTTTTTTGTGTTTCCTTCTTTTGTTTGCCGTATAGTGAACATTTGTGTTTCCATGCCTGTTCGTTTTTCGCATATGTACCCGATTTAAATCCTCAATTTCGAAATCTTCCTCTCTCCTCTTTGCCTGTACAGGTCTTTGTCGTTGCCGTCTGGCCCGCATCCGATCGATTTCGTCTTCGTAAGAGCGACCATTATATTTCATTGTGATAAATAATCCTTTCTTGTGTTTGATATGAATACTATGCAACAGTTCGGACGGCGGGATGTTCCGCATTGAATAAACCGTTCCAGTATTACATTCAGCTACACTATATCATAAATTTCTCAAGAAAAATAGAGACAAGTCTTAAAAAATATTTAAATCTATTGGGAATTTATGAATAAATCAGGAAGAAAGCAGGAATTGACGAATTTACTATCATAGGCTATAATAAATGAAATTTTTAAAAAGGAGAAAAATTATGTGTGGAATAATTGGATATACAGGGCCTTTAGAAGCCAGGCAGATTTTGCTGGATGGTTTGGCTGGTTTGGAATATCGTGGTTACGACAGTGCCGGAATAGCTCTTTGCCTGGAAAACTCTCATATTGCTCTGGCCAAGAAAGCGGGTAAGGTAAAAAATTTAAAAGAATATTGTGATCATCATATTACGGCTTCCACTCACAGCGGCATCGGACATACTCGGTGGGCTACGCATGGCGGTGTAAGCGATATTAATGCTCATCCTCATCGCGCGGGAAAAGTCACATTGATTCATAATGGGATTATTGAAAATTATCATGCTTTAACGGAGCAGTTCCATCTTCAAAATTTACTGGTTTCTCAGACAGACAGTGAAGTGGCAGCACAGACGCTGAACCAATTGTATACGGGTGATCCTCTGGCTGCTATCCGTGATTTGGTTAAGCTGCTTGAGGGTTCCTATAGTTTTTGTATTATGTTCGATGATCAGCCGGGCTCTATTTATGCTGTTCGAAATGTAAGCCCTCTGGTTGCTGCTGCCACCCATTCAGGCTCTTTAATCGCTTCTGATTTAACTGCTTTGATTCCCTATACACGGGAATATTTTGTCGTACCTGAGCAGCATATCGTGAAACTGACCCCTTATAAAGTCCACGTATACCACATGGATGATACTTTTAGCAAATATTATCCTGAAATTATGACGGTTAATTGGAATATGGATGCTGCGATGAAAAATGGTTTTCCACATTTCATGTTAAAAGAAATTCATGAACAGCCGGAAGCCATGAGAAATACTATTTTGCCGCGGGTAAACAAAGGACTTCCCGATTTTAGTGATGATCATATACCGGACAGCATTTTTAAACAATGCGATCAAGTACAGATTATTGCATGTGGTACAGCTATGCATGCAGGTATGGTCGCCCGCGCAATTATGCAGCCCGTGCTGCGCATTCCTATTATGGTATCCATTGCTTCGGAGTTTCGGTATGAAGAACCACTAATTGATGATAAGTCTTTGGTGATTATCATATCCCAATCCGGTGAAACAATTGATACTCTCGCTGCTCTTCGCCTGGCTCATCAGTGTGGCTCAACTACGTTAGCCGTAGTCAATGTAAAGGGTTCTACAATTGCCAGAGAAAGTGATTATGTATTATATACTCATGCTGGTCCGGAAATAGCAGTAGCCAGTACAAAAGCTTATTCTGTACAATTAGCCGCTCTTTATATGATTAGTTGCCGTATGGCTCTCGTAAGAGGGAAATATACACCACAGGAAGCTTATGGTTTCCTGGCACAACTGTTGGATGTTATCCCCGCCATGGAAACGTTAATCAGCCGAAAAGAACAGATCAAAAAGACTGCTGATCATATTATTAAAAGCCCGGATGCGTTTTTTATTGGCCGGGGATTAGATTATGCCTTTTCTTTGGAGGGTGCTTTGAAACTGAAGGAAATTTCCTATATTCATTCGGAAGCTTATGCTGCTGGTGAATTAAAACACGGAACAATTGCTCTTATTTCTGAACAGGTGCCAGTCATTGCAATCGCCACGCAAGAACATGTATATGCGAAAACGATTTCTAATATCCGGGAGGTAAAGGCAAGAGGCGCTTTTGTAATTTTGCTACTTAAAGAAAATGCTGTTGTCGATGAAGACTTGGCGGATATTCAGCTTCGGATTCCAGAAGTAAGCGATCATTTCACGGTCTTTCCTATCGCGGTAGTCCTGCAGCTTATTGCTTACTACGCCTCTTTAGCGAAAAACCTGGATGTTGACCAACCAAGAAATCTGGCAAAATCTGTCACTGTTGAGTAAGTAATGAAAGGAATCGGCAGATAGTAATCATTCAGCTATCCTGAAAGGTTACTATCTGCCGGACAGATTAGTTGAGGAGCATAAAATCATTTGCCGCCATAATCTTTCCATCTCGCCAAATTCGTTCCAAATCATAAAACAACCGATCTTCTTTACAAAAGACGTGGACAATAATATCGCCATAATCCATCAAGATCCAGTTAGCGCTCTGATACCCCTCAACCTGCCTGGGGCGGAATCCTTCCTTTTCTAAAACTTCAGTTACATTGTCTGTCATAGCCTGAACCTGATTGGCATTACTGCCGCTGGCAATTAAAAAATAGTCTGCTAAAACAGATACCTGGTGAATATCAATTACCCGAATATCTTCCCCTTTTTTATCGGCTAATGCTTCTATAGCTAATTTTACCATTTCTTTTGATTGTTCCATTTAACCACTCTCCTCTTCTCTTGTTTGAAAGCTTTTTTGTTGGATAAGTGCCTCAAAATAGTCGAAAGCTTGTAAAGTTAATGGGTTTATATAAGAATTTTTTTGTTTAAGATAAATCAGTGTTCCATCCAAAATCTCATACATGGTTTGGTCAAGATCTTGAAAAGCAAGATAACGCATATGATCAAGATTCGAAGCTTTATTCCTCCGTGGTTCGATATAATCAGCAATATAGAGGATTTTATCCAGTATGCCCATCCATGCTTTTCCCGTGGTGTGACAACGAATAGCTGAAAGAACCTCTTCATCATGTATTCCGAACTTGCGTTCGGCCATCCATGCTCCATATTTTGCATGAATGACTGCTGGCGCATCCAGCTCCCCATCTGTCAGTGCAAGGCCATGTTTTTGGCATTTAACAATCAATTCATTGTCGCTATATCGTTTTGCACAGTCGTGCAAAAGCCCTGCCAATTCAGCCCGGTGTAGATCATATCCATATCGCATGGCAAGTGCCACACATATATAAGATACGCTTAAAGAATGTTCATAACGCATAGGGTCCAATTTGGACTTTAACTGCTTGCGGTAGGTAATAATCTGTTCATCAATAGTAATCATGACATTCACTCCTGTTAAGCCTTTTGATAAAGCCCATGGGCCTTAATATATAATTCCACACATTCCGGTACATAACGGAAAAGCTGTTTTCCTTTTGCTCCCATATTTCTGAGTGCTTCCGAAGAAATATCCATCTCTCTGCAATGGAGAAGCCGTATATCTGCTTTATATTGCTGTGTTAAATAATGGATTTGTTCCTTAAGCGGACAAGGTGCCTTTTCGTATTCTCGATAAGCTACCAGCAAAGTGGTCATTGTTAATACTTCTGCCGGATGATACCATTTCTCGATCTGATATAAAGAGTCTGCACCAATAATAAAATAAAAACGATGCTCAGGATATTCTTTATGAAGCAGCTTTAATGTGTGTGCAGTGTAAGTGTTGCCTGGACGTTTAATCTCAAAATCAGAACAAATAAAATAGGGATATGGTTCAATAGCCAAACGGACCATCTCAAATCGATCGGTTATGCCGGTTACGATATGATCTTTTTTATGAGGTGGCGTACCGGAAGGCATAAACCAAATTTGATCCAACGCATACTCTGTATATGCCTGTTTTCCTAAAAGCAAATGGCCGTTATGAATTGGATCGAACGTCCCTCCCATGATTCCGATTTCAGCCATAATGATCACCTCTCCAATTAATTAACATAATATTTTTATGTCAACTAATAAACATATTCAATCAGGAAGTTTAATTTTCCGTTTCTTTTCCTCTTTTGCCGGTTTATATAATACGATTTTTTTTCCGATTATCTGTACTACCTCAGCTTGAACTCGTTCTGCCAATACTTGGGCAATAGACTGGCCATCGTCCAAACAATTTTTCAGCACAGATATTTTAATGAGTTCCCGCGCCTCTAAAGCTTCCCTTACCGCCTCCGTAATCTCTGGTGTTAATCCGGATTTTCCTATTTGAAAAATTGGCTCTGTAGTCATAGCAACTCCCTTTAAATAGGATCTTTGTTTACTTGTCATCCTTATCCTCCAATGAATATTTAAAACGATTATTTATAATAGTCAAATGTCAACCCATACATACGTACAGTATCTCCATCCTGAATGCCGGCAGCCTCCAGATCCTCCAAAATCCCGTTTTCTTTCAGAAATTTTTGAAAAAACTGAAAGCCTTTTTCTGATTCGAGATTTGTATAGCCCAGCATTTTTTCGATTCGTGGCCCTTCTACTACGAATGTGCCGTTATCTTCCTGTTCTACTGTATAAGGTAACATACGGTCGTTTGTATAATTAATCTCCATTTCTTTAGGAAAAATAATTGGTTCCGGATCAACTGTTTTTAACAGATGGGAAACAAAATATAACATTTCCTTTATTCCTTGTCCACTGACGGCAGAAATAGGAAATACGGAGATTCCTTCGGGTTCAAATACCTGGCGAAGTCTGTCTGCAGGATTTCCATCCTCAGTATAAATGGCATCCATTTTATTGGCAGCAATAACAATAGGGCGTTTTAACAATGACGGATTATATTTTTCAAGCTCTGCATGGATCGTGCGAACATCCATGACAGGATCTCTTCCCTCTGTTCCGGCGGCATCAACAATATGGATCAATACCTTAGTGCGTTCAATATGGCGCAAAAAGTCATATCCCAAGCCAATACCCTGAGAAGCTCCCTCAATAAGCCCAGGAATATCTGCCATAACAAAACCATTTTCTTCATCCAGGTCTACCACGCCAAGGTTGGGGTTCAACGTAGTAAAATGATAATTGGCGATTTTAGGTCGGGCATTCGATACGCGGGAAAGCAGCGTCGATTTACCTACATTGGGAAAACCTACCAAACCCACATCCGCAATCATTTTTAATTCTAATTGTACCCATAATTCATAACCGGGCTGACCGGGCTGGGCATATTTGGGCGCCTGCATGGTGGATGTGGCAAAATTCATATTGCCAAGACCGCCTTTACCGCCCCGTAAAATTACTTCCCGCCGGTTGTTGCCAGACATATCCGCAATGATTTTACCGGTTTCAAAATCTCTGATTATTGTACCTTCAGGAACTTTTATAATGACATGTTCAGCATTAGCGCCATGGCAGCGTTTTTTCGCCCCTGGAGATCCGTCTTGAGCTACATATTTTCGTGTATGGCGAAAATCGGTCAAAGTGTTAAGTCCGGGATCGACTTCAAAAATAATGTCACCGCCTCGTCCGCCATCCCCCCCATCCGGCCCGCCTGCAGGCACATACAGTTCCCGGCGAAAACTGACATGTCCATCTCCTCCCTTGCCAGATTTAATAAAAATCTTTGCTCGGTCTGCAAACATTAATTATCCCCGTCCTTTCTATATCAAATTCCACATTGGATGGACATCCGATACTTCCTGTCCGACGTAGACAGGCAAGCAGATATACTCCGTCTGAATATTCTTACCAATATTGTGCTAAAGATGGGAAAAAGGCTCCATACCGTGTATCAGTATGAAGCCCACTGGTCTAATTACTCGTTGATTGTTCTGGGATAAACAGAAACCTGTTTTCTGTCTCTCCCTTTTCTCTCAAATCTCACAATACCGTCTGCCTTGGCAAACAAAGTATCATCTCCGCCACGTCCCACATTCAGTCCGGGATGAATTTTTGTCCCCCGCTGCCGGTAAAGAATATTACCTGCTAATACAAACTGACCATCGGCCCTTTTAGCGCCAAGTCTCTTGGATTCAGAGTCCCTACCATTCTTGGTAGAACCAACACCTTTTTTGTGAGCAAATAACTGAAGGTTCATCCGAAACATATCTTACACCTCCTTAAAGCCTATTTTTATATAAGGTTTTCCATAATCCTTTTCGATATTCAATAATCCAAATACCAAAGAATTCATAAGAAGCGATGCTTTTGTGCTTATCCGGTTCCGAAAGCGGAATCGAAAAACACCTTTCTTTTCCTCCATCCTGACGATAAAGCGATCACGGGTAAAACGTTCTACACTGTTGACCATATTTAATGCCAGAGCAGATGCTGCAGCACATACCAGTTCTTGTCCTTCCTGATGGTTTTTGGCATATCCCGCATGCCCCGACATAGAAATACCGGTATATCGCCCTTTGGAATTAACAAATACTCGTACATTAATCATGATTATAAATTAATCTTATCAATCTTGACTTGAGTATAGAGCTGTCTATGACCGTTCTTTTTGTGATATCCGGTTTTTCTCTTATACTTGTACACAATAACTTTTTTTGCCTTGCCATCTTTCTCAACGGTTCCGGAAACAGTGGCTCCTGCCACAGTTGGACATCCGATAGTTAATTCTCCATTGTTTACTGCAAGAACCTGATCAAACGTAACGGTCTCTCCGGCGTTACAACCAAGTTTTTCTACCCTAATGATATCGCCTTCCGCTACTTTGTATTGCTTACCACCTGTTGCAATAATTGCGTACATACGGCACCTCCTATTATCATTACTCGCCAGCTACGGTGTTTTGTCCATAAAGACATAAACTTATAAACCTCGCTGTGCGGCACACTTTCTTATCATAACATGGCTGATTTTATCTGTCAATCAATTTTTTACTACTCTTGTCTGTTTGCATTTTGTCAATAGTTATGCAACAACTTTTTGAAAAAATTTAGGCCAGGTTTTTGATTTCCTCTTCAAAGAGTTGGGCGGAAGTCTTAAAGCCCAAAATCCCCCTTGGATAGTTGTTTATCCAATTTTCTATATACTCAATGTCCTTATCCTGCTTTTCCTCGAAATCCTCCCCCTTTGGGATGTGACGGCGAATTAGGCGGTTGCTATTCTCGTTTGTTCCTCTTTCCCAACTGCTATACGGATGGCAATAGAAAAGAAAGGTCCGCTTTTCCCCCTCATGCAAAACAGACCGTTCTAACCCCTCATAGTCCGCAAACTCCACCCCATTGTCCACGGTGATGCTTCTAAACACTTTAGGGAACACATCCCCCCATTTCCTTTCCAGTCTGTCCAGGGCTTCCACAACGCTTGCCGCCTTTTGGTCCGGCATCTTAATGATGATTTCATCCCTTGTTTTGCGCTCTGTTAAGACAAGCATACATGACTTTGTAATGCCCTGCTTACCCTTTACCGTGTCCATTTCCCAATGTCCAAAGGTTTCCCGGTCTTTTACTTCCTCCGGGCGGTTCTCTATGCTCTCCCCGGCGGATGCCCTTTTCTGCACCTTAACTTTCTTATTATGCTTTTTCCGCTTCCCCTTTATCGGCAGGTCCTTATTGGTTAATTTAAGGAAAATACCATTATCTATATATCTATATAAAGTCCTCACACTGATAGAGGTTTTAAACTCAATCCCACTATTGGCGGCGGCTGCCAATGCGGCTTCCGGGCTGTACTTATCATTTACAATCTTATCCTCTATATATTCCGCTAACGGCATATCATTCCCTATTTTAAGGCTCCGCCCCTTTCCCTGGGCGTTCCAATCATGGGTTTTTTGCCCCAAATCGCTGCTATACCGTACTTCCTCGGTATAATCACTATTTCTATGGGTATACTCTCCCCTTTTTATTTCCCGGTATATGGTACTCCTATGAACGTGTAAATACGCCGCAACCTCCGGCACCTTATGGCCGGAATTAAGCATTGTTTCCATTTTTATCCTATCATTTTTAGTTAAGTGCTTCCCCATGAAATCATCCCTCCAAAAGAAACGGACACGGAAAGAATCCGTGCCGCCCAATGTTGCTACCCCAATTATTTATACATCCTCTTTAATCTCTTCCCGGTAAGTGATTTCAATGGTAATAGAAAAATCATCCTCTAACTTGTCTAATGTGTATTCCTCACTATACCCCATCCTCTTGTAACTTTTAAGTATTTTATATTTTCCACCAGATACTTCCGTTTCCACGTCCTTTATGGTTCCGCTCTCTATCAGCTTTTTAACCCTGGCTGTACTTCCTTTCTTTATATCTCCGATATGTACATCACCAACAAAAACCTGGATAGGTTCTACCCCCCCCCCGAACAAAAGTTTTGCTTTTTCCGATAACTCATACTGATAGATTTTTTCATTTTCCCGTCCATCTTCAATGATTGCTTTTTCGGAAAGTTTATAGTCCTCGTTTTTCACCACAAGTTCCATAATCTCTTTCATGTGGGCTTCCACATTATCCAGTTTGTGCCGCTGTGTCTTGATTATCCCTTTCGGTCTTTTCGGTTCCTCCTGGGGCGGCGGTGTCTGTGCTTCCTGCTTTTTAGAGAATAGATTTTTCAAAATACCCATGTTAAGTTCCTCCCTTTGCATCTGTGGTTTCGCATACCACAAGCGGCCATCCGTCCATATCACGCCCTATGGCTTATAGGATGACAGCTTGCAATATACCGGGTGTTATCGTACAACCTTTTAAACGCCGGATAACTTCACCGGGGCGTGGCATGGTTTTCTAGTTCCCGGCCTACCTGGGAAGAATAGGCGTGTACGCTTCCCTGGTAGGTACTTTTTGCACCAGTGCAACCCATCAACAGTTTATAGGGGCTTTGGACCCTCACGCCGCCCATGGTTGGCATGGCCGTTTTAATTGCCCCCGGCGGCTTCCTGCTGCCGGGGCGGCACCTTAATCCAGGCCCATTCTTGCATCAATGGCCTGGTTGATATATTCGCTTACGCTCTGCCCTGCCGCCGCTGCGGCATTTTTTACAATCGCTTTTTTCCCTTTTGGCATATTGACTTCCACCCTATCATAGTTCGCCTTGTTAAACTCATTCTGATATTTAATCTGGTTGAAATCCTCTTTTTTCGGTCTTGCCATTTTCCCACTATCCTTTTATAATATTTTTAACGGATTGGGCGGTTTTGGCAAGTCCACCGCCCTTTCTGTTTCCCCTATTTCTTATGCTTCAATGTCTTTTTGAGTATCTTCTTTTAATTCCCTCACCAACTCCAACGCCTTTTCATTGTCCTTATCCTCTAAGGCTTTTTCTATATTGTTGATGGTCCTTAAAAGTTTTCTGCAATATGCTACGAACTCTCTCATATCTTCCATGCCATTCTCCTTTCTATGCTTGCCCATGTATTTGTTAAGAATCTCTCTTAACTGTCTTTATTATATTACATATTCCAGGATATGTCAATACATATTCCGTAATATTTTTATTTTCACCAAAGAAAAAGGAACACGCCCGTTTTGACGTGTTCCCTATCCCGTGACATATCATCATTCCTTGCTTTGGCCTTTTCTCCAAAAGACGGTTGTTTTACAGATTATTTCAATAATCTGTTTACCTTGTCCTGGACGGCCTGGTAATCGTACCCGGCGGCTTCCAGGCGTTTCTTTCTCTCTGCTCCGTTGCCCCACTTCCCGGCAATCACTTCCTTGGCAACCTCCGCCACGCTCTTTGTAGGCTTTTCGTTCCCTTTCAATAAAGCGTTTACCTGGCTCTGGACGGCCTGGTAATCGTACCCGGCGGCGGTAAGGCGTTCTTTCCGCTCCGTCCCGTTTCCCCATGCTCCGGCAATCACTTCCTTTGCAACGGCGGCCACGGTCTTTGCTCCGCTTCCGGCGGCATCCGCTCCGCTTTCCTCTGCGTACCTTGGAACGCCATACCCTCTTATGTAACGGCCATCCACGGCCAGGACACGGCGGCCAACGGCATTGTTTTTATTGCCCTCAATGACGGTAATCTTTCCGCCGCTCACACTCTCGACAAACCCCACATGGTCCGGCCATCCCGTACAATCTCCGGCCCCGGTATCATCCCAATCATAGAAAATCACATCCCCAGGGGCCGGCGTTCTGCTGTCGCTTTCCTGCCATTCCCCCAGGGCACGGAACAATTCTACCATCTGGCCGCATCCGCACTCGGTTGGTATGATTTCCGTCAATCCGCATCTGATAGCAACGGCGGAAACAAAGGTGGCGCACCAGGCATCCGTATACTTTACCTTGTACCCTCTGGCAATCGGCGTATGGCCGTTGTATACGTCTATGATGCCCTTGTGGGTCCCGTCCGCTTCATTCCTGCCAATCCATTCCCTTGCCTGGGCCAATGCGGCACTTGCTGTCTTTGCCATACCCATTTCCCCTTTCACGTCATATTGCTGTAAATCATACTGTGAAACAATCCGCATGGTATTTTCTACATATCTGCTGCTTGTGGCGTACCCGTCCGCCTTGATGGTTTTCAGATATGCCGCCGGGTCCGTGATGCCTTTAAGGTTCTGGTATCTTTCCAGTTGGATGAAATCAAAATAACCTTTCACGCCCTCTTCCATGCTGCCGTACACCCGGAAATTGTCCTTGATCTTCGTAAGTGTCCCCGGCGTGTATTCTTCCATAGTTTTAAGGTTTACGCTCTTCCCGGTCCACCTTGTCCCACATTTCAGCCCAAAATAATTATGGTACACGGCGGCCAGGCGGCTTTCCCCCCATCCGCTTTCCAGGATTGCCTGGGCAATAATGGGGCTGTGTACGGCAATCCCATAGACGGCGGCGTATTTCTGCACATACCCGGCAACCTTTTTTATGAAATCCTGCTTTTCCATATTTCCTTTGCCCTCCTTAATCGTCATCCGGCAATTCTGTGGTGTACTTGGAAAGGACGGCCTTTATTTTCTGCCACAAGCCTTTCACGGGCAACCCGGCCAGTGCCATGTTCTTTAAGATGCTCACGATTTCATAAGCTACAAAGAGTATGGCGAAAAATTCAGCCATTCCTAAATGCAACGGTGCATCCATGCCGATTGCCGCCCACATTTCCTTTGGCAGAAATCCTATAAGATTGATGCCTATAACGGCATCTGCCAGGCGTAAGAAGATAATAGACAGAATCATGCCTACTTTGCGGATTGCTCCATTGATGCCAATACAGCTATTAAATTTCCGCTCCTTTACCGCCCTAAGTACGCCCATGATGGTATCAAACACAACCGCCAGGGCCACCGCTCTTAAAAACTGATTTTCTGCCATTTCCAAAAGAAATTCCATCAACTCACTTTTCATTGTCCTTTTCTCCTTTCTTGGATTATTCCTTTTGTCACGGTTTTATTGTAGGCGGTTTTATGTTCAAATTCTGACCCGGTTATGCCGGGATTAAAAGGCGGCTTTCCGTCTGCTCCCACTCCCAAAACAGCAATTCATATTCTATGGCCTTTGTAACGTGGTAGGTGTCGGCGTGCCCCATATGCCCCAGGCGGCTTTTATATCTCCGCTCAAAGGTTTCACGGTCCAGTTCCCCGGCTTCCAAATACTTCACGTCATTTTTCAGCCGCCGGACGGATGCCTTTCTGACTTTCCTATATTCCGGGTGGTGGATATAGCCGCAAAAATCAATCCCGTTTCCTGCATACAGAATTGTGCTTTTTGGATTCATGTGCAATTTCATTTCCTCTTCCAAAAATTCTTCAATTCTCTTTACCCATTCCTTTAGCTGTGCCAGGTCCGGGGAAAGGATGATAAAATCATCCATGTATCGGATGTAATACTTGATGTGCAAGGTATGTTTTACGAACTTGTCCAGGCGGTTCCCGTACACATTGGCAAACAACTGGCTTGTGAGGTTCCCCACGGGGATGCCCACGCCGTCCGGCAATATCCCGTTCTTGTCAATGATACTGTCCATAAGGAAGAGGGCTTTCTTGTCCCCTATGTACCGTCTGTTTTCCGTTTTCAGTTCTTCATGTGGGATGGATGCAAAGTATTTGCTTATGTCCCCTTTAAAGCCGTATAGCCGCAACCCCTGGACCGTCATCAATTCATACATCCATTGGTACAGTTGATTGCTTGCGGCGTGCATCCCTTTCCCCTCACGGCACGCATAAGAATGGGTATAGAATCTTTGTTCAAATACCGGCCCTATGGCATTTACAATCATGTGCTGCACCACTCTGTCATAGAACGGTAACGCCATGATAAGGCGTTCCTTTGGCTCCCATACCTTGAAAATGGTATAGTCCCCCTGCTTGTAATTGAGGTTTTCCAATTCCTCACACGCCCGGAACAATTCATCTTCCTTTGACATGAAAAATGCCAATACCTCTTCATTGAACCGCTTATTCTTTGCGGCTTGCCTGAATGATGTATCGGCATTGTCAAAGGTATACATTTTTTCATGTAATCCTTTAACTGTTTTCATTTTGCCCTACCAATTTTCAAATATTCTTCTACTCAAAAGGCGGTGCCTTTTCTATTTTGTCCGGACAAACCGCCGGAACGGGAAAACCGTCTGACTTATCAGAATGATTGATAAATCTTGCTAGTAGCCCGTAGGCCCCTAAGTCTGCAAAGTTGATTAGTCACACACGCACCACACGCCAATGTTCGTGTTCACGTTCCACGGGTAATTGTTGCAATTGACGGCCCGTGAACCGCAATGCACGCCGTTGTTCCAATTGCCGCCGCCAATGAGGGCGTGCAAGCCCGGCCAGGTGCGAATTAACAGTTTCCCCAAATTTTATTTATCATTTCCATTTTCCATCTTTCACAGCTTCGATAATGCCGCCCAATATCTTCCCTACCTCTGCCAGTTTCCGGCTTGCCACTTCATAACGGTGTTTGTTCACCGCCGAATATTTCAAGTCATATGCAAGCCGAATCAGCACCCGGATAAATTCCAGTTCCACGTCCGCCGCATAGATATGGCTTTTCGTTCCCGTCTTTCTGAACCGTATTATGTCCTTTACCAGTTCAAAAAGCGACTGCTTTATGTATAGCTGCAATGCGAACTTTTCAAACTTTGGAAGCTGTCCTAAGATTGGAAAGATATAGACCAGGAAATCATAAACTTTTTGGAATAGTTTCATGCTTTCCATGAAACTGTTTGTTTGCTTGTTTTCGGTTTCTTTTCCCTGGGCCATTTTCCCACCTCTTTAAAATCCAGGGCCGGGCTTCCGCCCGTCCCCAACAGATTTACAGACTGTCACACACGCACCACACGCCAAAGCTCGCGCACACGTACCACGGGTAATCGCCGCAACCGACGGCCCGCGAACCGCAATGCACGCCGCCGTTCCAACCGCCGCCGCCAAGGAGGGCGCGCAAGCCCGTGGCTAAGTACATCCATAATTGACCGTAACCCTGCCCTGCCATGGGGTCATACCACGCCCCGGCGGCTCCCGTGGGGTCATGCATCAAGTCAAGCAGCCATTTCCATACAAGCCCCACCAGGTCACATATATTTAAGGCACTCACGGCGTTTGCAATGTTCCCAACGGCGGTTCTTGCCTTGTTTGCGGTTGCCGTCCACCCGTTTGTGTTGGAATCATCCAACCCCTGGGGACTTCCGTCTGCTGCCACGGTAAATTCCATGTAGGTTGGCAGACGCTTCCCCACACGTCTTGCCCGTTCCCCTGCGATATACCAGTTAAGGCCCTCCGTGCCCGTGATAGGTGTACCGCAATAGACAGACTGCAATCCGTTGGCCCCGTCATCACTGGAAAGGTAAATGTCACCCCATAAAGCGTTCCCCAGGTATACCATGCCGGACGGGTCACATTTAGGGCGGTGCTTCGTAGTCCATACGGAATTAGGGATAATGTCCACACGGGTATTCCCCTCCCATCCGGCACCCCTTACCTCCCCGGATGTATTGATTGGCCGCCCGTATTCATCCGTATTCCTTACACGTCCATAATGGAATCCGCCAATCTTCCGGGTGTTTGTATCATCCCATCCCTCACCGTCCGGGAACGTGGAGTTTGCGGAAATCAAATACTGTTCATCCTGGTTATCCGTTCCGGGGTCACAAATATAAATATAGTAATCATTGCCGTGTGCAAAATCACTTCCCTGGTCCAGATTTTCCTTTGTAAGTACGGTTTCCGCCGTCTTAAACACAGACGTTTCGCCCACCGCAATCACGCACCCGGCAATCACCGTGACTTCCCCCCGTCCGCTGTACTGGATGTATGCCTTTTCCGGGGCTACAATGTCAGAAATGGCCGCCATCTTGGCAACGGTAATCTTGGCCCGTTCATCCAACATATTTTCATCATATACAAAAAGTCTACTCATGCTTCCAATTCTCCTTTCATTTCCTCCACTTCCTCCTTGGAAATCCCCAGGCGGTCATAGAATGATACCGCCGCCGGGATGCCGATTTCCGTTGTGCCCATGTTCACGGCCTTGGAAAGTTTCAAGACGGTGTGGGTTGCGGTGTTCTGCCCTGCTGCCACCTGGCCGCTCTCCGTGCCCTCCCTGGCCGCTTCCTGGCCCTCTGTAGCGGCGTTTTCCGTGTCGGTGGTACTTTTATCCACCTCCACCGTTTCAATGCTCTGTATGGTCGGATAAACCGCCCCATTCTTCACCCTCTGCCCTGCTGCCGCTTCCGCACAAAACATGATTGTAACGGCCTTTCTGTCCTCTGACAGACTGATTACCGGGCACATAATCCAATTCTGGTTTTCCAGTTTCGCCACGGCTTCCAACCAATCCGCCTTTTTAAGGCTCCCTTTCTTCGCCATCTTGAACGTGTTCACCAGGTCCGACTTTGTTTTGATTACCTTTGGAAATCCTTTCATCCTCTTTCTTACCTCGCTTTCTTTTTAGCCTAATATATGGGTTCCAATATAGTTGCCTATATAGGCCATATTGGCACACTCACGCAATGAAACGGTCATTGTATACCCCGGCGGCATATGGTCCACATTTCCAATGGAAAACTTCCTTGGTATGGGCATCACGGCTTCCATATCCGTTTCCACGATATAGTCCCCGGCTTCCTGGATATGGAAGCCAACGCCGCTTTCCGAAACCGCCGCCGTCTGCACCCTCCCCGTTGTGGCGTTGGTAATTGTGATTGTGACGGCCTCCTGGATGCTTTCCAATAGATAGGCAATATAAACCCTTACCGTCTGCCTTTGGATGTATGCACCCATATAATTGCCGATATAGCCCCTATCTGCCCCGTCACGCAACGAAACGGTCATTGTGTGCATCAGGTCCACATTATCAACCGTAAATCTGTTAGGCGTTGCCACAACGCCCCCTTTATTGGTCCTTACGGTGTAGTCCCCTGCTTCCGTGATATAAAATCCAATGCCGCTTTCCGTGAAATCCGCCGTCTGTACGTTCCCCGTGGTTACATTGGAAAGGGTCACGGTCACGGCTTCCTGGATGCTTTCCAGGCGGTAAGCAATCCATAGCTTGAACGCCATGTTGTGTACTTTCGTTCTAAGGCTGTCAATCTGCAACTGCATTTTCCCGGCCACGTCCCCGGCCAGTTCATCCTGCTTTTCTGTGAACCACTTTTCCCATGCCGCCGCCTGGGTGTCCATGAAATCCTCTGTCATCCTGGCATATTCTTTCTCAAAGGAAAGGCGGTCTTTCTCCATTGCCTTTTTCTCTTTGGCAAGCCAGACATTAAATTGTTCCAAATCAGCTTCCCGGCCATCCGTGAAATCCTGGATAAGTTCGGTATACTCTTTCACAAAGGCGGCGTGGTCTTTTTCCATTGCTTTTTTCTCTTCTGCGAACCAGGCGTTGAACTGTGAAAGGAATTGTGAGAAGTCCAGTTCCTTGAACTGTGAAGCCACGAACCCACACACGGAATCATCCGCCCTTTCGTCTGTTATGTCTGCCTGGGTAATTGCCACCGCCCCGGCCTTTACATAGATACGGGCCAGGCTTTTTTCCTGGATTACATCATTGTTTATCAGCCCCGGCGGCTGCGGCTTGCTTGAAAATGCCCCCTCTCTGATAAAAATACTTGGCCTGCGCTCCGTTTCATCATTCCGCACAATAACCCGGTCAATCCTGGGAAGTGTTCCGCTTGCCTGGCTTATTGTAAGCGGCAGGACGGCGGTATTATGTATGGTGTGAAGATTGATATAGGCGTACCCTTTCCGGCTTCCGCCGTCCACCTTTACTTCCATCCCGTCCCCTGCGGTAACTTGCAAATGGCCGTATACAACGCCCTCTTTGTAGAAAGGGGCTTTATCTTCGTTCATATCCTGGCCGTTGTATCTGCGCTCCTTATCGTTCAAATCCGTGGCGTTGTAGAAGAAACCTCTTACTGCCATTGTCTTTCCCTCCTTTCCTCTAATCGTCCCATTTTATTGCCGTTGGCAGGGCATCCCCAAAAGTGGGCACAACATACATCCCCCCGTATTCGTAAACCTCGCAAAGTTCCGTTATCCTAAGATTTTGGGAAGTGCCCCACTTTTTCTTCTTTACCGTCACCACGTCCCCCAGGTCATAATCCTTTTGGTAGATGAAATTCACGTCCGCTTCGGCTTCAGCTTCAAAGTTTTCAAATACCTTGTTCTCATTTAGGTATTCCTGCCCCCTGGTCCGCAATGCGGCCATGTACGCCGCTTCCGTCAGTTCATCCTTGTTTATGTCCTTTGCATCCAAAAACACTTCCCGTAAGTCAAAACCGCTTCCGCCGCCCACGGTCACATAGATACGGTTTAGCCCCTCCCCGGCCCCTCCCACAACAACTTTGGTTTTCATTGTGGCATCACTGTAATTGTGCTTTGCCTGGTTCAGATTATCATAGCTTTCCGAAAAGATGACCCTTGGATTTTTCCCTTGTGCCTGGGTTCTGTCTATGCCCTTGTAGGTTTCAAAGGTCATGGTTTTTTTCTTGAAATCCGGCACCACACGGAACCCGATTTCCGCATACCTCGCCAGTTTGGTGAGATATTCCAGGACGTTCTTGTAAGTGGCCTGGAACTGTATCTTTGTCTTGTCCCCGATCCCCTCTGCAATCTGCAATAGTGGAACTGCTGCCATCCTGCCCAACATAAAACGCATGGCATCCTCCACGGTTCCGTTGTAATTGAAAAGCGGCCCGGTCAGCCGGTCCCCCAGGTACACGGGAAGAAACTTCCCGTTCCTGGTAATCTCATTTACAAGCGTGCTTTCCTCTTCCGTCTGGTCCCCCCGTATCACGGCGGCTTCCAGTTTATTGTCCCCTTTGGTTATGACGTTGCCCGGCTTCAAAAGCCTAAGATTTTCCGCCGTTACGGGGCAATGTAGTTCAAATTCCCCACACTCATAATATTTTCTGTGCCACTGTAGGGACGTATGATTTTCAATGTGCCCCAACCGTCTAAGGTTTCGGTCATAAACGTGTATCTCCATTCCTACACCCCCAAATATGAAATTCTGTAATATACCGATATGGAAAGATAGTTCACTCCCTCATCCGCCGAATAGGTAAGGGTATTGGTCCCATCTTGCAACTGTATAAAGTCCCCATCTTCATCCAGGTATTCATTTATCACGGTTCCGTACCGCTCAATCACGGCATCCCAATCAATCACCCCATAAGTGTTTTTATGGTTCTCAATCTCCGCCTGGGTCACGCCGTCCAAAAGGTATATGTTCTTTTTCCCCGTATAAGTGTTTATGATGACATACTGGCCGGATGCCATGGTGAAATTGTTCTCCGCATATCCAACCTTTGTAAATTCTCCGCTTTCTGCATGGTATATGGCCGGGTTCTTCACGGTGCCGTCCGCATGAAAGATTACCACAATGCCGATATTGTCGGCACCGCTGTCATTTTCGATTTCCTTTACCAATTCAGCTTCCCGGTGCCCAAATATAACGCCCTCTTCCGGGAAGCACGCCGGGAAAAAGAAATCACTGACCCATGATGCCATCACCACTTCAATGTCTGCCAGGTCCTTGAAATACGGGTCCGTGCATTTTAAGGAAATGGTATAGTCACGCACCACGCCTGTTGTGGCTCCCGGTATGATGTTTTCAACCTCATAATCAATGGTCTTGGCTTCCCCGTCCTCTATGTACTGCATACTGCCGGTCCGCTTTATGGGGAACGTGCGGTATAAAAGGTTTCTGTTCTCCTTATAGTCCCCATCCATTTCCACGGTCAGCACAATGTTTCTTTCCTTTGCCGTGGCTCCCTGGTATGTGCTTCCGTCCGTGGTTGTGTTCTCGCTTGTTACCACGTTGCTTTCTATCCCGTATATGCCCTCTATGTCCACCAGATGGAACGGGGTAAACCCGTCCCAGGTAAAGGTCAACGCCACGTTCTTGTCACTTGTGCATATCACTTTAATGTCTGACACTGGATTACCCCCTTTGCATCCTTAAAATCATGGCCCTGGTCTGTAGCCTGGTCTGTCTGCCCACTTCATAAGGACTTAACGCCTTGGGGCTTGTGATGTTCACATTCTGCACATACCCACCGCCGCCGTTTCCGGCATTCTCCATGGCCTTATTTTTAGCACTCCCCGTAAGCGGCGTTACAACCGCCTTTCCGTTTACCATGCTCAAAAGTTCCGGGCCAGCTTCCGCCACCATGGCCTGGCCCTCTCTCAATACACCTCCCTTTGCCAGTCTTGGCAATGATATGGTGCTTATTTCCCCTAAAGAAACGCCTGGTATTTCATTGATGACATCAATTACGCCGTTTATCATTCTGATAAATTTATTCACCACGCCTTCTATGGTGGAAAGGCAGCTATTGATTGCCGTTTTAAAGGCATCCCCAACGGCGGAACCGATTTTCACGCCCACATCCACAAAACAGCCCTTGATTTTCTCCCATAGGCCGGAAAAGAACGAAACCACGTTTGAAAATGCGTTCACCACTCCCTGGTATGCGTTTTGGAATGTGGTCGAAAACCAGGATGCCACGTTTGCAAGGGCGGATTTTATTTCCGTCCATCTGGCCCCAAACCAGGAACCGATTGCCGCAAATACACGGGTCACGTTGTTGTAGGCGTTGGTAAACATGGTAAGAAACCAGGATGCCACCGTGGCAAGGGCGTTCTTTATATCGTTCCACCGTGCCCCAAACCAGGAACCAATAGCCGCAAATACACGGGTCACGTTGTTGTACGCATTGGTAAACATGGTAAGGAACCAGGATGCCACCGTGGCAAGGGCGTTCTTTATATCGTTCCACCGTGCCCCAAACCAGGAACCAATAGCCGCAAATACGCCCGTCACGCCGTTGTATGCTTCTGTGAAACGGTCCTTGAACCATTGACCCACGCCTTGAAATATTGACACAATCCCGGTCCATATGTCTGAAAATATCTTCTTTACATCAACGCCGAATCCCTCAAAAAATCCTACTATGAAATTTACCCATGCCTGGATGATATTCTTGGCAAAATCAATGGCATTTTGTAGGGCGGCCTTGATATGTGAAAAAAATCCCTCGAAATCTCCGCTCAAAAGTGCGGTAAAAGCCTGGATGATATTCGTCACAAACTCAATCACGTTTTGAACCGCCGACATAATAGGAGCGACTGCGGAAATGATGCCGTTCACTATGGAACCGATATATGTAAGGATAAACTCGAACACGGGTTGCAAGGCGTTGAGCAATTTCATAAATGCTTGCTTTATCTGCTCTATGATAGGCTGAATTTTCACCCACATATCGGAAAAGGCTTGCTTCACCTTTGCCAGTGCATTGTCCACCTTTTCCCTAAATTCATCATTCGTTTTATAGAGTGACACAAATCCTGCTGCCAGGGCGGCTATTGCCGCAATGGCTATTCCCACCGGCCCGGTAAGCATGGTAAGCACTTTGGCAATGCCACCCCCTGCCCCTAATGCCCCTTTCAGCTTCACGGCCACGCCTATTATCTTTGAAATCCCGGTGGACATTTTTCCAAAGGCAATTAAAGCCGGTCCGATTGCCGCCACCACTGCGGCAATCTTTATGATGGTCTGTTTCTGGCTCTCGTTTAGGTTTTTGAACCAATCCGAAAATTCCTTTATCTTATCGGTCACTTTCTTTATGGTTGGCTGTAGCGTGTCTAGCAACGTCCCCCCTAAATCAATGGCCGTATTTTTCAACTGATTTACAGAAATCTTTATTTTATTGCTTGTGGTGTCCAGTTTCCCAAAGGCCGTTTCCGTGGCCCCTGCACTGTCCCCCATCTGCTCCACGGCACTGTTCAGCTTTTCCGCATTGTCCCACAACACGTTTGCCGCTTTCCCTGCTTCCGCACTGGAAAACATATTGGAAATGCTTGTACCGCTTTCATATGCCTGTTCATCCAGGATGCTTAGAACGTCCGTAAGGCTCCACCCCTGCTCCATGGCTTCCGCCATAGTAAGGCCGCCCTCCTTGATATGCTCCGTTCCTTTTGCAAAAGCTGTGGCCGCCGTGCTTCCCTGCTTCCCCAACTCATTAAGCATACTGTTTAAATATGTGGTGGTTTCCGCCGTTGCGATACCGTTAGAGGTCATCACGGCATAGGCTCCGCAAAGGCTGTCCAACTCCACGCCCTGGGCTTTTGCCGTTGGTATCACCTTTCCCATTGCGCTTGACAGTTCCGCCACTGTTGTTTTGCCTAAGTTCTGTGTTTGAATAAGCATATCGGAAACGTCCGTTACCTTGTCCGCTTCCATCCCGTATGCGTTCATTATCGTTGTGAGGATGTCCAGGGCATCCCCACTTTCTGCGAATCCTGCCTTTGCAAGTTTCGTGGCATTAGAAACGAAATTAACGGCATCCCCGGTGGATTGTCCGGCGGAAATGGCATTGTATACGTTATCCGCAATATCCGTGGCGGCTATTCCCGTTTCATCCGACAGATTTAGAATGGCCGTTTCCAAATCGCTTATGGGCACTTCCGTTTCATCCGCAATGGTGGAAACCTTTGCCATGGCATCTTCAAAGTTGCTTGCCATGGTCCCGGCCACCGTCCCCATCCCCGTGATTGCCGTGGTGACGGGCATCATCTTTTTTCCCAGGTTGGTTGACGTTTCGCCTATCTTTCCAAAGGCATTTCCCACCTTTTCCAGAGTAATATTGCTTTGCTTGGCTTCCTCTTCCAACCTTTTCAATGATTGTTCGGTTGCTTCAATCTCACGTTTTAAAGCACGGTACTGTTCTTCTGAAACCTCTCCCCGTCTGAACTGCTCTTCCACCTGGGCTTCCGCCGTTTTCAGAACGTCCAGTTTTTCCTTTGTTTCGCTTATTGCTTTTGAAAGAAGTTGCTGCTTCTGTGCCAGGGCTTCCGTGTTCTTTGGGTCCAGCTTCAACAGCTTTTCCACTTCTTTTAATTCCTCCTGGGTGCTTTTTACTTTTCCCTCCACGCCGGAAAGGGCTTTTTCAAGTTTTGTCGCATCTCCGCCGATCTCGATTGTTATGCCTTGTATGTTGTTTCCGCTCTTCCGTGCCATGGCATCAGCCCCCTTTCCTTTTAAAATTCTTCCGCAACCCCTCACGGTCCGGCTTCGTCTGCTCCATCCTCCAACAGTTTTTCAGATATTCCCGGCCCTCTTCCGTCTTTGAATTTTCAAATATCATTGCTTCACGCATAAAGAAAAGATAAGTGTCAATTTCCATTTCCTGGACCGTGTATATGTCCACATGGCAATAGTCCATTACCAGTTTTTCCGGGCGTGTAAGAAGTGTGTATGGTATCTCTTCCCCTTTATCCTGGCGTGGATAAAAGGGAATGGTTAGTTTGGGTTCGTTTTTAGTTCATCCACAAAAGCCATATAGGCTTCCAGGATTGCCGTACACTCTTCAATGTCGTAATCCTCCAGGTCCTTTTCCGCGACCCTCACCTTTGCCATATTATTATTCAGAACCGCCGCCAACAGTCTGTAAATGGCTTCCGTGTCCTCCACCGTGGCGTTTTCCTCTTCCATGCTCTGGATTTCCTTAATGGCTTCAAAGACTTGTTTCTGCGGCATCCTCACAATGATTTTCTTTCCTTTTTCCACCACGTTCCCGTCCCCGTCCGTCTTGTCTTTCAGTGTGAACGGCCAGAACGTCCTTTTCAGCTTATTACAATTAAATTCCTTTACTGCCATGCCCTCATTCTCCTTTCATGGAATAAGCGGCCTGGGGGCTTCTCCCTGGCCGCTCTTACTGTCTTACGCTCCGCCGCCGGGTTCCTCTCCGCTGCCCTGCTCCCCTCCGCTTTCGGGTCCTGCCGCTTCCTCTGTAACGTCCATATCCTCTTCATACAGAATAAGCGTGCCCTCCTTGTCCATGGGCTGTGCCTTGAACTCCGCATCAATGACGGTTTCGCTGTCCTTGGCAAAGGCAATGGTAAATCCGGCCTGGTTGTTTCCAACGATTGTTACCCTTACGTCACCGTCCGCCGGGTCTTTATGTACGAAATGGAGAATATATTTCTTTCCATCCGCATTGCCGATTCCTCCAATCTTCACAATGCGTTTCTTTTTGGCCTTATCCTCCGTGACCCTTGCTGTCTGACATAATTTCTGTAATGTGGTTCCGCACCAGGTCATAATCCCGGATTTAAGGGTTGCTTCCTCTTCCGTTATGATGACTTTGGAAACCTTTCCCATATCGTCTTTGGCTTCATAGAAAGAGGGCGCATACTCGATTTCTGCGCCGCCCTTGATATGCCCCAGGCGGTTTTCTTCCGTTTCCAACACTTCATTGGTTGGCAATTCCTTGTCCGTCCCCTCAAACTCCGTGCAATATAAATCGCCGGAACCTAAGACAATGCTTTCTTTGTTCATGCTCTTTTCGCTCCTTTCGTTTTTGTAAGCAGCCCCTTTACCTCATAGGCCGTCTGGAAACATTCTTCATCCGGGATAGGGGCCAGGTACATTTCATATTCCACATCCGGGAAAATCTCCGCTTCCATCTTTCCGGCCAGGTCCTCCCGTTCTTCATCATCCGCCACGGTATATAATTCCAGGTCAAAGTCCCTGGCCTTTAAATTGTTTAGGTTGTCCGCTCCCCTGCCCGTATCATGCGGAAGCATATAAACCATATAGGGAAGCGGCGGCACCGGGTCATCAACGGTTCCCTCAAATTGGTTCTTTGCAAGCGGTATTCCATATTTTTCAGAAAATGCCCTTGCCCTCTGCACCAGTGTTTCAACCCCCATGCTATCTTCCTACTTTCTGTGATATTTTTTGCACGGCCAATTCCCCCAGGGTGTCATTTACCGGCCCAACGTGTTCATACGCCCTCACCCTGCCGCCGTTTCTTGATTGGTGTCCTTTTTCCAATAGGTGGATTATCTGATAATGGCCTTTGTTATACACGGAATAATTTTTTATTCCAGATATGGCGGATGCCCTGCTTATCCTCTGCTCATATGCCCAATCCTTTTGATATTTTCCGGTCCGCTTCGTGTATGGGCCGCCCTTTTTTAACTCCCCTGCTGCCATTTCCGCTAATTCTTCAAAGGTTTCATTCGCCGCACGCTTTACTGTATTTTCGTTCCAATCTTCCAACTGTGCCATTATGGCATCCCCCAGGCCGTCAATAGATGTCCTCAAGATTTACCAACCCTTTCCCCGGCATAAAGTTCAATCTTTCCGTTGCTTTTTGGGCCATACGTCCGATAGACGGCCATCACCTTGCCGTCCACCATGATTTCCGTCTGCCCCTCATATTCAAATCCCCAAACCTCAACCATCATGGATGCCTTGAAACTTTTCTGCCCTGCTGCCGTAAATTCGTCACGGCCTACCGGGTGTATGGTTCCATAGGCTTCTTTTTCCAGGTATTCCTTTTGGTTCTTTTTAACCAACAGTTTCACTATTGCTTCGATTGTAGCCACCGCCCTTTATTTTCGTGCAAATCATGTTATAGGATTCCATCAGTTCCTTGTGGTTGTCCGGGTGCCCAAAATTTGCATCTGTATAGAGCAAGGCGGCTTCCACAATCAACGGGTCTTTAATGTCCTCCGGGTCCAGGTATGACGGATGCACCCCTATCCGCTTTAGGTCTGCAAGGGCAACCTCCACCAGTTGCCCCACATCCTGGTCCAGGGTATCAGCGGACATTTTGCGTATCCGCAATTTTGCCCTTGAAATCAGCTCTTCCTTTGTCATGCCCTGCCGCCTTTCTTTCCCTTATCCTGCTGCTGCCGGATTTTTTACACGGATGAACCCATTCTTGGCAACCACGTTTCCGCCCATGAATACGGATGCCTTATAGGCAATCTGGCCCTGCTTAAACTTGTACTCTGTGGATTTCTGTGCATCAATATCACTGAAAATTGCCACTTCGTAATTGGAAAGTGGGCCGTATGCCATGGTATAGGATTCAGCGGTGCCGCCTACCTCTCCGCAAGCAGAATTAATAATGAACGGCACTTCGTCAATTGTCCCGGTGTTTCCATGGTTTACAATCGTGTAAACCTTGCGGCCCTGCTTATCACGCAACTTTGCGAACTTTTTAAGGTCCTTTTTATTGAGGATAAGCACGGCAACGTCCTCCACATCTTCATCACCGCCAAAGGAATAAATGATTTCATCCAGTGTTCCGTCATCAATGGCCGTAATCGTGGTAATATCTGTGCTGCGGTCTATAATGTCATCCGCCGCCTTTGCCGGGTTGTGAAAGATTCCACGGAATTTTCCAGTTCCGCCCGGCCCCACTAAAATCTGTCTGGAAGCGTAGCGTTTGATTGCACGGGTTACGCTCTCTTCTACCACTCCGTCATAGTCCGCATCCGGCAATTTCACCATTTCTTCCGGCTCTTCCGCATATGCCGTGATTTTCTCCCTTACAATATCCGCATATCCAAAAGTTGGTTCAGACGTGTTGTAGTCCGCACTCTCCGCCGTGCTTCCTGCCCCGTCCCCGTAAGAAACCACAAAGGGCCGTTGATAGCTTTCACCGCCTACAAGCGGCACGGTCTTTACACGGTCAATGAGGGAAGATACATTGTTGAACGTGGGCGAAATATCCGGGCTTGTATGTTTCGGCATCACCACGCCGGATGCCGTGGAAAGGGTGTCCTTGATTCCCGTCAAAGTCTTTCCCTTGAAAGAAACCGCCCTGCCGTCCTTTAACGTCTTTCCCCTTTTTGCCCTCTCCTGGTTCTTCGGCTCCTGGCTTCCCTCCCCGGCTCCCGGTTCCTCTGCCCCCTCTTCCGGGTCTGCCGCTCCTGCTGCGGCTGCTGCCGCCGCAAGTTCTTCCCTTATCTTGATTTCATCCAGGATTTCACCAATCAGACGCATTTCATCCATGGCATCCGTTAATTCCTGGCCGGAAAACGCCTGGGCTTTCTTCCCCAGGTCCGCCGCCCGGTTTTTAAGTTCCTTTTTGGAAAGTTTCATCAACTCTTCTCTTGTCATTGCTTTATTCTCCTTTCTTACTCACCTTGTCATGTATTCCATGGCAAGTGAAACAATCTCTTTCCGTCTGTCCTGCTCCCCGGTGTCCTGCTGCCCTGCCGCTCCCTCCGGCTCCAATATCTCCTTTGGCGCATTGTGGCAATACAGTTTCGTGTAATCCTGCACCGCTGCGGCAATGGTGTTTTCCTCCCCCACCTTTACCCGGAAATACTCCGCCGCCTGGGTTCCGTTCAGCCACGTTTCCGCTTCCATCAGCCCTTTCACCGTTTCAATGTCCACGCCATCCGCCAGGTGTTCGGCGTAAATACTCCAAATGCCGCTTTCCACGGCATCCAGGGTTTCCGCCATCTTCCTAAGTTCCGTGGCGTTCCCCTCGCACCCTGCCCATGGCTTGTGAATCATCAGATAAGCGTTTGACGGTATGGTGGGCATATCGCTGTCCGCAAAGGCAATGACGGAAGCAATGGACCCGGCCAGGGCATCCACATGGACGGTTTTCTTTCCCTGGTATCTTTTCAGCATATTGTAAATGGCAATCCCGGCGAATACGGAACCGCCGCCGGAATTGATGTATATGTTCAAATCCTTTCCCCCTGCTTCCGCAAGGAAATTCTTGATTGCTTCCGGGTACTGGTCCTCTTCCTGCCACGCTCCCCACCAGTCAGAAACAATGTCCCCGTAGAAATACAGGTCCACGGTGGTTTCCGTTGCGTTCTTGAACTCATAGAACCGTTCCACGGTTGCGTGTGCCCCGTCCCGGCACGCTGTAAATCTTTTCTTTATGCCCGGCATCCTCCTAACCCCCTTTCATGGCCGTAAAATAAGCACGGGCCGCCGCTTCCATTGCCCGGCGCCCACTGTCCTGCTGCCCCGGCGGCGGTTCTGTGCCCCCGTCCTGGCCTACCTGGTAAAGGCTCTGGTCCCCGGCTTTTACATAGTTCAGTGAAACCATACGCACGTCCCCGTCCTCTACCGGCCCGTAATACATAAGTGCCCGGTATTCGTTTATTGTCATGGCCCCACGGTCAAACATATTTCCGCCTATTGTGTCCCTGGTCTGCAATGTGGCATACTGCAAAAGGTTGGCGGTAAACTCTATCTTGTTTCCATACCCTATTTCCCTTGGCGTAAGAAGTTTAAATGTGAACTCATAGCCCAATTGGATTGCTATAGGCTCAATCACATTTTCATAAAATGAAATCCATTCCTGGTCTGAAAGGGTGGAAGTCAGCACCTTTTCATTCACGCCGTAATAGCGGTATACATTATCACGCAAGAAAGTTATTTGTGTTGTAGGCACGTTTGGAGTCCGCTGCGTTATCTCTTTAAATTCCACGGTGCTGTCAATCGCCGCAATCCCTCCGGCGTTCTCTTTGTTCATATAGGCATCCTGGAAATCCCTGGCAATCTTTTTCAGTTCTTCATTATCTGCCAGGTTGCTATATTTCAGATACCCGGCAAGCGAATTGGAACGGCTTACCATGTTTTTTATGATTTCCCCGGATGTTTCCACAAGGTCCAGGCTCCGCTTTAACTCAATATCCGGGGACGTTCCCAGGAACCGCTTTTTGTTATACCTTGCCTTTATGTGGATGACGTTCTGGTAAGGCACCGTGTACGTTTCCCCGTCATAATCCCAACGGAAGCGGAATAGGACGTTGTGGCGGTCATCCTCAAAAATGCGGTAACTCTTCGTTGTAATCGGCTGTATGCTCGTTACCCTTGTGAAATCCTCGTTGTAGAAAATCACGGAAAAGGAATTGGAAGTATAAACCAAATCGGATGCTATGCGGTAAAGGAAATCATAGGTTGACATTTCCGGGCATGGCCGCAAGGTCAAAAGCCTTGCCAGATAGTCATTTTTCACCGTCAGCCCTTTTTCATCCTTTCGGATTACCTGGGGCTGTAGCTTGCCCACGTTCTTTGCTATGGCATCCGCTATGGCTCCCACAATGTCATTGTCCCGTAACGTCCCCGTTGGCACATATTCCCCACGGCTCAATAAAAGCGGTCTGTACTTCGCCCTAAAGGCTCCAAACACGTTTGCAATGATTCCCGTACTATTACCCCCTTTCCTCAAAAATAGGCCCATGGAACACACCCATGGACCCATTGTAAATATTTTCGTGTTGAAATTCTGACCCACTTTAAAATCCTGCTGCCAGATGCCCCCTATGCTGCTTCGTTCATTAGCTTCTTTCCTATCTCGCTATGGTATTTTGAAACCATTGTCATTGCATCAAAGACAGAAACCGCCCCGTCTATCCTTAACCGCTTTTCAATCTTTACGGGCTTCATGCGGCTGTCATTCATATTGATTTCCACGGCCACGTTCAAAAGATGGGATGCCAAAAGGGTATTGTCCCCCAGGTTATACTTTCCGTCTTTTAAATCCCCCTCGAATTGGTGTAGGATAGGCGTTAGGTTGGTGCCCTGGTAAACGTCATCCGTCTGGAACCCGGCCATTTTAAGTTCATCTATCAGATACCCGGCCATGTATCGGTCATAACCGATTTTCAACGGACGGATTTTATAAACCTTTACCAGTTCTATGAACCATTTATACACGTCCTTGTAATCCACCTGGTTTTCCCCGGATATTTCCAGGAACCCCCGTTCCCGGTGCAAGTTATATGGCACATTATCTTCATTCACGGCCACTTCATACCGTTTCTTTGGCATATAGAATTTTGTAATGACGTTCCATTTCCCGTTCTTCCAGATAACGATTGATGCCGCCGTAAGGTCCGTTGTCCGTGAAAGGTCTATGCCGCCCACGCAATAACAGCCCCGGAACTGCTCCAAAGTAAGGTGTATGTCCTCATTTACGGCTTTCATCACGTCCCAATAGTCAAGCCATGCCACACTGGAATTTTGCTTGATATTGCAATACTTGGTAAGGAACTCCACTTTCTTTGAAAGGGATGCCCTGGCAATCTCTATCTGCTCAATGTAAAATTCCTCTGTTACGGAAACGCCCAGGTTGGGATTGCTCTTTTTCAGTTCTTCCAGGCTGTCCCATTTCTCTATATCATCAATCATGTAAAGGAAAGGCAGAATCCGGCTTTCCTTGGAATTGCCCTTTAAGAATGACGTTGCACGCCGCATCAGTTCGTCATATACCCCATCATTTATGTACCCTGCCGTTGATATGGACAATATAAGCGGCTGCTTCCTTGCCCCCAGGGCGGAAGTCATTACTTCATACTGTTTCAAGCCCTGGTCCCCCGGCCAGGCTTCCATTTCATCATTGACAACCATCTGCGGATTGAATCCGTCTGATTTTTTGGAATTAAAGGCAATCTTTTTGATGCTTGTGTTAAATTCCTTGATATAAATGTCACTCCGGCGTTTCTTCGTGATGCTTTCCAGTTCTTTATCTGCCTGGACAATCTGGTAAAACGCATCATACACAAGGTCCGCCTGGTCCAGTTTTGGGGCAAGGAAATAAACCTTTGCCCCATACTCCCCGTCTATGTATGCCATATATGCCGCTATGGCTGCGGCAAACAATGTTTTCCCGTTCTTACGGGCAACAACAATAAAAACCTCCCTAAACTGCCTATACCCGGTCTTTTTGTCCATGATGCCGAATATGGCACTTACAATGGCTTTCTGCCACAATTCTAATTTCAGTAAATCGTTACGGCCCTCGGAATGGTGGCAAAAGTTTTCTATGAAAGTTATGGCCTTGTCTGCCTTGTTTCCGTCAAAATCCCACTTGCCACCTTTAAGGCCATCCACAAGGATTCTGTAAATGGTCCTTATCCACTCGCCTACTGTTACGGTGCCGTCCTGTATGGCATCCCAATACTGAAAAATATAATTATTGCCCATTCCTCAACGCCGCCAATCTGCTTATGTTCTTTTTTTCCTTTGGCGGCAAGTATTCTATAAGCGTATGGATTATGGCCGTATACTGGCGTGAATATTTTTCGTATATCGTGGCGGACGGGTGGGCTTTGACAAACTTTTGGGAAGCGTTCACCGTTTCCGTTGTAAGCCCCTCTTTCTTTAGTTCCTCCTTTGCCTGGAAGCACGCCACTTTCAGAAAAGCCGCTTCCTCTATCAGCGAATTTACCAGGTTTTTCTTGTCCCCGTCATCTATCCCGTCAAACATTGGCTTTAAAAAATCTATCTCTTTCTTTATCCGGGCCGGTGTGATTTTGTTTACTCTTCTCTTTGGTTTCGTGTCGGATTTCTTTTTATTTTCATCCAGTTTTTCCGCCTTTTTTGGCGTGTCGGTTTTCTCCGACTTACTTAAAGAAGATTTTTTCTTTTCCTCCATGTTCATCCCCCCTCATATGCGTGCGACCCTGCGGAGTTTTTTTGAGGTATCTCCCTCGGTTCTTCCGGCCCCTCCAAAATTCTGCCCACCGGGGGGAGTGCCCTTTCCTTTTCTCCCGTTGGTGGCAGCAGGCTCCCGTTTCCGTCAAAACGATAACGTGTGATGTGCTTTGCCTTATGCTCTTTGTTGTGGCAATCCTCGCAAACCAGTTCCAGATTGTCCAGGGCAAGCGTTACCCTGGCATCATGGATATTGCCAGGCGTTATATATTTCTTGTGGTGGACAATCACGCCGGGAACGAAACGCCCGGCGGCTCTGCACCGTTCACACAATCCGTTTGCACGCTTGATTGCTGTCTGCCTTGCTTTCTTCCAGGCATCCGACTGATAGAAACTCTTTGCATATTCTTTCAACTGCTGCCACCATCCTTTCCCGTTGCAAATAAAGGCTTACGGATATTCCCATCCATAAGCCCATGTTAATATAATTCATCCCCATATTCTGACCCGTTTACTGTGTGCCCTACTGCCGCCCGGCTACTTTGTGACAACCGGGACAAACTGAAAGGTCCATGCTTCATCCCGGATAGATACAATGTTCCCGTCCTCATTGATTGCTAGGATTTCAAGCCATATTGGCTTTTCTGTAATCTCACGGTTATTTGCATCCATTCCGTCACGCATCTTTATGGCTTTCAGCGCAAGCGCATTTAAGACAATTCCGCCATGTATCACCTTGAATCCGTTTAAACTAATCCCGTTCATTTCCATTTTCTCCTTTCCCACCCGGCAACATATCCATTGCCTGGGCAACCCGTGTAATAAATTCCGTCCGATACTCATAGAACTGGCGGCGGCCACATAAGGCATCCGCTATATACTCATAGGGCGTATTATATACAATGCTCTCATAAATCCTTTTCTGCATCTGCCGCCTTGCCTGGATGCTCTCAATATTCTGGCAAGAAGAACACAAGGCATCTTCCACAACGGCGGCGGCCTTAATGTCAAAGGCACTGGCCTTTCCGGCTTTTATTCTCTTTTTCCGTTTTTCGTTGCCTTGTATAATGCTTCTGGCTACTGCCTTAATATCGGCATCCATCCTTTCCAATCCCTGCCCCCCTATTCCTCATAGGTCTTTTTCTGCACTTCGGAACGCTCCACCTTTATGCTTTCCTTTGCCATCTTGGAAACCCTTGCCTTTATGCCCTGCCCAACGTCAACCGTGATGCCTTTCATGGCCTTTTCCTCTATGGCATCCACAGCACGGAACATGATATTTACCACGCTCTGGTCTATGGGCTTTTCCGCCGTGCTGCTGAATAGTTCTTCAATGCGGCTCTTGGCTTTCTGTACCCGTTCCTTACTTTCTGCATACTTCTTGGCTTCCTCACACTGGCATCTGCACGTCACCGCTTCGTTTACTTCATCCTGGCCCCATCCCATCATGGTATGGACAACGCCGCCCTGGCCGCAAAAGCGGCAATATCCCGTCTGGCTCTCCACGCCCTCCGGCATTTCCCGGCCCTCTTCCTGCTCCATTTCCCTTAAATCCTCTTCTGGTATCGCATGGCCGCCATCCGTCTTTTTCTTCATCCTCGCTTCTCCCCTTTCTTTGCCTGGCTGTAGGCATCCATTGCAATGGTCAGAACCGCCGCCGACTGCTCCACGGTCAACTGTTTTCCCGTCACCAGAAATGCCAGGTTCTTGTTTATGGTTTCCAACGTATCTTCCAACGTCATGTTCTGCAACGGCTTCCCGGTGGAAAGGTCTGCAATGGTTTTTATTATCGGCACCTTGAAATAATCGTCTACTGCTGCCATATTGGCGTTTATGGTGCTTTCCGCCCGTGTCGGCGTATGCCGTTCACACTTGCGGCAATGCTCCCGGCAGAACATACGCCCCATGGGAACGCCGTCACACTTCCCATCAATCCACGGGGCGTTTATGCACTTTGCAAGCGGCATCTTTCCCGGTTCCTGCAAATAATCCAGGATTTCCGCCTTTGCTTCCTCCGCCCCATGGCATACCACTGTTTTATACCCCTGCTGCCGCAATCCGGCCATAAATGCTTCCTGCTCCGGCGTTGCTTTGTTCCGGCCATATTTCATTTCCAGATAAAGGCCGTGGAAATTATGGCTTGCCACTGGCAGACACACATCCGGCACGCCGCTTTTCAGCCCCATGGCCTTTAATACCGCCCCGTTTGTCCTCTTCCCCTCGTTTGGGACGTGGTACATAAGGGAAAGGCACGGCAAGACGTGTGTATTGTTCCCGGCCCACACGAAAAGGGCCATCTGCTCCGTGGTTTCCCCTTTCTTCATGTTCTGCATCCTCATTTTCCCAACCTCCTATTCTTCGTCAATGGCATATTCCCGTTTCCGCCGCTTTAGGTCCTCCAACATCCTTTCCAGGATGCCCACTTCCTCTTCATTCAGCCATGTATAATATTTTTCAATCATCTTTACGGCGTGAAGTTTCCGGGCGTTTTCCTTTTCCTCTTCGGTTGTGTCGGTATCTGACACATTGGCTTCCCTGGTTTCCTCTTCCTTAGTCTTGCGGTGCTTTTTCTCTTCGGTCATGGCCTTTATTTCCTCCGCACCCATGCCGCCTTTGTCCTCGGAAGCCTTTGCAATCTCTTTTTGGGTTCCCTCGTCTGCCCTGGATGCTTCCATGGCCGCCGTAATTCCCATGTTGCCTTTCTGGAACTGCTCTTTCACTTCCGGCGTGGCGTTCTGATCTATAGTGTTAAGGGTCCTTATCTTCGGCACGCTCTCCCCCATCACCGCCGCCACATAGTCCCGTACCCTCTCCCCTGCTTCCAGGACAAGCAAGCCCTCTTTCCGTGCCTGGGTCAATACCTCTTTCCAGTCTGCCGCCTGGGTCATAAGGTCATAGTCCGTCATTTTGCGGTTGAACGTGTTGCCAATTAAAAGGGCAATCCTAAATTCTATTTCCGTCATATCCTTGTAACGGCAAGGGACGGTTTCAAATTCTTCTTTCCCCTCTGCTACAAGGATTTTAATGCCGCCCAGGCGGCGGTGGCCGGAAACAAGCCAGTATTCCCCATTCACACGCCCCAGGACAAGGGGCTGCTGCAACCCGTCCATTTCAATGCCCGTGGCTATCTCCTGCAATTCATCCATGCTATACTTGTTATGCTTTGTCACGATAATATCCCGGTAATCCAGGTTGATTTCCCGGTAATCCTTGTTTTCCCCTGCTTCCGCCCTGGTGGCGGCGTTCACGACATCCAGAATATTAAATCCCATCCCTTAACCCCTTTCCCCTGCTGCCAGGTTCCCAAATTTCTGCACATACTCCGCCACAAAGGCTTTATAATCCTGGGCGGCTCCGCTGCGTACACTGTAGCGTGTCGGTGTCTGGTGGTAGAATGTGGCATCTTTGGCCTTTTTGGAATGTCTGATTTTCTGGATGAAAACCGGGCATCCGCTCTTTTCCCTCAACCAACTTTCCGCCGCTTCGCTTGTGTCCGACTTTTCATAGTCCGTGATAAGCACCCCGGCAATCCTGGCCTTTCGGTTCAATGCCTTTACCTGGTTTATCTGCTCCACCAACTCTTCCAGGCCGTCCAATGAATAGGCATCCAGGCACACGGGAATGATGATTTCATTGGTTGCCACCATGGCGTTTATGACGTTCATCCCCAGGTCCGGCGGATTGTCTATGATGCAATAGTCATATTGTCCGGACACTTCCCCCAGGGCGTTTCTATAACGGTCATGCTGTGCGTGGTCCTTGTCCGCCTTTATGGCAAGTTCCGCCAACTCCATGAAATAGTTGCAAGGGATTACATCCAGTCTTTCATTGACGGCAATCCCGGAAACCCTCCGAATACTGCTTTCCTCCATGCGGCCGGTCCTCATAATCCGGCACGCTTCCGCTTCCTGGTCCCGGCTGTATACCTCAAACATACGGGAAGCGTTCCCCTGCTTGTCATTATCAAACAACAATACCCTGCTTCCAGGCCGCTTTCTTCTCTTGTCCCCCTCTGCCAACAGTTCCGCCATGGAAACGGCGGTGGTGGTCTTGGCACACCCACCCTTTAAATTGATGACTGATACAATCTTCATTTCTTGTTAGGCTCCTTTCGCTTAATCTTTACCATACGGGCGTATATGTAGAACGCCGCATTGATGCCGTTGTATTTAACCTCCGCATCCAGAAATTCAAATCCAGGGTAGGCTTTCTCCATCTGGCTTTTCAGTTCTTCATGGTCCCTTGCCATCCGCTCCACCTTGCCTTTCCCAAACTTTGAATAGCTTCTCGTTGGCTTGTCCGGCTTTTTGAGGTTCTTTGACGGGCACCATCTTTTTGTCCCGTGTGGGTTCTGTGATATGTATGTGGCAAGCCCGGTTATGAGGAAATCGTCATCCGGCTTTATCCTCCTGGTGTTCGGTCTGTCACATTTCCCCCATAGTTCTTCCAGTTCGTCCCGGTCCATTCCGTCCCCGGATAACAGAATGTGGAAGTGTGGGCGTTTGTACCCGTCAAAGGCAAGGATATAGATATACTTTGCATTTCCCAACCCTGCTTTCTTCCGGCGGCGGTTTATGCGCTTTATGAAATTCGTTATATCTTTCCTGGCCCTCTCTTCATCACCAGGCAGACAACCATCATTCCATCCAAACGTGGCCCATATGTCCCCCTTGCCAAAATTGATATTTGCCAGGCGTATGAGATAACGTCTTGCGTTCTTATCGTTTAGGTTCTTCTGTGACGGCCTGGTTTCCCTCTTCTTTGCCGTCACTGGCATATCCTTTTTATCCTTAAAGGCCGGGTATACCTGGCTTTCCAACAATACGGTGCCGCTCTGGATGTTCTCCGCCTTGGTGGTGGTTGTCCGATAAAGGCACGCCACCTTTCCATCCTTTAACAGCTTTTCCAACTCCCATTCTTCCAGGGTGTCACACTGTTTTTGGTATGCTTCCTCATAATCGTAATCGTCATACAGTTTTTTCATGTTCCCCACCTTTATATGTCAAGCCCCTACCCTCTCCCCTGCTCCCTGGGTATCTCTCCTTTCCCTCCCCTCCCTCCATCTTCCCATCACCATCACCCACCTATCCCTTTATATCTCCATATAGATTCCAGGGTGTCCGATATGCTAATACCCATTACAAGGACGGGCAAGGGCGCCGCCTATTTAAAAAATCAGTCCAGAAATTCGTCAAACGCTTTCTTTATCAGCGCAAAACCTAACAAGGCCAGGCCGGATATAATCAGCATTGCCGCCACTACTGCTGCAATAATTATGTATAATCCCATGTTTTCCGCCTTTCTTTCCTATATATAGAAGAAAACCCTTTCTTTCCTCCATATCTTGTGTTATACTGTCCTTGTTAAGTTCCAACCCGGTTGTTTTGGTGTTCCCCACCTTTCAACCGGGTTTCGCTTTGCCCATTCATGCTTCCGGCAATTCACCGAACATATTTTCGTATGTTTCCGTTGCGTAACGCATCAAAAGGGCTTTTGCTTCCTCTTCCTCTATCGCTTCGCCATACGTCCTTCGGAAATCTTCCTCATGGGTCAACAGCCAGTTCCCTTTTTCAGATTTCCATAATTCACAATCACGGGTTCTTCCTACTTCCTGCCCTGGAAATATGGCCCGGTTTATAAGATTATCTTCCCTATACCATTTCTTTACTGCTGCCACCCGTTCCATCTTGTCCGTGTCATACTTCATTCCGCCAATCACAAACCGCATCCGGCACCCCAGGATTCCAAACCACGAATGGTTTCATATTTTGTATACAGAATATTGATAAGTTCCTGCTTGTGCCCCGGCGTGATGCACCCGGCGGCTTCCTTTTCATAGATTCTTCCGGCCACATACCCGGCCCGGAAATCCAGTTCCGCCAGGCTCTTGTAATCTGACAGTTCCCGGTCAATGGCTGCCACCATTGCCTTTACTTCCCTTACCTCTGCCAGTTCCGGGCGGATGCCCCGGCGGTTCCTGCTGCCAGTAAAGACGAACGGCACCGCCCTTTCCCGTTCCACGGCTCCCAATATTAGCGCAAGTGCGTTTCCCATGTTAAGTTCCTCGCTTTCTGTTCTACTGCTGCAACTTATATTCTTCCACTATGTCCACAACCTGGTCCACAATGCTTTCCAGGGCTTCAATAGGCATTGCCCTATCGTCTATGTAGAAATCCGCATAAACTTTTCTTGTGTCATTCCCCCATCTGTCTATCTGCTCCGGCAACGGCTCATTCACCGCATCAAAGATAATGCCCTGCTCTGTACACCATTCCACGGCATCTTTTAAATCCTTTCCGGCCCTGCTTGTCCAGAGGATGATTTTATGGCCGTTAGCTTTCAGCATTTTCACCGCCGCCACAACCTTTGCCTTTGGCCCCACGATTTCCGGGAACCTGGTAACGGCCAGTGTATTGTCAAAATCAACTGCATAAATCGCCATAGTCCTTGCCCTCGCTTCCTGCCTGGCCGTCTGCATCCGCCTGGCTCATTTCATATTTCAACAGCATGGCCGCCACCTTTACCATTTCACAAGCGGCATCCACGGCCTGGTGGTATATTGCCATAGGCTTTGTATCTTCCACCAGGAAACAAGCTATCTTTTTCCCTCTTACGCCGTCCCACAACACGGCAAGGGAAGATTCCACGTTTTCCATGGCTTCCTTGGCATCCTCCATTTTCCCCAGGGCCACGGCGTAACCCTCATGGCGGCTATTGAATAAAGGGAACTTTTCGTTTGCCCGGTTCAGTTCTGCCTGGGCGGCGGCTTCAACCTCTGCCCTTAACTCATTCATTGCCATGGCTTCCATCCTCCTTTTCCCCGTCCGGGTCCTTGCCCTGCTGCCCGTCATTCATTGGCGTGTATTTGCTTCCATCCTCGCATCCTCCGCAGATAGGAAGTTCCTTTCCCTTTCTGTGGTGGAAGCACGTTTGACAGCTCCATTCTTCCGGCTTTTTCTTTTCCCCGGCGGCATCCCTGGCCTTTAACTTTTCCGCATTGTCCAGGATGATTTCATTAAGCCGTTCCCGTTCTGCCAGTTCCACGATACCTTTTAATGTTTCCACTCCCTTTGCCAACCGTTCTTCATCCGGCAGCATACGCAAGAAACGCCGGGCGGAAGTAATCATACTTTCAATCTCATAATCCGGGTGTGTTTCCACTTCCGGCAAAATCTCCGGGGCTTCCATCTTCCCGGTAAGCATTTCCCGGATGTACTCATGGGGCACGTTGCACCTGGCCGCATTTTCCATCAGTTCCGCCTTTGCCGCTTCCCTCATAAGTTTGTAATATTCCGTGTGCTTCATATCCACGTTGCCGTCACTTGTGAATCCATCTAATAATCCCATGCTCTTATCCTCTCTTTCTATCTGTGAATCCTGGTTGTGAAACAATATAAAGGGTCTGCATCAATTTCCAGTTCTTCCCGGTTCTTATAAATCATCAGACAGAACCACTCTTCCCCCTCTTCATCCGTGAAACGCTTTGCCAGTTTTTCAAAACCGAAACGGGAATTTAACCTTGCCCCTGCCACCATGTTTGACAGCTTCGCAATCTCACGGTTTCCCAACGCCACGCCCTCTTTGTGGTACTGCTGCCATTTTCGGAATGTTTCTTTGAGATATTCCAGAAAATCCGGCTCCACCACTCCATTGATAGGCGTATAGCTTTTATAATCCGCTTCCGCCATCCTTAATTTGCCCATCCTCTCTTCCTCGCTTTCCTGGCCCTCTGGCCGTTTATCCATGCACGCCGCCGCATAACCTTTTTCATCCTGGCTATCCCGGCCTTAAATTCCGGCCAATCCTTTATTTCCACCGTCACTTTCATTTCCGCCATTTTTACTTCTCCTAAATGATGATTTTGTAATATAGGGTCATCTGCAAATCGGAAAAGCGGAAATCCGGCGTTTTCTCCGGCTCCATTGGCGGCATCAGTCCCCGGTCTTTCCATTCCTTATGCCGTATTTCCGGGGATGCCCTAAACCGCTTCACCTGGGCATCCAGGACGGCATCCGCCACGGGGTCATGTGCCAACAGTGCCTTGTACCCTTTGTATATGGTTTCCTGCTTGCTTTCGCTTTCCGCATCCCGTACAATCATCAGATTATCCGAATTATGTATGATTTCTAAAAAATCCCTTACCGTCATAACCGCCGCCTTACTTATGCAAATAAATACACATATAGACGAACGCACAAAACATTGCCACGCCCAGGATGCCAAAGAATATACGGCGGCCTTTTGGGCTTTTGTTCGCCCCCAGGGAATATATGATTGCCGTCCCTGCAAGCGCAATGTAAAGAACCACGCCCAAAACCACTATCACGGTTGTCATGCCTATAACCATTACATTTTCCATGTTTCCTTTTCCTCTCTTTCCGCTTTGATTATGCCGATAAATACACGCTCTGCACATGGAACCGCAATACTGTTTCCCAGGGCCATGTAACGGGCATTGTCTGACATTTCCCTGCCGGATGCCCCTTACCTTGTCCAATAGTCCGGGAACCCGTCCAGGCGTTCACATTCAAGCGGCGTAAGGCGGCGGACCCGGTACTTTACCGCTGTGGCAATCCGCTCAATTATCACGGCAAGGGTTTCACTTCCTCCCCCTGCTGCCCCACGGCTCTTTTTTATTGTCCCCACGCCCTCCTTGAACTCTGCATAACCGCTTTGTGTGTAGGCTACGGCGTGCCGGTCCGTGCTTGTGAGTGTTGGGGCAACGTCCTGGTTTATCCCTAATTGGTTTCCGCCGTTCTTTTCATCCCTGCCTATGATGTTCCCGGCTATGGTATAGACGGGAGGCAAGTAAAGGCCAGTCTTTCCACCTCCGCCCCCTGCCCTCCCCATAAGGGTTACGCTCTTCGTGGCGTTTATGTAAATCCTATCCGCCGTCCTGCCGAAATCCAGTTTCATTTGTCCGCTTGGTTCCTCTGCCAGTCCTCCGCTATCCTCTCCAATAGGGCTATCTTTAGGATTGTCGGAACCTCCTTGCCCCTCTTCTCTGCCCGTGCCAGAATACCCCAACACGCTTTCGCACTCAAAAAGTATTTGTCCGGCACGTCCATTTCCAAAATCTGTGACAAGGTAGATTCTTTTTCTACGTTGGGGCACTCCCCAAAATTGGGCATCCAACTGCCGCCATGCGACTGTCCGCAAATCCCCCCCCCTGCTCCCTCAACTCCAACCATTCCGGCGGATGCCCATTTTCCACTTGTAGGCATTGGAATACTGGCTTCTGTGATTTCTTCCAGGACCCGGCGGAAATCCTCTCCCTTATTGCTTGAAAAAGCCCCGGCCACGTTTTCCCATATGATATACTTTGGATATTTCCCATCTGTCTTTTCCCTCATTTCCCGTATAATCCGCACGGCTTCCATGAATAGGCCGGAACGGGAACCGTCAAGCCCCGTCTGCTTCCCGGCCACGCTCAAATCCTGGCATGGGCTTCCAAAACTGATAATATCCACCACGGGGATTTCCCCGCCTTTTATCCTGGTAATGTCCCCCAGGTTCACGGCATCCGGGAAGTGCCGCCCGGCTATGTCTATACAGTTCGGCTCTATCTCGCTTGTCCATACGGTCTTGATGCCGTGCCGCCCTGCTGCCAGGGGAAACCCTGCTATCCCGTCAAAAAGGCTTCCTAAAGTCAATCCGGCGTTCATCTCAACGGCTCCGGCTCTGGCCCGTGCTGCTCATAGACAATCATCACCGTGTAAGAAGTCCTATAGTCTGAAATCTCTTTTCCACGGATGACTGGCACGGTTTCCGTTCCATGCTCAATTCCCATTATCTCCGCCCCGTCTGCTTCCAGGGCGGCCAGGTTTTCATTTACCTTTGTTTCAAGGTCTTTTAAATCGGTGTCCTTTTTCAACATGATTTTCATGCTTAAACCCTCGCTTTCTGTTATTGGCCCAGGGAAGCGGCTATTCTATCACGTTAAGGTTTTCGTCTATCTTAAAAAGCCTTTTTCCGCAATCTGTACAGACGGCATATTTTCCAGTATTCCTATACGTCAATCCGCTATGTAGTTCCGTGCTTTCAACCTCTCCCGTTTCCATGTCCACATAATATTCCCCGGTGCCGCTTATCCTCTGCTTTACCGTGAACATGGCTCCGCCACATCTTGGGCACTTCCTTATTGGAAAATTATATTTTCTTTCCATCTGCTCACCCTTTCATGGAAACCGCTATTCCTCTGCCGCTTCAAAGAAGAAATCACATAAGTCCTGCTCTTTCCCCGTATCATCCAGGAAATAAAATTCTGCCATATCTCCGAACCCCTCAACCTTGTAAATGTCATACACTTTGCCCCGTGTTACGTTCTCCACCTGGCTGTGTTTTGGGCTTCCGTTGAAATATCCGTCAAGGAACGGCTTTTCTGACATTTTGGCTTTGAAAGAAACTTCCCTTTCCCCAACAAACGGGTGACTGTCCAAATTGCTGTAATAATCAAATTGTGACATACTTTTCCCTTTCTTCTGTTTCGCATACCACAAGCGGCCATCCGTCCATATCACGCCCTATGGCTTATAGGATGACAGCTTGCAATATACCGGGTGTTATCGTACAACCTTTTAAACGCCGGATAACTTCACCGGGGCGTGGCATGGTTTTCTAGTTCCCGGCCTACCTGGGAAGAATAGGCGTGTACGCTTCCCTGGTAGGTACTTTTTGCACCAGTGCAACCCATCAACAGTTTATAGGGGCTTTGGACCCTCACGCCGCCCATGGTTGGCATGGCCGTTTTAATTGCCGGGCGGTATGGATGCCGCCCTGGTTGGTGCTTATTCCATAAAATCTAAAATTGTCATCTGCTCCGGCTCCGGGAAATATTCATCTTCCCATTCCACTCCTATGTAGTCCAACACACGGCCCCATCCGAACTTCCCCCCGTCTTAGGGTCTGTGCAACATCTATACATCCAGAAATCCCACTCTTTGGGATTCCGTGCCCTTAGTAAGTCAAATCTATGTGGCCGTTTTTCCATATGTACCCCAAATCCGCACATACTGCACCCGGTACGTTGTGCCTTTGTTGTGTAAAGGGTTCCATCTGCCTTTCTTTCAATGCTTCCGTATATTTCCGGCACTGGCACTTTCAAGTCAATGGCAAGCTGTAAAAGGTCTTGCCTTAAAAATGGGGCGAATGGTGCGGAACGGATGACATTTTTTCCAAAATAATTACATCCATGCTCCACAAGTGCATCTTCACGTTGTCCGCCCTCTGATGCCATAAGTCCCAGGAATGGCTTGCTATTGTGTTCCCTGGCCCATTTATCACAAGGCTGTTCTTTCATGTAAAGGCAGCATTTATTTGATACAAGAAACGGGGCAATCTTATAGTTTACGTCCTCATTTTCGTTCTCATATCCTGCAAATAATTCAAGCCACTTTTGAGGTAATTTCATACGGCTGTTCTTTGCGAAATGTCCTTGTGCCCCACATTCCCCGGTTATGATTGCATGGCGTACCGTTTTATTTTTCTCCGTTGGATGCTGCAATGTTTCAATCTTCCCGGCTATCCTTTTACTGATTACTGGAAACCCAAACTCATTAAGAATCTGTGTTTTGCTTTTCCCTGGGCTTAACGATATGACCCCTATTTCCTTATGGATTTTTTGGATGCTCTTATCTTCCAGGCTCGAAACGGATATGGCCGGAACATTTATACCGATTGACCGTAAGAAATATAAAAGCGTAATACTGTCCAGGCCACCAACTGACACATGGGCTTCCAACCCCATTCCGTCCAAAGTTGAAATAAATTCATGTGCCCGGATTTCCGCACGCCTAACCTTTATGTTGTAGGGTAAATTCTGCATGGCCGTCATCTGTGCCTTTTTCAGCTTCTTTTTTTCTTTAAATTCCTCGAACTCTCTTTCCCGTTCTGCTTCGTTCATTCTATTAAGTTCCTCGCTTTCTGTCCTGCTGCCGCATGGCCTATAATGCTTTCTGTGCTACCTCTGCCCGGTAAGGCTCCCCACCACGTTT
>CANDBT010000022.1 GCA_947383005.1 uncultured bacterium | reverse complement strand
CAGGCGGTTCCTCCTTCTTTTTGTCGGCGTTCGCCCAGCGCCGGATTGTGGCGGCATGGTTTTTATATCCTTTTCCGCTGGATTCCATGTATTCGGACAGCCGCTCAATGTACTGTTCCCAACGAGAGGGGAGTTCCGTCTGGAGTTCTGCCAGTTCTGCGGAAGATAGAAATACATTCTGGTATCACCCAAAGGCGTGTGCCCTGTCTCCCTCTCTATTCTCTATTCTCTATTCTCTATTCTCTATACTCTTATCTCTAATCTCTTTATCTCTATACTCTAATATAGGCGGACATTTGTCCACCCGGCCATTGGACGGACAAATGTCCGTTTCCCCGGACGGGAGCAGGTTCTGGCGTTTCAGCCTCATGCGCTCCTTTTTCTTCCGCTCCCCCTCGCTGGACGACTGGCCGATCAGCAGCTGGATGTCGCTCATGTAATAGGCTCCGTCCGTCAGTATCTCCACAAGCCCAAACTCCTGGAATATCTTCAAAGCCCGCTCCACCGTGCCTACCTGATGCCGGGTAAAGGTGGCTATGGTCTGCACGGTATGGGGCAGGCAGTCATTCAGCAGGAGTACGCCGCTGCTTTTCAGCGACATCAAATACATCTTGAGCAGGAGATTGGAGTACAGAAGGCCGTCCTGCATACTCTCCAAGATGACCATGGTTTCGCTGTTATAAAAATTCTCTTTCGGCTTGAGGTGATAAAATCGTCGGTTCTCTGTCATTTAGTTGCTCCTTTTGTCCTGAATAGCTTTTTTAAGCTTCTGTACGCATTTTAAGGGGGCTTTGGGGAGGCAATGATAAAAAGTATTGCCTCCCCTCCGACACGCTCCGAAAGTGCTTGTTTTGGCTTATAGCCGTTACTGTCGGTCTGGAGTTCGAGTAAAGTACAGAGAGCCGAAAAACCTTGTATTTTCAAAAGGTTCTCCCGAACTAAATTTGCAAAGGATTTTGCTCCCTAAAATAAAATTCGGGATAACCATATAACCGATTTTGTTGGATCAACGGATTCCGTTCATTTAGACCCAATACAAACCTATTTGCCTTCCCATACCGCTTCCATTCTTCAGCACCGCAAATGCACCGGCTGCCTTGCCCGATTATGCTTCATCCATAAAAAAGCCACTGCGCAAATAATCACCGACAGCAAAGAACCTGTTGTTGCTGCCATTCCCATCGGAAACAACGTATCTGCGAAAAGTTTTGACGCCAGATATACGCCGGGAATCCTCACCAGGACAATAGACAGGAAATTATGTAAAAAAGAAATTCCCGACATGCCATAAGCACAAAAATAACCGCTAAAGCTGAAATGAATTCCCGCAAACATACAATCCCAGATATAACTGCACAAATACTGGTTCCCTAACATAATCACCTGGCTGTCATCCGTAAACGCTCCGACCACAGCCCTGCCTATAAACTGCATCGCCACTGATACAAGCAAGCCGAAGCCTACCGATATTAAGACAGCATACCGCAAAGTCAAAGCTGCTCTCTCATGCTTCCCGGCACCGATATTCTGGGCAGAAAGGGCAGAAACCGTAGAGAGCATGGTAGACGGCACCAGGAAAACAAAGCTGATAAACTTCTCTACAATCCCCACGGCTGCCGCATCGTTCAGCCCCCTCTGATTAGCTATAACCGTGATGATAATAAAAGCAATCTGAATAAACCCATCCTGCAGCGCAACCGGAATCCCTATTTTCAAAATTTCCCTGATCACTCCTGCCTGCGGTTTGAAATAATCTTTTTTAACTGTCAGCCCTGTTTTCCGCCTTAAAATAGCCGCCAGGGCTACCACAACGCTGAGTGTCTGAGAAAGAACCGTTCCCAAAGCCGCGCCCGCTGCCCCCAGGCCAAAACCCCCGATAAACAGATAATCCAGTCCAATATTGGCCATACAGGCCACAACAACAAAATACATTGGGCTTTTTGAATCTCCCAACCCACGAAAAACAGAACTGATAATATTATAAGCAACAATAAAAGGAATACCCATAAAGCAAATGGTCAAATAGGTAATGGTATCCGGGCCTGCTTCCGGCGGTGTGGAGATTAACGAAACGATCCCTTTGGCAAAGCAAAGCAAAAGCACGGTAATAACTGCCGAAATGCCCAAAAACAGAATCACGGTATTGCTGATAGCAGCAACTGCCTGCTTTTGTTCTTTTGCCCCGACAGCTTTTCCGATTGTCACCGTCGAACCCATAGCCAGCCCTACAATCATCACGGTCAGCATGTGCATCACCTGGCTTCCTATCGATACTGCCGTTATGCTGTCCACTCCGTTAAACTGACCGACAATAAATAAATCCGCCATACCATATAACGTCTGCAAAAAATAAGACAACAGATATGGCAAAGAAAAATAAATGATACTTTTGCATACGCTTCCGGAAGTCCAATCTTTTTCCATAGAAATTCCACACTCCTTTCGAAGTGTATTCTATAGTCTATAACTATTGTAGAGTCAAGCGAAAAATAATGGGCAGAAGCCAAAAGCTGCCGGTAAATAACTCTCTCATCTTTTTTGACGAGCAGGCTATTTACCGGCAGCTTATGTTGTTTATTTCCGCGGGCAACGAGCCAAGCGGACATGCTTGCAATCCATTTGGCGACTGCCACGAGGGGTGCTATGCGCCAGTTACGCATGGTCAGCACCGACCGAAGCGGAGCGTAGGCCAAATCTATGTCAAATTCCCTATCGAAATGGACATCCCAGCTTTTGTCCGACACAAACAGGCAAGTAGATGCCCGTCTGAACGGTTACATTAATATGGTAATAAAAAAGCTAAGGGAACATCCGGATACACACCGGCGAATCCCAGTCACATCGGGACACCTCCTTAAGCCCTCCGTCCTCCAGTATCCGGAACACCACAATATTATCACTGTCCTGATTTCCCACCAAAATATACTTTCCCTGGGGATCAATGCAGAAATTCCTGGGTGTCCTCCCGCCGCTTTCCTGCCACCCCGCAAGTTCCAAACTGCCGTCTTCCAAAATCCGGTAGCACACCAGGCTGTCATGACCCCGGTTCGAAGCATACAGATATTTTCCGTCCGGCGTGATATGCAGATCCGAACAAATATTTTCGCCGGAAAAATGCTCCGGCAGGGTATTCACAATCTCCCTGGGAATCATTTTGCCATTCTCATAAGAAAAATGCATCACCTGGGAACTGATTTCATGAATCAGATAAAAATGATGCCCGTCCTTTCCAAATTCTCCGAATCTTGGACCGCTGCCCGCAGGTACCGTAAAATCTGCTTCCGGCGCCGCCTTTACCTCTTTCCCCCGAAAGGTATATGCCTTTACCTGATCCAGTCCCAGATCCGGCACATACAAGTATCTGCTATCCGGAGAAAAGATAACGCTGTGGGCATGAGGGCCCTTCTGCCGGACAGGATGCACGCTCCTTCCCTCATGCAAAAACACCTTCTTCTCCCCCGTCATCGCTCCGTTTTCCTGCAACTCAAAAATGCTGAGCGCTCCGGAAGCAAAATTCGCTATTGCCAGAAAATCGCCTTCCGGAGACAGGATAATATGACACGGGTCCGTTCCTTCCGTATTGTAGGTGGACTCCACCTTCATGTTTCCTTCCCTATCATAGGAAATTTCCGTGACTCCGCCTCCGAACCGGCCAAGATATTCCTTCCTTTCATTTACCGCATAGATTCGTTTCCTTTTTTCGTCGATACATACAAAGGAAGGATTGCAAATCTCCAGCTCCTTCCGCTTCCGAATTTTTCCGTTTTCAAACACACAGAGTGAAATACCTCTCCCCTTTCCCTGGTAGACCTCTCCTGTCCCAAAAAGAATCGGCTCTGTGTATGTTCCGATGCACAGATATTGTTCCATGTTTACCGTCCTTTCCTTCTATCCCTATTCGGTATTCCCGCAATCATTTATCAGATACTTTTTACCCGTCTGCGCCGGACAAGAAGCATCAGATGAACGGTTATATATTTTCTGCCCCGGCCTTCTCACTCCGAATCCAATTTTGCTGTCGCTTTTACCGCTTCAATAATAAACTGATCCCTCTTTGCCATGTCTTTTTCTATGCTGCGTTCCTTCCAATCATAGAATCCTTGGCCGGTCTTAACTCCCAGATTTCCTTCCGTCACCATTCTCTTGAGATAGTCATTGGCTGTCTTATCTCCGCTGATGCTCGGCAACACCGTCTCCTGAACCGAAAGCCCCAATTCCAAACCAATGGCATCCAAATGCTTTAAGGGGCCCCACACCGGAAAGCGCATCGCCATGCCACAGCTAATGGCAGTATCCACATCCTCCGCACTGGCCAGGCCCGAAGCCACAATATCAATGGATTCCCGAATAATAGCCTGGAATACCCGGTTTGCCAACTGCCCCGGCAAATCTTTTTTCACCAGAACTGGCGCCTTTTTCCATGTTTTCAGCTCATCTCTCACCCGGACAGCCACTGCCTCATCCGTCCGGTCGCCCATGACCACTTCCACCAACGGCACCAAATGAGCTGGCAGCCAGAAATGTGTTGTTACTGTCCGTTCCGCACAGACACATTTGCTGCTGATATCGGTAATCCGAAGGCCGCTGGTATTACTGCAGATCGGGACCTCTCTGGGCAGCATTCCGTCCAGCCTGGCAAACATCTCCTGCTTTACCTCTACATTTTCTACAATCGCTTCAATTACCAGAAACGCACGAGCACAGGCTTCCTCCAGATTGTCGCTGCATTCCAAAAGACCGGCGGCCCGAAAAGCCTCCTCCTCTGTATTCAGTCCATTATCCGCCCGGAAACGGATGCAGTCCATGGCTTTTTTCCTTCCCTGCTCCGCCCGCTCACGATCCAGATCCAGCAATATCGCCTTCCGCCCCGCCAATGCTGCCATCGCCCCGATACCGCTTCCCATCATGCCGCTTCCCACAACCAAAACTGAATCTCTCATCCTGTCCTCCTCATATTTTGCCATCAATCGGCCGATCGCTCAATCTCTGCCGCCATCGACCTCAATCGCAAGTTTCTCTTCGACTTACCGGCCTTTTCCAACTCATCGGTGCTTCCCCGGTTCACCCATATTCTTTTGTAACAGTTCAGACGGCAGGGAATTTAACACGAATTTTGGGCGTCAAGCTTGCTTGTAAGCCAAAATTCATGTCAAATTCCTCATCGGATGGACATCCCAGCTTTTGTCCGGCGTAGACGGGCAAGAAGATACCCGTCTGAACTGTTACATTCATTCCGTTCATCCCAATTCACCGATTCGTCGGCATTTTCCGCTCATCCGCATTCTCCCTGCCCCATCATCAGCACTACCCGGCCTTTCGCTGTGCCGTCTCTGAGCATTTGCAGCCCCTCATTGATATTCTCAAAAGGAATGGTTTTATACACATAAGGAACCACCTTTCTCTGTTCCACCAAGCGGATCACCTCCGCCAAATCCTGCCGGGTCATTCCCCGCATACCAATAATTTCTTTTTCATATTTCATTACATCCTGATAATCCGCCTCAAAATACGGATCATTATACCCGGTGACGATCACCTTACCTCCCGGACAGGTAACATTTAAAGCTTCACGGATACTGCCCTTGATTCCGATATTGTCAATAACCACATCGCACATCTCTCCCCCGGTCAGCTTTATGATTTCCTCCTGCAGATCCTTTTCCCGGGTATTGATTGCCGCATCCGCGCCCATTTCCAGGGATATCCGGTTTTTCTCCTCCTGGCGGCTTGTGGCATACACCTCAGCGCCGAATACCTCAGCCAGTTGAATGGCATTCATCCCCAGGCCTCCTGTGCCCAGAATCAGCACTCTGTCGCCCGGCTTTACTCTGGCCTGGTTTTTGATGGCATTGTACATACATCCTACTGCATCCGGAAATCCCGTAACCTGCTCAAAGGGAATCCAATCTGCAACCGGAAATGCATTCTCCGCCGGTATCACGCAATACTCTTCATGGGAACCGTCCCGCTCAAAGCCAATCCGCACCAATGAGGTGCACAGATTCGTGCGTCCGGTCCGGCAATAACGACACTGATGGCAGATCAGGTCGATTGCTGCCGTCACATGGTCACCAGGTTTTACACAGGTAACTCCCGGCCCTGTTTCTGCCACAATACCTGCCATCTCATGTCCGGGCGTGTAGGGCAGCCTTACGGTATTTATCTTTCCGTCCTGAATATGGATATCGGAAACGCACAAACCGCTGGCCATCACTTTCACCAGGACCTCTCCCGATTTCGGTTTTGGCACCGGTTTTTCTTCAATTACCAGTGGTTTCCCAAATTCTTTCAGTACTGCTGCTTTCATGGCTTCCCCTCTCTTTCCTTTTTGCGAATATGCAGCCCTCCGCTCTGGAAATGTGATCCTTTTCCCATCCCCAGAGCGTTCCCTGTTTCTTCTTTTACGGGCCGTTGCTGTCACAGCTACCCTGTGGACGTAGCTACGGATTAATCACGACTTTGATAGAGCCTTCCTTCTTATGCTCAAAAATGTCTACGGCCTTTTCATATTCCTCCAACGGGAACCGATGGGTAATCAGCTTCTCACCCTGAATCGCTCCTGTGGAAAAGAAATGCAGTACCTGTGCCGACACATTAGGATTTGCCTTGGATCCCACCAGACGAATCTCATTGAAATTCACTGTATTAGCGGGAATCAGCACCTCCGAATCATGATAAGTAGCGATAATTGCCACTGAGCCGGTTTTTTTCACCAACCGGCACGCCTTCATAGGAGAATCCTTGGCGCCGGAACACTCCATCACCTCGTCAGCTCCCACGCCTCCGGTCAGCTCCAGAACCTTTTGAACCGGATCTTCTTTCTCAAAATCAATACACACATCTGCCCCCAGCTCCCTGGCCTTTTCCAGCTTTGCGCCGCGGCCAATCATGATCACCCGGCCGGACCCCAGTGCCTTGCACTCCATCATAGCACACAGGCCGATAGCGCCGGGGCCAAACACCACACAGGTACCTCCAGGCGTGACCCCGGCCAATTCCACACCATGAAAAGCCACACCGGCACAATCACACATGGAAGCTACATCATAGCTGACATTTTCCGGGATCTTATGTAAACCACTGGTTTTGTATACATTATATTCGGCATTAGCTCCCTGCCAGTAAAAACCATAATGGCGATGCCCCAGATCCAGACCGCCGTCATGGCCGTCCTTTCCGTAATTCAGGCATACGGTATAATGTCCCCGCTTACAGTTTTCACATTTTCCACAACCCACATGAGCCTCCCCGGCTACCCGGTCTCCTGGCACAAAATCCCTGACGCCTTCCCCTACTGCCACGACCTGCCCGGCCCATTCATGGCCCATAATGAAAGGATAGTAGGGTGGCCAATTGGCGAACTGATATCCTCCATGGATCATTTTCGGATCTGATCCGCAGATAGCTACGGATTTAATCCGGCACAACACCTCCCCCGGTCCCGGTGTCGGCACCGGCACGGTAGCCAGCTCCAGATGGTCATAAGCCGTCAGGGTCATCGCTTTCATGGTCTTCGGTATCACAAATTCCTGCATATTTTTCACCATTCCTTTCTAAAATAATCGTTGTAAAAATATTTCAGCTTTTCCTTTGCCGCAAACACGTTCAATTGTATTCCCATTAATCTGCCTTTCTCATGGTCTTCCGGTTATCCAGCACTACTGCCACCACAATGATCAGGCCTTTTACCACATACTGCAAATCCGGGCTTACCCCCACATAGATAAGGCCATAGGAAATAATCTGGAAGATAATCACTCCGATCACCACGCCGGGAAGAGTTCCCGTACCGCCTTTCATGGAAACCCCGCCCACCACACAGGCTGCTATTGCATCCATGGCATAATCCGCACCCATGGTGCTGTTGGCCGAACCGGTACGCCCCGCCTCCAGTACACCGCCGAAAGCATATAGAACACCGGCAATGATATAAATCAGAATCATGGTCCTCTTCACATTCACGCCACAAACCTTCGCCGCCTCTTTGTTCCCCCCGATAGCAAACATATTTTTACCGAGAGTAGTGCGATTCCACACAATCCACATCAGAGCCACCACAATCAACGCATAAAACATCAGATAACTCAGGCTAAGACCGCCGATCTTTACCGTCCCCTGACAAAAGCGGGAATAAAATTTGTCAAAACCGGACAGAGGGTTAGAGTTGCATACCTGATTAAAATACTGCAGGCAGGCGCCGTAAGATATCAGTTGAATTCCCAGAGATGCGATAAAGGGGGCAACTCCCCAGTGTGCCACAATGAATCCGTGGATGCCGGAAATAAGCGCCAGCAACAATGCCACCAAAAGAATTGGCAGAATCAGCGGCAGGGCAGGCACCTGTTGCGGAGTGAACACTCTTTGGGAATAATCTACTGCCTGCAAAAGAGATGCTGCCACCACGGCCGCCAGGCCAACTTCACGTCCCAGAGCCAGATCCGTACCCCCCAATACAATAATCCCCGCAACACCGCAGGCATAGATAATCTTGGTGGCCGACTGGGTCAGAATCGTGGTAAAATTACTCAGCCGCACAAATGATGGTTCCATTGCAATAATCACCAACAGCATAACGCCGATAATCACATAAAGAGCATTATCATAAAGCAAATCGATTATTTTGTCTCTTGATTTTATATTCTCTTTCGCCATATCCATTCTCCCTGATCTACACAAATTTCGTCGCATCACGCATGATATTTTCCTGAGTGGCATGCTCCGGCGCTTCCCGCAGATCATATTCTCCGGAAATGTGTCCGCCGCTCATTACCAGTATCCGGTCGCAGATCCCCAGAAGCTCCGGCATCTCCGAAGAACATACGATGATTCCCTTTTTCTTTGCCGCCAGGTTGAAAATCAGCTGATAAATCTCATACTTTGCGCCCACATCAATTCCCCTGGTAGGATCATCCATCAGAAAAATATCCGGATCATTCAAAAGCCATCTTCCAATGATAACCTTCTGTTGATTTCCGCCGGACAAATGGCGGATCTTGGTTTTGGTATCCGGCGTTTTAGTCCGTATGGCATCAATCATCTTTTTCGTATTTTCTTCCATCTTCGAAATCCGCAGCCAGCCGATCCGGTTGGTATAACCCCTGATATTGGCGATCACGGTATTGAAAGTAATGCTCAGATCCGGAAATATACCATTAAAGCGGCGCTCTTCCGTACATAAAGCAAAACCGTTATGGATCGCCTCCTCTGTGCTCCGGTTGCGAAGCTCTTTCCCACGCAATATCAGCTCGCCTCTCTCCCTCTTCCTGGCGCCGAATATTGTCTCTAAAAGTTCAGTCCTCCCGGCTCCTAAAAGACCGGCGATACCCAGAACCTCGCCTTCCCTTAACTGAAAACTGATATCATGCAGATGGTGCTTAGCATCCTCAAAATGCTTTACCTCCAGAATCGGTTTCCCTGGTTCCCAGTCCTTTGACGGAAAGCGGTCTGTCAGTTCCCGCCCCACCATCCTCTTAATCACCAGGTCCATATCCATATCCGAAGCCCTGTCCGTGCTGACCAGCTCCCCATCCCGCATCACCGTAATATCATCCGCCACCCGGAAAATTTCTTCCATTTTGTGAGAGATGTAGATAATCCCTTTCCCCTGGGCTTTCAATCCTTCGATGATTTTCATGAGAATGTCCACTTCTTTTTCCGTCAAGGAAGAAGTCGGTTCATCGAGGGTGATAATATCGCAGTTGTAGGAAACAGCCTTGGCAATATCCACCATCTGGCGTTTAGAAACCGTCAGATTTGACAGACGCTCTCTTGGATCAATGGACACATCCTCTCCCAGGCTTGCCAGAACCCGTTTGGTATCCTCAACCATCCGCCTGGTATCCACCAGGCCTCCCTTCAGCGGGAACCGGCCCAGCCAGACATTTTCCATTACATTTCTGTCCCGTACCTGCTCCAGCTCCTGATGAACCATGGAAATACCATTCATTAGCGCCTCGTGAGGGGATTTGAAATCCACCTTCTGCCCTTTCAGCCAAATCTCCCCGCCATCTTTGCGGTAGATCCCGAAAAGACATTTCATCAGCGTAGATTTTCCCGCCCCGTTTTCCCCCATCAGGGCATGGACTGTTCCCGGACGTACACAAAAGTCAACTCCCTTTAGCGCTTTCACACCGGAAAATTCCTTTGTGATTCCGTGCATTTCCAGAAGATATTTCTGTTTTTCCATTTTCATTTCCCCTTTAATATAACAATTCAGACGGGTATCCTCTTTAATTGCAGCCGTTCAGGCGTGGCATCTTCCTGTACGTCTGCCTTTAATTTGGGGCGCCCTTGTATCCAAAGGCGCCCCGTGGTTTCTTAAGCAGTTCCGTCGTCTGAACTGTTACCTCAATTTGTCATACACTTGCTGAAGTCATCCTTTGCCGTATCCAGATTATCCATGCGGATCGCAATGTCACTGATCCGGACATCCTTGCCAAATTCACCCCATACAAGATCCGTCCCGTCCAAGGGATCTTTTCTGGCACAGATATTGCGGGACATATCAATGATGGCCACAGCCTCCTTATAAGGAGATGTCAGCACGGTTCCTGCCATATGGCCGCTCTCCACCATCTCCCACACATCCGGTATACCGTTGATCCCATAAACTGCCGGCCCGTCCCCACTGTCGAAAGCACCTGCAGTTTTCAGAGACTCGATCGCCCCCATCGCCATGGTATCATTGTTGCACAAGACAGCCTCTATCTGATCCCCATATTTGACATTCCAGGTATCCATAACATCCTTACCCTTATCAGAAGACCAATTACCGTCCTGAATATCCAGTTGCTCATTTTTCAACGTTCCGTCCGCATTCCACTGATCCATCAGCGTATGAATGGCCTCCGTGCGGTAAATAGCATTCTGCTGCGCCACATTGCCCTGAAGCAGTACATATTGAAGAACGCCGTCACCGTTTTTGTCGAACCTTGCCGGATCCGCCTTCCAATCCTCATACAACATCTCCGCCTGCACCTTACCCGGATCTGACCAGTCCAAACCTACATAGTAAGACTGCTCATACTCATCCAGAACGCCGCCCGTCAAATCGGGAGCGCGGTCCGCAAAAATAACCGGGACATTGTTCTCCCTGCACAGATTATTGATCGTAGTTCCTGCGCCGGAATCTACCGGATTGACCACAATCAGGTCATACTCTCCCTTTGCCAGGGTCGTAGTAATAGCATCTGTCTGGGTAGACTGATCGCTCTTTCCGTCAAAAGAATCCACCACCACATTTCTCTCCCCACCATAGGATTCCAGCCCCTTCCGGATATAAGTCGTAAAGGTATTGGAATTCTCAAACATAAAAAATGCAATCTTTATCGGTTCCTCCTGGCCCGCATCCGCTGTATTCCCAGCTTCTGACGCAGCTTCCTGGTCCTTCTCCGCGCCTGCCTCCTGTGTCGCCGCAGTCTCCGCAAGCGACGCCTGAGTCCCGGAAGTTTCCGGAGCCGTGCCGGAAGATGAACACGCCGCAAGCCCCATAACCATGGCAGATACCATAACTACACTTAATAATTTTCTCATAATAACATCCCCTGTCTCATTATTTTTCATACTCTGCTGCAGCTATTTCTGCAGTCAGCCTGGTAAGGACTCACACCTGCCGCCATTGTCACCGGAAGCTACATATTTCTTTACCCGCTCAATAATCAATGCCATGTGCCGATCCATAAGATATGCAGCCTCATCGGACTTCCGATAGGCAATACACCGAAAGATCATATCATGATAGAAAATACTGTCAATGGTCTCTCCCTGAGCTACCAGAAAATCCTTCATCTCCGGCAGGATCATTACCCAGATGATCTCGGTTATCTTTTCCAGCATCTTATTGCCTGACGCTTTGGCAATACAGGTATGAAATTCTGTATCCGCGCTGGCAAATGCCACCACGTCATCATTCAATTCTCTGCAGCGCTCCAAAAGCCTTTCCAGCCGCCCGATATCTTCCGCCGTCGCCTCTTTGGCCGCCTGTCTCGCTGCCTCAACCTCGATTCCTTTCCTGAAACACATCATCTCCAGCAAGCTTACCTTGTGAGTCAGAAGAGCCGGAATAAAAAAGTTCAGATACACATCACTATCCACCTCTTTCACATAGGTGCCCCCGCCCTTTCTGGTTTCGGTAAAACCCAGGGCAGCAAGTTTATTCAGTGCCGCCCGCAAAGTATTCCTGCTGACCTCAAATCCCTCGCATAATACCATCTCTGAAGGAAGCCTGTCTCCCGGCCGGTATTCCTTCTTAATAATCATATCCAGCAGACGGTTGTAAGTCTGCTCTACCAATGAAGCTGCCATTCTCAATCCTCCGTATCCATCAAATCTATGTATTCATATTCCGTCACCATATTGTAACATACTTCTCCCCTTTCCTACATAATTTTGATTCGATTTTACCAGAGGATACTTGTAGTGCATCTTTTTTCTTTTTTAAAGTTGTTCTACAAGTTTTATTATAGCTTTTTTTCACCAATTGTCAATATCTATTCGGGATATTTTCCTAAAATTTTGGCGAATTTGATATTTTCCTTGACATTTTCTTTTATGTTTTTTACTATTTTACTTATTCTTTCACAGTGCCTTGACATTTTTCCCGATATTTTGTATACTTATTCATAGCTTATATGTAGAACAACATTGTCTTTCTGGCTTTGTCTATTCATTTTTGTTCTACAACTTTATTTGAAGGAGGTTATACATGATCAAGCACATTGTATTTTGGAAAATCAACAAAGACGGAACACCAGAAGATCGCCGGCAAACCATTGACGCATTTCGCCGCAAAACAGATTACTTAAAGACTATTATCCCCCAAATCCGCCAGGCTACGGTAGGCGGCAATATCAATTCCGGCGATGTCTTTCATGTATGTATCGATTCCCTCTTTGATTCTGTGGAGGATCTGGAAACCTATATTAACCATCCGGAACACTTAAAAGTACGGGAATTCATGAACCAGGTTTCTTACGAAAAGACAGTCTTTGACTATGAATTTTAAATTTCTCTTTCCTGATGCAAAAACAGCAGCTTCGGAACCTTTCCGCGGCTGCTGTTTTCAATTGCGCCCTAAGGATTCAAAAGCTGCCGATAGGTAACTTACCCATCTTTTCTTGGGTAAATTACCTATCGGCAGCTTTTTATCATACCAACTCAAAGTGCGTGAAATACCGGATTCATCTTTTCGTAAGTACAAAAATACTTAAATCCCAAATCCGCCAGCAAAGCTTTCCCTTCCTGAATATAAGCGCCCAAATGCTCTGGCTGATGGCTGTCGCTGCCAATCGTTAGGATTTCCCCACCCAGGCTGCGGTACAGTTTTAAAATTTCCGTGGACGGCATAGTATCCTTCATCCCGTATCTGTGGAAAGACGTATTTAGTTCAATCCCTTTCCCGTCAGCAATCACAATCTTCAGGATTTCCTCCACTATAGGCTTTATTTGTTCAAAAGGATAAATCCCCTGTTCATCATATCTAACCAACAAATCCACATGGCCCAGCACGCTGTAATGATGATAATGCTTGACCAGATTAAGCATCTCCTCATAATAACGTTCATTATATTCCTTCTGGCTTCTGCCCCGCTGGAAATCCTGCGTCCAAAACTCTTTATCCTCTACCTGATGTACCGATAAAAGAATAAAGTCAAACGGATATCGTTGGAACAAACGCTCAAATTGGGGAACCGTATGACTCTGCATCCCAAACTCCAGCCCCAGCTTAACGGCAATCTGATCCCCATATTGCTGCTGCATCTGGCGTATCTTTTCCACATACCGGGGATAATCTACATTGGCAAGAGGTTCCCCGTTCCGGTACTCAATCGTATGCCCGGAATCCCAATCATATTTCACCCCATAATCCACATGATCCGTAAAACAAATTTCATCTATTCCTTTTTTTATAGCATCTTTTACCACTTTCTCCATCGGATATACCGAATCATCACTAAATTCCGTATGCACATGATAATCTGCCAACATATTCTCACACCCCCGTAATTTTAATCTTTTGCGTAACAGTCCATCCGATGTAGTATTTGAACTGCTATTCCTCTATTTTTAATGCCCCAGGCATGGCCTATATTCCGGCGTTTCCTGATTCTTATACAATTCTTTCATGATTTTTGAATACGAAGGAACCAGAAACGCATCTGCGGCTATCCAGGCAAACGGGCTGGCAAAGCACACCGCAGAATATCCAAAAAACGGAACCAGCAAAAATCCCACTGTCGCACGGGCTGCCATCTCGCATACCCCGGCAAGCATAGCCCTTTTGGAATATCCCATGCCCTGAATCAAAAACCTGACTATATTTACGAATGCCAGGGGAATATAAAAAGCAGCGTTAGCCAACAGATATTCTCTGACATGGCCCAGGATTTCCACCTGCCCGGCATCCAGATACATAAGGGCAATTTTATCACCGAAACAATATAATACGCCAAACGACCCCAGCGCATACGCCGAACCCATAAGCGCAGCCGACCTCAGCCCATGGCGGATACGCTCCAATTGGCGGGCGCCCATGTTCTGTCCGCCATAAGTTGCCATCGTTGAACCAAGGGCATCGAAGGGGCAGCAAAAAAACATGCTGATTTTTGTTGCCGCAGTCATCGCTGCCACGAATGTCGAACCCAAACCGTTGACCGCTGTCTGCAAAATAATACTGCCAATAGCTGTAATAGAATACTGCAGGCCCATGGGAATACCGATATTGCATAATATCTTAATCATCACCATATCCGGCTTTGCCTCTTCCCTGGTCATATGAAGAACCTCATACCTTTTCGCCATAAATACCAGGCAGAGAATCCCCGACACAGCCTGGGATATTACGGTTGCCCAGGCCGCGCCAGCCACTCCCATTTTCAAAACAATTATCGTAAACAGATCCAGCACCACATTAAGCATTGAGGAAATAACCAAAAATACCAACGGCGTCCGGCTGTCTCCCAGGGAACGGATAATCCCGGATACCATATTGTAGAGAAAGGTTGCCGGAATCCCCATAAATATCACAAAAATGTAACAATAGGCCCCATCAATAATATCAGCCGGCGTATTCATCCACTTAAGAATCCTCCGGCAGAGAATACACACAACCGTAGTCATCACCACAGAAAAAGCGATCGAAAGCCACGCGCCGTTTGCGGCAAACTTACGCAACTGAGTGAAATTTTTCTCTCCGAATTTCTGTGCCACCGGAATAGCAAATCCATTGCAGACACCTATGCAAAATCCAATAATCATAAAATTGACCGACCCGGTTGAACCTACGGAAGCCAGTGCGCCAACCCCCAAATATTTTCCTACAATAATCGTATCTACCATGTTGTATAACTGTTGGAACAACAACCCGAATACCATCGGCAAAAAGAAGCTAAGAATCAGTTTAGCCGGGGAGCCGACAGTCATATCCCGAATTACGGTTTTTGTTGCAGTACCTGCTGAAGTCTTTAATGTTTTTTCTTTTATGACCTCTGCCATATTTTTCCCTCCATTCAATTTCAGCCCTTCATTCAGCCTTATAATTTCCCCTGTGAGCCATCTAATTTGCCAACGTAATTCTCCTATTTCCATAAAAGCACGTAACCGTTCAGACGGCGGGGAATTTGGCATAAATTTGGGGCGTCAAGCTTGCTTGTAAGCCCAAATTTATGCCAAATTCCACATTGGATGGACATCCCAGCTTTTGTCCGGCGTAGACGGGCAAGAAGATGCCCCGTCTGAACTGTTACAAAACCATCCAATCATTTGACAAATAATATGCTCATGAGTATAGCTGCCATGAACAGTAACATAATTTACTCTATCCAAGGGAAAAATACAATTGTAGTTTTCGCCAATCTTTAATCCGGTTTACTAAAATATTTTGTTGCAATAAAACAAGAAATTGCGGGCTTCCACGCAAAACAAGCACGCGAATTCGGTACTCGCTGTTTCAGGCCATGTAAGTAGGCAGCCATTTCCTTCACCTTCCTCGTATTTGTCTGTATCCCCAACCATTTTACGCAATTATCGAAAACTGTATAATCCTTAAGTAACGATCCCGACAAGGCATTTTTTTGCCCGTCTGTTCCATACAAAAAGCCGCCGATAAATAGCTTACCCATCAAGAAAAATGGGAAAGTTATTTATTGGCAGCTTTTCATTCTTACATCGCCGCTGTTAAATCACATCTCCGGATAACCGGCTGCTGGTAGCTTTGTTTGCATCTTCAGCCGCCTGGTAAACCCTGGCCATCTCATTCAAATCATCAACATGCTCACGGATCATCCGATGGATTTTGTCAATATCATCGCGAAGCTGATTGAATTTATTCCGATAGGAAGTGGAAGCTTCACCTTCCCAATATCTGCTGCTCTGACTGACCAAATCGAGCATCTGATTGGTTGCTCTCTGTACGCTGCTCATGTTGCTGCTAAATGAATTTGCTGTACTTCTCAATTGTTCCGGTGTTACCAGCAAGGTTCCCTGCATTGCCATAATTATTCTCCTTTTCCTCTCTATGCGATATGATTTTAGTAGTTGCCTGGTTCCTGTTCGTTTATGAATTTTGTTACTAATTTTATGGTTTCAGCCACAATAACTTGTTTAACGGACTTTCCGCTCTCTTGCTGTATGCAAATTCCGGCGCTCAGCTTCCTCATACTGTCTGGCAATTTCATCCAACGCCCGGCAATACTGCTCGATGAGCTGATAAAAACGGGTCATATAATCCTTGTCATGCATAAAAGCATTATGAAAAGCGTCATGGGCCTGGCCCTCCCACATGCCGTGAAGCCGACGTTCGGAGTTTTGTAAACTGTTTACCTGACTGTTGAAATTCCTGTTCTGTGACCGTAAATTCTCTGCTGTGCGCCTTACTTCACGTGCGGTTACTCTAAATCTTGCCATGTTCTTTTCCTCCTCGATTTTTATTTATCCTTGTTTATGAATGTTTTATGTGTTTCCTTTGACATATCGTTTTCACGGTTTGCCGTATTTTATCGTTTGCTTTTTGATCTCCTTTTGTTCTTTTTAGTTCCCTTCTTTCTGCTGTTCGCTTCTGATTATCTGATTCCTTTTGCTTGGTTGTTCTCTTTTTGCTTGGTTGTTTTCTTTCTGATTAGTTGTTTTCTTTCTGATTGGTTGTTTTCTTTCTGATGATGAAAGTCTATCATACCTTTTGTTATTTTAGATAAGAACCTGACCAATGACCTGTTTACCTGCTTCAACAACCAGTTTTTCATTTGCTTGGGCAATAATAAGTTGTAATCAAACGAAAATTTCTTCTTCATAAAATCCTCTTGACACAAGTCCGAAATCATACTATATCTGTATATAAACATTAACCACAGCTATTAAAACACTTTTATCATTATAACCCGCCTGAACAAAAACAGAAAGGACAGACAACATTATGGACATTTGGAAACAAATAAAAATTTTAGACAACTGTATTAACCGGCAAACAGAGCTATATGCAGATTGGTCAAAAAAGCATGGCTTAAGCTATAATACTTTACTTATATTTTTTTCCCTGGACAATGAAGACGGACGTACCCAGAAAAGAATCGCAGAGGAATGGGGAATACCCAAACAGACAATTCATACTATTGTCAAGTCTTTGGTAAAATCGGGATATATTTACTATCAGCAGGAAGAAGGAAAAAGAGAGAAAAAACTATATTTTACTGATTCAGGCAAGGCTTATGCCCACCGCCGCCTGCATAAACTATATGAAATAGAAGAACGGGCTTTAATACGTCTCGGCCCTCAAATGACAAAATACCTGATCGAGAGCCAGTCAATTTACACACAGCTTTTGGAGGAGGAGTTTCGAAATGAATAACAATGCACTCGCCAGACAATTTGGATTTTCTTCTCTGTTGCGATTTGCGCTGCCAAATATGATTATGATGGTATTTTTATCTCTCTATACCATTATAGACGGCATTTTTATCTCCAGATATGTGGGAACCCTGGCCCTGTCTGCCATCAATATGGTATACCCCATCAATTGCCTGCAAATGGCTATAGGCATCATGCTTGCTACCGGCGGCAGCGCTATCATTGCCCGAAAACTGGGAGAAGGAAAGGACACGGAATCAAGAACACATTTTTCTTTCCTTGTTTTGGTATCGGCTTTAATTGGCGTCTTTTTTGCTATCGCCGGAAACATATTGATTGACGGCATACTCCGGCTGCTGGGAACCAGCTCCGACCAATATACTTATGCTAAACTATATACACAAATCCTTGTCAGCTTCAGTCCTGCATTCTTTCTGCAAACCGTATTTCAAACCCTTTTTGTCACGGCGGGGAAGCCCAACCTCGGGTTGTTATTAACCGTATTCGGCGGAATAGCCAATATGGTTTTAGATTATCTTTTTATTGCCATACTGCCTTTCGGCATCGCCGGAGCCGCCCTGGCCACGGCAGCGGGATACCTGATTCCCGCCATCGTAGGACTTCTTTACTTTTCTTTTCAACGAAAAGGAACCTTATATTTTGTACGGCCGGCTGCTGATTTTTTCATGCTGAAACACGCCTGTTTCAATGGTTCTTCAGAAATGGTAACCAATATTGCCAACGCAGTAACTACTTTTCTTTTTAACATGCTGTTCCTACATTTTTATGGAGAAGACGGAGTCGCTTCCATTACGATTGTACTATACTTTCAATTTGTCTTTTCCGCTATATTTTATGGATTTTCTATGGGAGTATCGCCCATTATCAGTTTTAAATACGGTGCTGGCGACCAGACGCAGCTTAGGAAAATTATCCGTTGCTGCCTGCTGTTTATGGGCATCTGCTCGGTGGGGATGTATGCTTTATCGATATTAACCATAGAACCTGCGCTCAGTATTTTTACCGAAAAGGGCAACCAGGTATTCCGGATTACCATGGAAGGCTTTGGTATCTATGCGGTGTCTTTCTTACTTATGGGTATCAGTACTTTCGCTTCCTCTATGTTTACCGCTTTTTCCGACGGACAAGCCTCAGCAATCATTTCCTTTGCCAGGACTTTTGTCTTTCTGGTCGGCATGCTGCTCCTTCTTCCGTCAATCATCGGCAAAGAAGGAATCTGGCTGTCTGTCCCCGTAGCCGAAGGGCTAGGAATTATTGTTGCTTTGTGGTATCTGATAAGAAAAAGAAAGATATATGGATATGCCATAACAGAAAAATGAGCATGTCCAAATAACACAATAAATGTAACCGTTCAAACAGCGGGAAAATTGACGGACATCCGATGCTCCTTGTCTATCATAAACCGGCAAAAAAATACCCTCTTTGAACGGTACCAAAACAATGGAGGTAATATCATGTCAGACAACAAAACTCTATCCACCATTTTCAACCGCACCAGTTACAGAGGCAGCTTCAAACCAGATCCCATCCCCAGAGAAGATCTAACTGCTATTCTGAAAGCAGGAGTAGCCGCCCCTTCCGGATGCAACCGCCAAACCGCTTCTTTTATGGCTGTGGATGATCCGGCGCTTATCTTGGTATTCACCCAGGAAATTGTCGGCGTTGACGGACACTATTACCATGTTCAGGATTACAGCGCAGCTATGGAAAACATGTTGCTGGCAATCAAATCTATGGGCTATGAATCTTGCTGGTTTGAAGGCAATCTGCGCAAATACGCCAAAGAGATCTCCGATTTCTTTCATATTCCTGACCCCTTAAAACTGGTATGTCTGCTGCCGGTAGGCACACCGGCCGACGCAGTCCCGCAGAGAAAAGAAACCGATGCTTTTAAAAAGCGGGCATGGTTCAATGGTTTTGGAATTTGAAACTGTCACTCCTTATCTTTCCGCCCGTCTTGCCTGCAGGCGTCAGTCAATGCCTGAAACAGCTTTTGCTGTACCGGAGTCCGTGTTACCATATATTCCGGATGCCATTGCACGGCAAGACAAAAAGGATAGTCTTCAATTTCCAATGCTTCCGGAAAACCATCCGGGCTATCGGCTGCTATCCACAAACCTTCACCGATATCATCCACAGCCTGATGGTGCAGGCTATTAACCGTAGCCGTGTCGGAATTAAGCACCTCTGACAAAAGACTATCCATATCAATCTCAATAGGATGAGTTGCCGAAGCCCTGTGCAGAAAATCATTATGTTGATACTCCTGCCGGGGCTTCAAATCCTGGATTAATGTACCGCCGAAAGCTACATTCAGTAGCTGCATTCCCCTCCCGATACAAAGCAGCGGCTTTCCCGCTTTCAAAACCTCATGAAGCAAAGGGAGTTCAAAATCATCCCGCACAGGATTTACCCTGCTACCAGGCATAAAATCCCGTCCGTATAACTGTGGCTGAATATCTGATCCGCCTGGAAACAAAAAACCGTCACATTGTTCCAAGGCTGCCTTAATCACATGAGGCGAGGGAACAGAAGGAATAATTTGCACCATCGCTCCGGCCCGACGCAGACAACGAATATATTTAAATTGCTGATAACGGCAAAACCAATCTCTCCCTATCATCGGCATGCCAATCGTTGCATAAATCATTTACTCTCCCTCGATAATAAATTTGTATTAATAAAAATCATTATATATTAGTTTACCATATTTCCCGCTGATTAGCTATATATTTGAGATTTACGGCAAAAAGCTGCCGATAAATAACTTGCCCATCACAGAAAAATGAGAAAATTATTTATCGGCAGCTTTTCACTCCCCCATATGGGAGGAGGTTTCCGCTGTGAATTTACCAATTCGGCAAAACGGCAGGTGAAGCCGTCACTATTATTAAATCACATCCCCGGATAACCGGCTGCTGGTTGCTTTATTCGCATCTTCAGCCGCCTGGTAAACTCTGGCCATTTCATTCAAATCATCTACATGCTCACGGATCATCCGGTGGATTTTGTCAATATCATCGCGAAGCTGGTTGAATTTATTCCGATAGGAAGCAGAAGCTTCACCTTCCCAATACCTGCTGCTCTGGCTGACCAAATCCAGCATCTGATTGGTCGCTCTCTGTACGCTGCTCATGTTGCTGCTAAATGAATTTGCTGTACTTCTCAATTGTTCTGGTGTTACCAGTAAGGTTCCCTGCATTGCCATAATTAATCTCCTTTTCTCTATGCGATGTGATTTTAGTAGTTGTGTTTGGTTTTTAGTGTTTAGTTTGGTTTTTAGTGTTCGGAACTTAATTTTTAACTTTCTGAATCTTCTTCATTTACTTATTTTGTATTTTTACTACTAATTTAATTTCGTCTGCGATAACCCGTTTAGTGGACTTTCCTTTGTCTTGCGGTGCATAAATTTCTCCGTTCAGCGTCCTCGTACTGTCTGGCAATTTCATCCAATGCCCGGCAGTACTGCTCGATAAGCTGATAAAACCGGGTCATATAGTATTTGTCGTGCATAAAAGCGTTATGAAAAGCATCATGAGCCTGGCCTTCCCACATACCGTGAAGCCGGCGCTCAGAGTTCTGCAGGCTATTGACCTGACTGTTGAAATACCTGTTCTGTGACCTCAAATTGTCTGCCGTATGCCTTATCTCACGTGCTGTTACTCTAAACCTTGCCATATTCTTTTCCTCCTCGATTTTTATTTATACTTATTTATGAACGTTTTTGAGGGTAACCCGATATTTATTTTTGCTTTTTTCATGTATTGTTTTGCTTTTAGTGTTTTTGGCTTCCCTCCTTCTGTTTTCTGATGATGAAAGTCTATCATATCTTTTACTGTTTCGGTCAAAAAACTGACCAATGACCTGTTTATCTGCTTCAACAACCAGGCTTTGATTTTGCCATTTTCTTCCGATACACAACAGACACGGATTTCTTTAAAAAACACTCCCGCATTCTAAAGCTATTGTCATATACTTATCACACAGCCTCAGACCATAATCCATCAAATCCCGTATCTCCCACTTATCCGAATCTAAGTTGTCTGCCCCATAGAAAAACTGTATTATCGGAATATTCCTGAATTTTGCAACAGCCAAAGATGCGGAACATTCCATTTCCACGGCAATACACCCCTGCTTTTTACGTTCTTCAATCGCCTCGGACGTTTCTCTGTATATCGCGTCTGTTGTCCAGATTTTTCCCACCACATACGGAATTTTATGTCTGCTCAAATATTGAACCACGATATCATTGGATAAAACATCTGCACTTATTTCTTCACTTCCTGAAAAGTAATGATAGCTTGTTCCTTCATCTCTGACGGCTGACGACGGAACAATTATTTTACCATCTGCAATAGACTGATTTAATATGCCGCAACATCCAAACTGTATCACCTTTTTTGCTCCTAAAGCTATGATTTCTTCTAAACCTGCTGCACATGCAGGCGCTCCCACTCGTGAAAGGAACAACCCCATCTTTTTATCCGCATAATTTATTTCATATACAGGTATTGTTCCATTTGCAGAAAATAAATTTGCAATTATTCTCACTGTATTGCTTCCCACAAAATCTTTTATCATGCTTTCTGAAAATGTGGTGATACATACCTCCGGAAAACCCGAAATCCGTTCTACAACATCACAAGGATTGAGGAATGCATGTTTACTCTCATAAAACCGATTAAATATTGTCGCCATCGTAATCTCTCCTCACTGAAATCTTTCTGGTAAGTTAGTCAAAATTTAAAAAAGTCAATCCATTCTGATTTATCTTTCTACTTGTATGATAACACAAAAATGTATATAATCAAACCAACAAATCAGATTTATGGAGGTAATGTATGAGGTTGGACGGATTAGGATTATTGGTCAATGATATGGCAGGGATGATTCGCTTTTACAGGGATGTGCTCGGTTTTGAGATTAAGGAAGCGGAAGATGCGGGAAATGTATATCTCGTAAAAGATGGAACCTTGTTTTTGTTATTTGGCAGGAAAGACTTTGAGAAGATGACAAATCATCAGTACGATTATATCAAAGGGTTAAATGGCCATTTTGAAATTGCGCTTTATGTTGATACATTTGAAGATGTGGATGCCGTATTTAGACGTACAGTGGAAAATGGCGCCACGCCAGTGTTGGAACCCACAACGGAACCGTGGGGACAGCGAACCTGCTACATTGCTGATCCAGAAGGCAATCTGATTGAAATAGGCTCATGGAATAAGCCATACGCGGAGAAGGATTTATAAATTTCAGTTTGTTTAAATATTTTTAGAGAAAAGTTTTTCTGTACAATATAATATGCTTACCCGAGCAACCAGGGGACGTGTCCTCACCCGTTCCGAGCCTTGCGGAAAGGGGTGATTATTATGAGTACATATGAGGAATTAATGGTTATTCTGACCTTTGGTCTTTTAATCGTTGCTATTCTGAATCTGAAAAATAAAAAATAGCCGTCCTGCCCTGGTAAGCTGACGGCTATTTTTTGTCCTTAAGTTACGCCGGGACGGGTGACCTGCACTCACCTTCCGGCTGTCTTGTTAAGCATATTATATGTCATAATCTCTGGCTTTTCAACTACTAATTTTGAATTTCCCCACCATCTGCAAATGGTAGGTGGTGACAAGGCGGCGGTTTGCATACCCTCTAAATTCTTAGAAGTCCTTATTTTATGCGCCTTAGGTAGCATACCGTCTCGACAGTTGTTTCAGTTTCCAAGGGAAGTTCTTTCACTTCCTCACCATCAACAGGTACGGGGAAATTGAATACAATCTTCTTTATCCAACTACCGTCCTTTCTCTTTTCCGGGAACATTTCAATTCGCTCGATAAAGGCTTTCATAAACTCTTTCTGTTCCGCTTCCGTTGCGGAATGGTAGACCTCATCAAATGCCAGTAAGAGTCGATAAATGTTATCACCAGAGATTTTCTCTTGCTGGATGCTGCGGATCTGCCCTTGCAACTCACCAATCTGAACTTCAATTTCCTCTATGGTATCATACTGCTCATCATAGCGGCGCTGCAAGTCCAAAATCTTTCTGTCATAGTGGGCATCATTGATATCCAAGGTATCCATCTGACGCTCCAAGCGGTTTTTCGTTCCAAAGGCTTGCTTTAGCCGCCCTTGCAGGACAGCAATCTGCTTTTCCATATCCTCTGTATCAACTGCTGTTCCGATTTTCGTCTGAATTGCTTCTACAAACCGTGGATTGTTGACCATAGCGGAAATGACCTTCGCCACAAATTTGTTGATTTCCATCTGCTCGATATTCAGACGGAAGCTGCACTCATGCCCGGTAGGTGTAACCGTATTTTTGCAGTAGTAATAATATCTTGTTTTCTTGTCCTTGCTGTGTGCCTTGGCAATATTACCGTACATACTCTTGCCGCAGCATGGGCATTTCAAGATACCGGACAGGATGTGTGCATGGTCTGGATTGTTGACCTTTTCCCGCTTAAAGGAATTGATCTTGCGCTTTTCCTGTGCCAGATACCAATCTTCTTCGGAAATGATAGCTTCGTGCTGTCCTTCATAAACCGGGAACTCCGACTGCTCAACCACGTGCATCTCATTTCTTGTACCCTGTTTCTTTTCTGTTCTTCGTCTGCCGTAAGCAATCTTTCCCATATAAACAGGATTGTACAATACATTTTTCACAAAATCTCTTGAAAATCCCGGAATGGTATTATTCTGTCTTAGTTTCTTAGTATAACCATTGCGGTTCAGATATTTTGCAACTCCTGCAACACCCTCGTTTGTATGAATATAACGATCATAGATTACTCGGATAACTTCTACTTCATCTTCGGCAATAACAAGTTCACCATTATCCAGTTTGTATCCATATGGAGCAAAACCGCCGTTCCATTTGCCCTCACGAGCCTTTTGTTCACGTCCTGCCATTGTCTGTGTGCGGATATTTTCTCGCTCAATCTCTGCCACCGCAGACAGCACAGAGATCATCAGCTTTCCTGCATCCTTGGAGCTGTCAATGCTATCCTCCACGCAGATCAGATTGACACCGAAATCCTGCATAAGTTGCAAAGAGTTCAGAACGTCCGCTGCATTTCTGCCAAATCGAGACAGCTTAAAGACCAACACATAAGAAACATCATCTTTGCCGTCCTGGATGTCATTCAGCATCCGTTGAAACTCCTGCCGCCCTTGAATGTTCTTTCCGGAAAAGCCCTCGTCAGAATACTCCCCGGCAACGATCATATCCTCGTATGCCGCATACTTCCGCAGCTTGTCACGCTGGGCATCCAAGCTGTATCCGTCAACCTGCATCGAGGTGGACACTCTTGTATAAAGATAGCATTTAAGTTGTTTCTTTTTCAGAATCTCCACCTCCCTCATTCATTCTTTTTACCATAAGTCCCTCGTTGCGGATATAATACTCCAAAAGCCACAGCACATAATCCGGTGCATGGCGGTTGTCCAGTTCCCATTCAGTCATAGTCCGGTAAGGAATATGGACAAGCTTGCAAAAATCTTTCCGGTTCAGTCCTGTGCTTTCACGCAACTTTATAATTCTGTTTTTACAATCCATCCGTCTTTTCTCCACAAAAGCAAAAAGTACACGTTGCGTAATCATTATAGCATAGCCATAACGAATACGCAACGTGTAAATTGCAAATTTTACGCAGCCTTATCCGTCAAAAGCTGCGCTTGATTACTTTCCTCGGAATGCTCCACTTCCTGCGGTGCGTCCTGTTCCAATTTATCCAAAACCTGATGTCCATATTTCTGGAGCATCTGGCTCATAACATCCACACAGCGGTCAAATGCCGCATTATATTTCGCTTCCTCATAATATTTCTTCAATAGGCGTTTCCTCCATCAAAGTTCCATATCCTGTCCACGCTTCCGGGCAGGGTGTTCGTGTTCCTGTGTTTCCTTTCCTCTGATAAGGACAGAATTGATAAAAGCCCGAACCTTTTCGGATGCGATTTCCAGTGCATCCAGAAAAGGCTGGGCTTTCTGTTTGAGTTCCATATATTTTTCGTTTACTGCTTCATACCGCTGTTTCCAGATGGAAACCGTCTTTTCTGCGGAAGCCAATTTTTCTTTCAGCCGCTTGTTGTCAGCATTGGCAATAACACCGTTGACCGCATAGCGTTTGAGCGTGTCGCATTCATCCGGTGTCAGCGTGATGTTGTTCCCGAATGTAGCTTTTTTGCCCATCGTTTCAATGTCCTGCACCGTCAGCGCAATGGTCTTTGCCGCCTTGGTTTCCTTTTGCAGAGCTTCCAGTTTCTTTTTCTGTTTCTCCGTGGCAGCTTTGGCATCCTCCAACCCCCGCTCCGCCTGTGCCACCTGTCCAATCACAGCTTCCAAACGTTGCTGCTCTGCCTGTACCTTGAACTGCGTCACCGTCAGATGTTCCTCGGTGCTGCCACGCTCTCCACGCTCCACATCGGTGTAACCGACACTTCGCATAAAATTGAAAAAGTCATCCTGCAACACACTGTAGGACGACTTCAAAATCTTTTTTCCTTTTGCGTTCATCATAGGGTTCCCGTTTTCATCGAGAACGGGCTTAGACTCCCATTTCTTACTGCGGCTGACCTGTGTGATCGTTTCTTTTATCGTCCCCCGAAGTGATTCATCCTTACACCGCTTCGACCAAAGGATCTGCTTTTCCACCACCGGGATATAAACCACATGAAGGTGGTAGTGGTACACCTCCTCGCCCAGAGCTTCGGACATTGCCCGGTTGCGCTCATCGGCGTGCATGACGGCAGAGAGGATGTACTGCTCACCGCCCACGATCTCCACGGCGGCTTTATAGGCATCGGCATAAAACTGTTTCGCAAATTCATAGCCGCCGTGGTTGTAGAAATAAGCGGAGTTCACATCAAACACCAACTCGCCGTATTTGATGGCATCCGGTTTCAGACCTCTGGTGGAGATCACTCCGTCCTGTTCCATCTGCTCAAACATTTTTACATAATCGTCCGTGGGTGCTTTGAAATGAACGTTCAGAGAAGTGCGTTCCGGCACGATGTCCTGATTGCTGTAGCTGTCCTTTTCACGCTCATTGTGTTCCTGTACCTTAGCCACATCTGCCGGGGTTTCCAAGTCCTGATTCCGGGCTACGGTGCGGTTTATTCCATCATTTCTTGCCATAGATTTTTCTCCTTTCTTTGGGATTTGCAAACAGCGAGGAGTTACGGAGAGGCACTTTTTCAAAGTGTAATAACCCACTATTACACTTTCATCCATACTGGCTGCAAAGTGCCGTGGGCTCTCCGAGGGCTCCTCCGGAGGGGGTGCGGTCGCTGCGGCGACATCTGCTGACCAAGGCGAAATGTCTGCAACTTTTCTCATGGTCAGCCCGTCTGCATTGAGCCGTTTTGCGAAACTTACTCTTGCAGACGGTTGCAGTGAAAACCGTATCTTTCACTGCCATAGAAACAGCCCAAATAAAGGAAATGAGCTGTTTCTATCACAAGCGTTACACGCTCTTTTGCTGTGTACATACGTACCAGCAATCGGTTTTACTCGACCCTTCGCCATTCCTCCGGAATGTCATCCGGTACGTACGTACACGGCGAATCTCCGTAAAACCCATTTATATGAGATCTTGCCACAGCTTCCACACCCATAAATCCCCATACCCGACGTCCGGCAGAGTTGGTAATGTTGTTACAATGCTCCAAGTTAAATTTCTTCGCATTGGCAACCATAGCATCGCTGAAGCTGCGGGATTTTAGCGGGGCAAGGGAATTTTCCTCGCACCACAGGCGATAGATTACATAGAAATCCTTGGAACTGATGGACGCATCCGCTTTGCGCCGGATATATCCCTCCGACTCCATGAAATCGAAAATGTTGTTATTGTCACGCTTGACCGCTTTCCGGTTTTCACGGATGCGGTCACTCTCCGTAAACTGAAAGTTGTTGGCAACGAGCCGCTGCAAGCCTTCAAATGCCCAGCGGAAAATTCCCTCGGCTTCGGCTTTCATTTTCTCTGCAAGGTCGGGATCGTCGGCTCTGTCTACAGGCTTTTCCTTGGTGGTCAGCACAAGCTGTCTGCGGTAAAAGCCATCGCTACGGTCATACAGGGCTTGCAGATCACCATTGCTGAATGCCAGCAACCGGGCAAACATCCAGCCCTGATAGCTCTGCTTGCCCTTGCGTTCCAAGTCCATTTTGCCCTGTGCAGTCACGATGGATTTTACATAGTTGGTCTGGCGCAGGGCTTCCATCCGCATATCATCATCCACGCACAGCAGGATGTGTTCCAGATCAGCACGGGCGAAGCGGTTTTCGGAAATTTTTCCGATGCTGCCGTCTTTCATATTCGTGCCGAATATAGCGGACAGCACCGTACCGATTTGAGATTTGCCCTCGCCGCCATTGCCCTTAATCACCATCATGCGCTGTCCCTTGTTGGAAGGAATCAGACAGTAGCCGATAAACTCCTGCAAAGTGGGGATATCCTCCGCATGGAGCAGCCCATCCAGAAAGTTTAGCCAGGTCACAGGTGTAGGTGCATGAGGATTGTAAACAACAGGCAGACGGTTTCGCACGATAGCCGGTCTGCCCTCGATAAATGTGCCGTTCAACAGTAGCGTACCGTTGGACAGATGAATCCGATCCTGCTCCGGTGGAAAGTCCGGCACTTGCGCTTCCAGTTTCAGCACTTCCAGAATGTTGGTGATCTTCCGGGGGATATTGTTTACGGCACAGAATTTCAGCTTGTCGTAAATCTCCCCACGCAGAGGGAGATCGTCCGTCACTCGACCATCGGGCGTGAAAAAAGCTCCGTTTGCGAAGATGATTCTGCGCTCCTGCAGAAATTCTTCACAAAACAGAGCTTCGTTGATGTTCTGCCCGTCAAACCAGACAGGCAAATTCATATCAGGCGTTTTCCGGTTCTTCGCCATGGTGCGCCACCTCCTTTTTCTTTCGTGCGGTATACTCTTGCAGAAAAGCAATTTTGCCGTCCTGCATCAGCTTGTCCACCAATGCCACCCGTTCTTCCAGATCACCCACCGTCAGCACATCTACCATATATTCGATATGGCAGTGCATCTGGCAGGCTTCCACAAAACGGTCATCCAGAGCATCTTCCGGTGTCTTGGGTGCGTATCGTACTTTCCAATCTTCCAGCAGATGCAGATAATCCGTCAGCACCCGGAAACACAGCATTTCATCCTCCCGGAACTGGCGGATATAAGGACGCTTCGGCTTGACCATAGCTGCGGCAGTGGGCGGTTTCGGGTCAAGCCCAAAGTCCGCAGCCAGCTTTTGCGCTGCTTCATAACTGCTCAGATCGAACAGCCTTGCCACAAGGCCGATTACATCCCCCTTGGCTCCGCAGCCGAAGCAGAAAAAATAGTCCTCATTCAGTTTCAAGCTCGGATGCCTGTCGTTGTGGAACGGGCAGCAAGCCATACCGTTGCGGTTGACATTCAGCCCGTAGTGTTTTGCGGCTTGCTTTACGCTGATTGCCGCCTTGATGGTTTCATAAATCGTCATAGAAAACCTCCGTTCATAGTATTCAGAAAGTACGAAACACCCGCCGTGATTGGCAGGTGTTTCGCTCTTTCTACTATCGTTATGCCGGATTTTTCAATAAACAGGCTAATCGGAGGACAACCCTGTTTCAAAAAACAGGACAACTATTCGGAGGATGTAGATTTCTTCACATTTGCATGGTACAATGAAAGAAATAAAAAACAGGACAGGAGGGCAAGCATGAACCAAGAACTGATGACATTGGATTTCTGGCAGGATACCGTCATATATGAGGACAAAATATATCCTATCGGCACGCTGGCCTGTGATGCGCTGAATGTTCCTGCGGATACCATTGCAAAGATGAATGAACAATGCGAGAAAATCAATCTGCTGCTTGGAACATTAAACGCCAGTCAGGATGCGTCTGCACTCTGTCCTATGGCAAGGGAAGCTGCTCTGACGATGCTTGGTATTCTCAGTCAAACGCCGCCGTTCTCCTATATGAATATCCCAAAACACAGAGAACGGATTGAAAAAGTCTTTACTGCGGACAATGCACTGAAATATGTGGAGTTTGCCATAAAAGCCGCAACCAATTCTTTGCAATTTGAAGAAATCCAGAACTTTGCCGATGCGATGATGCTCCAACGCTATACCGCAGTTTTCGGGCATCTGGCATACTCCCTTGGGGAATACCAAACGGCCATGCTTGATTTTGCAGAAAAATCGGATTGCAACGAAGCAGACCGCACCGCAGATGGTTTTGCAAAAATGTTCGGCAGCTATTTCCCGCCGGAGTTTTCTATCACGGAGGGCAATGCATGGATGTCTACCCTGAACAATTCTGTTCAGTATGTATCCGTCATCCGTCCCGGTGAAAAAGTTGCGAAGCTGGTCAAGCGGATGCACTATGTATCCTTTGTAGGGATGTTCCGGTCTGATCTTTTTGAGGGCTTATGTGTTGGTCATGCACCGAAGAAATGCAGAATCTGCGGCAAGTGGTTTCTGACCACCAATGCAAGGCACACCAAATATTGCGGCGGTTATGCGCCGGGAGATAAGCTGCACCGCACTTGTCGGCAGATCGGCAATCTAAAAGGCAGAGAACAGCGGGAACTTGCGGACGATCATCCGCTGAAACAGATTTATGAGAAGCGGCTGAATACCATAAACCGCTATGTGAAGCGTGGCACTCTGGATGCTGAACTTGCGGAGGTTATGAAGAAACTGGCAAAAGATAAGATGCTCCAGGCATTGTGCAATGTAGCCTATGCCAAGGGCGATTACGAAAAGGAAATTGGACAGGCTGCCTTGAAAAAAGAAGCACAGAAAAATCTTTGAATTTGTAGGTGAGAGGATATGAAAAACTTATATATAGTTGGCGGAACAATGGGAGTTGGAAAGACCGCTGTTTGCCAGCAACTAAAATCTGATTTACCCAATAGCGTATTTCTTGATGGAGATTGGTGTTGGGATGCAAACCCATTCCAAGTAACCAATGAAACCAAAACAATGGTGACAGATAATATCTGCTACTTACTAAACAACTTTTTGCATTGCTCAGCTTATGAAAATGTGATTTTCTGTTGGGTAATGCATCAACAGCCTATCATAGATTCTATATTGGGAAAGCTGGATACACAAAACTGTGAGGTGAAATGTATCTCACTTATTGCTGACGAAACCCATTTGCGTAAGAGATTAACTAAGGATGTAGAAAGAGGTATTCGTGCCGAGGATGTAATTGAAAGAAGTGTAACAAGAATACCGATGTATCAAACACTAAACACGATTAAAATTGATACTAATGAAAAAACGGTGGCTATGATTGCAAATGAAATCGAGCAGATATGATGCTGTCAAAGACCCGTTTATAGGAAACAGAAACTTTTAGTTTTCAGAATGTTCACGCACATTATTAAAACGGAAGGAGGTGCGCTATGCTGAATGATTTTTCATGGAATATGACCGGATACATACCGAAATATCCTGTTGATTCATTCGGTGCGGACATCCGCCCCTATGTGGCAGAGCGCATCTTCCAACTGGAACCGGAGCCGCCAACGGTGAACAGTCTGAATGAGTATATCCTATCTGCCTTGCAGGAAAAGAACTTGATGTATTTTTCGTTCTTCCTGCACCATTATGAGCCGCAACTCAACAAGCGCACCAAGAGCTTTCTTGGCGTGGATAGCGGCGATTTGTACGACACAGACCGATTTATAGATATAAAGCTCTCCTGCCGAGAGCAAATGCTCCAAAAGCTGATGGACTATGACCCCGCCAAGGGTGCGGAGTACGCTACATACATTTTTCCGTTCATCCGGGATGCTATGCTCCGTTTCCGCATGGGTGAAGAAAAATGGTCGGTGTCCTCTCTGACCAATTACAAAATGGTGCGGTCAATGGCATGGCTGTACCATAACACCAAGGATGCGGTCAGCGAGTTTGCCAAGAAATACAACTGCGACCTTGCCTTTGCGGAAGAATATCTGAAAGTAGTCCGTGGCATCCGCAATCAGCAGCCGTTCTATGTGACGGGCGAAGACGGCGAGGAAACGGGCGAAGATGTTGCCCTTGACGATACTTGGAACTATGCCGACATCCTCTGGAACGGCATACAGGCTGAAAAGGTGCAGCGGGCATTTGAGAAGCTGAATTACCGGGAACAGACCTTACTTGAAAAACGGTTAGCAATCTGTATGACCTGTGGGCGAGTTGGCTCATGGAAGAACCGCCCCACTTTTGAAGAACTGGCGATTATGTTTGAGGGCAGCACTGCCAGCGGTGCAGAGCGAGCCTACCGGAAAGCGGTGGACAAACTGACAGAACTGCTGGTTGCCGAAGGTGCGCTCCATGCTGTCCGGCTGAAACAGAAATCCAAAACCAAGCGCAAAAAGAAAATCGCCGCCGCAATCTACGAATACCAAGCAGACTGCGACGGCGAATGGGGCGAGATTTCATTTAATTTTGAGAATGGCACAGCTGAGATCATTCAACTTGCCGATTGGGACACGATGATAACAAAATGCTTTGCAAATCAGGCAATATCGTATCTTCTGAACTGCGAAAATGAGAAGCTACCAAAGGAAACATTGGTGGCGTTTGAACTCTAAAAATAACCGCTGCAATTTTACGGAAATTGCAGCGGTTTCATTGGTTGCGCTTGACTCAACTTATTATTTAAGTGTATTACGAGGATCAATACTCATCGTGTCCTATTGATGAACACGGCTTCGGCGGGATCGAAGTAGTCTGCGGTATTGCTACTTAGTCCGCTGGCCTTCCAAGCCTGTTCAAATGTAATATTCTCGATGTTGCTCAAAATAACATAGGTTGTATCCTCAACGGCGTTATTCAACCGTCCGGTAACTTCCAGCCTGTACTTGTAAGTATAGCAAGTCACAGTTCCTTCCATTCCATTTATAGATGCAAAACTTGCACTGTAAGTGCCAGCATCCCACAGTTCATCCCTAAAGATATGTTCATACGTTTCAGCTTCGACTTCATAGACATAGCCACCAATTTCTACTGTAATATTGTTAGAACCTTCATTGTTTACGAAAATACACCAATACGGTGCCTCCTCAGTAAGTACCATCTTATTTTGTAAAGATGTATTTCCAGCAAGATTTAGTTCAAATCCGTTTAGTCTACCCTTTTCTGCTGCAACTTTGATGCTATAAACATCCGCAATTCGTGCAGGATAAGTTTCAAGGATTTCACCGGAGTATTCGATTTCAATTGCATCTCCGACTTCTGGTTCGGGTGACGGCCGAGCATTTCTGATAGGCACTTCAATTCTGTCTGCACTACTCAGTTCCCAACTACCCTCAACAGGTTTCACAAGATAATACCCATCATGGATTTCCAGAATTTCAGCTTGGAACACCTGATGTGCTTCGTTAGAAAAGCCTTCAATCTGAAGACAATTATTCTTGAAAACCAATCGTCCGGTTTCTACCAGTTCTTCAGAATTGTACTTTGTTTTATCTACGTACAGATGACCGTCTTGCTTATCCAGTCTAAGTGCGAAATCGAAACATCCTCGGTCAGACAGTTCATAGCTTACACCATTTACATAGTCATAAATGGTAATGCGATTATCAATCATTCCAGAACCAAAGCTGTATGTTGCACAGATTTCTGGGAAATCATCCCCAGTAAGGTCAGTAAAATAAGCGTTCCATATTGGCATACCATCAATCAAAATTGTTTGGCCAGTAAGTTCCGAAGTGTCAAAGGGTTTTGACGCAATTATTTGTGTCTGGTTGTAGCTGAAAGTAACATCTGGATATATCGGAAGTTTTATAGTTGATTCATCATCCATAGCAGAGGGGTTCTCTGTGTAGTCAAACCACTCTATGACGGAATTTACCTCATCAGCAATACGCACCTCTACATTTTCCACTTCGACATATACAATAATGTCCTCGTCAGTGGAGTTCTGCATATTTACACCAATCTTAAACCACGTATCTTTTTCAGCATCAAATTCCACCGGCATTCCATGTGTAAGATAGGTAGCAGTATATCCGGTTTCTGTTGTTTCATTGACCGGAGATAACAGGACTTCCGTATCACCCAATCCATCACCAGACCATATTTTGATTGAGTTCTTGATTGTGCTGACTTCTTCATCCGAATACACAAATTCTTCTTGACTTCCCGCTGGAACAACGATTCGCAGTGTGTAACTGTCTTGCTTCGGATTTGTCAGAAAGCAGACCACAACAACTACACAGGCAATCACTGCAAGAATGATAATCCAAAACGCAGGTTTCTTATAATTCATCACGGATTTCACACGCTCCTTTACACCTACCTCACCAAAGGCAAGAGGACAGGCGGCAATCATACGACGATTTACGCTGCAAGCCACAAGTGCTTGGGTATAATCTGCTCTCTGTTCATTTCCGAGTTCCTTGATAACCTTTTCATCACAGGCAAGCTCGATGTCACGACACAGCAGAACATAAGCCAGCCACATCAAAGGATTGAACCAGTGAATTGTCAGCAGGAGAAAACCAAGAGGTTTCCACCAATGGTCTTTGCGGCGAATGTGTGCTTGTTCATGGGCAACAACGTGTTCCATATCCTGCTCATCCATTTTGAACGGCAGATAGATTTTCGGCTTGATGATGCCCAAGACAAACGGAGAACCGACATTCTCACTTTGGAAAATATTGTCCTCGTAGCGAACGGCAGTATCCACCTTACGGCGCAGACGCCAGTAACTGATGGCTGTATATAATGCCAGTGCAATCATGCCGAAAATCCAAATATATTCATAGATACCAATGGTAATCTGCAACGGATTTGCACTTGCGCCAGCCATCGGAGTGTTAGATTGGCCGATAATAGGATTGACTGCGTTGTTTATTGCATTTATACCGCTATTGATGGTTGGTGTAGTATCCATTCCAATGTCCAGAGGAATGGTTTCTGCACTTGGAATCAGACTCAATGCACTCTCAAAAGAGAATGGGCAAACCAATCTGACAGCTACAATACCCCAAAGTAGAACATTGACCCATTTGGGAGCTTTCTTCAAAACAAGCCTGAGTATCAGCACAGCCAGGATAAGCCAGCTTGCCGATATGCTCATGTTGATAATTTTCAAAAAGAGTTCGTTCATTGTGAACCTCCTTTCCTGATGCGGTCGATCATGCGCTGTACCTCATCAAGCTCATCTTCGGACATAGCCTGATGCTTTGTAAAAGCAGCGATAAAGGCAGGCAGAGAACCCTCGAATTTCTTCTCAACCAGTTCATCGATCTCACACGCCTGGGCTTCATCTTTGGAAACGAGAGAAGTAACAGTGCCATTGTCGTTCTTCAGCACACCACGCTCTCCAAGACGCTTGATAACGGTATAAGTCGTAGTTCTTTTCCATCCGAGTTGATCCTGGCACAGCTTTACAAGCTGGGTAGCAGTAACCGGCTCATGCTCCCACATAATCAAACAAAAACGATATTCACTTTCGTGAATCTTCGGAAAATCCATATTCACGCCCTCCTTGTCTATACCGTTAGACTTCATATATAGTCTACAACATTAGACAATCAAAGTCAATAGCGTTCACAGAGAAGATACAAAAAATTGCCCGCAGAATTTCTCCCACGGGCAAAGTGTTGGTTAACTATCAAGCGGTTTGTATTCAGTTACAGTTTTCAAATAGGTTTCGGGATCACCGTTCAATATCAAGTCTGCATATCCAATCGGATCATTGTAGATCAGATAGTCCAATTCTGACCGCTGATACATATTATCGGCAACCTCATTCTCCACGGCGATGGTATCAATGGCAATCATACTGCCATCTAAGAATTTCAGTTCCACACAGGCATTATCCATGTTGAACTCACAAGAAATCAATCTATCCATAAGAAACCTCCATTTTGCTGGATGTTAGATCATCCCAAAATATTTGAATGCTTCTCGGATTGCTTTCTCTTTTTCCGGCGGGCATTGTGGCTGTCTGGAATCCTCAGCCTTCGGCAGATTGTAGTTTTTGCCTACTTCAATCCCACATTTCCGTTTGATCTGTGAGATATAGAGGTTGGACACCTTTAACCCGGTATGCTCCAAAACATACTCCTTGATCTGCGGATAGGTTGCTCCATCTTGGAACTCCGACATATCCATATCTTCCAAAGAGAACTCAACCCGAATCTTTTTCGAGTCGACCTCGCCCTTGGAAAGCAAGACAATGGTTTCCACATTCCCCGTAAACGGAAACATATCCACACAACACCCTCGCTCCACCCGGTACCCATTTTCCAAAAACACCGCCAAATCCCGAGCCAGGCTGGTCGGCTTGCACGATACATAAACCAGTCTCTCCACCCCAAAACCAATAATCTTTTGCAGAGCCTTCGGATGAATTCCGTCCCGCGGCGGGTCCAGAATAATCATATCTGGTTTTTCTTCAACTTCCCCTATCACCTTCATCACATCCCCGGCAATAAATTCACAATTATCCAAACCATTGAGCCGGGCATTCTCCCTCGCCGCCTCCACCGCTTCTCCCACAATCTCCACTCCTATCACCTTTTTTGCCACAGGCGAAGTGATTTGCGCAATGGTTCCTGTCCCGCAATACAAATCAAAAACAATTTTATCTCTTGTATCCCCCACATATTCCCTCACCATGCCATACAATACTTCTGCCCCCAGGGAATTCGTCTGAAAGAAAGAAAACGGTGAAATTTTAAATTTCAGCCCTAAAAGCTCCTCGTAAAAATAATCTTCCCCTGCCAAAACTTCCATGCCATCATTTTGTATTGTATCGGCCAGGCTATCATTTCTGACATGCAAAATCCCGGCGAATTTCCCCTTCAAATCCAGCTCTAAAAGCCTCTCCTTCCATCCCTCCAGCAAAATCTCCTCGCTCATTCCTTTATGGGAAAACGTTTCTGTCTGCGATGACGTAACCAACGCTACAAGAATTTCCCCGGTTTTTACTGCCCGCCGCACCAGCAGATGGCGCAAATAACCAGTATGCTGGATTTTCCGGTAATAAGATACTCCGGCATTAGCAAAAAAATCCCGCGTCGCTTCCAAAATCCGGCAAAAATCCTCATGTACGATTTTACATTCCGTGGTGGTCACAATGTCATAAAAACTGTTCCGTTTATGCATCCCCAAAGCCAACGGGCCATCCTTATATTCATCCCCAAATGAAAATTCCATCTTATTTCGATAACCTTCAGAAATCGGGCTGCTCTTAATCCCGTCAAAATTCCATTCCTCACAGACCGGAGCAATCAATGTCCTTACCTGCTGTTCTTTCAGCTTTAACTGTTCTTCATAAGGGAGTCTTTGATACAAACAGCCTCCGCATCGGTCGGAATGGATACAGACGCCTTCCGTCCTCTCCATGTCAGACGCTTTCAATACCTGTATCAACTTGCCCTCCTGCCTGCCATGACGTTTCTTATGAATGGCAAAGCGTATTCTCTGTCCTGGCAGGACATTCTTCACAATGACCTTTTCCCCATTTATATCAAGAACTCCCTTATTAGGGAACTCAACATTTTCCACAACTCCTTCTCCAATTTCCCCTCTTTTCATGATATCCCCACTTTCCGATAAATTTACAAAGGTATTTCCCCCTGCTCGCCGCGTCGGGCGCTCGCCAGCTTTAGCTGACATCTTCCTTTGGGCGCCCATGTGCAATCAAGTAAGGAAGAGCCATCTTCCCCTACTCACCGCGCGCCCCGCACGCTGCTTTAGCGACATATTCCTCTGTGCGGGCCTGTACAATCAAGTAGGGAAGAGGCATCTTCTCCTACTCGCCGCGCGCCCCGCACGCTGCTTTAGCGACATATTCCTCTGTGCGGGCCTGTACAATCGAGTAGGGAAGAGCCATCTTCCCCTACTCGCCGCGCCCCGCGTCAGCAGCAAACTTCCACATGCGGGCCCGTGCATATAAAAGGCGTGCCCCATCACGAGGCACGCCTGGCCAATCATTTTGACATTCTAATCTTACCATTCAGGTACCCCTTAACTCATTCTGCTCTGCAGCAGGGGCGGTTCAGCTTTCGCTAATCCATAAGGTATTACTTATCTTCCTTATCGGCAGCGGCATTGTCTTCCTCAGCCTCAAAGAAATCATCATCAAAATCGTCATCAAAATCATCCTCAAAATCTTCCAGATAATCCGGAGTAAGGAAACGGTATACGCCGTAAGCAATCGCCGCAATTGCCGCAACCGCGCCTACAATTGCCAGCACCCAGAGAATATAATTCTTTTTCTTCTCTTCCTCCTCTTTCCTGTGCAGAAACTCATTCAGCTTTGTAGAGTTGATAATCTCTTCTACACGGTTCAACGCATCCTTTCCCATCGTATCAAACCTTCCCATATTTTTCACGTCCTTTCTGTCATCATCATACACATTTTATGTGCAGCATTTAGATTATATCATTTTTTACCCTTTTTTACTATCCTATTTTATAACAAAATTCAAAAAATATGCAACAGTCCAGACGGGTATCTTCTTGCCCGTCTACGCCGGACAAGAAGCACCGGATTTGCGTTAGGAGCTCTGACTCAGAAACCTGGCAATCCAGGGAAACCTTTCCCTAACATACCTCTTGGAATGCTGCCATCTAAATGGTTACATTTTTTCTAATTTGGCAAAAGAAGCGAACATCTTCCGTTTTCCAACCCGGTCAAATATCACGGTCACTTCAAAATCCCTTACGCCATCCTGGATATTTTCCACAATTCCTTTGCCGAATTGGCTATGATATACCTGGTCGCCCACACGATAATCCAAAGAAGCTGCCTTCTGCACGGTAAATGTTTTCCCAAATGACGGTGGCTTACTGCCAAAACCTTGTTTAAACTTTCCCGGTATGGAAGTTTTCTCCTGCCTTGCCCGGTTTTCCCTGACAAATCCGTCTCCTCCGGTTTCCTGGCTCTGCCAATGCCTGCCTTGGCCTTCCTCCTGATTCGGCAAACCACTGTAATCCGGCATCCCCTGGTTTTTCCGTGCTTCGCCTTGCCCGGCCCTTCGCCCCGGCTGGTTTCTTAGCGTTTCAATCAGATTCTCGGGAATTTCTTCCACAAAGCGGCTGACCCGGGAGTAATGTACCTCCCCTTTACTCAAGCGGGATCTGGCAGCCGTAAGCACCAGCCGTTCCATAGCCCGGGTAATACCCACATAACAGAGCCGCCGTTCCTCCTCCAAATCCGAAGGATCTTCCGATAAAATTGCCCGGGAACTGGGAAACAGCCCATCCTCCAAACCGCTTAAATACACTACAGGGAATTCCAGCCCCTTGGCGCTATGCAATGTCATCAAAGTCACTCTGTTTTCCGAACTGTCCATCTGGTCTATATCTGCCACCAAAGCTACTTCTTCCAAAAAGCCATCCAAACTGGGATGTTCTGTTGTCTGACAATAACTGGCGGCCTTATTAATCAACTCATCGATATTTTGAAGGCGTTCCTGAGATTCATCTTCACCCTCCGCTTCTAATTCCTGGCGATACCCGGTTTCCTCCAAAATATCTTTAATCAATTCCTGCAGCCCGTAAACTTCGCCTTTCCCGCTGCCATCTCTATCAAACTTTTGTCCTTGTTCCCAATCTTCGATCCGTCGACGGAAACTCTCAATCTGACTGACAAAAGCTTGTATCTTTCCGGCTGCTTTTCCCAATCCAGGCACCGACGCTGCCTGGACGCAGCCCTCATAGAATCCTATGTCCTGTTCCAATGTCCAGGCAATAATTTTCCCGATAGAGGCCAAACCTATCCCTCTTTTCGGCACATTAATAATTCGCTGTACCGCCAGACTGTCCCGGCCATTAGCAATAGTCTTTAAATAGCTTAAGATATCCTTAATCTCTTTTCGCTGATAAAAATTCACCCCACCTACCAATCGGTAAGGAACATTGTAGCTGATGCACATTTCTTCCAGCAAACGCGACTGGGCATTCGTCCGGTAAAGCACCACATAATCCTTATAGGGCCGGTTCCCAGCTAAAATATCCAAGACAATCCCTACGGCCTCCTGGGCGGCCTGGTCAAACAGGCGGAATTGAACTGCTGCCCCCCGCTCATTACGGGTCCATAGCGTCTTGCCCTTCCGCCCCGCATTATTGCGGATTACCGCGTTAGCCGCATCCAGAATATGCCCGGTAGAGCGATAATTCTGCTCCAGCCGGACAACTTTCGCGCCGGGAAACACCTGTTCAAACTCAAGAATATTCCTAATATCTGCGCCCCGAAACTTATAAATCGATTGATCGTCATCCCCCACCACGCAAAGGTTCTTATTTTTGCCAGCCAACAGGGAAATCAACTGAAACTGGGCATGATTTGTGTCCTGGTACTCGTCCACCAATATATAACGGAACCTGTCCTGGTAATGCTCCAATACCTGGGCATTGACACGAAATAAATCTACCGTCTTAAAAATCAAATCATCAAAATCAAGGGCGTTGCTCTTTTTCAGCTCTTTTTGATAAGCCTGGTAAACCTCCGCTTCTTTTTTCATGCGCCAATTTCCCTCAGCGCTTTTCATAAATTCCTCCGGGCTGATTAATTCATTTTTAGCCTCAGATATCGTCCCCATCAACAACCGTTCACGAAATTGCCGCGTATCCAAATCCATTTTTTTAATCAATTGCTTAATCAGAGCTTTTTGATCATCACTGTCATAAATCGAAAAATTATTTTCATAGTCCAGATAATCAATAAAACGGCGCAGAATCCTCACACAGCAGGAGTGGAATGTACTAACCCAAACACTTCCCGCGCCGGATTGCACCAGATTATCTACCCTGTCGCGCATCTCCCCCGCCGCTTTATTCGTAAACGTAATTGCCAGGATATTCCAAGGATTCACTCCCTTTTCTTCGATAAGATAAGCAATCCTGTGAGTCAATACCCGCGTCTTGCCGGAGCCGGCTCCCGCAAGGATCAAAAGGGGGCCTTCCGTATGGAAAACCGCCTCCTGCTGCTTAGGGTTCAACGTATCGTAAACTGCCATATGTATTGTTCTTTCCTTTCCTGCGGAAGCTTAATAGGCTTCACGATCAATCTTTACTCCTGATAAGCGATAGCCTCAATCTCTACCAGAGCTCCTTTAGGAATAGCAGCAACCTCAAAAGCCGCCCTTGCCGGACAATCACCACCGAAAAATGTGGCATATACCTCATTCATCGCACCGAAATCGGCGATATTTTTCAGCAAAACCGTAGTCTTTACCACATTATCCATTGTCAGCCCGCCACTTGCCAAAATATTTTTAATATTCGTCAATGACTGACGGGTCTGAGCAGCAATATCTTCCCCGGCAAATTCACCTGTAGCCGGATCAATGGGAAGCTGTCCGGAGACAAAAACAAAACCGCCCGCATTGACCGCCTGAGAATAAGGGCCAATTGCCGCCGGTGCATGAGTTGTCGCCAATATTTTTTTCATTATCGTTCCTCCTCGTATTTACTCGTTTTCTGATTTCTATTTATTATACTCATTTTTCCCTCATAAATCAATGAAATCAGCAAAAAACACGAGAAATACCGCCCACCAAATCAAACCGCTTCCCGAAGCCCTGAAAACTATTGGCAAAATCAGTTTCGGACAGCCGAGAGGCGGCATAAAAACGGATGAGCGTTTATGCAATCTGTTCGCCATTTCCTTCTGCTATAAGTAAATCTTTCAAATCATCCAAAGACATATGTTGAACTTCCAAAAGATTGTTTACTTCTTTAAACTTTTCCATAAGAATCTGATTTTGCAGTTCTTTTTCTTTTTCCCGCAAAGTTGCCAGGCAATCTTCATATTGATTGATGGATGCCTGGATTTCATTCAATTCATCCTGGCGCTTTTCCAATGGTGTCCTTCTCGCCCTTCTCGCCATATCTGCACTCCTTCCTTATGTCCATTTATTTGATCCGTTATGACCGTTCAGACAGATAAGTGATAAGTTATCCCATTGCTAGAAGTATATGCAAATAGGAAGCAAATTATTCAGCCAAAATAGTAACAAAATATACTTGTCATCTGGTTTTTAATACTATATAATAGAGTCAGAGGTGACAAAATGAAAAAAAACGACGAAAGATTGACAGATGTATTTACATGGCTGGATTCCCTGTCTTATGTTCAACTGGAAAAAATTCCCGGGATTGACCTGTACATGGATCAGGTCACTTCTTTTATGGAAGAAGAATTGAAAAACACCAAAAGGAACCAGGAAGACAAAGCCTTGACGAAAACAATGATCAACAATTATGCCAAAAACCGTCTTCTCCCTCCTCCGGTCAAGAAAAAATACTCACGAGAACATATCCTGTTACTGCTCTTCATTTATTATTACAAGAGCCTGCTGTCCTTCAACGATATCGAGCAGTTATTCCGCCCTATCACAGAAAAATATTTCAATTCCACATCCGAGCTTTCATTAAGCGATATTTATCAAGAGGTATTTTCCTTGGAGCACGAACAAAAGGAACGGATGAAACAAGATATTCAAGCTAAATTTGAAGCCGCCAAAACCACTTTCCCCGATACCGAAGAAGGAGAAAGGGAATATTTGCAGCTATTCTCTTTTATCGGCGAGCTGTCTTTTGATGTCTATTTAAAAAAGCAAATGATCGAACGGATTATTGACCAGCTTCACCAGGAAACTCCAACCGGCAAAGCAAAACACGCTTAAACGGATTCTTCTAATCAAGTAGGGGAAGCTACTTCCCCTGCTTGCCGCGCGGCCCGCACGCTGCGCCAGCAGCAAACTTCCACACGCGGGCCTGTGCAATCGAATAGAGCAGGTTTTCCCCTACTCGTCACGCGGCCCGCATACCACTTTAGCGGCATATTCCTCTGTGCGGGCCTGTGTACACAGAAAAAGCGAAGGCCGATCAGCCTTCGCTTTCTGTTAAACGGGCAAATACCATATCATATCCGTCATTACCATAATTGAGAGAACGATTTACCCGGCTAATCGTCGCTGTAGACGCTCCCGTTTTTTCTGCAATATCCAGATAAGTCCTCTTTTCTCTCAACATCTTTGCTACCTCATATCTCTGAGACAAAGACAAAAGCTCATTCACCGTACAAACATCCTCAAAAAACGCATAACATTCTTCGGGTGTTTCCAAAGTCAAAATTGCCTGGAATAAATGATCTACTGCAGCCGTCTTAATTTTCTTATTCATGACAGACTCCCCTTTACTGCATTTTTACTCACACTCAATACTTTATCACAGTAAACTCGCAAAGTCCATACCTATTTGCCAAATAGTAAACGTCCAGACGGGGCAACTGTAATAGTTCAGACGGGTATCTTCTTGCCCATCCGAACTGTTACGCCAAATACTACCCTTGAATAAACCGGCTCAAAAATTCCTGAGTTTTGGCTTTTCTTGGATTGCCAAAAATATCCTCCGGACTCCCCTCTTCCTCAATTACGCCATCAGCCATAAATACCACATGGCTGGACACATCACGGGCAAAGGCCATCTCATGCGTCACAATAATCATGGTAATCCCCTCTTTCACCAATGTCCGCATAACCGTCAGCACTTCTCCTACCATCTGCGGGTCTAAAGCCGATGTAGGCTCGTCAAAAAGCAATATCTCCGGCTCCATAGCCAATGCACGGGCGATTGCCACTCTTTGCTTCTGTCCGCCGGAAATCTGCCGGGGTTTAGCATGAATATATGGTGCCATTCCTACCTTTTCCAGGTACTTCATCGCGTTTTTCTTTGCCTGTTCCTTGTTCTTTTTCAGCACTTTCGTCTGACCAACCATGCAATTTTCCAACACGGTCATATTGTTGAACAAATTAAAGCTTTGAAACACCATCCCTACTTTGGATCGGTAAGACGATACGTTGACGCCCCTGTCCGTTATATCCTTATCATGATACAGAATCTCTCCCGTAGTGGGAATTTCCAACATATTGATACAACGCAGCAACGTAGATTTACCGGAACCGGAAGCGCCGATAATACAAGTCACATCACCTACAGCCACCTGAAAATCAATATCCCTTAATACTACATGTTTTCCGAAGGACTTACTCAAATGGCGAACTTCCAATATATGATCCCTTTCTACCATCAGTCTTCCTCCTTCTTCTCATCCGGATACCGATACATCCCGCTGGTATGGGCCAAAGTATCTGTCGTCGCCAAATCATAATTATCCGAACCGTCCATCCGATTTTCCATCCATCGCAAAATACGCGAACAGGTAAATGTCATGACAAAATAAACAATCATGGTAATCGTATAAGTTTCAAAATTCATGTATAGAGCGCCGGCTGCCGCTTTGGTTTTATAAAGGAGCTCCGCAACGCCGATGACCGAAAGCACACAGCTATCCTTAATATTAATAATCAAATTGTTGCCAATCTGAGGCATAATATTGCGCAGAGCCTGGGGCAAAATCACGTACAGCATCGTCTGGACATGGGTCATGCCAATCGCTTTGGCGCCCTCTGTCTGTCCCGTGTCAATAGAAAGAATACCTCCCCGGACAGTCTCTGCCATATAAGCCCCGGTATTGATGGACAAGATAAAATATGCCGCCTGCCGCATGGACGGATTCAAACCAACCAAAGGAAAAAGGCCATAATAAATAAACATAGCCTGAGCCATCATCGGCGTACCGCGAAAAAACTCCACGTAAGCATTTAAAATTAACTTTACAACCCAAAGAGCACCCTTTTTCATCGGGTTGTCTTTTTGCCCTGTGGGAACCGTCTGCACAATCCCTACAGCAAAACCGATCAGGCAACCAATAAAAGTGCCTACCAGTGCAATCTGCATACTGACGCCTGCGCCCTGCAGCATAGACATTCCGTAACGCTGGAACACAGCCACGACACGTCCCAAAAAATCTGTCGGCATATTCCTCTCTCCTTCTTATCCTTCCTGTACTCCCAAACCTGCTCCACACTTAAAATTGCTAATTGCCGGATACGTCTCCCCAGATAATCAATTCGCCAATGGCTGAACGGAAATAGCCTCATCCATCATCCGGGAAAAATCATCTTTGGTCATTTTCGTCAGTACACTGTCTATAGCTTCTTTTAATTCCGTATTCCCTTTTTTCATGGAAATACCGATATTAATATCTTCATCTGTCACCTGGAAATCGGCATCCCCGCCGCCAAACTCAAGCAAGACAAAATCCGGATAAACTACCAAAGCGCCCTTACCGGTAGGCTGATCTGTCACAACCAAATCACATTTGCCGGTATCCAGGGACATCAGCATATCCGGCGCGCTGGCTGTAGCCGCCAAAATATTGGCATTCTCAATCTGAGGCAGGCAATTCTGATACCAAATGGTACTCTGCTGGGAAGTGCAGGTCGCCCCCGCTAAATCAGCTACACTTGTAGCGTTCTCATACTTGCTTCCTTTTTTCACTAATGTAACAATAGAGGCGTAATAGTAAGGTTCACTGAAATCTACCGCCTGCAGGCGTTCCGAAGTAATAGACTGACCCGCAATCACGCAATCCGCTTGTCCGCTTTGCAGGGCAGGAATCAACGAATCCCAGTCCAAACGGACAATCTGCAAATCATAATCCAGTTCCTCACAAATTTTTTTCGCCATCATAACATCATAGCCATAAGCAAACTCATTGCTGTCCGCAATAGGCACCGCCCCGTTGGCGTCATCCGGCTGTGTCCAGTTGTAAGGCGCATAAGCGCATTCCATAGCCACCCGCAACACCTTTTTTTCACCGGAATCCCCTGCCTTGCTTTCTTCCGCTTCTGTCCCGGCAGCTCCCTGTGCTTCACTGGCAGCCGCAGTAGTTTCCGCCGTATTGCCGCCACAGGCGCTTAAAGATATGGCTGTCAAAGCAGCCACAGCCAAAGCTACTATCTGCTTCATCGTTTTTTTCATTGTTTTATCCCTCTCTTTTTTGTTGTTCAAAAGGCTATTGACATCGGGAAATCACTGATTCCAGATGCAACATCCTTTCACAGGAAGTATAATCACAAAAAGATACTCTGTCAAGGTTAAAGGCCGCTTCTTTTTACAGACGATCGGCAATTTCATTAAGCAAATGCGCCTTCTCCCGGAAATACCCTTTTGCAAATTCGTCAGCCTCTCTGCATGCTTCCTCCATGGAGCCGCTTTGCAATATTACCGATACAGACTCAATCCCAGCCTCTATCACCAAAGTAAAACTGGTATCCCCGCTGCCGTAAATCAGCAGGTTTACTTTGTGTGCTTCCGCTTCCACGCATTTTCTTACCAAAGAATTTCCTTCACCATACACAATCCAGTTTTCCATCATAATCCTGCGCTCCTTTTCCTACATAATGCTCTAAATTCTACCACATTTTCCCGTTAATTGCCATAGTTACCCGTTCCAAACATTGCACAAAAATTTACTGTTCACTGGTACCCTGTGAACAGTAACACAATTCATCCTTGCAACTTTTCCCAATATGATTTATGATGATATCAGTCTTTGGCCATCTTCTCCAAAAAGATTCGGCCCAAAATTTTGGAGGAAAAACATATGAAATCTTTTAATGAACTGCGCACTCTGCTGCGCTCTATCGACCATAAAAGTTACCCTGCCTACAAGTCTCTGGCAGGCACATACCAATTCGGCAGTTTTATCCTGTCTGTCGACCACGTACAGGGAGATCCTTTTGCTTCCCCGTCCAGCCTCCATGTGGAAATCGCCCACAGAGAAGCCGGTTTCCCGGAAGCTTATTACGCCAATCCTTTCGCGCGCGTCGCCCTTCAGGATTTCCTTACCCGAAAATTATCCTCCCTTTTTGAGGATTATAATTTCAAGGCAAAAGGCTCCGGCAAAAGCGGCCTTATGTCCATTACCCGCTGCGGGCAGGAAGTCTTGGAAAGAAGCGCCTGCCAAATTACAAAAAACGGGATTACTGCCCGTTTCCACATCGGCTTCCCCGCTTTTGGACGCACAATCAATGCCGGTGAACTGGAAAAAATTCTTTTCGATTTTCTTCCCCGGTGCGTGGAGGGCTGCTTCTTCTACAAACATCTTGATGCCAAAAAAGTCGAAGCTGCCGTCTTTTTAGCCGAAGACCAGGAAGCCCTCCGTCAAATTTTAAAAGAAGAAAGATTAACGGCTTTTGTTGCCAACGGCTCCATACTGCCCAGAAAAAGCGGTGTGTCCGATCTTCCCCTCAAAGACAGTACGCCCTTTGTCTCGCCTTCTTCCATGGAGAGAAGCTTCACCCTGCCCCATAAAGGCAAAATCCAGGGAATGGCCATCCCCCAGGGCATTACCCTGATTGTCGGCGGCGGCTACCATGGCAAATCCACACTCTTGGAAGCCTTGCAGATGGGCGTCTACAACCACATCTCCGGAGACGGCCGGGAATACGTTGTCACCGACAGTACAGCGATAAAGCTGAGAGCCGAAGACGGGCGTTCCATACGCGATGTCAACATTTCCCTGTTTATCAATGACCTGCCCAACAAAAAGGATACCACATCTTTCTCTACCCCCGATGCCAGCGGAAGCACCTCCCAGGCAGCCGGAGTTATCGAAGGTATAGAAGCCGGCTCCCGCCTGTTCCTTATCGATGAAGACACTTCCGCCACTAATTTTATGGTGCGGGACGATTTTATGCAGCAAGTTATCAGCCGGGAAAAGGAGCCGATTACCCCCTTTTTGGAAAGAGCCAGAGATTTGTATGAAAATGCAGGTATTTCCACCATTCTGGTAGCGGGCAGCTCCGGTGCTTTCTTTTACATTGCCGACAAAATACTGCAGATGGACTGCTACCGCCCGGTAGATATTACCAATCAAGTAAAATCTCTCTGCCAAAGCCACTCCTCTCCCAGAACACAGGCGCCGGATTTTTCCCTTCCCGATTTTACGCGTACCCTGCCCGCCCGGAAATCCATCGGCAGGGGCCCTGCCTCCAATGGCCGCCCTTCTTATGGCAGCGACTACCGCAGCAGCCATGGACGCAGCCGCGATGGCGCTCCTGATGACAACCGCCGCGAGCACATGAAAGTCAAAACTTTTGGCAAGGATTCATTTTCCTTAAATAAGGAAACTATAGATTTGCGGTATGTAGAACAATTAGCGGATTCCGAACAAACTAACGCGCTGGCTCATTTGCTGCGCTTCTGTCTCGAACAAGCCGCCGACGGGAAAAAATCCATGCAGCAGATTGTCCGGCTTTTATCCGACACATTGGATAAAAAAGGATGGGAACCCTTCTGCAGCTCCTACATCCCCTGCGGACTGGCCAAGCCACGGGTGCAGGAGATTTTTGCCTGTTTGAACCGGTATCGCGGATGAAGAAAGATCGTACGTCACTGTTTACACCATGGCTAATCACTTTGCTGATTAGCCATGGGCAGATATCATTATGGGAGCAAAGCATATGCCCCCATTGCCGAAGGCAATTTAATATGGGCATATGCGGTTACGTTCACAGGGTACCTGTGAACAGTAACGATCGGACTGGGTTATCGAAGTAACCTCCCCCTCTGACCCGCAGCGGGATTACGGCATAAAGCTGTTCAAATACCGTACAGCCGGAGTCCGTGAATACTGGATTGTCAACCCGCTGAAAAAAAACGTGATGGTTTATGATCTCGAAAAAGAGCAGCATTCTAATCAATATAATTTTGAAGATGACATTCCCGTATGTATTTATGATGATCTGATGATTAATATAAGGCATCTGATTTCCGCTGGAGAGGAAAGAAAAGGATCGGTTGATTGAATTTTTGATGTTGGGATTACCTGTTCCAACGATTATGTTACACCAAATAATTTATTGAGCCTTCTCCATCCAGCCATTGCATTTCCTCTCTGCCCATATTATAATACATTATGTGTCTTCCCCTTTACGGAGGCAGGAAACACAATACAAATGCAATAAACATGAGGAGAAAATTATGAGCTTCGAACCCATCAACAAACTGCCCACCCCGGCAGAAATCAAAGAGCAATTCCCTCTTCCCATAGAATATGCTTTAGTGAAAAAAAATCGGGACGAGGAAGTCAAAAAAGTTATCTCTGGCGAAAGCGACAAATTTTTGGTCATCATCGGCCCATGTTCCGCCGATAATGAAGATTCTGTTCTGGACTACACCTGCCGTCTGATCAAAATACAGGAAGATACCAAAGACAAGCTTGTCATTGTTCCCCGGGTATACACCAATAAGCCCCGGACTACCGGAGAAGGCTATAAAGGCATGCTCCACCAGCCTGATCCGGAAAAACGTCCCAGTATGGCTGACGGCCTTCATGCCATCCGCCATGTACATATGCAGGTATTAAAAGAAACCGGACTTTCTACTGCCGACGAGATGCTGTACCCGGACAATGTTACTTATCTTGATGATATCATGTCCTATATTGCCGTAGGAGCCCGTTCCGTAGAAAACCAACAGCACCGCCTGGTATCCAGCGGCTGTCACGTCCCTGTAGGGATGAAAAATCCCACCAGCGGCGATCTATCCGTTATGCTCAATTCCGTCAAAGCGGCCCAAAGCGGCCATGAGTTCATTATGCGGGACTGGGAAGTCAAAACCAGCGGCAATCCCTGGACCCACACGATTTTACGCGGGGCAGTCAACAAGCATGGCCAATGTCTGCCCAATTACCATTATGAAGATCTTGTTCTTCTGCACCAGCTTTACACGGAACGAAACCTGCTAAACCCGGCCTGCATTGTTGATGCCAACCACTCCAATTCAAATAAGCAGTATTGGGAGCAAATCCGCATTGTCAAGGAGGTTCTGCACAGCCGCCGCCATTCCGATATCCTGCACCAATTTGTCAAAGGGGTTATGATTGAAAGCTATATCGAACCAGGCAGCCAGAAAATCGGCGAACATTGCTATGGCAAATCCATCACCGATCCCTGTCTGGGCTGGGAAGATTCCCGGAATTTGCTTTACGAAATTGCAGATAGCCTGTAAAAAGAAATAACAGTTCAGACGGCATCAGATGGCCATAGCAGCATAATTCCTCTGCATGGGGCCGCGTCAGCAGCAAACTTCCACACGCGGGCCTGTGCATAAAAAGGGGAAGTCTACTCCCCCAAAATCTCCATAAATTCCTCCCGGGTCGCCAGCACATCACGGATGCTCCCGTCAGAGATGATCTCGTCAGTAAGCTGGGCCTTTTGTTCTTGCAGTTTCAATATTTTTTCTTCTAATGTATTTTTGACAATCAGCTTATAGACTGTCACCACCTGCTTCTGCCCTATTCTATGCGCACGGTCAGTCGCCTGATTTTGAGCCGCCATATTCCACCATGGATCAAAATGGATCACAATACTGGCCGCTGTCAGATTGAGTCCTGTTCCGCCAGCCTTAAGTGAAATTAAAAATACAGGCGTTTTATCCTGGTTAAATGCGTTCACCATTTCTATCCGCCTCTCCTTTGATGTCGCCCCTGTCAGCAGATAGTATCCAATTCCTTCCTTTTCCAGCAAATTTTTCAGCCGTTCCAACGCCTGGGTAAACTGGGAGAATACCAATATTTGATTCCCTGCCCCCATCGCATTGCGGATTAATTCCAGGCAGGTATCTACTTTTGCCGCGCCTCCCTGATAATTCTCATATACCAAAGCCGGATCGCAGCAAAGCTGTCGCAGACGGGTCAGCGCCGCCAAAATCTGAATTTTCCCCGTCTTAAATTCCTCCTGGCTTTGCCCTCTTAACGAATCCAAAAGCTGTTGGAGATTAGCATCATATATTTGCCTCTGTTTTGCTTCCATCTGAGAAAAGACTACTTCCTCCAGCTTGTCCGGCAGTTCCCTGAGAACATCCTTTTTTAACCGTCTTAAAATAAAAGGCCGAATCATCCGCTGCAGCCGTACAGTAGTCTGCTCATCCTTTAAACCGACTATGGGCTGTTCGTAATTCTCCTTAAATTTTTTGTATGTATTGAGAATTCCCGGCATCAGAAAATCAAAAATACTCCACAGCTCGCTAAGCGAATTTTCTATAGGCGTACCCGTCAAAGCAAAACGCCTCAGGCAGGAAATGGCTTTCACCGCTTTTGCCGCCTGAGTAGTATGATTTTTTATATTTTGCGCCTCATCGATAATCATATACTGAAACATTGTTTCCTGATAAAGCTCTACATCCCGCTTCAGCAAATCATAAGAAACCAGCAATATGTCTGCCTTATCCTCTTTTATCAGTCGCTTGCGTACTGCTGCCGTCCCGACTACAGGAGTTGCTGTCAGTCCCGGGGCAAAACGATGAATCTCGTTTTCCCAGTTATATACAAGCGAAGCCGGACAGATAATCAATGCGTACCGCTGATTTCCCCGCGCCTTATAAGCCTCTGCCCCATCTTTACTGCCTTTCGTTTGGCAAACTTCTTTTCTTTCTTCTTTCCCTGCCAGCAAAAATGCAATCGCCTGTACCGTCTTTCCCAACCCCATATCATCCGCCAGGATGCCGCCAAGACCCAATGTATCCAAAGTCCGCATCCATCGGTATCCAAACTGCTGGTAAGGCCGAAGCTGCGTGTTCAACGTTTCCGGAACCTCAAAATCACTGTCTTCGACATTTTTAAAATCCCGCAGTAATGCCTTGTACTGCTGATTTCTTTTTATCTGGATATCCCCGCCCTGCTCACGCAGCACCTGATCCAAATAAAACGCCCGGTATTCCGGCGCTCTCAAAACGCCTTTGGCAATTTCTTTCTCGGACAAATCGAACCCCGCCGCCATCTCCGCTACAGCAGCAAAGGCATTGTCCTCCATTGTCAGGAATCCGCCGTTCTTTAAACGATAAAACTTTTTCTTTTTTCGATATTCCGTCAGAATATCTACCAGCTCTCCCGGTGAAAAACGGTCGGACTGCAAAGTGATATCCAATATGCCCGCGTTGAGGGAGACTCCCACGGATATCTTCGGCGCCCGGTATATCTGCAGCCGTTTCAATGCGTCTGACACGTAGACTTCTCCCAACTGCTGCAGCGCCGAAACACCCTCATTCACCAAATCATAAACCTTACCATCATCCCCTTCACCAAGGACAAACATTCCCCGTTTCCGGTCTTCTTCGGGAAAATATTTCCGTACCGCAGCAACCGCCGCACTTTCCTTTTCCATATCCCGATATGCCTGAATCGTCCCAAATTCAGGTTCAGACACCAGCAAATTAACCTGTTCATCCCCATACTCCGCATAAAGGATAGCCGTAATCTCTTCGTTCTGGCGATCCAGGTAAAAACGCAAAAGGCAGGTTCTCGGCTCGTACTGGCTTAAGACTTCCGGTTTTTTTATCCCCGTATGAGATTCCAACATTGGCAGGACCACCGCGCAGAAAGAATGCAAATCATCCGGGTGGATCCTGAGTTCCTGCTTCCTTCCGATAAAAAATTTCGCTGCCTCTTCCATATCTTCCGAGTACTTTTCACTGCACAAATACATCGTGCCCGCAGCATAAATGCACATCTGCTTTGTCCCCGGAAATGCTTCCACTGGCGGAATGGATAGCTGGCAGGCTCCTCCGTCTATTTCCTTAATCCGGATATTGATGCGTGGATCTTTTTCGATAAAACTGACAGGCTGAGTACCATTCCCCGTATCCAACAAGCACGTGTCCCCAATAAATGATTGGGCAAAGCGAATCATCTTATCCCCGCTCAGGAGCAGATATCGATCAATTTTCATTTCTGACACATAATAACTGCTATAATAACCGCCGTAATAATGCCGGTTTCTCTGGCTGTTATACTGCTGCATGACAGCCTGGCCCTGACCCACCCATTCTTCCAATAACTGCAGAATTTTCTGTGCATGGGGAGTAAATGCCGCTCTTTGATGATAAAATTTCAGTTTCTTGCCATATTCGACCAAACTCTGCTTCTTTACTGCCTCTACCAGAGCCGAGATGCTCTTCAGCACGTACATTTGCCCAGAGCCGATTTTAAAACTAACCCGCCATACTTGTTCCGTATACTCCTCCAAAATCGGCTGCAGCTCTACTTTTTCCAACATATCCGATTGGAAATAACGGGTCCTGGCCTTCATGGACTGAGCAGAAATCCAATCCGCCATTGCCTTGTCTGTAGGCGGAATCCTGTTTGGTTTGGGCGCCGTCCCCGAGCGGGGCGCTGAAATCTTTCCCTCGTTTCCCTTTATCCCTGCCGGCGCCAGTTGGCCATTCTTTCCTTTTCTGTCCTGTTCATATGCCAAAAGCTGTAGTGCCGTACCCACGCAATGCTTGCACATCCCGCTGTAAGTGGCAAAAGCCTCGCACTCACAGCTATACTCCAAAAATCCCTCCTCTATCTGGTCATAAATCAATTCCACCTGATAGTTTGCACGAAGCGAGCCTGTAACTCTCGCTTTTGCCACAAGCAAACCACCTTCTTCTTCGACCTGGAAATCCAGTATTTTCCCTTGTTTAAAAATCTGATTTCCTCTTGTGTAAGCCGGGGGACTCGCGCTCTCCCGAATTGGTTTTAAGCTAATCATATCGCACTCCAACGTTTTTCATCAAGCTTTATCCTGTTTGCTTATACTATTAGCTTCCGGATAACACTTTCACCATAAAGTATGCCAGAACAATCACCCCTAAGATGATTCGGTAATATCCAAACAATTTAAAATTATTTCTCTTAATATAATCTGTCAAAAATTTTATGGAATAAACAGATACCACAAACGCGATCAGCATGGCCAAAATCAAATAGAAAATCTCCATCCCGGAAAATCCTTCATTCCCGTTCATCAGAAATTTAAAAATTTTCAGCAAACTGGCGCCAAACATCACCGGAATCCCCAAAAAAAACGTAAATTCCGCGGAAACTGCCCGGGAACATCCCAGCAGCATAGCGCCGATTATCGTCACGCCGGACCGGGAAGTCCCTGGCACCAGCGCCAATAACTGAAATAGTCCAATAAATGCTGCCGTTCTAAAATCAATCTGCGTCGTACGCTGGATAGGAAATTGCAGATAGCGATTTCTGTTTTCCACTACGATAAATATGATGCCGTACACAATCAACATGGCCGCTACCACAAAGCCATTATACAAATGCTCATCCATCCAGTTATCCAGAGGCATAGCAACAACCACAACCGGAATACAAGCAACAGCGATTTTCACCCAAAGAAAAATGGTGTCCCAGCATTGCCGTTCCGTTTTTTCCGAATCAAAGGGATTTAATTTACGAAAATACAACACCACTACCGCCAGGATTGCCCCCAGTTGGATAACCACTTTAAATACATTCCAAAACTCCTCGCTTACCCTAAGATGAATAAGCTCTTCTACCAAAATCATATGGCCTGTACTGCTGATAGGAAGCCATTCGGTGAACCCTTCCACAATACCAAATACAACAATTTTCAATAATTCAATGATATCCATGATTCATCCTCTCCTAAGGTTTTCTATCCCGGACGTTACCACGTATGCCTATTTACAATTGCCTGCGGGTTCTAAGCGCCAGTGGCGCCTGTTCAGACATTTTCAATTTGCCAGTCAATAGGAGTAAGGCCGTTTGCTTTCAAGAAATCATTTGTTTTGCTAAATGGCTTACTGCCAAAAAAACCTCTGCGTGCAGACAAAGGACTGGGATGCGGCGCCTCCAAAATCAAATGTTTGGGATTATTAAGCATAGCTTTTTTCGTCTGTGCCGGGCGCCCCCATAAAATAAATACAATCGGTCTGTCCTGCTGGTTCAGCACTTTAATCGCTGCATCGGTAAATTCCTCCCAGCCGATGCCCCGATGGGAATTGGCTGCATGGGCGCGCACGGTCAGCACGGTATTTAACAGCATTACGCCCTGCTTTGCCCATTTGACCAAATATCCGTTGTTGGGAATATCACAGCCCAAGTCAGCATGTAATTCCCGATATATATTCACCAATGACGGCGGTACTTCCACATCCGGCTTTACCGAAAAGCAAAGCCCATGGGCCTGGCCTACATTGTGATATGGATCCTGTCCTAAAATCACCGCCTTTACTTCCGATAATGGCGTAAACTCAAAAGCGTTAAAAATATCTTCTGAAGCAGGAAAAATCTGACGGCTTTCATACTCACTTTTCACTGTGTCATATAATTTTTTATAATATGGCTTTTTAAACTCCGCGCTTAACGGTTCCAGCCAATCATTCGTAATTGCTCCCATAGCTTTAATCTCCTTTATCCGATTATTTATATTTATCCACTCTTTTGTCTATTGGTAACAGATAATAATCTGTTGTCCGTCATATACGGACAGGCACTCCGCGTTTATGGAGATATCGTTTTAAATCCGGAATTTCCAGTTCCTTATAATGGAATAATGAAGCCGCCAATGCCGCATCGGCTTTTCCCACTGTCAATGCGTCATAAAAGTGTTCCTTTGTCCCCGCACCACCGGAGGCAATCACCGGCACCGATACATTTTCCGCGATCAACGCCGTCAACTGGTTGTCATAACCGCCTTTAGTGCCATCACAGTCCATACTGGTCAGCAATATTTCACCGGCGCCTAAAGCATCGGCCTTTCTGGCCCACTCCACAGCATCCAGCCCCGTATCGATACGGCCGCCGTTTTTAAATACATTCCATCCCGAGCCGTCCGGCCTGCGTCTGGCATCAATAGCTACCACCACACACTGGCGGCCAAACTTATCTGCCGCATCTGAAATCAGTTCCGGTGAATTGATTGCTGACGAATTAATGGAAATCTTATCTGCCCCTTCCCTCAGCAGCCTGCGGAAATCCTCCACAGTCCGGATTCCTCCACCCACGGTAAACGGGATAAATACGGTTTCCGCTACCCGGCGCACCATATCCACCACAGTCTCCCTGGCATCGGAAGAAGCGGTTATATCCAGGAACACCAGTTCATCCGCCCCGGCCTTGCCATAAGCGGCGCCTATTTCCACCGGATCTCCGGCATCACGCAAATTCACAAAATTGACTCCTTTTACTACTCGTCCATTATGTACATCCAAACAAGGAATAATTCGTTTCGTAAACATTATGTTGCTCCTATCCGTCTTATGCCTTTTACTGTTGCTGCGCCATCTCTTACTTATACTCACAAAAATTCCTTAAAATCTGCAGACCCACATCCCCGCTTTTCTCTGGATGGAACTGGCAGGCAAATACATTGCCGCTCTCCACAGCCGCATGTATGCAGGTGCTGTATTCTGTTGTGGCAGCTACCTGCGCCTCACAGGCCGCCCTCAGATAATAAGAATGGACAAAATACACATAAGCGCCATCGTCTATTCCCCGAAAAAGCTTTGTCTCCGGCCGTATTTTTAAGGAATTCCAGCCCATATGGGGAATTTTCAGCCCTTCACATTCAGGAATACGCAAAATCTCTCCCTTTAAAATCCCCAGTCCTTCCACCCCTTCTGATTCCTGGCTCCTTTCAAAAAGCAACTGCAGTCCCAAACATATTCCCAAAAACGGAGTTTTCTTTTCCGCTATCTGCCGAATCACTTCCACCAAGCCATACTGATGCAGCCGGCTCATTGCATCGCCAAAAGAGCCGACCCCTGGCAAAATCACTTTATCCGCTTCAAGAAGTTCATTTCTGTCCCGGGTAATCACTGACTGCCAACCCAAAGCCTGCAAAGCCTTTTCCACACTTCTCAAATTGCCCGCATCATAATCGATAATTGCTATCATTTGCCCGCCGCCTCCGTTTAATATCCAAAAAGGCCATATGGCAATCTTCACCTCATGACCTTCCCATTATCCAACTTACAGAATTTTTTTTAATCCCTTCTGCCCTCCCCTTAAGCTCCTGAGGAATCTGAGAAAATTTTTCATTGACTCTCCACATATGTGCTTTTTGGTTAAAAAATACTGCTTTTTCAAAAGGAAAGCGAATCACGCCGGGATTGTCAAAGCCTGTCCCCAGCTCCAATATCAAAGTTTCCTGATTCAGTGTTTCCGCCAGCCACCGGGTATAGCGGTTCCACTGTGGCAAATATCCTTCCTCTATATATATCGGCGCCTCTATGGTATTTCCCACCAGCGGCGCATGACAATGAGGACAGATATCATCCGGAATCTCTCCCGGCTCCCAGATATCTTTCGTGCATGCCCGCTCACACTGACGCCAGGTTTCATTGCCGCAAGGCGCGACAATCCGCTCCCAGCGGGTATCCGGCTTTTCCTGCCTCTTGGGAAAAACCCGATCCATACGCTTAATCATCTCTTCAGAAATCCCTTCGCAGGAAGAAAGCCCTTTTTCCTGACAGCGTTCGGATATCACGGTTTCCTGACGGCTCCCTAAAGGCGTATCATAAATCATCCCGTCAGTGGCCATAGTAATAATAAAATAATCTTTGTCTTTAATCAGCTCATAAAGTATCTCATATGCTCTGCATAGCTGCCTTTTCTGAGCGGCCTGTTCCTGGTGGTTCTCCGTTTTTTTCGGCAGCTTCCATTCCTCTCCCAAGCCAATCAGCAATTTGGGGCTGCTTTTCCAATACCTGCTCAAATCCGCCTGTTCCATAATTACGGCTTTCCTCTCTGTTTTCAAACTTTTGCGCAGCGTCGGCAAATCATGCGGCGCTGCGCAAAACAGGTAACCGATCAGACGGGCAGGAAAATCCCCCGCCTGAACTGTTTCAGCTTATTTACAACAGAGACTTATATAATGCTTTAATTTCCTCCACGGAAGTGTCCCTTGGATTGCCCGGACAACAAGCATCAGCAAACGCCGACTCTGATAGGAAATCCAAATCCTCTTCCTTCACAATCGCCTTTAAATCTGCCGGGATTCCCACATCGGCAGACAACTTCCTGACTGCATCCACGGCCGCTTTGCGGTACTCTTCCTGGCTCATGGCGTCCGCTCCTTCTACGCCCATCGCCTTGGCAATATATTTATATTTGTCACCGGTACATGGCGCATTATATTCCATTACCGTAGGCAGCAAAATCGCATTGGCAACCCCGTGCGGCGTATCATAGACAGCCCCTAAAGAGTGTGCCATGGAATGTACGATTCCCAACCCCACATTCGAGAATCCCATGCCTGCGACATATTGTCCCAAAGCCATACCATCCCTGCCCTCCGGCGTATTATCTACTGCACCGCGCAATGAACGGGAAATAATCTCAATAGCTTTCAAATGGAACATATCCGTCATTTCCCAGGCGCCTTTGGTAATGTATCCTTCAATCGCATGAGTCAGTGCGTCCATGCCCGTTGCCGCCGTCAGCCCCTTAGGCATACTGGACATCATATCCGGGTCTACCACGGCAATCACAGGAATATCGTGAGTGTCCACGCAGACAAATTTACGTTTCTTTTCGACATCGGTAATTACATAATTGATCGTAACTTCCGCCGCCGTCCCGGCAGTAGTGGGAACCGCAATGATCGGCACACATGGCTTTTTCGTCGGCGCTACCCCTTCCAGGCTCCTGACATCCGCAAATTCCGGGTTAGCAATAATAATTCCCACCGCTTTAGCCGTATCCATGGAAGAACCGCCGCCGATGGCAATAATATAATCTGCCTGAGAAGCCTTGAAAGCAGCAACTCCGGTCTGTACATTTTCGATTGTCGGATTCGCCTTAATATCAGAATAAATCTCATAAGCAAGACCTGCTTCATCCAATATATCCGTCACCTTTTTCGTCACGCCGAATTTAAGCAAATCCGGGTCAGAACATACAAATGCCTTCTTAAACCCCCTTGCCTTTACTTCCGTTGCTATCTCTTTAATTGCACCCGCTCCATGATAAGAAGTTTCGTTTAATACAATCCTGTTTGCCATATTTCCCTCTCCTTTCTCCAAAATGATTCTTTTCATGTACCCCCATTATAATCATTTTCCGATTATCTTTCAACTTAATTCTCTGTTCTTGCACCCGCGATCCAAATGATTTACCAATACGTATATCCGTAAGTATAAATGCCTTTTCAATGTCTCTTCTACAATTCAGCGCGGATAATCTGTAAAATACCCTGTTTCCCCTCTTTCTGCCATGGAATATCTAACGCTATCGCCTTTTCCTTAAAATCTGCTTCCCTCATCCGGGGCGTAATAAACGCAAATTCATCCGCACCATCCAGCACAACCACTTCCCCTGCGCCAAATAATGCCTCAACCTGATCCGCTCTCTGCGACACATCACCGGCAATCCGGACAAAATAGCGGCTACTAAAACTCCCCATATCCGCCACAGACAGACGTTCGCTGTTCCAGCCTAACGGCACATGATAAGCCTCATTCTGTGCCGCCTCAATCAAATCTGCCACTACCGCACTGGCTGTCGGCAATTTACCGGCGCCGCTCCCATAATACATGGATATCCCCAGCATACGGCTTTTCACCAATATTCCATTATATACGTCACTAACCCCATATAATGGATGGTCTTTGCCAATCATCACCGGCGCCACCCAGGCATGAACAACCGGTCCGTCTATACGGCTGGTGCCAAAAAGCTTCACCGAAGCATTCAGCTTTTGGGCATAACGGAAATCCATATCGGTAATTCTGGTAATGCCTTCCGTATAAATATCCTCATAATTTACTTCTTTTCCCGTAACCATAGCACTGAGAATCGCAATTTTCCTGCAGGTATCATAACCCTCCACATCTGCTTCCGGATTCTGTTCCGCATAACCTAAAGCTTGCGCTTCCTTCAGCGCGTCATCAAATAAACTCCCCTCTTTATCCATCTTGGTCAAAATATAATTCGTCGTGCCGTTAAGAATACCGGTAATCTCCTGAATTTCTTCTCCTAAAAGGCAGCGATACAAAGTGCGGATAATAGGGATCCCCCCGCCGACACTGGCTTCAAAAAAGAAATTTACTTTTTTTTCCTTAGCCAAAGCCAACAACTCCGTACCATGAGCGGCAACTAACGCTTTATTAGAAGTGACCACATGCTTACCTGCGTTCAAACAAGCTTTTACAAAGGAATAAGACGGCTTAAGACCACCCATTGTTTCTACTACCAGCTTCACCTGAGAATCTTCCTCAATCGTCTGAAAATCATGAATAATCTTATCAGCCACAGGGCTGTCCGGGAAATCCCGCAAATCCAAAACATACTTTAATTGAATCTCCTGGCCTGCACCGGCTGCAATTCTGTCCTTATCCCTTTCCAAAATTTCCGCCACTCCGGAACCAATTGTGCCATAACCCATAATTACCGCGTAAATCATAATTGTTCTCCTCGTTTCTCCTATATTGCAGCCTCATTGTTACCTAGTACTAGCGTTTTCCTAAACATTCATGCAACCTTTGGCTTTGCACCAGCCTCTTATAACTTATTCCCGGGCGAGAATTTTAACGTAATGGACTCCTTTAAGTCCTTCAATTTCCTCCACCATCTGCACAATATTCCCCGTATCGGCCCTGACTTCGACCGACAGTGTCAGTGTGGCAACTCCATTCACCGGAATGCTTTGATGAATAGTCAAAATATTGGCTTTATAAACAGCTACAATATGAAGCAAATCCGATAATAACCCCTGCTCGTCGTCCATCTGCATCACAAAGGTCACGGTCTTCCCTTTCGTATTATCATAAAAGGGGAAGATATCATCCTTATACTTATAAAACGAACTGCGGCTGATACCCGCCCGTTCTGTCGCATCCTGAATCGTTGCTGCCTGCCCGGAATCCAAAAGCTTCTTCGTTTCCACTACCTTCAGCAGCACTTCCGGTACTGCCTTCTGCTTTACCACAAAATATTTGGTTTTTTCTTCTATCATTACAAAACCTCAGCTTTCTGCAAAGCGCCAGTGGCTCTTGTTTAGAACCGACCGGAACGGAGTGCAGACCAGGCATATGCCCTGGCACCATAACTCGCTGGCCTATGACGAATCAGCGTAGCAATTCATCACAGTACGGACAATAACACGCCCATTTCCTCCGGTTGTGCGCATCTAATGTACATTTGTACTCATGAGGAAGATATTAGCACAAAATCAAGCAGGGTGCAAGCATTTATTGCCATCGGCACAAGAAATACATTCTGAGACTGTTGCAATAAATGTTTACACCCTGCTCGCTTTTCGCTATTCGCCAAAAACGGCTGTCTGAATGAATAGTTCTAGCGGGGCGCCTTCTTGCCCTGCCGCGCCTTAATTAATCATCTGCTGCCGCTTTTCTGTCCGGACAACCCAAACTCAGCCACTTTAAATAAGCGCCTATAAACACGTCAAGCCCGCCGTCCAGCACATTCGTCACATTGCCTGTTTCTTCCCCTGTCCGCAGATCCTTTACCATCGTATACGGCTGCAGCACATATGAGCGGATCTGGTTCCCCCAGCCGATTTCTTTCACATCCCCACGGATATCCGATAACTTTTCCGCATTCGCCTGCTGCTTCAGCAGAAAAAGTTTCGCCTTAAGCATCTGCATTGCCTTATCCTTGTTCTGAAATTGGGAACGTTCATTCTGACACTGGACTACCACCCCGGTAGGGATATGTGTGATCCGTACCGCCGAGGAGGTCTTGTTGATATGCTGACCGCCGGCGCCGCTGGAACGGTAAGTATCCACCCGCAAATCTTCCGGATTGATTTCCACATCTAAATCCTCTTCAATATCCGGCATCACATCACAAGATACAAAAGAAGTCTGCCGTTTTCCCGCCGCATTGAAAGGGGAAATCCGCACCAGACGATGCACCCCCCGCTCCGACTTCAGATATCCAAAAGCATTTTCGCCATTAATCTGAATCGTCACCGACTTGATTCCAGCCTCGTCACCATCCAGAAAATCCAGCACTTCCGATTTGTAGCCCATCTTATCGGCCCATCGGCAGTACATTCGATAAAGCATACTGCACCAATCGCAGGACTCCGTACCTCCCGCCCCGGCATTGAGCCGCAAAATCGCATTGCACTTGTCATATTCGCCGGACAGCAAAGTAGCCATACGCAGCTTTTCCAAATTTGCCTCAAAACTATGGAGCATTTCTTCGATTTCCGGAATAAGGGAAGGATCGTTCTCCTCGTTGCCCATCTCAATCATCACCAGAATATCCTCATACTCCTGCTCCAAGCTTCGATACAGCTCCACCGTATCCTTCAGATTCTTGGCCTCCTGCACCAACTTCGTGGATTTCTCCGCATCTTCCCAAAATCCTGGCTCCTCCATCGACTTGTCTAACTCATCAATCCGTCTGACCTTGTTATCCAGGTCAAAGTGAATCCCTCACTTCCACTAATGGTTTTTGAAACGTAGATAATTCATACTTAAACTGATCTAATTCTACCATTGTGTCACCCTCTTTCTTTATAATTATAGTGAACGACAAAAATTTTCTGTTTTTGGCGTTCACTATATCTATGATACCACGGATTGCTCCGCATTTCATGCTCCTGCCATTAATATTTTCTGTCTGAACTGATACAAAATTTATCTCTACACCCGTTTTCTGCCGCAGCATTGTTTAAACTTTTTCCCACTTCCGCAAGGACATGGGTCATTCGGATAAATTTTGCGGATTTCTCTCCTTTTGGGCGCCTGAACCGCTGAGGTATCTTTATTTGTTCCTGTCACTTTAGCAGCCGGTTCACGCTCCACCTTCTGCTCTACACGAATATGGAACAGTATCCGTACCGTCTCTTCCGTTACCGCCGCCGTCATTGCCTCAAACATTTCAAAGGCATTCATCTTATATTCCACGACCGGATCGCGCTGTCCGTAAGCCTGCAGGCCAATACCCTGACGCAACTGATCCATATCGTCGATATGGCTCATCCATTTATTGTCAATAACCTTTAACAGGATCACCCTCTCGATTTCACGAATATGCTCCGCTTCCGGGAATTCGGCTTCCTTAGCCTCGTACAGCTTAATCGCCTCTTCCTTGAGCATATGTTTCAGCTCGTTTTTCTTTGTCGCCGAATGATTTTCCAAGGTAATCTTACCCAATGGAATAATCGGCAGCAACAGGGAATTAAGCCCGCTTAAATCCCAATCCTCCCGGCTCTGTTCATCGGAAATAAACATATCTACGGAATTCTCCACAATATCCGTAATCATCTTCAAAATCAAATCACGCATATTGCCGCCATCCAGCACTTTACGGCGTTCCGTATAGATAATCTCCCGCTGTTCATTGTTGACTTCATCATATTTAAGCAAATTTTCGCGGATACCGTAGTTGTTATTTTCAATCTTCATCTGAGCCTTTTCGATAGCATTGGAGAGCATCTTATGTTCAATCTGCTCGCCCTCCGGCACTCCCAAAGCCGTAAACATACTCATCAGCCGCTCAGAACCAAACAGCCGCATCAGATCATCTTCCAGAGATATATAAAAACGTGACTCTCCCGGATCACCCTGACGGCCCGAACGCCCGCGAAGCTGATTGTCAATCCGGCGTGCCTCATGCCTTTCCGTACCGATAATCCGCAGGCCGCCCAAAGCCCTGGACTCTTCATCCAACTTTATATCCGTACCACGTCCGGCCATATTGGTCGCTATCGTTACCGCTCCATGTACACCGGCATCGGCTACAATCTCCGCCTCCAGCTCATGATACTTAGCATTCAATACCTTATGGGGAATGCCCCGCCTGTGCAGCATCTTGCTGAGCATTTCCGAAGTCTCAATCGTAATCGTGCCTACCAACACCGGCTGCCCTTTTTCGTGAGCCTCGGCAACCTCTTCAACCACCGCCTTAAACTTTTCGTTCTTTGTCTTATAAACCGCATCCTCATGGTCAATACGGATCACCGGCTTATTGGTGGGGATGGCAATGGCGTCCATCCCGTAGGTGTTTCGGAACTCCTTTTCCTCAGTTAGGGCTGTACCAGTCATGCCTGCCTTTTTCCTGAATTTATTAAAAAAATTCTGGAAGGTAATCGTAGCCAACGTCCGGCTCTCCCGACGGACGTTTACGTGTTCCTTCGCCTCGATAGCCTGATGCAGGCCGTCAGAATAGCGGCGCCCCGGCATAATGCGTCCCGTAAATTCATCGACTATCAAAACTTCGTCGTCCTTTACCACATAATCCTTATCTCTGAACATCAGATAATTAGCCCGCAGCGCCAGGATTATATTATGCTGAATCTCCAGATTTTCCGGATCGGCCAGATTATCAATGTGGAAGAATTCCTCCACCTTTTTTACGCCATCCTCAGTCAGATTTACTACCTTATCTTTCTCGTTGACCACAAAATCTCCGGTTTCCTCAATGTCTTCCCCCATGATGGCATTCATCTTGGTAAATTCCCCGGAAGCCTCGCCACGTACCAACTGATGCGCCAGGATATCGCAGACCTCATATAATTTCGTGGATTTCCCGCTCTGGCCGGAAATAATCAACGGAGTTCTCGCCTCGTCAATCAGCACCGAGTCCACCTCGTCAATGATGGCATAATCCAGCTCACGCAGCACCATCTGCTCTTTATAGATAGCCATATTATCTCTCAGATAATCAAAGCCCAATTCATTATTGGTAACATAGGTAATATCACAATTGTAGGCAGCCTTCCTCTCTTCAGACGTCATAGGATTCAGCACCACGCCCACGGTAAGCCCCAAAAATTCATGAATCTGCCCCATCCATTCTGCGTCACGCTTAGCCAAATAATCATTGACCGTAACGATATGGACGCCTTTGCCTGCCAGAGCGTTCAAATAAGCCGGCGCGGTAGACACAAGGGTCTTCCCTTCACCCGTTTTCATTTCCGCAATACGGCCCTGATGCAGCACAATCCCGCCAATAAGCTGTACCGGGAAATGCTCCATATTCAATGTCCTTCTCGCCGCTTCCCTCACGGTAGCAAAAGCCTCCGGCAAAATATCATCCAGAGTCTCCCCCTGCGCCAGCCTTTCTTTAAATATCCGGGTGTTATCCCGCAATTGCTCATCCGTTTTTTTCATCATCTCCGGACGTAGCGCCTCGATCTTATCCACAATCGGATAAATCATCTTCAGCTCCCGCTCACTGTGGGTGCCAAATATTTTCTCTATGAGATTCATTCTTTTCTCTCCTATCCCATTCTCTATTCTATATTTATCGTCGTCTTCTAAAGTCAATCTTATTCATTGTAGCACTAACCTTTGATTTATTCAACTTTTTCCCCACCCATTAACAAGAAATTTAACAAAAAATTCATTTTCCGCCCGTTCACCCGCCAGGATTAGCAGATGACATAATTAAAATTTTATGGTAAACCAAACAATTTGCACAAAATTTATGTTTGCTTTTTGATTTATCCACAGTATCCACAATTTCTTTGTGGGTTATTCTTCAATTTTGTCCACAGATAAACTTGTCCTATTTAAGCCAAAAACAAGTTATACACCAAGTTATCCACATTATCCACATCTTTTTCCTCACTTTTCCACCTTCAGTTATTCACCGGTTTGCCCGTCTTTTCTTTGGTTACTGTTCACAAGTATGAACATAACGGCATATGCCCATTTATAATTGCCTTCAGCAATGAGGCATATGCTTTGCCCCACAACCCTATTTGCCCATAGCTAATCATCAGAGTGATTAGCCATGGTGTGAACAGTAGCTTTTTGTACACTTATCCTAAATTGTAATCGTTCAGATAAAATAACCTGCTTTCTGCTGCCGCCATGTTATACCCTGAAGGAAATGACCGATATATCCTTTGTGATGAGAGCACGCTCTCAGAGCAGGAAGGAGGGAGAAAGATGAGAATCAACACCCAGAGCTTGCTGCCGCAGGCGTTCAGGCAGCAGCAGGGAAAGAACAGCTGGCTGACTGGCGCGATGAAGGCAGCCGACGTCAGACAGGCGGTGCAGCACCAGGCATTTTTGCAAAAGGTTTCTGCTCTGTCCAAGGAGGGACAGACGGGGAGCACAGCAAAGAAGACCAGCCTGGTCACGATCAACCAGTCATCTTTTTCTGAGTTTACGATCGCTAAGAAGGATGTTCCAAAGGCCATGGAAGGCGAGATGGAGCGATATCACCAAGCCATAGGGGATCTGGTGGATAACCTTACCGGCATGGAAGAACAGTTAAAGTATATGCAGGCGGGAGCTGAACAGGCCATGGAGGCAGGCCAGACCGAGAAGGCCCATATAATCCAGGAATGGAATGAAAAGCAGTACCAAGATATGTCCTGGATGGTGGGAACCAACCTGGGGATCTCCCATTTCCGTATGGACCACGCCCAAAGGCTTTACGGGAAAGACTTTGGGCAGGCAGCCGAGGAATGGATCGGGGATCTCCATAGCATAGCCGACGGGGTCGCCCAAGGGCTTAAAGGGGCCGAAAGCGTGGAAGAAGCCTTAAGCCAGCTGGCAGCAGCCAAGGAACAACTGATGGGCATGGCGGATGAGGTGGCTGACCGCTACCAGGCTTTCAGCGGAAAGGAGCTGGCTGCCCACACCTATAAAACAGCCGGCGACTTTGCTCAGGTCAAGTGGGACTCCCATCTGCTCTACCCCGGCGGGAACATGCAGACCACCAAGCAGCTCCTGGGGAAGGGATATCAAGAGCAGATCAACCTGAGCCAATATCTTAAGTCTGCACATCAGGTGGATGTGCGGGTATAGCAAACAGCACTTGATCAGGAGGCTCCCTGAGGGAGGCTCCTTTTCTTTTGGCAAAGTTGCTTTTCACGTTACTGTTCACAAGGCACATGTAAACAGTAACCTTTTCACAATTAATTGTAACAACAATTAGTTGTTTTTGTTGAATTTTTCAAAATTATGTGGTATACTAAAGATATCTCAAAAGAAGGAGCTGATGGCTTATGCGTTATACGATTACAGGAAGAAATATCAACATAACACCCGCGCTGAAACAAGCCGTAGAAGAAAAAATTGGCAAACTGGACCGCTATTTTAACCCCGATACAGAGGTGATTGTCACCTTAAGCGTACAGAAGGACAAGCAGAACATCGAAGTAACCATCCCCGTCAAAGGCAATATTATCCGCGCCGAAGAGTCCAGCAGCGATATGTATGTTTCCATTGACCTGGTAGAAGAGATTATTGAACGCCAGCTAAAAAAATATAAGCATAAACTTATCGATAAAAAACAATCCGCTATCGCTTTTTCCGACTTCTTTGTCAACGAGGAAGTAGAACCCGAAGACGAGATCCGGATTGTAAAGACAAAACGTTTCGGAATTAAGCCTATGGATCCAGAGGAAGCTTGTGTACAGATGGAGCTTTTAGGACACAATTTTTATGTTTTCCTGAATGCAGAGACGGAAGAAGTCAATGTGGTTTATAAGAGGAAGGGAAATTCTTACGGATTAATCGAACCGGAATTCTAACGCTTCCGTATATACAATGCAGCATAGCGGGCAGGGGAAAGTTTCTCCTGCCCGCTATGCTGCATCAGCAGCTCTTATTGATTATATCATCTTTTTCATCCACCGAAATTTCTCCTTTTCTGTCAGTCTGGCCATACACCAGGCAAACAAAATCAAAGGTGCCATAATCGAAACCGTGATCCCTTTTTTGCCCTGGGAAACAGGATTCCATCGGGAAGTCCAGGCAAATAAGTAAAAGAAATAAACGTGTGATAAGTAAATCCACTCACTCATAACACGCAGCCGCGGATATATTGGCCTGTCTTTCCCCTTTACTGCTGAGGCTGCCGCAAAAAGGCAGAATGCCGCCGGGGCTGAGGTAAACACCATATTGGTATTGCTGCAATGCACCACTTCCGCCAGCATGCAAATAACGGACAAAACCACGCCGGCCGCTGACGGCCAAAAGGGCAGTTTCCATCTGGTTTTGGCAAACCATAACCCCAGGGCCACAAAAAAACTTCCGTAAAACAAGCCGTTGCGCACAGTCAGAAAATACCGGACGTAAAGACGCAGCAAATTCTGCATTTCTCTGGGAAGCTGCTCGTTAAAATACCAATTATCGCAAATACAACCTGCACAAAAGAGCAAACCGGTAACGGCCAAAATTTGTCCGATTTTCATTCCTTTAACATAAACCAGCCAAACCAACAGGCAGGCAACCAGCAACGCCGGCAGATACCAAAGCTGTACTGTCGTGCTGCTGAAGAAAAAAGACTGTATATAGACAAGGATCCCTCTTGCCACATTCCTGTCTCCATGGTACCAATTATAAAAGTCTATCGGCAGATAAATCAGCGACCACAGCAAATATAATTTTAAAATCCGCCTGCAGTAACTCCAAACCCTTCGCCAGCCTTCTTCTCCCTGCTCCCGGTCCGTTTTCCGAAACAGAAAAAAACCGGCTATAATAAAAAACACCGGCACGCCCAGATTGGAAAGCCAGGCGCCGATCAGCACCCGCCATTTGCTTTCCACAGGATAAAAAATCTGAATCATGTGACGGGCCGCAATCAATACGGCCATCGTCACTTTAACTACGTCTAAACCATTATACTGTTTCTTTTCCACCATTGATTCTCCATGCACAACGATAAATCCTTATCAAACTTATTGGGTGTTGATAAAAGTAACTGCCTTACAGGGAGTTCGATAATTATATGGCGAAATAATAATACCTGTTGTCGAATTGCTGGCATGTATCACCTGTCCGCCGCCTATGTATAACGCCACATGATTGATATAATCCCCGCTGGCATAAAACAGCAAATCCCCCGGCTGAACAGCATCTACCGCAATTGCCCGGCCATTTTCCGCCTGGTCGCGGGAACTGCGCCCGGTAGTTATCCCAAAATGGGCATACACTCCCTGAGTAAAACCGGAACAATCCGTCCCGTCAGTAAGGCTTGTCCCGCCATATACATAAGGCCGCCCCAAAAACTGTTTGGCATAAGCCACTATAGCCGTCCTGGTTGCCGACGTTACGGCTTCCGAACTTCCTGACGGGCTTCCTGTGGGAAAAGCATTTCCTGACGGGCCTGGCAACGTGCCACCCGGGCCTGACGGGCCGCCCCCCGCCGTACTGCTTGATGGCGTCCTCCCCACAGCATCATCCGAGGGATTTCCGCCCGCCGCCACATGATCTGTCCCGGGTTCCCCTGTTGCGGCAGGAAAATCAGCCGCGGGAACCGCTATTGCCGGCGGCTCCTCTGACTGGCTGGCATTATCGCTTTGCAGCGGGTTAGCCGCAATATATCCTTCGTTTCGTTTAACCTGCTCCAAAGCCGTCATCGCCTCTGCCGCTTCCTGTTCACGACGGGCAGTTTCCGCCAGCTTCTGCCATTCCTCTTCAACAGACACCGCCTGATCAAACTCCACCGCTGTCCGGCAATATTCCCGGGCAATATAACCGACTAAATCGGCATCTACTTCTACCTTAAAAAATCCCCCCTCTTCTCCCTGCACCACATACCGAGCGCCCTGAGAAAGAATCGTCAGCACTTTGCTGTTTAAATCCGGCTGCTCACGCAAACGCAGACTTTCTGTATTTATTGTCACAAATTCCCTTCCGATAGACTGAGCAAGCCTTTCGGCTTCCTGCCCGGTAATAAAATACCGGGCGCTGATGTAGCCCGTCACCGTACCGGACCTGATCCGGTACCAGTTCCCACCCTCCCCTTCTACTGTTTCCTGTATCTCTGCCGCACAATGATTATAAATTTTCCCCACAATCTTACTTGAAGTATTGGCCTCTTCCCGAATATTCACATAATCCGACACTTGAGAAACGGCAATATGCGAATAATCCTCTCTTGCTGTCACCCGTTCTGCCACATGAGGCGACTTACTCACATTATCGCCATAAGCCACGTCTTTGTCCGCCAGCAGCACACAAAGACAGCTCACAATCAGTATCTTGAAGGCTTTCTTCATTCGCCTTGCCTCCTTAATGCTCGATCAGATAACGTTCCGCGCTGGTCACGGCATTAGCTCCGTCCGCAACCGCTGTGACTATCTGCCTGAGCCGTTTTGTCCGTGCATCTCCCGCCGCATAAATCCCCGGTACACTGGTATTTCCCTCCTCGTCTGCACGGATATATCCGTTCTCCAATTCCAGCAGCCCCTCATAAGGCCGGGTATTGGGAGTAATTCCCACAGCGATAAACACGCCGTCCAGCGCCAATTCAAAGGCTTCCCCTGTCTTTTTGTTTCTTAGGCTTAACGCACGAACCCTTTCCTCACCCAATATCCGTTCTACTACCGTATCCCAAATAACGGTTATATTCTCAGTAGCAAATACCTTTTCCTGCAAAGACTTCGCCCCTCGCAACTGATCCCGGCGATGAATCAGATAAACCCGCTCACACATCCGTGACAAAAAAACAGCATCCTCCAAAGCCACGTCCCCGCCGCCTATAACAGCCGTTACTTTCCTTTTAAAAAACGCACCGTCACAAGTAGCACAATAACTGATTCCTTTTCCTGCCAGCTCTTCTTCCCCCGGCACGCCCAGTTTCCGATGAGTCGCCCCCGCAGCGACAATCACAGCCTTTGCCTGATACACATCCCTTTTCCCCACTACTTGTTTCCACACCAATGCTTCGGGTAAATCATGACGTTCGTCTTGACCGGAAGACAGTCCGAAAAGCCGCAGCTCCGCTGCCTGCAGTCTCTCCTCTGTTTTGAGCAACTCTATCCGCAAAACTTCATCTTCCGCAAAAACCGCTTCCAACCCATCCGCGTGCTGACGGAATTTTGTGCCCAGCTCAAATCCGTTAATCCCCGGAAGTCCCGGATAATTGTCAACTTCATAAGTATTCAGCACCTGTCCGCCGCTCATCATCTCCTTTTCAAGTACCAAAGTGTTCAGCCTCGCCCGTTGGGCATAAATTGCCGCCGCCAGCCCTGCCGGGCCAGAGCCAATGATAATCAAGTCGTATCTTTTTGCCATTCCCGCACTCCGTTCTTTCCCTTTTACTATACCTTGCGGTAGATAGTGTTAGAATTTTCTTTTTCTGTTAAGTATATCATAACTCTTTTTAAAGATACATAGACTTCTTAAAATCGTAATGTTTTTTTATATTTTTTCTTTTTAAACTTTCTTGTTTTCCTGCTCTTTTTTATCCTCTTACATGCCTTTCTTCTAACAGTCTCGCCCGCATTCCCGTCCATCGCCCTTTTCACTGGTTCTTTTTTTAACGGTACCTCAGTCATTTTTCGTGTAACATTCCAGGGGATGAACGCACCGTTCTCATCCGTGCTCATGCACATTTCCCCTTCAAACATGCTCCCGTCTTTTGTCAGCCAATACAGATTCCCCTTCCAGACTGCCCACTGATTCCAAGCCATAGTTCCGTCCGGATTTAAAAAGTACCATTTTCCGTCATTACCAGCCTTCCAGGTATCATGCACCATCATCCCTGCTCCGTCAAACCAATACCAATCCTCACCGTCTTTATACCAGTCATTGCGAACCGGTTCCCCTGTATTGCCCAGATAGAAACGCCATCCGCCATCTTCCTCCCTCCATCCGGATTTTTTCTCGGGAATAGGGTCGATTAAGTTATAATATAGAGCAATTGTCTCCGCTTCCGCTCGTGCCAGGCGATCCAAATTGCCATCATCCATAAGCCACCGGACAACCTGCTTATTTGTATGAAAAGAATGCTCCAGAATCAGTCCTGGTGTCCCTACCGACGTAGCTCCCCGCAGCACACCGTAATAATCGCCATTCTGCCCCCGTCTATGCTCGATTCGCGCTGGCTGCTGTGTACCCATAACCCGTTCCACACATTGAGCTAAAGCCATGCCGATACCGTCCGCGCTGCCATTAATGGCACAATAAGCAGCCGGATAATCCACAGAATTATTTACCCCTGTTCCCACCGCATTGGTATGATCGGAGATAAACAACACACATCCCCGGGATGCCGCTCCCCGATCATAAAGCCCTCTGTCCGTATTTTTATCCGAACGTGTTGTCACAACCTGAACCCCATATGCCTCCAGATATTTCTTCTGCAGCAAATGCAGTTTCCAGGTCAAATCTGATTCATAGTAACGTCCGTCTGCCGGACTACGATTGTATTTACCATAATGGCCTGCATCAATACATATCTTCATCAATTTGTCTCCTAAAAACTTCTTTCCTTATCTTATGAAAAGAACAGACAAGTTGTGAAGCGAACCTATACATAAAATCGAGCAGGGAAGAGCCATGTTCCCCTTCTCGCCGCGCCCCCATATGCCGCTTCTGCGGCATACTTCCTCTGCATGGGGCTGCGCATAGACGCAAAAGGAACTGCCCCTTTCGGAACAGCTCCCTTTAATTGGTGATGGCTCATATCCCACAGGTATAGCAGGTACTGTCCACAGAATATCGATGAACGTAACTGCCGTGGGACGGCAAGATATTCCCCGGATACGCCACATTCGGCCCTCCCCTCTTGGGAATTGCCACAATCACGGTCCTGGCGCCCCGGCTGGAAGCCCCCGCCTTCCTTATTGCTTAAATCTATATAACACCCATGATTCCCCCTGGCTCACCATGCTGTTTACCTTATATCTATTTCCACCATTGCCATTCCCTACAAAAAGTGGATAATATTATATACGCAAGTCAGCATAATCGCTACCATCAGCCCGATAAACAGTTGGTTCACCATCTTCGCATGAATTCTTCGATTCACCATACGCCCTGCCATTCCTCCAAGGAACCCGCCAGCCACCATCAGCGCCAGCGACATAAAGCCGAACTCAGGCACAGTCCCTGTCACCAGGGTATTGATAAGGCTGGCCGCCTGAGAGAACAAGATAATATACAGTGAATTCTGCGCTGCTGTCTTTGTGTCCATGGAGAAAAAGAAAAACAGCACCACCAAGTTAATCGGCCCTCCGCCGATCCCCAGAAAAGATGAACAAATCCCAAGCGCCAGGCCAATAAAAATACAGGCCGGCAACCCACTCACCTGATGGGTTTTAATCTTATTTTTTTCTATTGTATACCCTATTGTCCCCAAAGTAATCATTAATAAACATATCGCCTGAATTGCCCCTACCCTATTCTTATCCGGAAATAAACCGGACAGATATTGAAACATCATTTTCCCGGCCACTCCTCCTATGGCAGCCCCAACTGCCAGCGGAGTGCCCACCCGTGTATCCACCTGGGATTCCCCGCTCAGTTTTGCCTTGACCACCGAATAGCAAGTCATCGACAATACGGTACATCCGGAAAGGAAACTAATCGCCGCCACGCTGAAAACTCCCAGAGTATCCAACATCGGCTTTATCAACACCCCGCCTCCAATACCGCAGATTGATCCGATTACCGACGCTCCAAAACTGACAACCAAGAAAATTGCATTATACCAACTATCCCCATTCATAAATCAGTATCCCTATCCTGCCTTGCCGTCTTTTTGCCTAACCAGACAATCAGCCATGCCACCTATCTGCTTTCGGCCTCAAATACGCTCCTTCCACCGACAATCGTCCGGCATACCCTGTACCGGTTATCCAACACAACCAAATCCGCGTTCTTTCCTTCCTCTATAGAACCGATCCGGTCATAGACGCCGATAAGCTTTGCCGGGTTTTCCGTCAGCAGCGGCAAGATATCCTCCAATGGCTTTTTCGTAAAATCCATCAAATTGATCAGCGCCTCACTGGCTGTCAATGTGCTTCCCGCCCGGTTCCCGTTAGATACCAAACGCGCATCTTTGTCTTTCACCACCACATCATTGACCCCAAGCTTGTACACGCCGTCAGCTAATCCGGCTGCCATAATGGAATCGGTGACGGCAACCACCCGGTCCATTCCTTTAGTTTTAAGAATCAGCCGCACCGTACCTGGATGAAGATGACGTCCATCACTGATAATCTCACAATAAATTTCGTCGTTCTCCAATACTGCCCCCCAGATAGCCGGTTCATGCTGATGCAAAAGCCTCATGGCATTGCCGGTATGAGTCGCTGCCATAGCCCCTCCGGCAATAGCTTTCCTGGCCGTCTCATAATCTGCCCCCGAATGGCCGATAGCTACCACAATTCCCAGATCACGTATCTCCGGAATCAAAGCGTTCATCCCCTCCAGCTCCGGTGATACGGTCATATAACGAATATCTCCGCCTGCCGCCTGCTGGTATTTCTTAACCAGCTTCAAATCCGGCTTTCGCAGCAGCTCCTCCGGCATAGCACCTTTATACTGCGCTGCCAGAAACGGTCCTTCCAAATGAACCCCCATCAGATTTGCCCCGCAATGCTCTGCCTGCTTCCACCGATTATACTGGCCTATGCACCAGAGCGTCTGTTCTTCCGTATCCGTCAGCACGGATGCCAGCCAGTTTGTTACTCCCTGGCTGGCCTGGAACCGGCATATTTTTTCAAAATCTTCTGCTGTTGCCGCATTGACATCTACCCCTGCTGCCCCATGAGTATGCACGTCGAAAAATCCCGGTACAATCCTCATCCCCTTCAAATCCAATATGAAAGCGCCCTCATCCTCCAGATCCCTGCCAATTTCAGAGATGATCTGATCCTCAATGAAAATATCGCGGAAAATAAAGCTGCGATTTCGGTATATCCGCCCGCCTTTTAGTAACATTCTCATCCTGTCTTATCTCCTTTTTCTGTCCCAGACCTATACCCTTTGGGATACTCCTTAACCCATACTGCTTTGCAGAGGGGCAGTTCTCGCCCCAGCACCGGATCTCGCAAAAATGAAGCCGCATGGCAACACCCCAAAGAGCATGGAATTACGATAAAAATCAGCCGCACATAGCCACTGTCTCAGGAAAAGTCAGCGTAATATCCGGATGGTTCCGCAAAAGGCTCACAGGAAATTCCGGTGTCATATCACCATATCCCAGCCTGCGTACCGCTGCCCGGTGCCGATTTCCCAAACAAGCCAGACGTATTTTTCTCGCGTGGACAATTTCATCCATCCCGATTGTCACGCAATAATGAGGCATATCCTCCAATGCGCCGCCGAAATCTCCGCTAGCGTTAGTTGTCTGTGTTTCCGGGCTAATCTTCAATACCCGCGTCTTTTGTGCCAAAAATTCTTCTGCCGACATAGAACCGTCAGCTTCATTAAACGCTACGTGGCCGCTATCGTCGATACCGCCAAAAACAACATCCACCCCCCTCAGATTTTCAATCAATTTAGGAATAGCCTGCACGTCGTTAGGATCAGGAAAAATCCTTTGGCCAGGCGGCATCACCAGCTCCGGCCGTATCCGGGAATACACTTTCCGCTCCATAAAACCGCGAAAGCTTAACGGATGATCCTTCGGCACCCACTGGCAATGTTCATCTAAATATTCATCCATATTGATAAACCAAACCTGCCTTAAACTGATCCATTTTTCATTGATCATTTCCACAAAATACGGATACTGCCCCACAGGCCCTACAGGACAAATAAAAATAGTCCTTTCCCCTCTTGCATTATGATTTTCTATCTCCTCAACCATTTGCCTTGCCATCTGCCGAAAAACCTCATCATCATCTTCCAGGCAATACAAGGGCATTTTCGGCGCATTCATCAACTGACTTTTATCATAACTGTAGTACTCGCGTTTCATATCCATTCCCTCCGTTTCCCGCCAAAGCCATTCCCTTTATGACTGAGAACAGAAAAGATGTGAAATATTTAATTCCTGGATCATCAGCACAATTTCCTTTGTCCTGGCACATCCAAACTTTCTCAGCAACCCTTTAATCTGTGTCTTAACCGTGATCATTTCCACGCAACGGATCTGGGCTATCTCCCTGACCTTCTTTCCCTCAAGCAGAAGCCTTACCAGCTCCCGTTCCGCAGATGTCAACTGAGATACATTGTTAATAAAAAACAATAAGCTCTTTTCCGAACGCTGGAGCCGGGTATATTCCCGCATAACTGTTTCCTGAATCCGCGACTCCATCACCGGCCGGCCTTCATAGGCATTGCGGATATGATTAAGGATATTTTCTTCCGAACACCCTTTCACCACATAATCTACTGCTCCTGTTCCCATAGCTGAGATAATCATGGGATTTGTCTCATGTATTGTCAAAAAAATTACCTTTTGTTCCTGATTTCTGTCTCGTATCTGCTCTGTAGCCACTATTCCAGCATTGCTGGTTTCCATCTCAATATCCATCAAAATAATATCTGCTGCCTCTGCCCCGGCCTGTTCTACCGCTGCCTGGCCGCTGGCGGCCTGCCAAACCACCTCCATGTCCGTTTGCCTGTCAATCAATTCACACAAATCTTCCCGAATCAAATCAAAATCTTCTACTATTGCTACTCGAATCATGTTAATTCCCACTTCCTTACTGCTGCGCCCCATCATCTCTTCCGGCCGCGGTCAAACCTGTTTCTCATTGCTTATTTATTCTATAATCAACCATTCCCTAACTATAGCCTGTATTTTTTTGCCGCTTTTCCCGGCTCATACCGGGGGATCATTACAAAAAAACTTGTACCCTCTCCGGGATAGCTTTCCAACCTTAAATTTCCCAAATGGCCTTTTACGATCTCCCTCACGTAATACAGTCCCATTCCCCAATTAAAATTTGTATTTTTGTCTGTGTAAAAAGGATCAAAGATCCTTCGCCGTTCCGGTTTTGAGATTCCTTTCCCATTGTCCCGGATTTCAAAACCTAAATATATACCTTTGCAATACACCTCCAATTCTATAACTTCTTTATCTTTCTCCGACATCAAAAACGCCTCATGGGCATTCGTCAGCAGGTTATATAAAGCCTCACCCAAATGCTGTTCATCAGCCAATAGTGATCCTTCCATTTTACCGGAAATCTTCACCTGCACTTCCGGATATTTTTTATGAAACAGCTTCAATGTCGTATCCACAATCTGTCTTGCTGTCATAGGGCATAAAGAAATGTAATTGAGCTTCGTACTCTTATACAATTCTTCCATACGTCCCAACATGCTTTCATTCACTTCTTCCAGCATATGGGCATACTCTTCCAGCTTTTTCTGATCAGGATATTCACCGGCTAACTCTTTCCGGATCTTTTTACAAAGGACTCTGTTCGACAAAAGCTGGTTCTTAATACTGTGAACAAAAACGGTCACGCCCATCCTTGCCGTATCAGATTTCCGGTAAATACTGGTCTCTTCCCGGTTTTTCTTCCAATCCGCCACCATATAGTTTTTCAGATTCCAAACTCCCAGCAATACGGAAATCAAAGTAAACAGTGAAAACAGATATAATCCCCGCATATCTGTCAGGAAATCAGCATAAAGCCATCCGTTCAAAGGCATAGATTCAGCCGAATAAATTCGGTATATCGGAATGGCTCCCTGCATCCCATACACCATATACTGAACAGCCACACAGAGGATAAACACCATAATATAACGGAATTGCCTTTTGTTGTACGGCATGATGATATCCCGATACTCATACACGAGCAAAATTACCGCTACCGTCATATAACCATAAACCCAGACAGCAGACAATTTCATCAGAAGCGTCGGCAAAGCCAAACCGCTTTTTGCCAAACGGGGGAAAAAAGCGGAATAGGAAACTGCCAAACTAATTGCCGGCAAAATAAACACCATCCAACTGTTTTTCCTAAAGCGGAGGACTGCAGGAACCATACTGTAATACATTGCTGTCAGCAACAGGAAAGTGGGAAACAGATACCAGCCAAGGACAATCATATATCCCCATTTCCAGAAGGGGAACATGCGATAAGACAGCCAAAGCTGAATCTGTGTATCCAGAAACAAAAAACTTTTCTGCTCCGGCGACAGCCCGCCAACCTTCGACAAACAGACTGTCATACCAATGGACAAGCAAAGGAAACTATAACAGAGTCCCAGCAAATATATCGTCTGCCGATCCCTTTTCAGGAAAAAAAGCGCCACCGATGAGACGGCAAGAAACAAAATCAAAACCAGCAGCATAGCCTTCCTCCTCTGACAACCAAACGGGAGGGGCTTATGCCTGCCCCTCCTGCATGACCAGTTTGCTATTTATTTGTAACAGTTCAGATGGGCAGGAAGATACTCCGTCTGAACTGTTACATTTATTTCACGTTACTCTGCTAGTAGATTTTCTGTATGTTATTATAAATTTAGTTTAGCCTTTTCTCCGTCCAAAAAACAGTATGAAATATTTTAATACTATTTCTATTATACCAGAAAAAAATAAATTTTTCATCTGTTTTTTTAATTTATTCTATATTATTCGCTTGTTTTGCGGTACAATATAAGGAAGAACTCCGAAATAATGAAACAAATGTAACTAGTACTGCCTTGCGGAAATTCCGGTGAATTCGGCACTCGCTATTTCCGCCCTC